>DAOUCA010000125.1:0-23685 GCA_034432375.1 Caldilineaceae bacterium
GACGCCTTCGCTCTAATCCGCGCATCGTCAAACGCAAAATGTCCAAGTTTCTTCGCAAGAGACCCGAACAACACTTTTCTTATTCGACCAACATCCCTTTTCGTCAGGCCATTCTCCTTATTTGAATGGTCTTGGGCCTAAAAGACTTTTGAGGAACTTCTGCGTATTATTTTCGCTCATCAGCCGAAAGTGTGTAAACACAATAATTTCTGAGCAGTGAAATCATCGGTTTTCACACTTTTCACAGATGAGCCATTATTTTGTTACTTTCGGTAGGTGTGTGAATAGAAAGAGAAATTGTGCGGTGAACGAATTGATGAAGCAAACAATGGGCGGAAGCAAGCTGCCCCGCCGAGCTGTGCTGCGCTATATGGCAACGGCTACGGGGTTGTTCTTGGTAACGCCAACACTATTGGCGGCGTGCGGCAGTGCCGAAACCACGCCGTCCTCAGCGGCAATGGCAACCGCCCCTGCGGAAGCGGCGACCGCGGATGAGTCAATTGCAAGCTGTGCGGAAGAAGCAACGCTCTCCAGCACTGACAAGTCCATGCGGTCCGCCTTAAACTACGTTGCGCAGTCGGTCGATCCAGAAAAGCAGTGCCATGCCTGCCAATTTTTCAAAAAACCGGAGGACGATCAAGCATGTGGCGGCTGCCAGATCTTGCAGGGACCCATTGCAGCAACCGGTTACTGTAACTCTTGGGTGAAGCAGAGCAGTTAGCCATTATTGGGCCGGTACGCTTTGCACCTCTGGGTACTCACGGGCTGGATTGGTCAGCACCGGCGCAGCGGCTCCTTGCAAATAATGGTCAAAGAAGGTAGTCAAATAGGCACGGGTAATGGCGATGCCACGTTGACCATCGATTGAACCAAGCAGACCCATAAGTCGATAGATCGGGTTGTAGTAGAGCGCCATGTCGCTAAAATTGAAATGGCGCGTTCCGCGCAGTGTCAATTGAAGCTTGTCTTGGGGCGCGTGGGCGACAATCGTGCGCGTGGCGGCTACCGCATAGCGCGCACTTTCACCGGTGGGGTCGGTTGCTTCGCTCCACACGAAGAGAAAGGGTTGCGGCACAATCAGATGATCCACATCGCCATAAGGGTAGCCATCGAGATCCGCACCTGCCTTGCAGCGCGGCTCCTGGCTGCAAACCTGGATCGCACTTGCCCCACCAAAGGAGTGGCCAAAGAAGCCAACCCGTTGCAGATCGAGCCGACCGGTAAAAAGGTGCCGTGGGTCGGCGCGGTTGAGCGCTGCCGCCTGTGTCAAGACGAATTCGTTGTCGGCGGCCCAAATCTGCAATAGCTGCCCCAGTTCTGCTTTTGTCTCGGTAAAGGTACGCTTATCATCGACATTGCCCGCCGCCGTTCCTGGCTGCACGCGCCCATCTCCAAAAACAACAACACTGGCGCTACAGGTGGGTGTGGACGCAATCACAATGTACCCGTGGCTGGCGAGATCTTCAAGGATTGCCGTGTAATCAGTTGCGATGGGGCCCAACCCCGGCTGAAAAATTAGCAGAGGATAGGTCGGTCGATCCCTGGCCAGGGCCACGTCAGCCAGGGCATGGGCGTGTACGTTGGCAAGATTCTGCAACAAAAGCGCGGAGCCAAGCCCTTCGAGCGCTTCACGGGCTACCCGCCATGCCGTGGGGAGATACGCAACCGGCTCTGCCGCGGGATGATTGGGCGCAACGGGGTACCAGATCCACACCGGCAACTCGCGATTGTCGCCAACGGTGTCGCATCGTGTTTCTGCGCGGCTCTCATCCACCCAATCATAGCTGACACGCCCCACGGCATAGGGCCCCGTCAACGCAGGTAGCGTTACAACTCGATTGTGACGGAACCACAGCACAACGCCGAGGACGACGAGCGAGAAAAGCGTGAGGACAACCGTCCACGGTAGCAAGCGCATGAATCTGCGTAAGAAAGGGTTCATCGCTTGATCATAGGGCGTGGTGGGCGCACCGTCAAGCACGCAGGTGCTGTCTAGGGATCCCCCGCGTGCAAGAGCGCACCGGCTAGATCGTATAGATAACGCGCAACAACCGCGTCGCCGTCACCATACCCGCCGCTTCGAGCGTGCGCTTGGAGAGGGTGTTATCGTAGCCGCAGCCGGCCAGCGGTTGTAGCCCGTTCTGTTCGCAGACGTTGCGTAGATAGCGAATCATGCGCGTGCCAATTCCCTGTTGGCGCACCGCCGGTGCCACCATCATGCCGATGCTGGCACAAGCGGGCAGCAGTTGCCCACGCTCGACAATGCCCAACGCCACCAACACCCCATCCAGTCGCCCCAAGTAGATCTCTCCCGCCGCAATCCGCTCCTGCACCCGATCGACAAAGTCGCCATTGAGTGCTGCGGTGGCCGCGTAATCGGCCGGCGTCGCCGGCTGAAAGCGCAACCCCGCCTGATCCGCCCAAGCTCCATTCGGCGCACCAGCCACAAAGAAGTAGGCTTGTTTGTGTAGCTCGGTGTACTCATCAAGCGCGTGGCTGAGAAAGAATTCGTCACAGGTAGGGACGAGGGCTTGAGTGAGCGCAAAGCGGCGAATGGTGGCCCAATAGAGCGGCTGACCATAGCGACGCATCGCCGGCTGGAGATAAAATTGGGTCAGCCGCATCCCCTCGTGGATCGCCACGTGGCCGATGGCTTGGTTAGTCGGTTTGTCGATGAGCAGATAAAATTGCGCCGACCGGATGTGATCTTCCAAGTATGAATCGATTGGCGAGGAGAGCCCCGCCAGCGCTTCCGCCAATGTGCTAACTTCGCCGATTGGCCGCGGTTGAAAGTCGAAAGCTTCTTCGCGTTGAACTGTTGACATGCTCTTTCCTTTTGATTGGGTACCGCAAGTTACGGCTTGAACCGTTTATGGGGATTGAGGAAATAATTCGGCAAACGAGCCGCACCGAATGAATTCGGTGCCTGCTAGCGCAAGTACGCTGAAGCGCACTGGGTTAATAGCCTGCTTTAGTGGGCTTTCTCTACCAGCCACAGGGCTTCAGCCTGTGGCACCAATGACCGAATTTATTTTTTAACTTCCATCAACGGGTTTTGCATACCAGTGGGTGAATTCATTCATCCACTGCCTAGCGCGCCCGCAGGATCATGACGCCGAGCTTCTGAAAGGGGGCCAGCCGCTCATCCGGGAGCTGCTCGCTCACAATCATGCTGCTTACGTCATCGAGCTTGGCGATGAGATAGGGCGAGGCCGCGCCAAGCTTCTCCTGCGATGCCAAGACAATTGTCTCAGCGGCGTTGGTACACATGGCCCGCTTGACCTGCGCCTCTTCATAGTCGCCCGTACTCAAGCCAGCTTCGTGGTGTACCCCAGTAACTCCCATAAAATAAAGATCTGCACGAATTTGCCCAATCGCAGCGATCGTCGCCGCGCCGACGGCCACAATCGAGTGCTTAAAGAGCCGCCCGCCAATCAAGATCACCTCTACCTTGGGATGGGTAGCCAACGCCGCCGCGATCGTGGCGCTGTGAGTGACCACTGTTGCCTGTAACGTGGGCGGTAGATGGCGCACCAACTGACCCGTCGTCGTGCCGCCATCGAGAAAGACGACCTGCCCCGGCTGGATCAGTGCGGCGGCCGTGTGCCCAATCGCCACTTTTTCATCGACCGCAATCTGCTCACGCCCCGCAAAATCGGCCAGTGCCGGCGAGATGGGTAGCGCGCCCCCATGGACCCGCTGCAGTAAGCCCTCCTGGGCCAATTCGCGCAAGTCGCGGCGGATCGTATCCTGAGATAAGCCTAGATCTTCGCTCACGTCTTTGGCGACAATCTGCCCAGCACGCTGAAGCAACTCTAATAGATGTTGTTTGCGTTGGGTTGCCAGCATGATTCTTCTCACTGTTGCACGAATTTGCACGGAATTTGATTTGGAGCTATATTTTGCATGAAAAATCATGAATTATACGGGATTTCGAGATTTTTCGTGCAAAACCATGTAAATTGTATCCTACTAAAGGAGCGTTGACAAATGGCTACAACCACAGAACGGTTACTCATCTTGATTGCCGGCCCCTATCGCAGTGGCACGGGTGACGACCCGGCCAAGATGGCGGCGAATCTACAGCGGTTGGAGGCCGCGGCGTGGCCGATTTTTCAAGCGGGGCATATTCCGATGATCGGCGAGTGGGTTGCCCTGCCGATTTGGCAAAACGCCGGTGGAAAGAGAGTTGGGGACGAGCTCTTTACCGCCATCCTCCATCCCACGGCGCGCCGGCTGATCGAACGCTGTGACGCCATTCTACGCCTGCCCGGCGCATCAAAAGGCGCGGATGACGATGTGGCGCAGGCGGGGAAGTTGGGGCTTCCGGTCTATTATGCGTTGGAGGAGATACCGCGGTTGGTGGGATAAACGCGGTTTGGGATTTAGGGCGGTTGGGTAGTATCATGCGTAACAAGTAGACATTACGATTTTGTCATGAAGGTTGCGCTGCTGTTGGGGAAAGTAACGGAATCACTACGACTTTTGAGGGATTCGCGCATGGCGTTGCGATTAAGTTGATAGACCTTTCTATCACGGACCAAGATCGACACCAAACATGAGCGGAACGCTTCCCCATGACAACAGACACCTTTCCGCCCTGGAAACAGAGTTCCATTTCCAACTGATGGCAACGTACATCGAAGCCAAGCGCAGTTGTCGTTACAACGCGGCTTATCTGCTCCAAATGTTGACCGAGGTCGGTGGTGTCGAAACCGCCAAGCGACTCTTAGCCGGCGACAATCCTGCTGCTGGGCTACCCACGCTGTGGGAATGTAGCCGGCTCGATTTGAGCGTAGAAGCGAAGGTGTTGCTGCCGGGTTTGGGACGTTGTTTACGGAGGAAGCGCGGGCGGTGGCACAGCAGAGATTGAAGGCGTTTGGCTATGAATAAGAAAACACTAACCGAACAAGAGATCCGCACTCGTTATATTACCCCTGCCATTCAACAGGCGGGGTGGCAACCGAACCAGATCCGTGAGGAAGTCTATCTGACGGCGGGACGGGTCATTGTACGCGGGAATATGGCGGTGCGCAGCCAGAAGCGTAAACGCGCTGACTACATTCTCTTTCACAAGCCCAATGTACCGCTGGCGATTGTCGAGGCGAAGGACAATAACCAGGAATTGAGCGCGGGGATGGATCAGGTGCTTGACTATGGCGCGTTGTTGGATGTCCCCTATGTCTACACCTCCAACGGTGATGGCTTTGTGGAACATGACCGCACCGCAGAAGCTGGTCCCGTTGAGCGTAGGTTGACACTGGACGAGTTTCCCAGCCCGCAACAATTGTGGGAACGCTATGTCAAGCAGAATGCGCTGCCACCCACGGTGGCCGACGCCGTCAGCGAGGATTATTTCTTTGATCGGGGCGGGAGGGCGCCGCGCTATTACCAACAGGTGGCGATCAATCGCGTGGTCAAGGCGATTGCCGAGGGGCAACGCCGCCTGCTGCTCGTCATGGCGACCGGCACCGGCAAGACCTATACCGCTTTTCAGATTATCTGGCGGCTCTGGCGGGCGCGGCAGGTGAAGCGGGTGCTATTTCTTGCCGATCGCAATATCCTCGTCGACCAGACGATGACCAACGACTTTCGTCACTTTGGCGACAAGATGACCAAGATCAGTGGCCGTCAGATCGATAAATCCTATGAGATCTATCTGGCGCTCTACCAAGGGGTCACCGGCACCGAAGAGTGGCAGAACAGCTACCGTGAATTTTCGCCCGACTTCTTTGATCTGATTGTCGTCGATGAATGCCACCGCGGCAGCGCTGCCGAGGATTCGGCGTGGCGCGAGGTGCTCGAATATTTCAGCAGTGCCGCTCAATTGGGGCTGACCGCCACCCCCAGAGAGACGGCGACGATCTCGAACATCGACTACTTTGGCAAGCCGATCTACACCTATTCGCTCAAACAGGGCATTAGCGATGGCTTTCTTGCGCCCTACAAAGTGATCCGTATTGATCTCGACAAGGATATTGACGGCTGGCAAGCGCGCCCTGGCGAGTTGGATCGCTATGGCACGCCGATTCCCGAAGGGCTTTTCAGTGGCCGCGACTTTGACCGCACGCTGGTGCTCGATGAGCGCACCAAGGTGGTGGCGTGGCGGGTCAGCGACTATCTCAAACAGACTGGACGCTACCAGAAGACGATTATCTTCTGTGAGGATATTGACCACGCCGAGCGCATGCGTTACGCCATCGCCAACATGAATGGTGATCTGGTCCATGAAAATTGGCGCTATGTCGTGCGTATTACCGGTGACAACGCGGTGGGCAAAGCCGAGCTCGACAACTTTATTGCGCCCGAAGAGCGCTATCCCGTGATTGCAACAACCTCCAAGCTGATGACAACCGGCGTCGATGCGCAGACCTGCAAGCTCATCGTTCTCGACCGCACGATCAACTCGATGACCGAGTTTAAGCAGATCATTGGCCGCGGCACGCGCATCAACGAGGCGCATGGCAAACAATGGTTTACGATCATGGATTTCCGCAATGTGACCCAGCTTTTTCAAGATCCCGACTTTGATGGCGACCCAGTACAGATCTATGTGCCGCCGGTCGGTGGGGATACGGCCCCGCCCGATGACCCTACCCCGCCGGATGGCGAGGCCGCTGGCGAAGCTGGTGACGGGGCTGAAAATGCGGGCACAGGCGGCGGCGGTGGTATAATTGGCAAGCAGCCGACTGGGCGGCAGAAATATTATGTCGATGGGGTGCCGGTCAATATTCTGGCTGAGCGGGTGCAGTATTATGACAAAGATGGCCAGCTCAAGACGCTCTCTTTTGTCGACTTTAGCCGCGAGAATCTGCGCAAGCAGTACGCCTCGCTCGACAGCTTCCTCAGCAAGTGGCAGAGCGCCGAACGCAAAGCGGCCATCTTGGAAGAGCTGTTGGAACAGGGCTTTCTGCTCGATGAACTGATGGCGCAGGTCAAAGATCGCGAGCTTGATCCCTTTGACCTGATCTGCTATGTCGCCTTTGACCGCCAGCCGCTGAGCCGCCGTGAGCGTGCCCGCAGTGCCAAGAAGAGCGCGGCCTTTGATGCCTTGAGCACCACTGCGCGCAGCGTGATCGACGCGCTGCTCGACAAATATGCCACCGAAGGGGTGGCACCGCTCGAAGAGGCGCAGGACGCGGGCAAAGTCGCCCAGATCCTGCAACTGGCACCCTTCAGCGGGATCGGCACCCCCATCGAAATCGTGCGCGCCTTTGGCGGTCGCCGCCAATTTTTGGAAGCCGTGCGTACGCTGGCGAATGAGGTATACCGGGCGGCGTAGAGGGGAAGAGTGCGTTGCACTGGCCAGAGACTGTCCTGGTAGCACAGATTGGTTGTAGCCAGTGCAACGCACTCGAAGCTAGCGGAGTGCAACGCACTCGAAGCTAGCGGAGTGCAACGCACTCGGGCGCGCAGAAAGCCCTCGACTGTAATCAACCATCAGACTGACGTCTACTCTAGAAAGCAGTTGCATGTCGATCACAACCGTAGTCAAATCGATGCAAGACATTATGCGCCAGGACGCCGGGGTCGATGGCGACGCCCAGCGCATTTCCCAACTCGTCTGGATGCTCTTTCTCAAAATCTTTGATGACAAAGAGGAGGAGTACGAACTCGACCCCACCTACCATTCGCCCATGCCGGAGCGGCTGCGTTGGCGGGTGTGGGCGGCCAACGACGAAGGGATCACCGGCGATGAGCTGCTGGCGTTTATCAACAATGATCTCTTTCCCACGCTCAAGGAGTTGCAGGTGGGGCCGGGCGCGGATCCACGGGGCGCGATTGTACAGGAGGTCTTTGCCGACGCCTATAATTACATGAAGTCGGGCATCTTGATCCGCCAGGTGATCAACAAGCTCAATGAGATCGACTTCAACGCCATGCAGGATCGCCATCTCTTTAACGACATCTATGAGAAGATCCTGCGTGACCTGCAAAACGCGGGTAACGCCGGCGAATATTACACGCCGCGTGCGGTCACCCAATTCATGGTCGATATGACCAACCCGCAACTGGGTCGCATTGTGCTCGACCCGGCCTGTGGCACCGGTGGCTTTCTCGTCTGTGCGCTCGAACATATGCGGGCACAGGTGACGACGATTGAAGATCGCGAGCGCTTACACGGCGCCATCCGTGGCATCGAAAAGAAGCCGCTGCCCCATCTGCTCGCCATCACCAACTTGATTCTGCACGATGTGGAAGTTCCGCACATTGAACGGGACAACGCGCTGGCGCGCCAACCGTACCGCGCCTACAGCGACCGTGACCGCGTCGACTATATCCTGACCAATCCGCCCTTTGGCGGCATGGAAGAGCCGGGCATTGAGAGCAACTTTCCTAGCCAATTTCAGACCAAAGAGACCGCCGATCTCTTTCTGGCCCTGATCGTCCATCTGCTGCGCGATGGGGGCCAGGGCGCGATTGTGCTGCCCGACGGCTCGCTCTTTGGCGAAGGGGTAAAGACCCGGCTCAAGGAGCATCTGCTCGAACGGTGCAACCTGCACACGATTGTGCGGCTGCCCAACGGTGTCTTTGCCCCCTATACCGACATCAATACCAACCTGCTCTTCTTTACCAAGGGTGAACCGACGCAGGCGATCTGGTATGTCGAGCACCCGCTGCCTGAAGGCTACAAAAAGTATACCAAGACACGGCCGATCCGCATTGAAGAATTTGCGCGTGAAAAGGCGTGGTGGACGAACCGCGAGGCGCACGAACATGCCTGGCGCGTGCCCATCGCCGAGATTAAGGCGCGCAACTACAACCTCGACATCAAGAATCCCAACAACAGCGACCCCACCCACGGCGACCCGCAGCTCCTACTCGCCAACTACCAAGCCCTCCAAAGCGAAATCGCCGCCGACCGTACCGCGCTCAAAGCCGCGCTGATGGGCGCGCTGGGCGCAGGAGCAGGCACAGGTGACAGTCACTGGCCGGGGGATACTTCGGTAAACCAACAAGGTGGTGGCCAGTGACTGTCACCTTAGAAAGGCAGCGGCCAGTGACGCTCACCTGTGCCCACCTCTTCCCCCACTTCGACACCCTGATCCAAACCCCCGCCGACATCCAACGCCTCAACGAGACGATCCTCCAGTTGGCCGTGCAGGGTAAGCTCGTGCCACAGGATCCAGGGGATGAGCCGGCGGGGGTGTTGTTGGAACGGATCGCAGTGGAGAAGGCGCGGTTGTTGGAGGTAGGCACATTGGGTAAAGAGAAGCAACTGTCACCAATCAGTGAAGACGAAGTCGCATGTGAATTACCTAGGGGTTGGGCGTGGGCGCGATTGGGGGATGCAATTCTTGCTGTCCAAACAGGACCGTTTGGAAGCACCCTTCACAAATCTGATTACGTTGAAAATGGTACTCCAGTAGTTAATCCTGCCAATATCCAAGACGATGGTATTCGCATTTTGCCGAATATGATGATTGGTGACAACACATTGAAACGCCTCAGTAGGTATATTCTTGAGCAAGGCGACATTGTGATGGGGCGTCGAGGTGAAATGGGGCGATGTTCACTTGTTACAGAACGAGAAGCTGGTTGGTTGTGTGGTTCAGGTAGTTTTGTATTGAAAACCTCTTCTGAGATTTTCCAACCATTTCTGGTAATGATGATTCGAGCACCGAAATCTAGAGCCTATCTTGCTGGTGGCTCAGTTGGCGCAACAATGAACAATCTGAATCATCGGATCTTGAACAATATGGTGGTAGCCCTCCCACCTCTGGCCGAGCAAAAACGCATCGTTGCCAAAGTGGACGAACTCTTTGCCCAGACGCGCGCCCTGGAAGCCAAGCTGCGCCGCGCCGAGGAAGAGATCGTCGTCGTCAACCGCGCCGTCCTCCACCGCGTACAGAGCGCGCCCGACGCCGCCACCTTCGCCCACGCCGTCCACACCCTGCGCACCCACTTCGACCCCCTCACCACCGACCCCCGCACCCTCACCGACCTGCGCCAAACCATCCTCCAATTGGCCGTCCAAGGCAAGCTCGTCCCCCAGGATCCAGATGATGAGCCAGCGGGGGTGTTGCTGGAGAGGATTGGGGTGGAGAAGGAGCGGTTGGTGGCTGGGGGGAGGATGAAGAAAGAGAAGTTACCGCCACCCATAAATGAAGACGAGATCCCATTTACGCTGCCAATGGGGTGGGAATGGGCAAGATTAGGGTGGCTTGTCAAATCGATGACGAATGGATTATATAAACCATCAGGCTTTTATACCGATAGAGGCATAATTTCGTTACGAATGTTTAACATTCAAGATGGGATAATCAATCTTGACGGAGCTAAGCGGTTAGAAGTTACTCCAGAAGAGCTAAATAACTACGTTTTAGAGAAAGGCGACTTGCTAATAAACCGCGTAAATAGCAAAGAGCTTGTTGGAAAGGCTGCACTAATTGAGGCAACTGGCGAGAATATGGTTTTCGAGAGTATGAACATTCGAGTGCGCCTTATGGAAAAGGCCAACCTTTCTGAATATGTGAATCTATTGCTTCGCAGTTCATATATTCAGGAAGCATTCCGCGGATTGGCTAAGCAGGCGATTGGACAGGCAAGTATTAATCAACTTCAGATCGCTAGTCTGCCTATTCCCCTCCCGCCCCTCGCCGAACAAAAACGCATCGTCGCCAAAGTGGACGAACTCCTCGCCCGTTGCGATGCGTTGGCGGCCAAGCTGGGCGCGGCGCAGGTGGCGGGCGGTCAACTGACGGCGGCGGTGTTGCATGGCGTGGTGGGGGACTAGCGGGTGACTGTCACCTTATAAATTAACTTGGGAAATTGTTAGGAGAAACTGTGCAGCAACCGAAGATTGACGTACAAAAAATGACGCTTTCGCAGCTCTACCACATGATGCATGGCGGGCAGCTGCAGATCCCACGCTTTCAACGTGATTTTGTCTGGCCGTTGACGAAAACGCGCGCGCTGCTTGACAGCATGTATAAGGAGTTCCCGATCGGTACGTTCTTTCTCTGGCGCGCCACCGCGGATAGTACTCATCTCATCCGTGCGTTGACGGAATTGGGGATTCCCGAGCCAACTCCCTATACGCCTGTTTCCTATATTTTGGATGGCCAACAGCGCTTGACATCCCTTTATGTAACGCTGCAGGCGATCCGACTAGGCTCACGCGATTATGGCCGCATTAGCTTAGATTTAGCAAGCGCCACCAATTTTGCGCAAAATACCGAAGAAGATTTTGCTGAGGAACTCTTTGTGTATCGTACGGCCGATAATGAGCGATTTGTTGCCGTGAAAGCAGTCATCGAAGGCGATTTTGAAGTCTATAACCAACTGCCAGATGCCTATAAGTTGATCTTTAACCGTGCCCATCACATTTTTACCACATTCCCTTTTTCTGTTGTCTGGATTCAAGAGCAAAATTTGGCGGATGCGATTGAAATCTTTCAGCGGATCAATCAATCTGGCAAAAAGTTAAGTCGATATGATTTAGTGTGTGCCAACGTTTGGAATGAACAATTCGATTTTCGGCGTCGGGTAACTATGATTAATGAACTCTTTGCCAAGACGGGCTTTGGTGAATTACACGAGACCATCTATACACAAACGTTTGCCTTGATTTTACACAACAGTTGCAAAACGATTGATGAACTCTCACTAACCAGCGAAGGTATCCTGCGCGTCTGGGATAAGACAGTCCGTGCGCTTGAACAAGCAGTACAGTTTGCCAGTGATAATCTCGGCGTAAAATATGCGGCCTTTTTGCCGTATCGTGGCATTATTCCTGTGTTGGCCTATTACTTCTATCACAAATCGCAAAGCACGCTGGTGGCCAAGGAACGTACCTTACTGTGGCAGTGGTTCTGGCGTGTAACCCTTTCAGAACGCTACAGCTCCACAAGCCCGGCCAAAATGGCGGAAGATGCACAGATGTTGCGTAATTCGTTGAATGGCAGCGAAGTGCAATTTACTTATGCGGCCAGAGTAACCCAGGAAAGTATCTTACGTACCATGATGACATCAACAAGCTCTGCATTGCGGAATGCAGTGCTCTGTATGTTGTCCTTACAAGGGCCGAAGAACCTCAAAGATGGCAGCCCGGTCAATTTAAAGGATGGCTTTTTCTCTGATTTAAGCCGTACAGAACGTCACCATATTTTTCCAGTGGGCTATCTTAAAACAAAGGGTTACAGCAGCCGAAGCGTGCATGCTGTAGCCAATTTTTGTTTCATACCAGCAAATCTGAATAAAGAGATCAGCAGCCGCTCGCCTACAGAGTATCTTGGCCAATATCGCACAGAGAATCCTAACTTTGCCATCGCACTTGCTTCTCATCTCCTACCCACTGACGAAAACAGTGCTCTGTGGAAAGATGATTTTGAACAATTCCTTACGGCGCGCTCTGTAATCTTTGCCAACCGCCTGAATGACTTTGCGAATAGCAGTCCAGACATATTGACATCCACCGTAACAGTTGCACCACAAAATGGATCACCGCTTGAAAAACAGGAAACTTTGTCACCAGGTGCTATTGGTGTCTTAGAAGTACAGTTCCGCGATTTCATTGACAGCCGATTGACAGCGGTCGCTGGCAAATATTACTGGAAACAGACAATGCCTGGGGATATCATTAACCACGTAAAGGAGCGCATTCAAGAGCAAATTTCTAGACATCCCTATGAAGATCAAAATCAATATGTACAGCCGCGCCGCCGGCTCGACTTTTGTGATGTTTCGCACTATGAAAAAATTATCTTGCGGAATTGGTCAATCTTTGAGGAAGTATTTCGTAGACGCGATCAACTCGAATCACACATGCGCGCATTCCGTACACTTCGTAATACACAAGCGCACAATCGTACCCCTACGGATATTGAGCAACAAGTCGGTGAAGCTGCCATTCGCTGGCTGCAGCGTACAATCGAGCGCTACGAGCAAGAACTGGAGGATATCGAAGATGAAACAGGTGATGTTGACTAATCTGAGGTCGGCAAGGTGACAGTCACTGGCCATAAACATTCCGTATAACCGAGATCGTGTGGCCAGTGACTGTCACCTCTCTGGAAGCAGGTGATTGATGATTTGCAGGAGATGCTGCCCCAATCCGCGTTGTTGTGTCAACCATAGTCTCCCAACTGACATCATCAAAGACAGAAACACGTCGTGCCGTTCTTACTTCGTACTTTGCGTAAAAACAAATTTGTCCGTGAACTGCAACCGGCTTGGGTGCCTGCCGATGATGTGCAGGCCGGCGCGCTCAAGGATCTGGAAAGTGGCGAGAATCAGCTCTCATTTTGGCTATTGGATGATGAATTATCCGACTTAGATCGCCTGCTTGCGGGATTGGCTGCCAACCGCGACCAACTGGCAAACCTCGACTTCGCCTTGATTCCGTTAGAAAAGATTGTCGAACTGAGGCTTCAGATTGAAGAAAATCCAGGCGATTGCTTGGATGCCCAAATGGGTTTACTACATCGCGATCGTGCGCAGTTAACGGCAAGTCACCTTGCTGCGTTAGCAAAAACTATTTCACTGCATTGTCAATTGGAACGCAGGAGTAAATCACAAGTGCGGACGCTCTTGCTCAACAGCGTTGCGGTTGGTTATCTAGATGTTGAGGCGATGAAGGAAGGAATTACAAACAAACTTGCATAGCGTCACAATGTAAGATTGCTAAATAGTTTTCCCTTCTGTGAGAACCGCTCCACAAAAAAGAGGGTGTCTGCCCTCCAACTGAATCCTACTACCCGGAACAGCAGAGGTTCAGATTCTCGTGTAGGATAGCGCAGGTTCGCGGGGTGGGCAAGGTCGCCGTTGCCATCGTCACGCCGAAACCGGCAACCGCTCCGGCGGTGGCGCCAATTGCAGGATGAATCGGTGGTTGCCGACAATCTACTCACATTACACGAGCGCTCGCTGGTCGCGCCGATGGATGGAGTGCCATGGTCAGATCGGGCGACGCCACGTTATCATTGGACACATGCGCGGTGCGGTTAGCGACCACACAAGCAGTACAATCGACTGACAAAAAGTAATAGCGTAGCGTCTCCACTATTTTATCAGAACAAACATTCTGTAGTATCATTTTTCATCTGATGATCCAAAATCTCTATAGAAACCATCCATAGAAATTGTGTTTTATGCAGCCGGCAGTTGTCATTACACTCATTGAACAGCCAACCGAGCAAGAATTGGCCATTTTGCGTTTATACTTATCAGATGCGCGCCATCTTTTTCGGGGAGAGAACAATGGCGGATAAGATACTTGGCACGTTGGACACAGAAGAGTTTGATCGCTTAATTGATGCGTTTATTGAGCGGTCTGAGCCGGATACCCTTTCCTTTGCGGCATTTGAGCAAGCTACCAAGCAGCTTGCAGAACAGGCAATTTTGGAAACAATCGAAGTTACCGGCATCATTGACGGCGACGAAATCCAATTTGATGCAACCGAAACGGCCCCTGTGATCACACATGGTAACGAAGTATTAGTTGGGGGCTTGCGGTTGATTGTACGATTGCGTCAACGTGAAGCAGTATAGTCAATGTTTCCGCTAGCAAGAAGCTGCATAACGGTTAGCTTATCGTGCGCAGTCATCTTGCTGCTCCCGGATGAATCCTACTACCCGGATCAGCCAGGGTTCAGATTCCCGTGTCGGATCGCGCAAATCCACCGCAACACAAAACCACCACCCAATTGACAACCCCGCGCGCCCATGCTACGATATCCCCAACAGCACCAAACCCGTCCCAACCGTCGATTTTCCTGTCTGCCCAGCGAGGCGCAACCCTATGGCCAGCGGCGATCTACTCAAACAGCTCTTTCGCAACTATACCAATCACGATACACCCGGCTTTGAAGCCGTGGCGCAGCAGATCATTGCCGAAGAGCGCCAAAAGAATCACCATCTCCGGCGAGCGATCTGCAACGAGGTTGTTTGTCGTGATTGAATGGGTTTGGTTACAAACGGTTTTCTCTTTTCGTGCTACACTAAAGCCACTCTATCCAATCCGATTCCCAGCGTTTGTAAAACCGGTCAGGTGTGCGTGTGTCAAAAGAACATCCAACGTTTACGAATCCGATCATCAACGAAGCGTTGTGCGAGATCCACTTCACCTTGCCGGATGGTGTTGAGTGGGAACCATCAATCTACGGCCGCTTCTTTACGCTGATTCAAGAAGAGTTTCCCCTCATTGAGCCTGTACCCGGTGCGCACATTCGTATGCGCTATCGACATGGGGCAAGGGCGCTCATGTTGCAACTGTCGGAGGGGCTCTTGACGGTCAATCTACTGGCGAAGTATCCGGGTTGGCAACAGATGCAGCAGGATATTCTGCATGGGTGGTCAAGCTTGCGCGAAATACTTGGTCCTGTACAAGTGACACGTATTGGATTGCGTTACATTAATTTTGTTCCTGCCGTCAATCCGGCGGAGACGTTGGCGACTTGGTTCGCACCCAATGCCTATGTGGCCGAGATTGTGCTTCATGCCCGCCCTTCTTCATCGGCCATCGAAGTGCAAATGAACGATAAAACCAAGGCCATTGTGCAGTTGGGTGAGATTGCCAACATCAAGGATGAAAACGATCGTAAGTTCCTGTTAGATATCGATGCGATTACCATCACGGCACCAGGTACTGTTGCGACATTGGCAGAAACCATTACACAGTTACATGACGAGGTTATCTGGACAATCTTCGATAGTTTCCGAACAGCGAATCTGAATCGCTTATTGAATGGGGAACAAGCATGACCGTATCTTATGAAACCTTCAGACCGATACAGACCAACGGGTTTCCGCATTTTCTCACCCGGTTGCGAATGCCGAGTGGACGCCAACCAGATCAACCACAGCAGAATCAATCCGACACTGTTTCTGATGCAGAAACAGCGCAGTCGGTATCACTAACAAACACGCGAACGGATCAGGCGATTGCCGATGTTTCAACCAGCGCGCCCAAAGTATTTACCGCACAAGAATCGCGCGTACTAACGCAAAAATTACAGTGGTTATTTTCTGAAGCGCTAGAGGAAACCTTTGCCGATGGCATGGAAAGCAATTTATCGCGCGGTTTACAGATCTTGCTTGCGGACTATGGCGAGATGGCGATGAATCAGATTATTTTGTTGGAAGAACAAGGGCTAATCACGGCCGAAGTATTGGCAGAGACACTGCGCTCTCTTGGCAATATTGATAATGAGATTGCATACTCGCGGCGGCGTTGGTTTCTAGAACATGCATTGCAGCATCCATCAGTCCAAGTTCGCGATGGCGCGATTCTTGGCCTCTCTTTCCTTGAAGATCCACGTGTCATTCCTGCCCTGGAAGCCGCGCTAAGCTGTGAAGCTCATGATACCCTACGCGCGGATATACAACAGGTGATTGATGATTTACAGGAGATGCTGCCCCAATCCTCTTTGTCGTGTCAACCATAGTCTCCCAACTGACATCATCAAAGGCAGAAACACGTCGTGCCGTTCTTACTTCGTACTTTGCGTAAAAACAAATTTGTCCGTGAACTGCAACCGGCTTGGGTGCCTGCCGATGATGTGCAGGCCGATGCCCTGAAAGATCTTGAAAGCGGCGAGAACCAGCTCTCGTTTTGGTTATTGGATGATGCGTTATCTGATTTACATCGCCTGCTTGCGGGGTTGGCTGCGAATCGTGATCAACTGGCTAATATAGACTTTGCGGTGATTCCGTTAGAAACGATTACCCAACTTGGGATTCGGATTGAAGGAAACCCTGGCGATTGCCTTGATCCACAAATGCGTTTGTTGCACCGGGATCTTTCGCAGCTAACGGCAAGTCAAGTGGCTGAATTAGCAAAAGCAATCTCTCTGCATGCTCAGCTAGAACGCAGAAGTAAAGCACAAGTGCGCTCCCTCTTGCTTGATAGCATTGCCGCTGGTTACCTTGACGTTACAGTGATGAAAGAAGGGATAGCAGGCAAGTTATCCTAAATTTGCAATTCTGGCCGCAACAGTTGGACACTTTTCACCACCCCTTCACCAACCTCCACACCGCAACCAACCGCACCCACTGGACCGCGGCCACCCATCACCGCGCGCCCAACAAGCCGCTGCTCCTACTCACCGTCATTGATCTCTTTGCCCAGGCTCTGATCACGACCAACCTGATCGAGCCAAGCGATGATCTGGCCGATCTCTTTGCGCACTACTGGGCGCTGGTCATGCCGCTGGACCGGCGGGGCAACCTGGCGATGCCCTTCTTCCATCTGCGCTCGGAGGGCTTCTGGCAGCTTGTGCCGCGACCGGACCAAGAAAGCGCGTTGGCCGCGGTGAAGAGCATGTCGTCGATGAATCAAGTGCATGAGCTGTTGCTGGGTGCGCAACTCGATCCCGAACTTTTCGCCCTGTTGCAGCAGCCCGCCGCACGTGACCAACTGCGCGCTGCCCTCATCGAAACCTATTTTGCCCCTGAACTTCACGCCGCGCTCTATGCCCAAGCCGTGACCAACCAGGCCGCGTTCCAATACAGCCTCGACTTGGTCGAAGAAGCCAAGCGCGGCCATCCGCTCCAAGAAGCACTCATCCCCTACGCCACCATCCCACCCCCGTCCGCGACCAAGGCTTCCGCCGCGCCGTTGTCAACGCCTACAGCCACCGCTGCGCCTTCTGTGGCATCCGCATGCGCACCGTTGACGGCCACACCGCAGTTGACGCTGCACACATCATTCCCTGGTCGGTTAGCCACAACGATGACCCCCGCAATGGCTTATCTCTCTGTAAACTCTGCCATTGGTCCTTTGACGAGGGGCTCTTGGGCGTCTCGCACCGCTATCAAGTCATTGCGTCCAAAGCCCTCACCGCTTACAACAATATCGCCGGCCACCTGCTCACGCTGCACGAACGCCCGCTGGTCACGCCCGTCGAGGAAGCGCTTTGGCCCGATCGAGCAGCGTTGCGCTGGCATCGGGCGCAGGCGTTGCGCAGTTGAAATGAACAGCGGTGCCTTCAGGGTCGCCGTAAGATGACATTACGCCACCACTATCGTCAAATAGAAAGCCTCCCTCATGGAAATCAGCACAGTCCTCGACCAAATCAACCTCAGCGCGACTAGTGCATAATCAGCCCTAAAATTTCGGATTAGTTCGCAGTGAGGAAGCCCAAAAATCAAGACGTGATGATGCACTAGGGCTGGAAGCGAACCAGGCGCGTGGCCTGATGAAGTAGCGCTACCGTCGTTACCCGGTCGTTGCCTGCTTGTTTGGGGCACCAAGACTAATGTTTCCGAGGCCTGACTAGACGGCGTTACGTCGGCACGGGGCGCATGCGCGGCACAGTCGATGCGCAAAAGGGTTGTCGTTATGGTATACTCTTCGATTGATTATCATCGTTAGAATTCACGGAAATGCGTCCCATTGAGCGGATTACAGAGAAGGACTACTTTGATCGCCCAGTGTAATTTTCCCGGTGTAATTCGCCCGGTGTAATTCGCCTAGTGTGGGACACATCTAGTTACAAGGAGCAACGCCCATGTCCAATCCCAATGAGTTTAACCAGAAGGTAATTGCCGAATTTCGCGCCAACGGCGGCAAGGTTGGTGGTCAATTTGCCGGTATGCCAATGTTGCTGCTGAACACGACCGGTGCCAAGAGCGGTCAGCCGCGTACCAATCCCGTTGCCTACACAACCGATGGCAATAACCTGATTGTGATGGCGTCCAAAGGCGGTGCCCCAACTAATCCCGATTGGTACTATAACATCAAAGCCAATCCGGCCGTGACCGTTGAATTGGGGCAGGAACAATTTTCGGCGCAGGCAGTTATCGCGGAAGGGGCAGAACGTGACCGGCTCTTCAACCAGATGGCGACGGCCATGCCCGGCTTTGCAGCGTATCAACGCAACACCGACCGTAAGATTCCGGTGGTTATCTTGACGCGCATGGCATAGTGGATTGCCTTGGGCCTATCCTGTACATTGTTATGTATCTTCCGGCTCTATCTTCTTCTATAGATAGCAAGATAGTAAAGACACTATCATGCAACACGACAATTGTAGCTGCGCTGTAGCCAAATCCATGGGCCAACATCTCGGCCAACCAATGGCTGCACCACGGCGCTGCTGCGTACTGTAGAATCACCATTTGGTTTTGTGCGGATGGATGACTGGATTATAATGAAAGCAGTTGGCTGCCATGCCAAAAGCAGCCTGGGACCTGCAAATTACAGCGCGCAATGCCCCTGGCGGATCGACGGCAGCACGCTAGAAAATCTTCACAGGATAGGAGAATGTACCAATGTCTTTCAATAGAAGATCGCGCTTGGATGCTTCCCAGGTTCAAGACCGGCGTGGCCGAGGTGGCGGGAGAGCAGTAGCCCTTGGCGGGGGTGGCCTTGGCTTGGTGGTAATATTAGTAATCTATCTGCTGGGTGGGGATCCGGGTGCCATCATCGGTTCACTTGATCAATCGCCCGCACCATCTACGCAGAGCAGTGGCGATACGACCTCCTTGGGCGAGGCCTGTCAAACGGGGGAAGACGCCAACAACCGTGAAGATTGTCGCGTGGTGGGCTTTGTCAACAGCATCCAGGCCTTCTGGGCTGACGAATTTTCCCGCCAGGGTGGGAACTATACGCAAGCTCAGACGGTACTCTACACCGATTCCACGGATGCGGCCTGCGGTTATGCATCTGCCGCGATGGGACCGTTTTATTGTCCGCGCGATCAGACCGTTTACCTCGATCTCGCTTTCTTCAACGAACTGCAAACGCGCTTTGGCGCACAAGGCGGCCCATTTGCCGAAGCGTATGTCCTTGCCCACGAGTATGGCCATCATATTCAGGATCTCTCCGGTATCTTGGATCAGACAACTGGCTCCCGTGCCACCGGGCCACAGAGCGTCGCCGTGCAGGTTGAACTGCAGGCGGACTGTCTGGCCGGCGTCTGGGCCTATCATGCCACGGAAACAGGCTACCTGACGCAGGTAACGGATGAGGAGATCGCCCAGGCCCTAGACGCCGCAGCTGCCGTGGGTGACGATCAGATCCAGCGCCAGACCCAGGGCCGCGTCTCACCCGAGTCGTGGACGCATGGCTCATCTGCACAGCGGCAGGAAGCGCTGAAAGCTGGGCTACAAAGTGGAGACGTGGCTAGCTGCGATTCGTTTTGACGGCAGACAATAGTATCATAATTGTTGTCTCAAATCTGCGCTGGCGTGTCATCGCGTACCAGTCCCGTTGCGTACACGACGCAGGCCGTTATCACCGAAGCGGCAAAGCGTGACGGACCCTCCAACCAGATGGCGGCGGCAATGCTCGGCTTTGCGAAGTACCAGCACAACACCGACCACAAGATTCCGGTGGTTATCTTAATACGCCTGGTGGTTATTTTAATACGCCCGGTAGTTATTTTAATACGCGTGGCATAGTTAATCGCCCTGGGCTTTATACCAGGGCGATTAAACAGCACTTTTACTCCGCCAACAAGCTGTGGCGATAGTACTTTAGAAAGCCCACAAAGATCAATACCGACCCCACCGCGTTAAACCCGACCCGCAACCAGTGCAAATTCTGAAACGCAAGCGCCGTCTGTCGCAGTACCTCCGCCGAGTGGACCGCCGGCCCTTCGACAAACATGATCGTGTTGCGTGGCCAGAAGAGCAGCATGGAAGCCACCCCTTCGCCGATGATCATGAGCAGGCTCGCCAGGATCCACCAACGGGTCGACTTCACGCGCCACGCCAGCAGCAACGACAGGGTGCCGGTGACCCAAATCGTCAGACCCAACGGCGGAAAGAAATCATGCGGTGCCCGCACGGACATGAATTCGAGCGCCACCGCAAAGGAGTCTGGTGGATTGGCAAAGATGTTGGGGTAGATCATGAATGTTTCCAACGCGATACTGCCGAGCATGAGCATCATCGCCCACAGATAGATCAAAATTATCCAAAAGGTTAGGGTACGCAGTTTCATTGATTCACTCCTAAATTCAGCGGTCCTCACGGGACCCAATTGCAGCCAATTTACGGTCTCTCAACCATTCATCGCTTTATTCACAACATTACCCTTGTGCGCTGTCGCGTAGCCGTTGCACCGCCAGCACGACCAGCCCCACGGCTCCACCCCAAATGGCATTGGTGATCAGCATCGATATCAGTGCATACGGACTGGTCAGCGGCCCCATCAACTGGCCGCGCAGCATGGGGGAAAGAATGGCGCTGAGCAAAATCGCAAAGGTGCCGTAAGCCAGCCCCGTCCATACCAAGGTAAGAAAGGGCTGATGCACGCGGCTCAGCACCACAATCGCCAGCCACGCCAGTGAGATCAGCGCCGTCACCAACAATGGCCCAAACGGACGGCCCAGCCCATCCATTAGCCCCACAATATTCAGCATCGGTCGAATCAGCGCCAACGCGCCCATGCCCAGAATCAATGGCCACTGCAGTTGGATTAATCTATTCATCTATCGCTTCCTTTCAGTAGAGAACTTATGCAGTGCTCCGCTTGGACGAAAGGCCAGTGGAGAGCGTAAGTCCAACATCATTTGAATGGCGAATGACAGATTGGAAATTCGTTTCTTTCCCCATTTGCTGTCATTGCTGTCCACCATCCTACCCCCACTCGCCCCATCACACATCCGCCCCCAAGCGACAGTCCGTGTCGTCATTTGTCAACAACGACAGATAACATGGGACGATAGACAGATTGCGCCCAATCCCCTATACTATGCGCGATGAAGATAACGGAGCCATACGACACACACAACGCAACCGAACAACCGGAACAGGTCCCCGCATGGGTATTGGATCTGTTGCTGGGCGTGGCCGTCACCCTGGTCGTCGCGCTCGTGATCACGGCGGACCAAGGGGGGAGTCAGGAGCCGGATTGGATTGCCTACACCTTCGCGGGCGGCCTTGGCGGGTTGATGCTCCTGCGCCGCCACTTTCCCGTGGTGGTGCTGGTGGCGACGATGTTTCTGCTCTTTATCTATTACGCACTGGGTTATCCAGCAATTGGGCTGGCGGTGCCCGTGTCAGCGGCACTCTATTCCGCGGCTGAACTCGGTCGCTTGCCCGCGGCCATCGTCGTGAGCCTGCTGTTGATTATCGTCTCCACCTATTTCCGCGTGCGCGATGGTCAATCACTCGCTTTTTTGCTGGGCTACGAATTAATTTCGGCCGCAACGATGATGGCCGCGGCGATAGCCCTGGGTGATAGCACGCGCTCGCGCCGTGCATTGCGGGCAGAGCAGGCCGAGACGACCCGTCTGATTGCCCAAGAACATACCTTGCGCGCCGAGCAACGAGTGCAGGCCGAACGGGTGCGCATGGCACGCGAACTGCACGATGTGATGGGCCACAGCATCTCCGTGATTTCGCTCCACGCCGACGTGGCACGCGAAGCAATTGGTCACAACGATGAACAGGCACGGCAAGCGTTGCGCCACATTCGCACCGCCACCGGCGAGACAATGCGTGAACTACGCGCCACGGTGAAGTTTCTGCGCAATGCCGGCGAGGTACCCACGCGTGCAGTGGCGACCCTCGCCAATTTGGCGACGTTGGTCGAGCAGGCCAATGCGAGCGGATTGCAGGTTGCTGTAGAGCAGAATGCCGATGTAGACAAACTTCCGGTCACGGTGGATTTGGCAGCTTATCGCATTTTGCAGGAAGCATTGACAAACGTGATCCGCCACGCCAATGCAACCCAAGTCCACATCAGCCTTGCATTGACGGCGCAAACCCTCACTTTGCAGATCCGTGACAATGGCGGCCAGATCGATGCGCCGATCAGCTGGGGCAGCGGTCTGACCGGCATGAGGGAGCGGGTGCGCCTGCTTGGCGGCACCGTACAAGCTATCCCCCAAACCACCGGTGGCTTTTGTATTGAAGCGCGCTTACCCTTGGAGAAAATCCCATGATTTCCGTTGTCCTGATCGATGATCAACCGCTTGTCCGCACTGGGTTGCGTACGCTTCTGGAGAATGATCCGGAGATTAGGGTGGTTGGCGAGGCCGAGAATGGCCGGCGCGGACTGTGGCTGGTGCAGCACTCTACGCCGCAGGTGGTTTTGATGGATCTGCGGATGCCGGAGATGGATGGACTGGCGGCGATGCGCTCGATTGTGGCGGATGAACGGCTCAAGGCGACCAAGGTCATCGTGCTGACCACCTTTGATGAAGATAAGGAGATTGACGAAGCGATCCGATCAGGCGCGGCCGGGTATCTGCTCAAAGATATTGCACCGGAAGAGTTGCGTCGGGCTGTCCACGTTGTGGCCGGTGGTGAAGCACTGCTCTCGCCGGCGATCACGCGGCGCGTCATGCAGCGGTTGAGCATTGCATTGGTCAACCAGATCAACCCGGCGCTCATTGCCGACCTCACCGAGCGCGAAGAGGAGATCCTGCGCCACATCGGCCTGGGTAAATCGAATGAGGAGATTGCCGATGCACTTGGCATTAGTCCGGCTACCGCGCGTACCTACGTCAGCCGATTGCTGAGCAAGCTGTCCGCGCGTGATCGCTCACAATTGGTAATTCTTGCCTATGAGAGTGGCTTGGTACGGCCAGGTGGATGAAGGGATGATACTGTTGGCCCACCTTACAACAGGGTTGAAACCCTGCTCTATACGCAAATCAGAATGGAAACCCCTAGTTTCGGCCAGCGTGCGTCGCACTGACGGAAGCATCTAGCGGACTGGAAGCAGTTGGCGGTCAGTGCGACGCACGCGATCCCGTTGGTCCGCAAAACTCCGGTTCTCATTCTGAA
>DAOUCA010000126.1:0-9773 GCA_034432375.1 Caldilineaceae bacterium
GCGTCGCGGGCATGGCTCCTTTGCAGGAACGGGCTGCCAACGAAGCCCTCCTCATTGGCAAGTTATCCGTCCCAACGCACAAACAGCAACCCCAACCGCTAGGTGCATTACCGATTGCACCACCCATCGTAGCGACACCACCGCGCCACAACCTGCCCACCCAACTCACGCTCTTTGTTGGGCGCACCAAGCAAATTGCGCAACTGGTGCAACAGATGCAAACGCATCGTCTGCTCACCTTGACGGGTGCCGGCGGCGTGGGCAAAACACGTCTGGCGTTAGAAGTTGCTCATCAATTGTGCGCCAGATTTAGCGACGGCGTGTGGTTTGTCGATCTGGCCCCGCTCACTAATCCTGGGTCGGTGAGCCAGCGGATTCTCGATCTGTGGCGCGTGCCGGAGCAACCAGATCGTTCACCAGCGTCGACATTGACAGGTTATCTGCACGCTAAGCATTTGTTGTTGATTTTGGATAACTGTGAGCATCTGATTGCCGCTTGTGCCGAGTTGGCGCAGGCGATTCTGCAAAGTTGTTCCCAGGTTTCGCTGCTGGCGACCAGTCGCGAGGCGCTCAACATCGGCGGCGAGTTGCCCTGGAGCGTGCCTTCGCTCACCCGCCCACTTGTCAACCAGCCGTGGCAAGGCCCAGCAAAGCCTGTACAACCCATAAGCGCAATGGAAGGTTGGCTACGCTTTGAAGCGGTGGCTTTGTTCGTAACACGTGCCCATAGCTTTCAACCAAACTTTGCGCTGACGACCGCCAACGCTCCAGCCGTTGCCCACATTTGCAGTCAGTTGGATGGTATTCCGCTGGCATTGGAGATGGCTGCTGCTCACGTGAATGTCTTCACCGTCGAGGAGCTAGCGACGCAGTTGGATGGTGCCTTTGACACCCGTTTTCAACTGTTAACTAGAGGCGTCCGCACCGCGCCGCCACGCCAGCAAACCCTGCGCGCCACGCTGGAATGGAGCTATGAATTGCTGCCACCCGCCGAACAAGGTCTGCTGGCACGCTTGTCCGTCTTTAGTGGCGGTTGGACCTTTGCCGCAGCGGAGGCGGTAGCAGATTCTACTCTTGATCTGCTGGCCCAACTGGTGAACAAATCCCTTGTCATTGCCGACCAACAGACCGATCAGACGCGCTATCGCTTATTGGAAACCGTGCGTCAATTTGCCGCTGTAAAACTGGATGAGGCCAAGCAGGTCACAGCGGAGCGTCACCTGCACTACTATATGGACTTGGCTGAGGAAATTGAACCCCACTTACGAACCGGGCAACGGGTTGCAGCGCGCTACGCGCAATTGGAAGCCGACCATAATAATCTGCGCGCGGCAATCAACTGGGCTTTGGGCAGCGGCGAATTTGTCTGTGGATTGCGCATTGTGAGTGCATTGTATGACTTTTGGGTAGCCCGCGGTTACCTGCATGAGGGCCAAACCCAAGCCGAGCGATTATTGGCACATACGTCCGCAGTGAAAACAATCGAGCGTGCGCGAGCACTCCTGACGGCGGGTGGGCTGGCCGCCAACCAACATACCTATCATATTGCCCAGTCTTACCTGTCAGAGAGCGAAGCCATTGCACGCGAACTTGGTTTCGCAGGCCGGTTGATCCTGGCTAGGATCTGCGTCGAATTGAGTTGGACGATGATCGGCTTTCTCGACTTTGCCGCCGCGCAACGGTATGGACAAGAAGGGCTTACCCTGGGCGGGCTGCTCGATGATCTTTGGCTGCGCGGGGAAGCCCTGATCGTCTTGGGCGCAGCGGCTAGTGAGCAAGGTGACTATGAAACAGCGCGCCAGCACCTCAATGCAGCGGTTGCTTGTACGCAAGCGCTGGACTCTACGCCGGTGTATGGCAACGCGCTCAATAGCTTAGGCATATTACTTGTTGACCAAGGGGATTACCTAGCCGCCGACGCCCACCTCAGGCAGAGTGTCACGATCTTTGCTCAATTGGGCAATCAATTGGCACTGGCTTGGAGTTTAGGGGGTCTTGGTCATGTTGCGGCCGCACAAAGGAAGGTAGCAGAGGCGGAACAATACTATGAGCAAGCCCTGGCCATCCAACAAGCACTAAACGACGATGATCATGCTGGAGCCACCTTAGCAGCCCTAGGACGACTGGCCCAACGTCAAGGTGACTATGATCGTTCCCGTGAGTTGCTGCATGAAAGTCTTGCTATCGCGATCAAAATGGGTGATCGACCCATGTTTGCTGACAGACTCGAAGCCATCGCTGCTTTAACCGCCGCGCGAGGACAAGCAGAACGCGCCGTGCGCATCTTTGGTGCGATGGAAGCGTTGTTGCGGAAGGACAATATCTTACTCAAACCTGTTCTCAAGCCTTTGCACGACCGCCACGTGTCTACGCTCCGCGACCAACTTGGCGAAATCGCGTTTACAACCGCCTGGGCGGCAGGCGCAGCCATGCCATTGGATGCTGTCACAGCACTGATCTTGAATGACTAGGGCCTGTTGACATTTGGGAAAACCACCAATAAATTGGACTTCTGACAGCGAAAAGCGCTCTCAACCGCTTAAATTTCAGCCGCTGAGGCGGCTTTTCACTGTTATACTCAGATCTGAATGGGAACCGGAGTTTTGCTGGGGTAGAAACTCCGGTTCCCATTTCAACCGCAGTATAGAGCAGGGTTTTAATCCTGCAAATTTGAAATGTCAACACAGCCTAGCCCCCTGCCGGCAAATGTTCATTGTCCACTAACGTTTGCTGAGCCAGCATTACCCTTTCCAACTCGGCTGGATAGGCAAGCCCATGTCTTTTCGCCAATTCAGTCGCTACTTCTCGATAAAATTGCAAAACAATAGCACCCGCCTGCCGAATGGCATCAGTTTCAAGTGGGCAAAAGGTGGCTTGCAATGCTACTAATTGTTCTACTGGCATGGCTTGCTCGATCTTGAAAAAGGGTTCGTCACCCGTTTCAGCGTCGGCAAAGTTGTGACGCAGGCGGGCCAGGTTGACACAGATATGGCGCATGGTCTCCAGTGAGCCATAGGCAAACCAGAGCTGCTTGCGTGCTAAGGCTTTGTTGAAGTGAGCAACTTCGTGCCAGAAATTCATGATCAGTTGGCGCAAGGTCTCGGTCTGTTCCGTCGGATCGGCTTCGTGTAGGGGAAAGTCAACGCCAGTCAAGAGCGCTTGTTTATCCACCAGAACGGTATGCGCGCCACCATGAATGTGCATGAAGTAGCTTGCGTGCCCGACCCCCACTTCACCCTCCGTGCCATCGGCCAAAATGAAGAAGTAGCGGTCGGCTTTCCCAAAATCTTCCAGGAAGAGCGGCTCACCTATCCTGTGCACAAAGGCTGCGCGCCCGGCCAGGAATTCCTCATATGCTTCGTCAGTGGTGATTACATAGAGATCCAGGTCAGAGTGAGCATCTGCTGCGCCGGTGGCATAGGAGCCGCCGAGAAAGGCAGCGACAATGCGCGCATCGGCTTGGCAAGCGGTGACGAAACGGTCAACGATAAATTTGTGATTGGCTGGTAGGTTTGTGGGTTGCATAGGCTTCCTCGCTTCAAAAATGGGTTAAGTTCACTTGCTTTGTTGCCCGGCGTGCGCCTGTGCCATCAGGCCAGTGATAAACCCACTTTTCTAGTCGTGATAACCATTCAGATCGTTCTGATGGCCTATTGCTACGTGGTGTGGATCATCACCGACGCTCACCATTTATTTTCGCATCCAGGATCAGCTTGAGCAGGGCACCGAATTGCTCATCACTAATGGCGGACAGCGGCGGGTTGGTGCGATGGACAACCACCAGGTCCAGATCAGGGATCATGACCAAATAATGTCCCCCAAAACCCGTGCCGGCAAAGGCGTTATCGCTCACTTCTACATTTGGGAAGAGTCTGTGATTCACAGTGACCCACCAGAGCATGCCATAGCCACCGCGGCCCCAACTACGCGTATCGGAATAGGACTTCAGGCTCTCTGCGATCCACTGTTGCGGCACGATCTGCGTCCCCAGCCACTTGCCTTGCCGCAGGTAAAGCAGCCCAAAGCGGGCGAGATCCCGGGCAGACATCGTAAAGCCATACCACGGATAGATTGACTCGCCGCTACCCAAGTAGGTGCCCGTGTCCGTGAGCGCAAAGTCTTCCATTCCCAAGGGCTTGGCAATCAGCCGGTCGAAATCCCCAAAGAGCGAGCTTTGGGTGGTTTGTTCGTAGATCCCGCCAAGGGCGCAAAAGTCCCAATTGTGGTAATACCAGAAAGTCCCCGGTGGGTGGCTCCCCCGCGCCGGCATGTTTGCGCGCATCATCGATGTGTCGGCACCCGAGAGATGGTAGACGCCGGAGCGGGCTTGCAATAAATCGACAATGCGCGCCTGCTTCCCGGCAGCGGTGAGCACCGGTGCCTTGTCGTCGATCCTCAACTCCGCCAGTGTACGCTGAATATTGATTTTGCCCTCCTCCACCGCAATGCCATAGAGCGCATTCATCAAAGGCTTCATGAGCGAGCGCACATCGATCTTTTCTGTGGTATCCCCCCACTCAGCTAGAACCTCCCCATTGACGATAATCATGACGGCGGTGGAGCCGATCTCTTCTGAATACTCTCTAGCAAGGCTTAGCTTCGCGGATGACCATCCCAATGCTTCGGGCGTCGTTACCTTGTGCCACGTCTGCGCTGGGTAAGAGTGCTCGACCGAATGCGTACAAGCCGCCAAGATCAATCTGGCGAGCAGCCAAACTGTCATGCCCCTTGCTCTTGCTATTGTTGGCATTTTTGACAAACTGCTTTTCATGACAACTTACTCTTTCTTTTCCTTGGATCAATCAGAGTGAAGTCCTTTCTGTTAGTTTCACGAGCATTGACAAGTCGACATAGGTGGATAGACTCCCACCCTTAGTCATCATCAACCAATAAGTTTCCTTTGGTCATTCTGAGCGAATCTGCTGTTAATAGAAAGCAGAGACCCTTACAGAGTGACAATTGAGAAGTTATGCTCAGACGTTCACTTACTAAGCCGGTTGCTTTTTCTTCTAGTACATTCCGGCGTAAATAAGGCCACAGTTATTTTCCCTTTTTCCAGTGGTAGCAGGCCTTATTTGCTGCCGTGGTATTTACGCCCAACTGTACTAGTGTCGGGCAAACTCCACCAAAGAGTGTACCCAATTTAACGCGGCACCTGCAACGATCGCTGCCAAGTAAGGATAAGTAAAGTAGCAGTCGCGCCCAAAAACACGAGTGGAATGTCGAACAATAGGAAATCCCAGCTCA
Source organism: Caldilineaceae bacterium (assembly GCA_034432375.1). GTDB lineage: Bacteria > Chloroflexota > Anaerolineae > Caldilineales > Caldilineaceae > JAHBVH01. The sequence goes on from DAOUCA010000126.1 coordinate 5,248, forward strand.
CAAAAAGTTCACCGCTGATGTAGCTAGCAGTGAAGCCAGCCAACATGCTCAAGACAAAAAGCGTAATGTTACGCATACGTATACTGGCAATCCGTGGCAAAATGAAGCCGATACAGATACCTGCCAATATAGGAAAAAGTTCACGCATTGGTTGTCTCCTTTTCAATAGAAAATGAAATCACGATTAAATCGTCCAATAGATTTCCAGAATCCGTATTAGCAATCTTCATAGCTTGTTCTACTAGAGGGGTCAGAAGCCGCCATTCCAGTTGAGTAAATAGACTCTGAGCTGGTTCTACTAGATACAATGGCTTGGGTAGTAACATGCGCCAAGGCTAAATTGCCTCAATTCTATAGCGAAGTCTGTAGTTTTTCTCGGATGAAGCTAGAGTCACGGTATTTAGCGCTTGCGGTGGATGAAAGTGCGAGAAAAGGCCGATATCCTCATTCTCTATGAATGGATCCAGACTTAAGCCAAGACTGAGAAATCCATTTCTAATCTTTTTGGCGGTATCCTCCCCTTGTTCCCGGGCAGACACGTCTGCCCATGACAGGCCGGTGGGACGGCCCATCAAACCGTTGATCTCATCTGCTTCGCGCCCACAGGCAGTAATATGGATCTGGTCGCTTGGGTGCAGATCGAGATCGACCGAGTAATTCAGTTTATGCGAGGCTCCACCCAGGTCTTCAAAAATTTTCCAGCGACCATTGACACCGACGTAGACGTACCACTCATCTGTATCTGTAGGGTCAAGATTGGCATCCATAAGGATTTCTTCAACCGTTACGCGGAAGCGTTTGACCTGAACATTCTCCGTACGGTGCGGATCACTCCATCCCCCTGATATAATAGCACCATAGTTGTCGGGGTGGGGGTTGACTCCTTTGAGTGGGATGACCACACGCAGTGCGCTCGGCACCCCGACGGGAAACGGCGTGAACTGTGGCTGGACAGGCAAAGCACCTGTTTGCGGCTCTACTTTCAACACGGGAACTGCTTCGGCGTAAGGCTTGGGAGGCAGGTAAAGATCAAACGCGTAATCCTGGTCATTGATTGGTTGACGCCAGTAGCCGCCATCACGTCCAATGAAAAGTATCGCTTGATTGGCCCGGGTGGGCCCACTATTCTCCTGAAACTGGACCGCTTCAGTACGATACGAGACGATAGCTTTTGGGGGATGAATCTCAGACCTATGACCATTTGTCTCAGGATGTCCGCAATCATAGATCCACCGACCGACGATCCAGACCCGGTCACCATCCTGCGGCCATGCCCAACTGGGCAGGAACGCAGTATCCCACTCGCACTCGATCTCGAGCTCACCAGTGTCATTATGCTTGTTGGCTGGACTGTTCAAGTACGTGTACTGCTTATCAGGACGAACATGAAAATTCCAATCGTAAAAGGCATGCCATGGCTGGAACGGGAAATCGGTATGGGTTACATGGCTTCTCGCCAGTATGCCCTCAACCGTGCGGGTTTCTCCAGCAAAATCCTCTTTGAATCGAAAGATCGTCTTGCCGGATGTGTGATCTCGAACAAGGGCTGTCTCACCCACAATAGGTACCCAACCCGGAATTTCTAGCCCCACGTCCTTTCCTAATATTGTCAAAGCCCCTGGCCGGCGACAACCGCGCGCGAAACCATCTCCATCGGCAGGCATGAGTAATCGCTCATACGCTTCCCGCAAGCCCAACTTGAGTCCCTCAGGATGATTTGCCAGGGAATTATGTAAACTGATGATTTCGCCGGCAATTCCTTGGCGACTAAATAACTCTCGCATGCTAATGCTCATAACTGTTCCCTCCAAACTTGAAATTATTGCAGCGCAATCAGAATTGGTATCAAGCTATGGCCCGCTGCCAAAGGGCGCAATGCCTTGCCGATAACCGCTCCAAACGCCTTGAGTGGATCATCCGCCTTCATCGCATACCCTGGCGTGGGGGAGGTTGTCAGTAGATCACCAGTCTCGATGGCGCCGTATTGGGCATCAACTTTGCAGTAGACCTTGCCGAGTAGCGCTACAGGTAATCGGCGCTGCTGCGACTCTTGTTTGTCAAGGACGATTCCTGGTTTATAATTGCCCGCACCGGAAATCACGCCGGCAACCCGTTTGTCATAAGCTTGATGACTGGGTAGAAGAATCTCTTCTTCGCCAAGCACCATGACAGTTCCCGGTTCGACTAAGGCTACTTCAGAAACATTAAAATCCTCGGCGCAATCGGCGTTGGTGAGACGAATGTCACCGGTTGCCACAATGTTGCCGTTAACCTCAAGCTTTTCCTTTGGCTCCGCTGTCCCAATGCCAATGTTGCCGTTATCTTGAATCGTCATCAGGACGCCGGTCGTTCCCGTATTGAGCGGTGTACGATTCACCACACTACTCTCTCGTGATCGACCAACATGCAACTTCCAACCGGTACGATCGCCGAAGCGAATGTAGCCAGCGTTAGGGCTGCCATCCCCATGTTGTATCGTAAATGCAGAATTGATGCTGGCACCAATTCTAAGGTCTCCTTCAACCAGCAGCCTAGCTGATGCCGCGGGCGTGTCAACGCCTGGGTTGTCGCGAGGAGAGATTCGCAATGCTTCTGCCCCATTTACCTTCAGCACGAGAGGTTGTCCATCTGTAGTGCCAAGAAAGTTGATGTCCGGATTGGTGCCACCGTTGCCGTTAAGTTCCCATGTCATAATATTACTCCTCAAAAAGAATGTGTTTGTCTGTACTTTCCCTTGACCAAATCGGCAAGCGTGAGTAATCGCTCATGCGCTTCATGCAAGCCCAACTTGAATCCATCAGGGTAATTTGCCAGGGAATTACGCAAACTGATAACTTCGCCGGAATTCCCTGACGACTAAATAACTCTCGCATGCTAATGCTCATACCTGTTCCCTCCAGCTTAAAATTATTGTAGAGCAATCAAAATCGGGATCAAACTGAGACCCTCTAGTAAAGGCTGTAACGCCTTGCCGATGACTGCCCCAAACGCCCTTATGGGATCATCTGCCTTCATTGCATGCCCTGGGGTAGGGGAGGTCGTCAATAGATCGCCCACTTTAATCGCACCATACTGCGCATCCACTTTACAGAAGACCTTGCCGAGCAATGCAATGGGTTTTCGTGTGTCGCGGGACTCTTGCTTGTCTAACACAATGCCAGGTTTGTAATCACCTGCGCCAGAGATTACACCGACAACGCACTTGTCGTAAACGTTTTGACTTTGCTGCAATTTTCCGCCTTCACCTAGCACCATTACTGTTCCGGGTTCAACCTGTTCCGTATCGCAAATCTCGAATTCTTCGGCACAATCAGCGTTGAGGAGACGAATGTCACCGGTTGCCACAATGTTGCCATTAACTTCAAGCTTCTCCGTTGGCGATGGGGTGTTAATGCCGACATTGCCTGTAGCAGTAATCCGCATCCGTTCCGCGCCGGCCAAAAACGTATCGACACGAAATATCAGTCCATCGGTCAGGGTTCCCGCGCGAACATCGATAAAGCCTGATTGGAATTGGTTATGGATGTTTGGCCCGAACAATCTCATGCCGATTGCGCCGGCATCGGTAGTCCCTGTAAAATACAGATTCCCACCCACTCCAGAACTGGAAGTGGTCAGCAAAATGCTACCTGCAATACCCGCCTTATCAGTTGATAAGGTAAGTGGACTGGTATTACCGTTCTGATCCTTGACAGACTGTACTGTTGTACCAAGTGCATTCTCAACTTGTAAATTTTGAGCCATTTGAGTTTCTCCTTTAATTTTCAGATTATTGATAGCCTTATCGTACAAAACTGACCAAGCTGCATCCAGGGAAACCACGGTAAAACGATGAGCTATTTGCGAAGTAAGAAATCCCCAAACGCCCAACCATTGCTGTACCGCCACCCAGCCAGCCATCGTGAAAGGTTGGATAACCGGCGTACCCTTCCCCACGCACATCGGCGACAAATTCGCGCATGAGCTGATGCCAGGCACTCTGTACCGGGTCCTCCGTCCAGGCGAGCAACTCATTGACAGCGTCAGGAATCTGCACTTCTTGCCAACGCTGCTGGGTCGGGTGCCCCTTTGGCGCGAAATGCTCGATTGTTTCTAAAAAGAAGGCGCCAGTCAGGTGGAGTGCGCCGTGGCTGCCGTAAAAGGTCAGCGCGTTCGGGTAAAGGCCGCGGCCATTTCGGAAGCTTGAAAAAGAACGTCGACGGTTAAAAGTTGTGAAATCCTCTATTTTATGGTCTACTAACCTTCCACTCCAGCATCGCGCTGCGGTGCTGTGAAAAACAAGCCCACTTTTTGCGAAAAGCGTTCACACTTTGTTGATATCCGTTCGCTTGCGAGGAGGTGGCCGTGAGTCACCCGTTTGGCGATCTGCTCACTCAATACCTGCATCGTAAACATGGCCTGAGCCAATCCAAGTTGGCGGCGGGCATTTTACAATCCCCCTCGATCATCACTGATATGAGCCAGGGCAAACGCTTGAGCGGTCCACAGGCACGCGAACGGGTGACGGCGATCATCGATTGGTTGCA
>DAOUCA010000127.1:0-64740 GCA_034432375.1 Caldilineaceae bacterium
CAAAGGCGAAGGTCCTTTCACCGTCTTTGCCCCCACCGATGATGCCTTTGCCGCCTTGCCAGAGGGTACCGTCGACACCCTGCTCGCCGACCCCACAGGCGATCTGACACAGATTCTGCTCTACCATGTCCTGTCGGACAAAGTGATGGCCGCCGATGTGACCGATGGTCTGACCGCTGATACTGTGCAAGGCAGCCCCGTGACCTTCACCGTCGCCGCTGACGGTAGCGTTATGATCAACGACGCGACTATCGTTACCACTGACATTGAAACGTCTAACGGGGTAATCCATGTCATTGATGCCGTCCTCTTGCCGCCAAGCAACTAATTCGTTGTGGTGAAACTTGGGCAGCATGTAGCTCCTCTGCTAACTACTGATTGATAGAAGCTCTAAGAGGTCAAGGTGAATCACCTTGACCTCTGTTTTTATTGGGTTTTTCCCGCCCCATCAAGTATAATGATCGGTTATATGACCAATCACTTACCTTCTTTCACAGATGAACCCTTTATGGAATTGGCCCCAGGGGTCGGCACTGGGTACGCGCCCAATCGCGCCTGGCAAGCGCTGTCCACTGTCCCGTTGGCCATATTGGTTGGGGTGACAGGCGTGGGCAAGAGTACCACATTGCAGCGGATGCAGAGCAATGGCTTTGCTTTCCAATTGCTGCCCGACCGCCGTGAATTGACCGACCAGCTGATTATCACCTTCTTACAGCGGCAAGCCGGCGAGACACCCCATCAGGTCACCGACCGGATGGAGCGTTTTGCGCTCACCCGGCGCTACCGTGAGCAATTTCCTGGCGGGATGAGCCATGCGTTGAGCCGAATCCTAGTCCTGACCGCCAATGCACCCAATGCCATTGCAACAACCGTTGCCGACGTAGTGGAAGCAAGGCAAGCGAGGGCAGAGCTACATCCTTGGTGGCTCTTTGATGGCTTGCGGGGTGCCAATGAGGTTCAAGCCGCAGCCGAACTGCTACCCGCGGCACGCTTTATTGTATTGGATGCCCCCGATGTCGTGCGCGTGGAGCGGCTGTTGGGGCGATCGGATCGCTTTGATCAGGTGAGATTGCAGCCGGCAGACGATTCGCCAAAAGCCACAGCGCAGAATTTTGCGGCGATTGGCGTGCGGGAGGCGGACGGCCTCTTCACGGCGGAGGAATGCACAACCCTGTTCGCACTCTGCCAACCGCCCCTTGGGCAAGGGGATATCGCTGTCGACGATCTGCGCGCCAAGCTCAAGATCGTGGCCGAAGAGCGGCGCAATTATGATCCGAGCCTGGCCTGGCAAACGTTAGAGCAGATTGCGCCCCACCGTACACTGCTCATTGATACAACCAAACTCAATGCGACCGCCGCCGCCGTCCATATTGGTGATTGGCTTGATCAGCCGCGAGATAATTGAATAAGAACCGATCCCAAAATTCGATTGTTGCCCAGTGGGAACAGAGAATTTTAGGATAAATAATAAATGAAACTACCTTGCTTATGCGCCTTGGCAAACCACTTCCCACAACCTTGACCGTTGATCATATTGCGACAACCCCCTACCGCCTACCCATGTTTGGCACGTTGCAGTGGGGCAAACATAGCACACTCAGCGAGGCCTGCCACGTACTCGTCGAGGTGACGTTGAGCGATGGTAGCCGCGGGATTGCCGAAGCGCCGCCCCGCCCCACCATCTATGGCGAAACCGTCCAGAGCATCACCAGCATTATTGCCAATGAATTCACCCCACGTCTTTGTAACGCGCCGGTTGCGCAGGCATTTGGCAGGCTACACGAAATTAAAAACAACCAAACCGCCAAGGGCGCGCTTGATATGGCGCTGCATGATGCCCTTGCCCACCATTATGGCGAGCCCCTGCCCGTCTATCTTGGCGCAACGGCTGAGCGCATTCGCGTGAGCTATATCCTGGGCATTGGGGAACGTGAAACAGTTTTTGCCGAAGCGGAGCGTGTCTTCGAGCAAGGGGTTCGAGTACTCAAAGTCAAAGTGGGACGCAATTGGCAGGCTGATTTAACGTTAATCGACGAATTACAACAACGCTTTGGCGATGCCATGTTGCTCTACGCCGATGCGAACGAAACCCTGACACCGTCAGAGGCCGCCACGGTCCTTGGCCATCTGCGCGATCATGGGTTGGCCTATTGCGAAGAGCCGCTACCGGTGGAGTTGGTGCACGAACGGGCGAGTCTGCGTGCCGCCCAGGTTCTGCCGCTGATCGCCGATGACAGTTGTTTTGGTGAACGGGATCTGACACGCGAACTTGCCTTGGAGACCTTTGACATCCTCAACATTAAAACCGCACGCACCGGCTACACTGAATCGTACGCCATGCTCCAACGCGCGCGCGCCACAGGCAAAGGGGTCATGGTCGGCTCACAAGCAAGCACCGGCTTGGGTACACTCCAAGCCGCCTTCTTTGCCGGGTTACCGGGCATCGACTATCCCAGTGAATTGAGCTTTTTTCTCAAGTTGCGCGAGGATATCCTGACCGCGCCCATCCCGCTGCACGAGGGCTATCTTCACCTTGCCGACCTAGCCATGATTGCTGTTGATCCTGCCCGGCTGGCCGAAGCGGCAGCCCGGTGAACCAACGCCCCAAAACGGCAATGTGTAGAGTCACGGTATCAACTCCTTGGCTTCGATCAGCGCAGCCGACGCTTTCGTCCATCATTCAGGAGGTAACCCATGCCAGCCCCCACCATCTTTGCTCGTCCACTCTCGATTGGGGATATGTTGGATTGGAGCATTCGCATCTATCGTGCCCGTTTTGGGAAGTTGATGTTAACGACGGCGATCTTTTTCGTGCCGATTGGGCTGGTCTCTGGCTTAATCACCGGGCAGACCATGACCGGCTATCTCAATATTTTCCTAGCTGCCATGCAAAATCCTGATGTCGTACTGGATGAGCGCGCATTGGGCACGCTGAGCAACCAGGAAGGGATGCTCACATCGCTCTCTTGCCTCTTAATGCCCCTCAGCCTGCTTGCCACTGGCATTGTCAGCCTAGCCCTGGTTCATCAAGTAATCAGCACCATCCGCAATGAAGAGGCAACGATTAAAGAGAGTTTGCATCTGGGCTGGCAGCGCTTTTGGAGTTGGTTAGGGATGCATCTCGTGATGAGTATCACCTTTATTGGCGTAGCCATCGCCCTGGTTGTGCTCTTTATTATCGCTGTTGTCGCCGTTGTTGCCGTCTTTAGCGGTATAGCCGGTGCTAGCATGAACAGCTTGGAAAGTGGCGGTGTCGCCGCCGTCAGTGGCCTTCTCTTCGGGGTCTTCTGCTTTTACGCCATCGCCATCATGCTCTTCTTTGGCCCGTTTATCTATCTCTATAGCCGCTGGGCGGTCGCCATTCCTGGCATTGTCGATCAGCGTTGGGGCGCGGTCGAAGCACTGCAAGAGAGTTGGACGCTCACCAAAGGGCATGCCTGGCGTTCTATAGGCTACAATCTGCTGCTCATGCTGCTCTATCTGATCATCTATGCCGCCTTGATGTCACTCGGCTTTGGCCTTGCCACCTTTGTGCTTACCACTTCAACTGTAGCAAGTGCGGTCGTCTTTGCCATGATTGGGGCAATCCTGCCCGTGCTCTGGCAGCCGATCCAAATCGCAGCGCAAGTGATGCTCTACTATGATCTGCGGATGCGCAACGAAAGTTATGATCTGGAGATGCGTCTCAATCAGTTAGAAGCTGAGGTTAGGCGCGATGAACCAGCCTCGCTATAAGCTTGTGTTCGCTTTCCTCTTCTATCTGCTGACAACTATCGTGGTCTATGGCGCACCGGCGACGCCAATCACTATGACGTTGACGGAGTATAGCGCTACCATCGAGGCGGCGGCCGCGTCATTACGCGAGAAGCCCTCAACGGCGACGCTGCAAGCGATCCAACAGCAGTTGGCAGCGATCAAACAAGTGGAGCTACCTGACGGTGCTCTTGTTGACGTGCAGCCACTCTTAGGTATCGATGCGGAAAGTACGCCAACAGTGGCCGCAGCACAAGAGCGCCTCGCGGTGGTTGCCAGCCAGCTTGCCGGCGCAACTGGTGACGATGCCAGCGCAAGGCTAGCGCGCCTAGCCGCCATCTTTGAACGACCAGCCTTTGTACAACAGGATTCGCTGTGGGCGCGCTTCTGGCGCTGGCTACGCTCATGGTTGCCCGATCAGCCAACAGGCGAGATAGAGAGCCAACCAGGGTGGTTTGCGCTTGGGATCCGATGGATTGGGTATCTGCTCATTACAGGAGGGGCACTTTTACTAGTCTACCTCTTGAGTCTATGGTTACAGAATCTGTTGGGCAGCTTTGTCGGTGGCGTAGCGAACCAACGGCGACTCACCCCTGATGGTGAATTGCTCAACGCCACAGAGGCACGGCAACAGGCCCATCAATTGGCGAAAAGCGGTAGCTTTCGCGAGGCCGTGCGACGCCTCTATCTTTCTGCGCTTCTCACGTTGGATGAGCGTGATCTGCTACAGTATGATCGGAGCAACACCAATCGTGAGGTGCTTGCCAGCGTGCGCGGTCGCCCCGCGCTGTATGAGCGACTACAACCAGTGGTAGAAATCTTTGATGATGTCTGGTACGGTGTCCATGAGCCGGATCAGGCAACCTTTGATCGGTATGTCCAAGCAGTTGAAGAACTCGATAGCAGGTGGCCCGAACGTTCGGCACAACCATCGGCCACCACAACTGTTCAGCAAAAAGAACGCAACGCAACGCGTAAAGAGGAGCAATAGATGGCATCTTCTTCGCTCAACGGAAGAACCCAGCTCCTCTTAAGCTTGGCACTTTTAGCGCTGCTACTACTTTTTACCATGTTGCAAAGCTCTTCCAGCGAGCCGCGCCCTTATGATCTAACATCTGCCGCGCCCAATGGCCTGCTGGCGCTGCGGCTTTGGTTGCTCGATATGGGCTATGATTTAGAAGAGACGATGGGGGATGACTTTCAGCTACCGGCGTCTACCGAGTTGCTATTGATTTGGGCAAACGGCCATCCTTACACAGCGGCAGAAGCAGAGACGCTGCAGGCGTGGCTGGCAAAGGGGGGAACAGCGGTCATCATGGGCACACAAACGCGCAACGAGGAGTTATTCAAGCGCTTTGGCGTGCGACCGGGTGCGCCGACGCCGCTCTTTTTTACGGTTACCCCACAACAACCACTGGTACCTGGTGTGGCAAAGATCGAGCTTAGCGATGAGTACCCCGCACTCGATTTGAGCGCGGCACCGGTTACCGTGCCGATCTTTGCCAGTGACAATGGTGCGGTCACTGTGGCGCTGCAATCCTATGGTGCCGGTACACTTTGGCAATTGAGCGGCCATCACACCTTGATCAACGCGCAATTGCGTGACCCCGCCCAAGCAGCGCTCCTGCTAGCTTTTCTACGTAATGTCAAGGCTGGCGGCACAGTTCGTCTTGATACCTATCATCTGTGGGGACCAGCCACTAGCACAGTGACCACGGCGCAAACGTTGCAGGAGTGGATCTATCACACGACTTGGGGGTGGGCTCTACTTTTTTTACTAGGGGCCACCGCCCTCTTTCTCCTGCTCCAAGGGCGCCGGTTGGGGCCATCCTTGCCAGCACAGGCGGAGGTCCGCCGCCGCGAAGCCGCCGAGTATGTGATGGCAATGGCTAATCTGGCCCGTCGTGCCCGTCATCGTGCCACCATCAAACAGCATCACAAGCAGCGCTTGAAGCGCATCCTCGGCCACCGCGCCCATATTGACCCAACGCTCAACGACAATGAGTTTTTACAACAGTTAGCCAGCAGTGAACGCCTGACTACCACGCTAGAGACAGAATCCGATGCTCTGATCAACGATGTAGGTGAGCTACTTCAGCGCTTAGACAAAGCACAGGATGAGCGCACATTGGTAGAGGCGGTGGCACGGATTGATGCGCTGGTGAAGCAATAGAAACGCAAAAAAGGAATAGACCATGTCATTAGCAGAGCGCTTCGCACAGATGAAAACTGAAGCAGCCAAAGTAATCGTTGGCCAGGAAGAGATCTTTGAGCAGGTGGTTGTCGCCTTTTTTGCTGGCGGCCATGTCTTGCTGGAAGGGGTTCCTGGCACTGCGAAAACGCTACTGGCTAAAACCTTGGCGCGGCTGATCCAGGCCGACTTCAACCGTATTCAGTTTACCGCCGACCTGATGCCGAGTGATATTATCGGCACCCAAGTTTACAATGTCAATCAGGGCAACTTTTACCTCAAGCGTGGGCCGATTTTTGCCAATATTATTCTGGCTGATGAGATTAACCGCGCCCCGGCTAAAACCCAATCAGCATTGCTCGAAGCAATGGAGGAACATCAATCGACGATTGACGGCGAGCGCCATCCCTTGCAGGAGCCCTTTATGGTGCTGGCCACTCAGAACCCCGTTGAATACGAGGGTACCTATCCCCTGCCAGAGGCCCAACTCGATCGCTTTATGTTCAAAATCCTCGTCGATTATCCGGTGGAAGAGGCCGAGACCGAAGTTCTGCGGCGCTACCATCATGGCTTCGATGCCCATCAATTGGAGTCTATCGATCTCCAAACGGTGATCGATCCCGCCGAATTGCCGGCATTGCGCCAGGAGATTGGAGCGGTGACCGTCGAGGAAGGCATTCTGCGCTATATCACCCAACTCGCCAGTGCCAGCCGCCGTAGCCAGGATCTGATCCTTGGTGGCAGTCCGCGGGCGAGTATTACGCTGTTATTGGCAGCGAAGAGTTATGCTGCGCTGCATGGCCACAGTTATGTCACCCCCGATGATGTCAAACATGTCCTCCCTGCGACCTACCGCCACCGGATTATTCTCCGCCCCGAAGCGGAGATCGAAGGGCTGGATGCAGATGCTGTGATCCGCCGCTTTGCCGGTGCCGTCGCCGTGCCGCGCTAAGGCTGGAGTGGAATCGTCACATGATCGCCGGTGATGGCACCATCACTGGTAGTTGGCAGGCGCACGCCACGCTCTGGCAGATAGAGACCGATACGCAGATCGAATGGTGCATTTGTCCCTTCGTCCGCTAACGCCGCGGCGACAAGGGTATGCGTCGTCACTAAATATTCACCGGGTAGCCAACTGCCGGTCGGCGCAGGGCCATTGACTGTCTGCGGTGGACCATCTTGTTGCGCGACGGTCTGGCCGGTGGCATCATCCAAATGGACAAAGATCTCGTGCGGCGGCAGCAATGGTTGCAACACTTGCCAATCGAGTTCCAGGGTGAGTGTAGTGCCCTGGCGCTGCAGGGCGTAGCCGAGCAGGCGAGCATGGGTGCCAAATTGTACTGGCGTGGCAAGCGACACAGGTGGCACGATTGACGTATAGTTGATGAGACGCTGGCGAACTGCTTGCTCTCCCAAGAGCACCATGGCGCTCTTCACACCGGTTTGCGGGTCCAGCAGACCAACCCCCAACTGATAATTTCCGCTGGCCAGCGTGGGCGGTAGCGCAAAGCGGAGTGGGGTCTGCACGAGTGCACCGGCAGGCCACGCCGTTGTTGGATAGTCGGGCAACGGCCAGCCTTCCCAACCGGCAACCCCCTGGCCGGCGTCATCGAGCAAGCTCACATAGAGATTGCGCAGGGGCAATGTTTCGGCACCATTCTGCCAAAAGAGTGTGAGATCGAGCATTTCGCCGGACAACGATAATGCTGCGCCACTGGTGTAGCCCCAAAGCGTTGCGCCATCGATGTGCGCCGGTGTCGGCAATGCGACGCGCATGGGCAACCGGGCCGGTAGCAGCGTGGCCAATGGTGGACCGATTGTCACCGTAGCCAGCGTAACGAGTTCTTGCGTTGTTCCATCGGCAGCGCTCGCTGTCAGCAGTTGCCCAGCACTGTCGACGATTCCCAACTGCAGCGCATAGGTACCGGGCGGCAACCCCACGGGAACGATCAGCCCCGTCAGATCCGTTAAGTGGTCGAGATCGTAGTTTGCCCATGGATGGCCGTCACGCAGTAGACGAATGGTAGTGCCATAAGGCAGCGCCGCAGAAACATCGACAGGCTCGCGCCAGTGCAGATCAATACGCAATGATTGGTTGGCAGCCGCCACATTGGTTGGCGCGACGCCAGCACCGTCCAGATGCAAGGGGCCAAAATCAGTCGCCATTGGCGTAACCAGCGCCGGATCGAGACGACGCCAAGCGCGCAAGGTACTATTGCCATACCAATGATCAACCAGCAGCACGGGACGGCTTTGAGGCGGTTGTGTGGCGAAGAATTGATCAACCTCGGCTGGCAAGGTGCTGCCAATGGAACGCAGAGCAGGGAACCAGAGCGTTCCCCGCGCCAACGCATGTTCCAATGCACGCTGCACCGCCTCACCCCAGGTAACGGCCCGCTCACTAACCAATGCAACCTGTGGTCCGTGGGGAGAGTTCCAAGGCAGCCCAACCTGCGGCGCATAGGCCCGCCACAAGCCCACCTGCCAGGGAAAGGTTGCCAGTAGCGTATCTTCATCATTGCCCTGTTGCACCACCTGACGAACCAAGGGGCGATAATCGTCTGCACCATACCGGGGCAAACGGTAAAAAGTAAAGAGGCCTGCCCCCGCGCCAAGCAGCAGCAGCAAGAGCGCGCCCTTGCCCAAGTGCCATTGCTGCCAGGTCGCATCGAGCGCGGCGGCAATCAAAAGCAGCAGATAGGGCAGCACAAATAGTAGCAACCGTTCGCCGCCATCGGGGAAAAAGGGCAAAAAGCGGTTTAGCACGAAGGCAATGAGCGCCGGGAACAGGACGAAGAAACCGAGGGCTTGGCAGGGCACGGCAGTTGAGCTTTTCTGTATACCAAAGGGGGAGCGCCAATGGTGCCACAACAACATGAGCAGTGGCAGTAGTAGACCGACCAATGCGCCCCAACGCCAGAAGGAAGGCCAACCCGGCAGAGTTAGGTGACCGACAAGAAAGGCCAACAGATGGCGGCTGATATAGCTCAGAAGGTCAAGCGGACGATCCTGATCAGCGCTTACCTTTTCATCAATGTAGGCCGCCAGCGTGGTAGCTGTATAGATCACCCACGGCGCGTAGCAGAGGCCAATGAGTAGCTCGGTAGCAAGCAATGGGCGGAGTTTATGCAACTGTCGGCGTTCTGTCCAGAGTGCCCAAAGCAGATGGGCCAGGAGCAGAAATGCGCTGTAATAGAGCGTATAGAGCGTTGCCGTTGCCGTTGCGATATAGGCAATCCACCAACGCCACCGTCCAGAAGTCGCTCCAGAGGTCGCTCCCCCCAATGCCTGCCAGAAGGCGACCGTACTGGCCAAGCTGAACGTCATGGCAAGGCCATACATCCGCACCTCTTGACTGTAAAAAAGATGCATGGGGTTAAGTGCCAGCAACAATGTGGCCAGGATCAACAGCCGTGGTCGCCCTGGAAAGAGCAGCTTGGCCAAGAGTGCCAGCAGCGCAATCGCCGGCAGCGCCACGATGACTGAGAAGAGGCGCAGCAGTGCCGGATCGGTCGTGGAGAGCCCAACTGTCCAACTGTGGAGTAGCGCATAATAGAGGGGAGGGTGGATATCGTTGGCAGTTAACCAGACCATGCGACCAAGCGGTTCCGTGGCAAAATAGATGCTATAGCCCTCATCGGCCCACAGCGGTTGCCAGGAGAGTTGGCCAAGACGCAGACCCATTCCCAGCAGCGTGAGCAAGAGAATGGGCCAGATGCGTCGATTGGTTAACGTCATTTGCATGTCGCGTCGCGGTTAGAGCTTTTTATAGCGCACATAAAGCTCCTGATCCGTATCGTTCCCTTCCAGCGTAAAGGTTGCCGGTGGGCCGACGAGATTGCCACCGCCATCGACCAACTGGACTACCCAAGTGCCGGGTGCTTGAACGCCGGGGAATTCGACCTTCATATTTTGGAAGCGCTGGCGCGAGTCCGCAATCGGCCAGGTCAGGCTTGGTTGACCGGCAACCGAAGTTGCGCTAACTGGCAATTCGGCACCATCTTTCGTGACATGCACACTATAACCGCCGAGTGCTTGTTCGCTATCAAAGACATAGAGGAAGACCCGAACCAGCTTGTTTTCCGGGAACTGTTCAGCATTTTGTAATTCAAAGCCAAAAGCTGGTGCGGGGGGTGGATCGGTTGGGGTCGGCTCTGCTGGTGCTTCTGGTTGGGCTGCGGCTGGCGGTTCGGCAGCAACCGGAACCGCGGTCGGCGGCACTTGGGCAACGGCATCGCTCACCGGAACAGTATCCACTGCGCCATCGACTTGCACCAATTCATCGACTACCCAACCCGGTTCATTGTTTACGCAGCAGAAGCGCCACCAATCACCGGCGGCATTTTTCCCCACAATATCATACTCCGCGCCCCGTTCAACCGTCGTGACCACAGGAAATTCGGTTCCAGGGCCGGTGCGGACATTTACCAAGGGGGAGTCGACCACCAAGCGCGGCGGGGCTGTGGTTGGCGCAGGCGGCTCCGTTGGGATTTCAGCAGGGGCTGGTGTTGCAATCGGTGCTTCGGTGTTCACCGGCGCGGCCTCGGTACTGCTCGCTGTCGGGGGTTCAGTCGCAACAGCATTATCTTCACCGGGCAGTGGTTGTTCCACTGGGGTTGGTGTAAAGGTCGGATAGGGTGATCGCACGGGGCGATTGGCCTCTTCTGGCGCTTGTGCTTCACTAAAGCTACATGCGGCGAGCAAGAGAGACAATACGCAGAGAATCAGGACTAGCGAACCGTGCCAGAAATGAGGGTGGGATAACGATCTCGGATGAGATACTGAAGTTTGTTCGTTCATGGTTATTTCATGCTTTGCTCCGTTTGAAAACGGTTGTATTTAAGCCCCTATGGAAGAAGCGGCACATCCGTTTTCAAAATCATTGGCTTGGCGAACTTTGCTCCTTCGTAAGTTTGTATAGTCCGCACTATTGCAGGACAGTCCTGTACCTTCGTGATCAATGCATAGTAGACACCAGAGCTGTTTGGAGGAGAGTCGGCAATGGAAAGCCGTCGAAGCAAGTGACATAGCTAACGGACGCGCACCCACGCGATATAAACTTCGCGATTGGGGTTTCCGGCATCGGTACGGAATTCGACCATATCGGAAAGCTGGTTGCCGGCACCATCGACGACATAGACTTGCCAATTTCCAACACCAATCAGCTCTTTCCGCGTCTTTTTGCTATTTGGATCATTGGGATCAAGCGATTTCGGATCAGGGGGGCGGTATTCATATTTCAAATTGAACGTCAGATTACTATAGCCGGTGCCAGGTACACCAACCGCATAGAGCTCTTCGGCACTTGGATTGGTCCCATTGGTCGAAGGACGCTCAATTCCCTCGAATAATACTTTGAGATAATACCCTCCTGCTGGATCTTCAGTGGGCGGTGTCCCTACGAATAGTTTCACCCAAATCGTCAGAAACTCATTCTCTGTGGAAAAAAATTGTGGCCCAATAGAGCGGTCAAACGGAAATAGCGTCGCTGTAGGGGTCGGCGTCACCGTGGGCGTTTCGGTAAAGATCGGGGTGGGCGTCGGCGGTGGCGGCGGATCACCAGTATTGAGTGGCGCGCCACTGGGATCATTGACGGCTTTAACATGGGTGCTGGCAACCCAAACGTTGCCGCCATTGACACAACAGAGTTGATACCAATCCCCTTCTGGGCTTTGCCCGATAATTGCAATGGGAATCCGCGGCCCCAATTGAGCGACCAAGGGGAAATCGACACCGGGTCCAGTGCGCAAACTAACCAACCCACTCTCGACAACAATATACGGAGTTAACGTGGGGGTTACGGTAGGCTCCGGTGTAAATGTAGGAAGTGGAGTGGCCGTTGGCACTGGGGGCTGCACTTCCCCAGGTGTACTCGGCACGCCAGAATCGGGAGGTAAGGGTGTTCCTAGGTCTGGGGGCAAAGGGGTTCCGCCATCGACCGATGGGAGCAATGTCTCTGTAGGCGTGGGTATAAGTGTAGGCAAAAAAAGCCCAGGATCCATGCCTTGGGGAATAATAATCACACCGGGGGTGGAGCCTTGGGGTGGCGTTACAATAATCTGGGGCAAGAGTTCCGCATCTACGGGAGTGGCGGTGAACGTTGGGGCCAATGCCCGCGTTGGGACAGGCGTATCGACGGCTCTTTGGAAGAGTCCACCGGCAGAACAGGCCAAGCTCAGCCCAAGTAACACAAACAGACCAGACCAACGTGCTAAACCAGCCAATGGGAACCGATACAACCACCGCTTGTTGTTGCCTGGCGTATTACATAAAGTATCAGAGGGAGCAGGCGCTTCATGCATATAAGACATAAACAGTGATTAAGAAGAAGCGTCTAAAATTTTATTAACTTTTGCCATTAGAACTTCCAGTGTAAATGGCTTCTCTAAATACGACAAATGTTCTTGACCCTCAAACTCAGCCATTGTCACATATTCGGGCTGGCCAGACATAATGATGATCGGAATGGTTGGGTTAAGTTTGCGCAACGCCTGAAAGGTAGTGTGTCCCCCCATGCCAGGGAGGTGCAGATCGAGAAATATTGCCTGGATCTCATCGCGATGTTCTATAAAGAGCGCAGCACCCTCTTCGCCACTGCCAGCACAAATCGTGGCAATATTGGCAATCTCTAGAATTTCGGTTAAAACCTCCTGAAGCGCTTGTTCATCATCAATTACGAGAACCATTGGGATCTTCTCTCCGAGAATGGGTACAAACACATAGAGCACTTACCAATTTGTACCTTTGCTGTAGACTCAGGACAGTGGCCGAATTACAGTAAATCAGTAGTAGGGCGCTGGTTGAAACTTGAGTTAGCGCTCAGGTAGAATGATATCATCACCCAACAGATCATCGATGGTTTCACCGCGATAGGTTCGCTCGCGCAATTCAATTAGCGCAGCAGTTGTCCGTTGAAATGCACTGTTCAGATCTGGCAACTGATTCTTTGCATCCAGTAAATTTTGGTTTCGAGCGAGCAACTCAATTTTATCACAAACTTGAAACAAAATAAGCGCGCCAATATTTAAGCTTGCCCCTTTCAACGAGTGTGAAGAGCTAGCAAGCTCAAGTTGCTCGTCTTGCTCGGCATGGGTCTGAATATTAGCAACAAGGATTTGGGAATGTGTAAGAAAATCATCGATCAATTCTAACACAAGATCGCTCTCGTTGGTAACCTCATCCATCTCACGTAACATATCAATTGTTTCACGATCAATAACGGGCGCGCTAGCCATATCTGCAACTCCTACCTAGATCAAAATCAAATGGCTGGACACATTCGCACTACGTGGAATTTACTTTTCAATCCCATTTGTACGCAAGTCCACCTTATTATGAACCCTACCGCCATAGATCACCAAACAAAATTTTGTATAAACCAACAAAAGGGTACGATTCAGTTTGGGGGCAGTTCGTGTGCGGCGCACTGGTCAGATGCGATCAGATTCACGCAATAACGCTTGAGCAGTGTGACGCACACTCGAGTTGGAAGAGCCTCGCCCCTAAACTGAATCGCACCCCAACAAAAGCCAAACTTGAAGAATTGGGTAAGATCGGATAGAATGATGAGTCTTGTCTACTGAACGAAGTAGAGTAGCACAATAGGCGTCCATGCCTACTCAACATTTCAGCAGTTTATTTAGGAAATGGGACTCGTTGTAGTAGATTAGGAAAGTAGTTTAGGAAAGTAGTTTAGGAAAGTAGATTAGTATACTGAGCTGCGCCATAAAGTATCATTTTTACTCGTGTACAAAATGATATTATCTGCTGCAGCGGAGTATAATCGGTGAGTATCTATAGATCGTCAGAAAAAGATCCGTGATGGATTTTTCTTTCGTAGGGCCACGGTATACGGTGGCCCTACGAAAGAGTATCTGAACGTCTGTAGAACCAGAGTCTGTAGAACCGTACAAAGCTGTGTAACGAAGTTTCTGTTGTTTCCATCAATTTGTAACCGACCGGCAGATTGTTCTCTGCTCAGATCCAATCCATCTGGCGGAACAAGCATCATGCGGCGGTTGCCAATCACGTATCAGATGGTACGCTTGAAAAGGATAGCTGACAATGGCTCGAATGAAAGTATTATTAACGCAAGATGTACCAGAGTTGGGTGTGGCCGGCGAAATTTATGCTGTCGCCGGTGGCTATGCACGCAACTATTTAATGCCTCGCGGGATGGCAGTGTTGGCCACCAAAGGTGCGCTGAAACAGGCCGAAGAGATCAAGCAGGCAGGAATTCGCCGACGCGCCAAGGAACGCGCCAACGCCCAGGCCCAGGCCCAGGTGATCAGCGGCAAGAAGCTGCTCTTCACTGCCAATGCAGGCGAAAACAATCGGCTCTATGGCTCGGTCACGACTGCCGATATTGCTGAGCGTCTCTCAGAAGCGGTTGGCTTCGATGTGGATCGCCGGCGCATTGTGCTCGATCAAGGGTTGCGCGAGTTGGGCATGTATAATCTGGCAGTGCGCTTGATGCCAGAAGTGACAGCCAACTTTGCGGTTGCGGTTGTGCGCGAAGGAGAAACTTGGGCCGCGGCTGAAGCCCGGGTTGCAGCCGCCCAAGCTGCTGCGAAGCAAGCCGAAGCAGAAGCAGCAGAGAGCGAAGAAGAATCGGCGTAAGTTATACCGCTGTTTGTCCGCTTGCGAAGCCTTACAGAGCGCTCGATCCTTCCGTGGGATCGGGCGCTTTTATATCTAATCAGCTCGACAATACTTCTAGGACTTACGAAGCCACCTGAGAACGAGCATCTGAGTGCGCGACATCTCTCTGGATTTTCGTTCTCAGTGCGTAAGTCGTGGCTTCTTCGGGCGGCGCAAGAACTCCTGGTAAGTGCACAGATAAATACTTTTGCATAGACAGATGCGTTGGTTGCCATCAATATCTATCCCGATGTGTACGGTAGCTACAACTATAAAGAGACAAAACCCATGACCATTCAACAACCACCAACCCCAGCGGTCGACAAATTAGTCAAAGAGATTGCCCGCCGGCGCACCTTTGCGATCATCTCCCATCCCGATGCCGGGAAAACGACATTGACCGAGAAGTTACTGCTCTATTCCGGTGCGATTGAGCAGGCCGGCGCGGTGCGCGCCCGTAAACAGCAACGCGCCGCCGTCTCCGATTGGATGTCGATTGAGCAGGAACGCGGTATTTCGATCACCTCGACCGTGCTTCAGTTTGATTATGGCGACTATCTGCTGAATCTGCTCGACACGCCCGGTCACCAAGACTTTAGTGAAGACACCTACCGCACGCTGATTGCCGTCGATAGCGCGGTAATGGTCTTGGATAGTGCCAAGGGGATTGAGACGCAGACGAAGAAGCTCTTTACTGTCTGTCGCCAACAGTCACTGCCGATCCTCACTTTTATTAATAAACTGGATCAGCCGGGGCGCGACCCGCTCGAATTGATCGATGAGATCGAGCAGACGCTGGCGATGCAGGTGACGCCGATGAATTGGCCAATTGGTGACGGCCATGACTTTCAAGGGGTCTATGATCTACAAAAACGCCAGGTGCTCTACTTCCAGCGCACGACCGGCGGTCGCCACCGTGCGCCGATGACCGTGCGTGATATCGATGATCCAGCGCTGGCACAGGCGATCACGCCGCGCGCTTATGAACGGTTACGTGACGATGTCGAACTCCTGAATGGGGTCGGTACCCCCTTCGACCGCGATGAATTTCTGGCGGGCAGATTGACACCGATCTACTTTGGTAGCGCGGTCAACAACTTTGGTGTCGAACCCTTCCTCGCCGGGTTGGCAGAATTGGCACCGCCACCGCGCGTCCATCAAAGTGATCAGGGACCGGTCGATCCAACGGATGAGGGGTTTAGTGGCTTTGTCTTTAAGATTCAGGCCAATATGGATCCCAAACATCGCGACCGCATGGCCTTTATTCGCATCTGCTCCGGTCAATTTGAAAAGGATATGACGGTCTTTCACCCGCGGCTGGGGCGGACGATTCGCATGAGCCGCCCCCATCGCCTCTTTGCGGCTGAGCGCGAGACGGTGGCCGAGGCGTACCCCGGCGATGTGATCGGCTTGAGTAACCCAGGCATCTATTCGATTGGCGACACCGTCTGCAGTGGCAAGCCATTGCGCTTTGCGCCGATTACCGCTTTTCAGCCCGAACAGTTCGCCCGTCTGCACAATCTCAACGTTGACCGCGCCAAACAGTTCAACAAAGGGTTGACGCAACTGGTCGAGGAGGCGGTGATCCAGGTCTTTTATCCGACCGGCTATGTACGTCGCGAACCGATCCTGGCGGCGGTTGGTACACTACAATTTGATGTTGTCGTGGCGCGCCTCTCCTCTGAATATCAGGTGAATGCGCGCATTGAGCCGCTCAGCCACGGCTGTGCGCGCTGGGTTTCAGGCAGCGAGGCGGATTTGCAAAGCGTAACTTGGCCCACCCAGTCGATCCGGGCCACAGATCCCGAGGGGCGGCTGGTTGTGCTCTTTTCGTCGGAGTGGGAGTTGAAATATTTTATGGAGCGCAACCCCCGTCTACAGTGCCATGAGGCCGGTGATCTGCCAGAAGTATCTGCGTAAATAGCGGGATTTTCGATCGACCGAAGAAAAAATGATCCACGAAGCAACTAAACGGGGTACCCGATTCACCCTAAAGAAACACGAAGACTTAAGTTTTTTCTTCGTGTGACTTCGTGTCTCTCCGTGGATCGTCTGAATTTTAAAAAGGCTCTGGTCACTTATCACGAGTGAGTGTTGCGGGCGGGGTAAAGAAGCGAACGGAGAAACGCATGAGACTGGGGATTGTCGGGATGTTGCCCGGTGACTTTCGTACCTTTACCCAAGCGCAGATGGCAGAGATTCGCGCGTTAAGCTTTACTGGCTTTGGCTTTCATCTGAACGGTGAGGATATTTTTGAGATTACCGCCGCCGATTGTCGCCGCTATCACCAATTCATGGCCGGTGAAGAACTTGACCTGGCGCAATTTGCGATTACTTATAACGAGTGTCTCTTCCACTCGGAAGTGGCGATTCGCGACCGCGCAATTGCGAAGATCAACCGAGGCACCGAGATCGCAGCACAGTTGGGCGCGCAAGCCTTTCTGCTGCGCCCCGGTGGCTTAAACCCAGCAGGACCGTGGACGCCGCACCGCGACAATCATCGTCCAGAAAATACGGCGCGTCTGGTCGAAACGTTGCGGCCCATCGCGCAGAAGGCGGAGAGCGAAGGTGTCTTGCTAGCCTTGGAGACCCACGCCGTCTCGGTGATGGATCCGCCGGAAAAATGCCGTGCGATCATCGAAGCGGTCGGCTCGGACAATTTGCGGCTGATCATGGATGTCGTCAACCATTTTCAGTGCTTGCAGCAGGTCTACCAGAGCAGTGATTGGGTCAATCACATCTTTGATGTCGTGGGCACCATCTCGCCGCTGGCCCATCTAAAAGATCTCAAAGTCTCAAATGGGCTCGTCCTCCATATTGATCAGGAAGTGCCCGGCGAAGGGGAATTGGATTTGGCCCTGGTGCTCCGCCGTTTTGACGCGCTTCACCCCAATGGCTATGGACTAATTGAACATCTCTCCCTGGCACAGATCCCGCTGGCGGTGACCAACATCAGGCGCATTGCGGCAGAAAATGGCGTTGTCATTCAGTAGGCGGCTCTTGGGTTGTAATGATAGGCGAGCAATGAATGCCCTGCTGCAGCGGCTTTGTGCTTAACCGCTACCGTGTTTCTCACCTGCACAATAACAAAAAGGCCCGTTGCGCAGCGCAACGGGCCTTTTTGTTATTGTACAACGTGGCGCTGCGGTAAAGCTATGCCAAGCCCAATACCCCCAGCACATCGCTGGCATGGGTGACGGTATTTACGCTATCGTCAACATGAATAATTTTACCTTCCTCGTCAATCACGTACGTTACGCGCTTGGCATAGGCCCCATTGTCAACATCATACGCCTTCACCAACGTCTTATCGGTGTCCGCCAACAAAGGAAAGGTCAGCCCATATTTTTGGGTGAAGGCGACATGCGATGCTTCATCGTCAACGCTGACACCGAGGACGACAATATTTTTCTCTTTATACTCTGCCGTGGCATCGCGAAAACTACACGCTTGTTTGGTGCAGCCGGGCGTGTCATCCTTGGGATAGAAGTATAAGACCACCGTCTTCCCTCTAAAATCAGCTAACGAAACATCGTTGCCATCGGTATCTTTTACAGAAAAATCCGGTGCCTGCGCACCAACGGGTAAAGCCATGAATGTATCCCCCTCAGAGATGATTAGACATTTGCAGTCGGAAACTGTACGTTGAATTGGACCTTGGCCCGATCAACATTGCTTATTCAAGGCAACTGCACTTGAATGCAAGGTCCCTTGCTTGCCTATTGTAGCAGACTAGGCGTGGAACCTTCAACTCGCATCAATGAGTCACCATTTGGTCAATGGCGGCGCTTGCTACGCCAGTTCTACCTCCCGGGCAGTAAAAGTTCAACTTCCATTTAGTAGCCCATCACTTCTACAACAGAAGATGTAATAAAAGATGTAATAAAAGATGTAATAGATGTTGTAGTGCTTCTTGTAACAGTTAGTTGCTGTTGTATCGATACAAACCGTGGTGAAATAGCACTATCAACGAATCGAAACAAAGGGGGACGCGATGATGAAAACTGTAGCGAATCAGCGACAAAAGGGACAATGGAACGGTGGCGTACATCGATATTGCCTACTCCTACTCTTGTTGACACTGCTTCCACTTAGGGTGGTTGCCCAGGAGGCGAACAATACGCTCACCTACTTGCCGTTGGTCGCCAACGGAATTAACTTTGTAGGCGGTGGTGACAACCCCGATACCCCCAGTGACCAGCCCAGTAGTCTACAGTTGATCAATGCCGCGTTGCTGGCAGGGCAACTCAGTCCGCAAGAAGCGTTGCTCTACCGCGTGCAAGCCGTCGTTGGTGATCCGTCCTTGCCGATCGCCTACCAAGGAAACGATACAGGCCTCGACGGTTCTCTGGTCATGGCCGAGGTTGCCAACACGATTGATACATTGCCGGCCGCCACGCAGACTGCGCTCGGGACCTATCTCTTGCCGCCATCGGTTCCAACGAGTTGGCTGGCCCAACAACAGGCGGTTGCCGCGCAGTTGAACGACGAGACTTGGGAGACAGTGACCACCGCCAACGGCAAGGTCAAAGTCTGGTATCATCCAGCGGTTGCAAGTCATGGGGCGCGGGCGGTGGCCGTCGCCAACGCGCTCAACAACAAAATCTGGCCGGCGCTGACGACATTGCTACGCGCACCGTTGCCCGACTGCGGCGCAACCTGCACCACGGGCGGCGGCGATCCCAGCATTGACATTTATATTGTCAATACGGCGCGCCCCTATATGCAACCCTTTACCTGTTGCAGCGGTTCGTCTGGCTTTGCCATCATCCGGCCCGATACCTCCTTTGCACAGATCGTGCGCCTCTTTGCGCAGATCATCGAGTTTGGCTATCCAATGGCATCGCTGGATGAGTACAAATGGTTGGTCGCGGCGACCTCCCAATATGCGATGAATTATGTCTATCCAGCCAGCAACGAGGATCCCGACTATCCGGCGCGCCATGAAGAGCACCGGCAGGCAGGTGATTATCTCTATCACCAACTCTGGCCGCTGGAGACGGTCGATGATCGCCATGAGCGCGGTGCTTATCTGCTCTTTTCGTACATCGATGATCCGTCAACGATCGCTGATCTCTGGTCCAACGCCACCATGCCCGATAGTCTGGCCAATATCGATGGTCAAATGGCTGGTGGCTTTCATGAACAGTGGCCCCAATTTGCCGTCCAAAATTGGAATCGTCCGCCGGTGGATTTCTATCGCCGCACGGATGAATTAACCGTACAACCAGACCCAGCCGATGAATTTGTGATTGAGAGCCCAGGGGTTGACGAATTTGTGGTCAATGTTGAACATCTGACCGCCTACTATCTGCGCTTCACCTTTCCCAACCGCGATCTGAAGCGGATTGCCATCTTCAACCCGGTGGCTGGGGCCGGCGATCCCGACGTGGCATTGTGGGCGATTATGAAGATCAACGGCACCTGGCGCGCCCAAGCGGATTGGAGCCAACGGAGTCACCAGATCTTCTGTCGGGATGAGCCAGACCAAAATCTGGAAGAGCTGATCCTGGTGGTCAGCGATAGCAACTGGCATGATCGCGCTCATGCCCTGCGCACCGACAATGGCACCGTACAGAGCAGTGTTGACTGTGGCGGCCAGTTGAGCGGCACAGTGACCTGGCACTCATCGGAGAGTGTCGAGTTGCCCAGTGGCGGCAAGACAACCTACGACCGCACAACCATTCTCAATGTCAAGTTGCGCTACGATGTCGAAGCGGAGGAATATGTGGACGATGGCTCGACTTATAGCCAAAGCGGCTCCTACTATGCCGAAGGGCACGATCAGGAAGGCAAGCTGGGCTATATTACTGAATGGGAAGAGAGCGGCAGCGGCGATTTGCAATCCGATGGGCGCTACATTCGAGCGACGATTGCACCCCACGAGATGGCACCGGACACCCTCTGGTTGGGTGCCAATGTGACCGTGCGCAAAGTCGGGCAGACAACCTACTATCCAACCGGTCTGAGCTTTCCCTTCGATGAAGAGGAGGCACACAATCCACGCTGCGATGATCCAACGGGGTTGCCAGGCGTGCGCAATGGGAATGGCGTCTTTGACATGAGTTGCCAGAGCGGGGCAGTGACGGTGAGTGGGTCGTTGAGTCTGCAGTAGTGTTTTGTGAAGTAAGTTGTGATGAGGAAAACTGTGAGTCAATCCCTGTCATTCTGCAAGAATCTTCGAGCAAATTGCCCAGAAGACGCTTTCAGCGTGACAAAGCTAACCTCATGGTACTATCGAATTTATTTCACAAAACAATCGGTTGGGGTCTGAAAAGTTCTGTCTACGAATTCACCTGTTTCCACTTTTTTGATTTTTAAGGAGCAACACCGATGATACGCGTATCAAAACGAACGAACTATTCAAATAACGATTTACCAGGGTGGATTCTGTTTTTTCCGCTACTCTTCCTGGGCGTGGGGCTGATCTTATTTACCGTCGGTGCCTATCAGATCTACCACGGCATGGAGAGCACGGCGTGGCCAACTGTACGTGGCGTGATTACGGTTGCGGAACTGGGCAAACATATCGACCGTGACCTTGACAATAACAGCACCGACACCACCTATAGTGCTGACATCAGTTATGACTATCTGGTCGACGATCAGGCTTATGTCAATGGCAGTGTGCATTTTGGCTCGATGAGCAGCAGCGATCCGTCGATGGCGCGGGCCATGTTGCAACGTTACCCCGTTGGGAAAACGGTAACGGTCTTCTACAACCCGGAGCGACCGCAACAGGCCGTGTTGGAGCCGGGTGTTGCCGGCGTAGCCTGGGTCTTACCGGCATTGGGTCTGCTCTTTGCGGTGGTTGGCAGCGGCTTTAGCTGGCTTGTAGTGCGGCTCTTGAAAGGTCAAGATCGCATGTTTGTTCCAGAAGCTTCAGCAAAACTTAATGCAACTTCTGCGGCCACCTCAACGTCATAAATAGAGAATGGCTTAAAGGTAAGTAATCGTTTGTTTCATAAAGCAATCAATTGTTTATTGATAAGCACCGCGCACCAAAACTGCGCAGGTAAATTCATCATCAACCTACCTCAAGCGTATGCATGAATTTACAATCAAGGAGAATCATCATGAAGCTACGAAAGTTTCTACACCATAGCGGGCGCGTCCTAACCGTAACCACCGCCCTCAGCTTGAGTCTGGCCGGCAGTAGCGGCCTGGCGCTACAACCGACCGTCGCCCTTGCCGCGCCGGCAACAATGCGCACGTATGCCCAGACAACTTACGTTGTGCAGCGTGGGGATACGCTCAGCGCCATCGCCCGCCGCTACAACATCAGCGTACAGACATTGATGAGCTATAACGGCCTGACGAACACGACCATTTATGTGGGCCAACAGCTATTGATCCCCGGCGGCAACGACCCGGGACCCGTCTATCCCACCACCTACGTCGTGCAGCGCGGCGACACCTTGAGCAGCATTGCGCGCCGCTATGACACCACGGTACAGGCGCTGATGGCGGTTAATCATCTGCAATCGACCAATATCTACGTGGGGCAGCGTTTGACCATCTCCGTCGCCAGCGACCCGAATCAGCCGGTGATCTATTACACGGTACAGCGCGGTGACACCTTGAGCAGCATCGCGCGGCGCTACAATATTACCGTCGATGCGATTCGGGCGGCCAATGGGCTGACGAGCAATACGATCTATATCGGTCAACAGCTTTTGATCCCGAACAGTTTGGGCTACCCAACGCCAACGCCAGCACCCGCGCCGGGAGTGAGCGAACGCATCAACTTTGCCTCCGGTGCCACATCCGCCACGGTCACTGGCACGGTGAGCGATCCGACCCATCGCCAATATCTGGTGCGCGCCCAGGCCGGCCAAACGATGAATGTCACCCTGACTTCGGCCCAACCGACCACCAGCTTTTCTGTGGTCGGCGTGAGTAGTGGTCAGACGATCAAAGGCTTTGGCGATAGCGGCAACAGTTGGTCTGGTCAGTTGCCACAGACGCAAGATTATCTGATCGAAATTGTGACACTCGAGTACAGCAGCACAAACTACTCGCTCACGGTGGAGATTCCTTCCCAGACACCGCCGGCAACCAACCCGCCACGCCGCGTTGAGTTTGGGCCAGGTGGCACTGCGGCTACGCTTCAAGGTGCACTCACCTTTCCGACCCGTGATCAATATCTGTTGCGTGCTCAGGCCGGACAGACCATACATGTTGAAGTAACGTCGGCCAATGGGGCGGCAAACTTTGCGGTACAAGGGGTCAGCGATGGTCAACCGCTCAAGCGGTTGGAGAGCGAAAGCAGAGTCTGGAACGGAACGCTGCCCGCGACGCAGGATTATCTGATTCAAGTGGCGACATTGGAAGGTCAACCGACCAACTACACGCTCTATGTCGAGGTCGCGCCCATCGCCGGCAATAGCACGCCGCAGCGCATCCAGTTTGCAGCCGGATCCGTCTCGGCGACGGTCGCTGGCAGTAGCTCTGCGATTGCGCCTGCGCGGTATCTGTTGGGCGCCAGAGCGGGCCAACAGATGAGTGTCACGCTCAATGTGGACAATGCAAACGCCTATATCACCGTACGTCATCCCAACGGGACCAACCTGGCCGGTGCGGATGGCAGCGTCCACACCTGGACGGGTACCCTGCCGGCGAGTGGTGACTACATCGTGGAAGTGCTGAATCCTGGCACCGGTCTCGCCAACTTCAATCTAACGGTGACGATTCAGTAACGGCCGCTCGTTCCACGCGCCAGCAGCGAGTAGCAACGGTAGGATATCGTAGGGGCAGTGCCTTGCGCCTGCCCTTCTGGGCGACGGCAAGGGCATGGGACGGCCACAAGGGTCTCCCCCTACTTTTCAGCGTGATTTGCGTATAACAACCAAATAATCCCAGAACCTGCTTTGGTTCTGGGATTATTTTTGCCGAAAATAGACTCAAAATAGCAGAAACATTTCGTCGTCGTCGCACGTCTCAAGATGGACCAGGGTCACGAATACGCAAAAACGCCGGCACGGTTGATTCAGCTGATCAACCTGCTGCCGCTGCAAACGTTATATCTGGGATTGTCAGCAACGCATACCGCGGCTTGGGCCCAAAACCTGCATTGCC
This sequence comes from Caldilineaceae bacterium, assembly GCA_034432375.1. Classification (GTDB taxonomy): domain Bacteria; phylum Chloroflexota; class Anaerolineae; order Caldilineales; family Caldilineaceae; genus JAHBVH01. The sequence goes on from DAOUCA010000127.1 coordinate 23,663, forward strand.
GGCAAAACCAAAGACGATTAAAGAAAGTTACGAACAATGAAGCAGTTTCATCAACCCCTATATCAGACCATCATCACTGGATTTTTGCTGAGCGTGTTGCTGTTGGCCGGCTGTGCTCCGCTGCAACCGATCTCCAGCGGCACCATCCCGACCGGACGTGGCACAGCGGCGATTATTCTTAGCTGGGAAGGTGCACCGCTCAGTGACGGTCCAGCCTGTGTGCATTTGACGGTGGACGCCAACGGCCACGCCGCCTTTGGCGCTTGCGACAATATTGATCAAGCCGCCACCATTGGTGAAAGCCACCTGACTGAGTTGGATGCCATGCAGCGCCGCTTTGCCGCCTTTACCGCTGAGACAACAGCAGGGACCGTTACCTTTAACGGCTCGGGCACGAGCGACAATGCGGCTTGGCAGCGCGCAATTGGGGCCTGGGCGCAGCTTGTCTACGCTGAACTTGCCAGTGGTACCGCCAGCGCAACGGGTGCCACCGTTATGAGCTGGTTTCCCGGCACCGTTGCCGAAGAGCCCACTGTTTGTACCCACCTGACTGTTCTGGTCTATGGCTATGTTTATGCCGATACGGTGCCCTGTGCCGGTGGCGATGTACTCTCCACCACGGGTGGTTGGCTCAACGACGCACAGATGGCCCAACTCGACCACTGGCGCACGACCTTTGCGCCCCTCCATGTCGAGAATAGTTATCTTGACGGCAATGGTTCACAAACTGCCACCGACGCCTGGCAGCGGGCGGTCAACGCCTGGGCGCAGCTGGTCTATGGCGAAGTTAGCAGTGGACGGGCGAGTGCTGCCGGTGCCACGGCAATGAGTTGGTTTATCGACCATGCCGCCGGCAACGGTACGCTCTGTCAACATCTAACCGTACTGACCTTTGGCTATGCCTATGCCGAGATTGTGCCTTGTGCGGGCGGTGTCACCGTGCAGTCGAGCGGTGGTGCGCTGACCGACGACGAGTTAACCCAGTTTGATGGTTGGCTCTATGGCAATAAAGCGCTTTATGTTGATAACAACTATCTGGCCGGCACGGGCAGCACGGCGCTTCCCACAGATGAGATCGCCACTGTCGAGACATGGGCAACGGCGCTCTACAATCGCTTGGCAAACGTGAGTGATAGCGCAGGAACAGACATGGATCTAACAACTTGGGCGGCCTATGAAGCGGACAGTGGGTTTGTGATCTACTACCCGCCGACGCTCTATTCCGTGGATCTGTTAACCGGTGCTGCGGATTCACCCTTCTCTGGTGCAATTGTCTTTACACCGACAAACGCGCGAATCAGTCGTGAGCCACTGGCTGCGAATTACCGGCTCTCAATCCTAGCTCACGTCGCCAGCAAAGCGTACTCGCTCAGCGAGGGGGCGGCCTTTTTGGCCAATGGACAGTTGCTTTCATACGATCCGGCCTTGTTAGATGGGCGGACGATTACGCAGACCAATCTGGCCGGGGCGCCGGCTGTGCGGATCGACGATCTGCCCGTGGGTCAGGCGGGGGTTGCGATTCAACTGGATGCCATTCGCGCCGATATTGTGTATGAACTGATCGTCGAGCCGGCTCAAATGAGCAGCGGCAATGTTGATGCCGATCAGGCCAATTTAGCGTTGGTTGAGCAGATGATGCAGACCTTCCAATTTACTCGATAAATCGTAGCAAGGATGCTACCAATTCAGCTACCTCTCCTAACCTCCCTCCCTGGCGAGGGAGGAGTTATAACTCTCCTCCCTGCTCGCGGGGAGGAGCCGGGGCGGTTAATAATTTCAAGGAATCTAACAATGCAGACAATTTCTCATCAACGATTTATTCAAAGAGCATTCGCAACCCTGTTGCTGTCCATCCTGCTGACTGGCTGTGTTGCACTCACACCCACTGGTACGGTTGCGCCGGGCGCAACCGTACCACAAGCAGGCGCACCGGCGGCCGAAAGCGACAATCCGGCGGCGCTCAATCAGCGCCAAGTGCTGGCCATGCAGTTGCAACTTGATTTACAAGCAGTGCAAATCACCAATATCGAAGCGGTCACCTGGTCGGATGCGTGTCTGGGGGTGCCGAACCCTGTCGAACTCTGTGCTGCCGCCGAAACACCCGGCTACCGCATGACGTTGACCGCTAATGGCAAACAATATGTCTATCACACCAACAAAGATGGTTCGTTGGTGCGGTTGGCAGAAGCGCCCAATCCGCAAGTCGGCGAAACGCTCATCGAGTGGAGCGGCTCCGACGACAGCGGCTGCAACACCGCGCTAATCGGTGCGGATGGCGTTGCGATTGGTCGCTGCTATGCCCAACTGCTGACTGTCCCATTTGGAATGGAGAGCCGCGCCGCTGATTTGGCCGAGTTTGCCAAGACCTTTGCGCCCTTTGAAGCGGACACGCCGGCTGGTGCTGTGACCTTTACCGGCAGCGGCACCGAGAAAGCAACGCCGGCTCAACAGCGCATGATCGCCGAGTGGGCACATCTGGTGCAGTTGGAAGCGCAGGCCGGTCGTAGCGGTGCCAGTTGGGGTCTCGCCTTTGGCTGGCATCGCGAAGGGGGCATTGCCGGCTTTTGCGACGACCTCGCAGTCTATGTCACCGGCGAAGCCGGGGCTACCTCCTGCCGCGGCCAGAACCCACAGGATTTGGGCCATTTCCGGCTCGATGCAGAGCAACTGGCCACGCTCTACAAGTGGGTCGATAGCCTCCAATCCTTTGAATACAATCAAAGTGACGCTGCCGTCGCGGACAGCATGAGCGTAACACTTGTCTTCTCTGGAACTGGCGAACAGGTAGCGACTGAGGCCGACCAGGCGGCGATTGTCGACTTTGCACAGACACTTTATACCGCAGCGACGACCACTACTGGTGGTGTCATGGCTGGTGCCATGGGCGATGCGCCTGCGGTTTGCGCCACGCCGGCGGCCGATCAGCAACTGTTGGTGCAGGAAAGCCAAGACTACTGCCTGCTCTACCCGGCGACGCACACCGTGACAGAAACGGTGCCCCGTTCAGTCGAAATTGTGGTTGATTCAATTATGAATCACATTGACCCGCGCGCCTCGATTGCGGTGGAAGCGGCCAATGACCGCACCTTGGATGAGGTTGCCGCGCAGGCGCTGGCCGACTATGGGCTGCCGGCTGGAATGAATACCCCGCAGGCGATCACGGTTGCTGGCGAACCGGCAGTCATGATTGACAATCTACCTGGCCAAGATCTCAACCGGCGGCTCTTCGTGATCCATGACAATCAGCTCTACAGCTTCTTCTTTGCGCCAATTGGCGACGAAGGAACATCCGTGCGCGATCAGGCGGAGGCACTCTATAACACAGTGGTCGACTCTTTCCGCTTTTTACCAGCCAGCGCTGCTGGTGCCGATTCACCGGCCAGTGATACGCCGACAAATGATACGCCCATGAGTGATACAGGGGAGGCGATTGTCGAGGCGGTTGAGGTGCGGATTCTCGAATCCGATCCCGTACAGGTACAGGCAGTGGTGTCCGGCCAATTACCCGATGCCTGCGCTTTTGTCAAGACAGTTGATGTCACGGTCGAAGGTGACATCTTCTACATCAGCATGACCGTGGCGCGCCAGCCCAACATGCGCTGTGCACCGATGCTCACTCCTTTTGAGCAGGTCGTGCCGCTCGATACGGCTGGACTTGCCGCCGGTAACTATACTGTGCAGGCCGGCGCAGCGATCGCAACCTTTGTGTTACAATAGCAAATAAATTTCGCAGATGTTCCGGGGCGGGTCCACAACCGATAGATAAAATCCTTAAAATTCATACAGCCTCTCTCGTGTAAAAGCGCGCTACTACGTATGCCTTTTAAATGATTAGTCTATGAGTTTACCAATGTGATAAGGCCCGAACTGTCCCCGGAACGCGCGACGCCATCATCAACCCAAAGCGAGGCAATCTTATGACAACCGCACAAGCAACCGAAAGTGCTATTATTGCCGCCCCTCCGCCCGCCGTTTATGCAGTGCTGGCAGACTACCATAACCATCACCCCCACATTTTACCCCAGCAATACTTCCGCAACCTTGTAATTGAAGATGGTGGGCACGGGGCTGGTACTGTTTTTCGTACCGATGTATATGTCTTTGGCAACAAGAGCAGCAATCACATGCGCGTCAGCGAACCAGAACCGGGCCGGCGGCTGGTTGAGACCGACCTCGATACCGGGTTGGAAACCTCGTTCACCGTCACCCCCGTGGCGGAGGGGCAGCAGAGTAAGGTGGAGATCAAGACCGTTTGGCAGCGCAAAGCTGGCGTAGCGGGGCGCATTGAAGCGTGGATCACGGGCCAGATCATGCGCATGATTTACCGCAAGGAGTTGGCACAGCTGATGAAGTATCGTCTGCTATCGACCAAAGGTTGATTGCAGACCAAGTCCTGAAGAACCTGTTTTAAAGAGGAGAAGCAGATTGCGCAGCTGGGATAACCGCCGTGCTAACAAGGCACGCTTACTATTGCGCCCCGCCATTACCACCGGCATGGGCGGGCGTTGGGCAGATATTGGCTGTGGCGATGGCATCTTTACCCGCTTATTGCTCGAATGGCTAACGCCTGGCAGCACGATCGTTGCTGTTGATAAAGATGAAGGTGCCCTGCGCCGCTTGACACAAGAGCTATCAGCTGCACAGCGCGCTGCAGTTCGTGCTGTGCAAGGAGATTTTACCCAGCCGCTGCCCCTCTCCGCCAGTAGCTCATTCCCTGGGTCAACGCATGGGCCATTCGATGGACTCTTGCTTGCGAATTCGCTACATTTCGTGCGCAACAAACTGCCCGTGCTCACTCATCTAGTCAGTTGGCTGCGGCCAGGCGGCACGGCCCTGATCATCGAATACAACGCTGCCCATGGCAACTGGGCAGTGCCCCATCCCTTTCGCGATGAGAGCTGCCTACAGCTCATGGCCGATGCCGGTCTAAATGGAGCGTATATCGTCCATCGCGAACCATCCTCCTTTTTGGGCGAAATTTATACCGCCAGTGCGATAAAGGCTGAGCCGTAGGCTTTGGGTTTGTGCACCTTGTACATGGGACCATTTAGTTGTGCAAAGTGCCCACTTAACCTTAGCGCTTATTGAGCAAGTTGTCCATAGGCGCGGCCGAATACCAGCTTTATGCTTGCGTCTATATCTCGATACATTACTTGGGTACAGGAAGATATAGACACTTGCTGCCGGTCGAGACACACTCAATCGTTCTGCCCGTTATACTCCGCTGCAGCACATAATATCATTTTGTACACGAGTAAAAATGATATTTTATGGCGTAGCTCAGTATAACTTTCTCCGATACCTACTGCCAATGCCAGCCACTATTTAATGCCGGCCACTATTTAATGCCGGCCACTATTTAATACCGGCCACTATTTAATACCGGCCACTATTTATCGTGCATCTACTAATCTATAGGAAAAGTTACTGTGTTAGATTCAACTGTTATTTTGCAAGATGTTGAGGAGTTACTGAACGAGCATTTTGGTCAGCTACAAATGACCTGGTCACAACAAGCTGATCAGCAAGCAACCTTCGCTACTACGCCGGCCACACAATCCAACCCTATTCCACTGTCGAATTCTCCAGTCAATCCTGTTACCGATTTTGTTACAAACGTCATCATGTTGTTGATGTTCTCTGCATTGGAAAAGCGGCTGTCGGCTTAACGCAGGACAAACATTGAGCCACAGAGAATCAAAGAAATCGATCACACTCGGCACATAATTTGGGGGAAAGCGCTTCCCGCAGTATGCTGTTGCTGAGCGCTGCTAGCGCTGCTTGTCTGCAGCGGCCACCTGTGTAGCGCAAAGATACAGCCAGCTTATTTGTGCAAAAAGGAGTGGCATCGGTTGACGCCAAAGACAATTTCCATGCAACGCCTACGCCGTGGCTTGTTCATCGCAACGGTCTCTTACACCGTGCTGATAGTACTTTGGACGCTCGCCTTTTGGCTGCCGATAGGCGAGCAATGGCCATTACAAGGCAGTGCCGTGATTGGTTCGTGGTTTTACGCGCCCCTTTGGCCACTATTGATCGCGACGATTATGCAACATCGGCCGCGGCTCTTCCTGCTCTTGTTCATTCCTCTCGTTCTCTTTGCCCATGACTACGGCCAGCTCTTTTTGCCGCGTTGGCCAACCTTGCACGCCGCGCAAGAACTAGGGCAACCGCTGCGGGTCATGAGTTGGAATGGCTACTTTCGCAACCAAAATAGTGCTGCTTTTCTAGCCACTTTGCAAGAGGTCCAGCCGGATATTGTGGCTGTGCAAGAGTGGGGCACAGGGTTGGAAGCAACAACGGTCTCGCAGTTGCAGGAACTTTTCCCCTACCAAAAACGATATCCGGCCGCCAGCCCAGCGGGGATGGCGATCTTCAGTCGCTATCCAATTCTGCAAAGCACGTTACCCGACTTTCGCGACGGTGATGGATGCAACTGTCTGGTGGCTACCATTGACTTGCCCAGCCAACCGATTACGTTGATTAGCACCCATCCCTGGCCGCCGCAGCTGGCGTGGCAAAATACCATTTGGTCTACGCTGGCTGCTTTGGCCACGTTGGATACGGCCAGCCAAGATGTAACCTTTGATATGCTGTTACAACGGATTACCGAGAGTCCGTCGCCACTGTTGCTGCTCGGTGACTTTAACACGACCGAGCGACAACGGAACTACCGACGGGTCAATGCCTTGCTCAGCGACGCCTTTGCTGAAGCCGGGTGGGGCATGGGCTACACCTTCCCAACGGTTAAGCAAGTTTATGGTATTCCCGTCTTTCCAGTTCTCCGCCTCGACTACATCTTTCACGATCAGAGCTGGCACACCCAACACGTCTGGCGCGGCACGATTGACGGGTCAGACCATCGCTACATTGTCGCGGATCTGGTGTTGGACAGGAAAGCGGTGGGGCGGTGGGACAGTAAATCGGTAAATCGGTAAATCAGTAGAACGGTAAATCGGTAAATCAGTCTATCTGCCGTCCCACCGTCCCACCGTCCCACCGTCCCACCATCCCACTGTCCCACCACTCTACCTACGCAAATCCATATTCCGCTTCGGCGATGGTGATACTCTCATCCAAAATCGTGACGATGCGGTCGATCTCTTCCTTGGTGACAACCAGCGGTGGCGCAATGTGGACGATATTCCAGACACGGGTGAGCAGTCGACGTTCGGCAATCTCTTTGTTGACTCGCTTGACGAAGTCCGAATCGCGCGCCATCTTCGCTTTGGTCGACTTGTCTTCGACCAATTCCAATGCACAATAGAGCCCCAAGCCACGCGCATCGCCGACCGTGGGGTGGTTGTCGGCCAACTGCTGCAGCGACTGTAAAAGATAGGCACCCATCTCTGCCGAGCGTTGCGGGAGCGCTTCCCGGTGCAAGATCTCAATATTCTTCAATGCCGCCGCGGCAGCCACGGCCTGCCCGCCAAAAGTAAGCAGGTGGGAGAGCGCGTTTTCGCCCAGCATAAAAGATTCGTAGACGGCCGGGCGTACAATCGCCGCCGCAATGGGGGCATAGCCGCTCGATAGGCCTTTGGCCACTGTCATGATATCGGGCACCACCCCAAAATGTTCGGTGGCAAACCATTTACCGGTGCGGCCAAAGCCGTTGATCACCTCGTCCATAATCAGCAGTACACCGTGACGATCACAGATCTCGCGCAGCAACTGCCAATATTTGGGCGAGGGGATGTGGAGACCGTTGGCCGAGGAGATCGGTTCGCCAATCACAGCGGCGACTGTCTCCGGCCCTTGGAATAGGATCTCTTGTTCGACCCACTTGGCACACATAATATCGCCCGCCTCGCCTTCCAACTCAAAGTCGTTGCGATAGTGGTTCGGCGAGGGCACATGGTAGACGCCAGGCATCATGGGGCCAAAGAAGCGCTCCATCTGTGCGCGGTTGCCGGTGGTCAGGCTCATCGCGCCCCAGGTCATGCCATGGTAAGATCCGCGACGGGCGATGATTTTGTAACGTTTGGGATAACCACGCAAGACTTGGACCTGTTTGGCAATTTTGACAGCACTCTCGACCGCTTCGGAGCCACCAGAGCAGAAGAAGACCCGTGATAGATCACCCGGCGTAATCTGTGCCAGCGTCTCGGCTAGCTGCACCGCTGGTACCGATGTATAAGACGAGGCGGAGACATAGGCTAGCTTCCCAGCCTGCTCAGCCATCGCCTGTGCAATCTCCTGCCGGCCGTGGCCGGCATTGACGACCCACAAGCCAGCAATGCCATCAATCCAAGCGTCGCCGCGCGCATCGTAGAGCAAGGAGCCCTCGCCCCGTTCAAAGACATGCATTCCCTGTTGCTCGGCAAGCTCCACATAGTTGCCCGAATGGATCCAAACATGATCCAACGCTGTGTTGTACATGGGATGTTCGTAGCGGCGCGGCGCTTGCGGACTCTCTGCTTTGCCGTTGCTGGTTACGCTCTCTATACTGCCCTGATCCTCTCTCCCGATCATCTGCTTTGTCATACCATTCGTCCTTTGTTATGTTGCCCAAAAATAAGCTGATCTTCAACATCGATACGATAGCGGAGATGGCCTATTCCCACAAGTCAGGCGCGCTGCGGGGTGTGGTTTCGATGGGACGCTGGGACGGTAGGACAGTGGGACGGGAAATCGGTAGATCGGTAAATCGATGGGACGGTGATGTTGCCAAGCACTTACCTCCCACCAAAAGTTATGGGCCTGTTTTACGTTGTTGCGTATTCATACAGTGTTAGACAAGTTTTGCCGGCTTATAAACTCGAGGATCGACCACAACTCTTCCTGGAAGGGGTCAAGCAGGGGTACGGTTACTTGAATTGGTCTGACCCCTCCCAGAAAGATCGGGGGGACCTCCTACGCTAGCAAAAATGAGTTGACTATACATTCGATAGAATCGCGTTGAGAACGATGTGATGCTAGGAAAGCGACAATAAATTCGCGTTTATTCGTTAAAGTGAGGTAAGATCGTAGGTGTGACAGGAAATTGATAAGAACCATGCATTGACACGCAACAATTGTCCTATCATACTGCAAATGTAGTATTGGTTGCTTGGGATTTTCTATGTCAAAAGGATGATTATGGTTGGGTCAATGATTACGGTGCCACATCGGCTGCGCTTTTTTCTACTGGGATTGGTCTTAGCTTTGTTGGTGACAAACCTCGGCATATTAGCCACAGATGCACCTTGGCGTCCGACAGTCCCAATCGCACATGCCGCCAGTGCAGAGATCACGCCCTTGCGCGTCATGAGTTGGAATTCTCTGTTCGTCAACAAGAATCCACAATCCTTTCATGATGCCTTGTTGACGTTGCACCCCGATCTTATTGCGATCCAGGAGATTGGCGATCCGTTGGTGGCAGAACTACGCGCCAATTGGCAATCCACCTATCCATACATGGAGTTATATCCCACCGGTACGCCAGCGGGCATGGCAATCGTGAGCCGCTATCCCTTCGTTTCGACCGCTTCGCCGGATTTTGATGAGGAGAGCGGCTGCAACTGTCAAGTCGTAACGGTCGATATTGCAGGTACCACCATCACATTGATCAATGCCCATCCCTGGCCGCCGGAGATTGCGTTGACCAAGCCAACCCATTGGTCAAATTTGCTTGGGCTAAATACAACGAATCAGGATCCAATCTTTGATCAGTTGCTGACGCAGATTAATCAAGCGACTGGCCCACTGCTCGTCATGGGTGATTTTAACACGATGCCCTTCCAGCCCAATGTGGGGCGCGTGGCGGCGCTGCTGACCGACTCCTTTGTGGAAGCGGGTTCCGGCCTCGGCTATACCTTCCCCGCTGATGGCAGAGCGTACAACCTCCCCTCTATTCCTTTTATGCGTATCGATTACATCTTTCACAACGCCGCCTGGCGCGCTGAAGAGAACTGGGTGGGTACGATTGATGGGTCGGATCATCGCTATGTGGTCGCTGATCTAATCTTACATTGATGGCTCTATTGCGCAAACTGTCTGTACCTCACATAACCAGTCATATCGTCTTTCCTCGTTGCCTATGGTAGACTACCCTTGCATCGGCAGATATTTCTACCGAACGTATCATTTGTTTTCAAGGGGAATGTTATACCTATCCTCACTGGTATTGATCGACTTTCTCGCCCGATTACATCCCGTTTTCTTTTACTCTTGCTGGGTGCCCTTCTAGTGAGCATGGTCGCCTGTGTTCCAATCAACCCCAAAGCGGCGCTCACCAATTGCCTGGCTCAATAGCGGTTGCTGCTGTTAGCACAGAGGGTGCCGTGCGCTCTACCACAGCGACATTGGCTGGCTGCACAGTGATTAGCGATGGGCTCGTCAAAGCAAATCTTGCTAAGCTGGCTGCGATCCCGGTGGCATTCTTTATTGGCCAGAATGCTACCAGCTGGATTGGCGCTATGTGCGAAGCCGCGGCGGCATTAAAAGAGCAAGGTGACACGGCTACGCTGGAAATTGTGCCGGACGAAGGGCACTTTATCCGCACTTTAATCGACGGTGAAGTGCTCTTTCAGTTGTTGGAAAATTTTCGTCCCCGATAGGAGGGAATATGACGCAACTGCTGATGCTCATCCTGCTCAGCACGCTGATTTTGCTGCATGAGTTGGGGCATCTATTCATGGCCAAGTGCTTTGGTATTCCCATTGCACGGTTCTCTGTTGGGTTGGGACGGCCACTCTGGCGCGTCCAAATTGGTGATACAGAGTATTGTCTCTCGCTGTTGCCGTTGGGAGGATATGTATTGCCTGCCACCGACCAGCAGGCATTCGATGAACTGCCACTCATGCACCAGATCGGCTTTGCATTGGGTGGCCCGCTGGCAAATCTGTTGAGTGCGGTTGGCACGTTGGCGCTGATCCATCTGCTTCAAGGGAAGTTTTCTTTGGAGGCACTCGTATTTGGACCGGTTGCCCAGACCGTTCAGATTGCTGGTCAATTCGTGCTGATGATTCCATCCGCGTTAGCCCGTCCAGCACAATTTTCTGGCGTCGTTGACCTTATGGCAAATAGTGCAACCTATCTGGCAAGCGACCCGCTACAGTTGCTGTCGATTGTCTTCCTGTTGAATATCAATCTAGCTGTGTTTAACCTGCTACCGTTTCTGCCGCTGGATGGGGGACGGATTATCATGGCGTTGCTACAGTGGCTCTATGCACCATCGCGCCGTTTACAGATGCCACTGGCTTTGACCGGTTGGGTATTCCTGTTAGGATTGATGTGCTATACGATGGTTCTCGATCTTTTTCGCCTATTGCAAAGCGCTGTCACATAGTCATCATTTTGTAACACCATAGATGAGACTTGATCCCTTTAACTCTACCTTCCGTTGTGTCTATCACTTGTGACCCTCTTCCCGCGCACAAATGTAAAACAAACGTTCTTCCCTGTACACTTCAACGGTGCTCTTCAACTGCATATCTCAACCTGTGTGCAACGGCAGTGTGCGCTGTAACACACAGGCAACGATCTGTAATATCTACGTAAGACGATTGCAATATGCCTCTCATCAAGGGGATGCATACTACTGATATTTCACCTGTGATGTCGGCGAAACTTTGTAAATCAGAAAAGTGAGTCAGAGAAAAAGGGTAAGGGGAATTTATGGAAAAGCAAGAGTACTTAGCGACAGTAACACTTTTTCCGCAGCTTTCTGGGCTAGAGCTGGCCCAGTTGACCGCGGCGATGAGTCTGCGACAGGTGAACAAAGGGCACCGATTTTATATGCCGGGTGATCCGCTAGAGACCTTATTCATCATCGTCGAGGGCCACATTGTTCATTATCGGCTCAACTTAGAGGGCAAGAAATTGATTACGATGCGCTTGGGGCCACAGGATGCCTTTGGCGAAGCGGCACTGCTTGATGGCTTGGCCAATGACTTTGCGGAAGCAGCGGATGATGCCGTTGTCTTACTTGTGCATCGCCGCGACCTACTGCCGCTGATCGACCGTCACCCTTCAATCATGCTCCATCTGTTACAGATGACAGTACGCCGCCTGAGTCATGTGGAAGAGCAGTTGGAACAAATTGCCTTTAGCAATCTGCGGACGCGGTTAGCGGGTCTGTTGGGGCGCTTGGCACAAGAACAACGAAGCCGTACAATTGTTGGCTATTCGCATCAAGATCTGGCTGATAATCTTGGCACCTATCGGGAAACGGCAACACTGTTGCTCAATGATCTGCGCGCCCAGGGGCAGATTACGATTGGGCGACGCGAGATCAATTTGATGGGTACTTTTATTTAAGTCTGTTCTAGCCACCGTAGGGTTTTGGTTTCACTGTGAATCCGCCCTGCGCTAAAGACCCCTGGCATACGCCGATTGTTTAAAATCCTACGGTAGCCAGAGGTCTGTTTATCCCTCTCTGGGGTTTGAAGCATCGAACATCTGTAAAGCAGATTGTGCGCGCTAAGTACGAGGGCTGACAGAGTTCATGAGCATCTGCTGTTAAGGTAAGGTCCCCTGAAGAATTACTCGCTAGATGTTCAATGTTGAGCAGTAGCGAACCGTTCATCCTTAATGTTACATTCAACAAGACATCAGTTATAAAACTTATCCGTCAATTCAGTTGTTGCTATGCGCACAAACAATTGCGGATACACGTTTAGGGGAACTCTTGCCATGGACATTCTTGAAAACCGTGACGCATGGTATAGCGCATACCAGGAGGGCTGGCTGCGCCACTATCGGGAGACCGGCGAAACCAAATGGGATCTCTACAAATTACCAAACAATCAGATTACACCTGCCGGTAAAGCCGTTGACCTTGCGCAAAGTCGTCTTCTGCTCATCTCATCGGCGGGTGGGTACTTGCCAGCGACACAAGCAGCGTTTGATGCGGAGAATGCGCTAGGCGATTACACAATTCGTCGCGTTGCCATGACAACCGCACCGGATCAGATTGCATTTGCGCATACCCATTATGATCACACCGCGGTCAATGAGGATCAGCAGGTGCTTCTGCCACTCGGCCATTTACATGATCTGGTTCGGGAAGGGGTGGTTGGCGAATTGACAACTGATCTGATCAGCTTCATGGGCTATCAGCCGGATGCGGTGCGTGTGGTAGACGAAACGATTCCTGCCATTGTGGCTATGGCCAAAGCCATGGGCGCGCAAGCGGCACTTTTGGTCCCTTCCTGACCGATCTGCTCTCAGTCCGTGGGACTGATCGCACGCGGATTGGAAGTTGAGGGCATTGCAACCGTTGTTACAACGTGGAATGCGGGCCGAACCCGGGTCACTGCACCACCACGTGCCACCTTTACGCGTCTGGCGCGTGGTGCTACGCTAGGGAAACCACACGACCGCGCCCAGCAACAGCGCGTTCTCGAGGCAACGTTGGCACTCCTTGCCGAAGAGGCCCCGCTGAAGCCAGTGAATTTAGCGGAGAGTATGGAGTAGGGAGACAGGGAGACAGGGAGACAGGGTGACAGGGTGACAGGGAGATCGTCTAGACGATCATGTCTCGTGTCTCGTGTCTCGTGTCTCGTGTCTCGTGTCTCGTGTCTCGTGTCTCGTGTCTCGTGTCTCGTGTCTCGTGTCTCGTGTCTCGTGTCTCCTGTCTCGTGTCTCCTGTCTCTCATGTCTACCTCCCCGCGATCCCTGACATCTGGATACCGCTGATGAAGTAGCGTTGGGCGAAAAAGAAGAGCACGAGCAGCGGTAGGATCATGGCGGTCGACGCGGCCATCATTAAATTCCAACTGGTGGAATAGAGATCGCGAAAGCCTTGCAGACCAATCGCCATTGTCCACATGTCTGTCTTTTGCAGGTAGATCAGTGGCAGGAAGAAATCATTCCAATGGTTGATAAAGGAGAAGATCGCCACTGTGGCCAAGACCGGGGTAGAAAGTGGCAGGATGATCGTCCAGTAGATACGGAAATTGCCGGCACCATCAATGCGGGCGGCTTCGTCCAATTCGTAGGGGATTGTCATAAAGAATTGGCGAAAAAGAAAGATATTAAAGGGGCCGCCGCCTAACCAAAAGGGCACAGTGAGCGGCAAAAAGGTGTTGATCCAGCCCAAATTGCGAAAGACAATAAAAGTTGGAATTAACGTGACAATGCTCGGCAGCATAATCGTCGAGAGCACCAGTCCAAAGAGCACCGTACGCCCGGGAAAGCGCAGCCGCGCAAAGGTATAAGCCGTCAACGATGAGGTAAAAAGCGTACCAGTTGTCGCCCAAAAGACAATGGTCATCGTGTTCCAGAAATAGTGATCAAAGGGCACCGCGGCAAAGGCCTCGGGGAAATTTTGCCAGACAATCGGGTCAGGAATCCACTGTGGCGGCATGTAAAAGGTCTGTGCGCCGGTCTTAAAGGCGGTGGAGATCAGCCAGATCAATGGTAAAGCCAAAGCTAAGCCAAAGATACTGAGAATTATATACCAGAAAAGGTTGGTCAGAAATTGACGCAAGGTTCGGTTCGTTGTCATGAATAAATTACATAGCCCCTAGTTGAAAATCTCCTGTAATGGGATACGCACGCCCGTCACCTCATCAACAAGCTCACCCTGCGCATAAAGTGTAAACTCATCTGGCGTGTGATAGACCGCGATTGCTTCCGCGTACAGAAATCAACCTTTTATTGCCGCAGATCCCCTTCATAAAAGACCCACCGATCCGACAGGCGAAACTGGATCAGCGTAAAGAAGAGGATGATCACAAAGAGCACCCAGGCCATCGCTGATGCATAGCCCATGCGGAAGTTTTCAAAGGCCATCCGGTAGAGATAGAGCAGGTAGAAGAGCGTGGCATAGTTGGGGCCACCTTCAGTCATGATATAGGCTTGGGTGAAGACCTGGAAGGCGCCAATGATCGCAATGATAAAGTTAAAGAAGAGCGCCGGCGTCAACATCGGCAACGTCACATTCCAAAATCGTTGCCAGGTATTGGCCCCGTCAATTGCTGCGGCTTCATACAACTGTTGGGGAATTCCTTTGAGGCCTGCCAGCAGAATCACCATCTGCCCGCCAATCGTCCAGAAGCTCATGATGATAAAGGCCGGTTTGGCAATCTTGGGATCCTGTAACCAATAGAGCCCTTCAAAGCCAAACCACTGCAAAAAGGCGTTGGCCAGCCCCCACTGCGGATGAAAGATCCAGAGCCAGAGAATTGAGTTGGCGACGGCGGGTGTCAGCGAAGGGACATAGTAAAGGGTGCGGTAAATGCGAATCCCCTTGAGATTCAGATTCATTGCCAATGCCGCCAGCAAAGCCAGCGTCAGATGCAAGGGCACACCCAAAAAGACATAATATGCCGTGTTCCAGAGAGAGAGAGATAGAAGCGATCGTCGGCAAAGAGGCGTCGGTATTGATCGAGACCGACCCAAACCGCCGGTGTTACAATCTCCCAACGGGTAAAGGAAATGTAGAGGGACCCTAGCATCGGCCCGGCAGTAAAGAGGACAAACCCAATCATCCAGGGCAAGAGGTAGAGATAAGCGTCGCGCCGCTCGGTCCAAAGGACACCGCGACGCCGTGGGCGTGTGTTGATCATAGACTAGTCTTGCTTCAACTTCAGAAAATACAGTGAAGATACGAGACAGGGAGACAGGAGAGACGAACTAATATCGTCTTCCTGTCTCCTGTCTTGTGTTTACTATCTTCCTTCGGCACCTGGGAGTGCTGCGATCAATTCATTGACACGGTCGGCAATGCTGTCGAGCTTCTCCTGGGCATCGGCCTGTTCGATGCCATAGATCGAGTCCAGCGCCGGTTGGATCTCGCGATGGACACCAATCCAGTCGCCGGCCACCGGTTCCGGGCGACCGTAATCAAAGGCATCAATAATGATCTGATTGTGCGCCGGCGGTGAGCCAGGATCCTGTAACTTTGGATCCGTCGCTACACTCTTGAGCGAGGGCAAGCGCAACCCAGACTCGACCCAATGCCAGAAGGCATCAGGCGAGGCTAACTTCTTGAGGAAGAGCCAAGCCGCGTCCTGATGTTCGGTGCCGCTGTAGGCGCTGTGGCCGGCGGAGGCAACACGGGTCGTGCGTGTATCACCAGGGTCGGTGGGCAGATGGGCCACATCCCATTCAAACTCGGCGGCAGCGATGCCCGTGAAGACGCTGAATTGGGGAAACATACCAATACGGCCGGTGGTAAAGAGATCCGCCGTAGTAAAGCCGCCCATTTCCGCACCAGGAATATGGAAGCCACCCTCTTGCTGCCAACTGGCAATCTGGCGCACGATATCCACATTAACTTGCTCGTTCATCGTATAGGCGGTGCGGTCGGCGTTGAGGACGTCGCCACCCTTCTGCCACATGAGGCACCAGGTGTTGCGGTTTAGGTTCCAATCGGCGGTGCCAAAGATCTTATCGGTGCCTTCGCCTTCGGTCATCGTGGCCGCGGCTTCGGTAAAGTCTGCCCACGTCCAATCATCGGTCGGCATGGGCAGACTGTGCTTATCAAAGAGTTCTTTGTTATAGATAATTACGGTGCTGGTTGTCTCGCGCGGGAAACCGATCTGCTTGCCGTTGACCTGGAAATCGAGCCAGGCGGCCGGCAAGAAATCCTCGCCCTTAACATCGCTATCCGCAGCCAGATAATCATCAAGCACCAGTTGAATGTCACGCTTGGCTTGCCCAGCATTAGTATAGCTATGCGCCCAGTAGGTGTCAGGTGCATCGCCGGCGGCGATCAGGGTGAGCAATTTGGTCTGCACCTCAATCGCGCCACCTGGTTCCAGGATCATCTCGACAGTGATGTCACTGTTGTCGCTCTGGAATTGATCAACGAGCGGTTGATAGCGGTTAACGGCGGCTTCGTCTCCCCCCTGCGTCAGAAAGCCAATCGTTGTGGTTGCTGCCGCTGGGGTATCACTGCTGCCGCCACTCTGTTGCGCAACGGGTGCACAAGCTGCGATCGCCAAGGCACCGGCGCTAATAGAGGCAAAGCGTAAAAAACTACGTCGGCTAATGCCGGTTGGAGCGATCTGTTCTACTTGCTCTTTACCCATAATGAGATTCCTTCCAAAATGTTGTTAATAGAGGCCAAGGGGCGGCCAAGGGTACGTTAGTTGTTCTAAAGCCATCTTGATTGAAACGTGATTTTTGGTGAGTACGGTGAAAGTAATTTAGAATCAGCCGTAAACATCGTAGCGAATTTATAAAGACATTTGATAAAAGCAGAGGCGATTGCTATCCTACAGTAGGATGATGATTTGCAGCATTATAGTCTATCTCTCGATAAATCTCAAAGTTTCTCGAATTAATTCCGCAATCAAGTAGTAACGTCAGTTCGACATTGCAGTCAAGGACACGGAGCTAGCTTGAAGAACAGGCAAGTTCGTTTGTCACTATGAAGACAGGTCCATAAAAAACGCCAGGATAGGGTACCACGAAGACCCCTACGGGGTGACAAGTGTATCACTTCGGAATGACACATAAAGGATCAGTTTTTCTTCGCGAACCTTTGCCTCTCTTTGTGCAGTATTTAAATTGGGGATTAGTCTTACTCAATTCCTTTGAGATACTCCTGCAAGGTGTTTGCTGTCAGCACACCACGCCATACGGTCGCAATAGTGCCTTCGCGATCAATAAAGACGCTTGTGGGCATGCCGCTGACTTCATATAACTGGCGCAGGGCAGCGTCGCTATCGCGCACGACGGGCATTGCCATCTGAAAATCTTCGGCAAAGGGCTGAAGTTGTGTCAATTCTTCTTGCACGTTGATCGCCAAAATTACTAGATCTGGATTCTGATTGGCCTCCGCAACAAGCCCAGGCATCTCCAAGCGACAAGGGCCACACCAAGTCGCCCAGAAATTCAGCAGCACAGGCCGCCCTTGGAGATCAGCCAAGGTAAGATACTTACCATCGGACAAGACCATGTTGAAATTGGGGGCTGGCGATGCCGGTGACGGAGCAGCCATAGCATTGTCAATATTCTTTAATGTGGCAACGGGAAAGCCACGCCCAATCCCCCCTGGCAAATTTTCCAAGCCAATCGGTTCGACGAGTGCTGGTCCTTGATCGGCACAGCCCGTTAACAAAAGGCAGAGCAGGAACAGCATCATCCCCTTGCGAATGAGGTATAGGTCGATCCTAATGCAGTTGCGTTTCCAAAACATGAAATTTTTCAACACTAAAGATTGAGATTTTAGATTCCGTCCGTGATAAAATTGCATGGTACCTGTCTCTAGGATTGATGATTCTATTGGACAACCGATTGAATAGCCCTTGATGAGAATAAGCCGCATCATCTACAGTTGTGTGCTAGTTCATTGATGAGCGCTTGCGGCAGAATTGAAGAAGTGATGATTCATACATATACCTTAAATGGTTTGACTATCAAAACTGGTGATATCCTCTGTACGAGCGATGGCACAGATCAGAATTGGTTTGGGCGACTGTGGCAGTTGATTGGCTATCTGGTGCCCGGTAAGATTGATCATATCATCGTCTATGTTGGGCCAGGGGGACGCTTTGTAGAAGCGGGTGGGCGCGGGGTAATTGCGTTTGAAATGCCAGGGACAAGGTGGCAGGCGGCGCAAGTGGCTGATCTGCGACTCTTGGTCGATACCTTGATTGGCGTTGCATATCCGTTGCAAGGGCTCAATTTATCCAACGAGAGAGAAGAGGAGATCCGGCTCAGAGTTGCAGAATATTGTCTCGACCATGTTGGGAAACCGTACAATGCCAATTTTCTCAAAGTCGTAACCAACGAGGCCTTTTACTGTAGCCAGTTAGCCTATTTGGCCTATCGTGAAGCAGGCATCGACATCGGGGTGACGCCGGTCGCACTGTTACACGATGATACGCCTTCCGATGGAAGCACGCCCTTGCTTGTCTTGCCAACCGCGCTCCTCGACAATTGTGCGCATCAATTGGTTGGAAGCGGTCGTTGGTTGCGCAACGCAGCTAAACATCCGCTGAAAAAAGCTG
This sequence comes from Caldilineaceae bacterium, assembly GCA_034432375.1. Lineage (GTDB taxonomy): Bacteria > Chloroflexota > Anaerolineae > Caldilineales > Caldilineaceae > JAHBVH01. The sequence goes on from DAOUCA010000127.1 coordinate 42,550, forward strand.
GCTCACCAGCGCTTTGACCTTTTTCCCACCATTCTGCAAAATCGGGGGACCGTGGCCAAAGAGCATCGCCTCAAAATCATCGCCATATTTCTTTGCTAATTTCCAGACGCTACGTTGGGCATTTTCTTTATCGGTGGTAAACAACCCTATATTGATACGCAATTTGCCGCGAGTGTTAACAAGCGCATCCCCACAGATCAAGAAGCGTTTCTCTTTGTGCAAAAGTGAAATATGACCCGGTGAATGGCCGGGCGTATGAACCACCGTAAAGCCTTCCGGCAATTGTTGGCCATCGACCAATAATTCATCCGGCGTAACGGGGAGCGGTTGATAGGCGGGTAACCGAGTCAGGAGCCAAATGAGCGGTCGTAATGGCCAAAAAGCCGCTTGGCGCGCCTCGGGGTGCTCGATCAACCGTTTTTCGACAGCATGGCAAGCCACTTGGGCACCAGTCGCCAGTTTGAGTTGCGCCAGCCCACCAGTGTGATCGAGATCCGCATGAGTGAGCAGAATACGCCGGACGCTGTGGGGGGTATAACCCTGATGGCGCAGCGCCTGTAGAATGGTCTCGGCGTCGCGCGGATGGCCAGTATCAATCAACGTGATGCCACCTTGCCATTCCCATAAATAACAATGAACGGTATCGCCGATCTCATCGATCACCCGCAGACCAGGAAGAATTTCACGCATAGAATTTAGTAACTTGCCAGATGAAAATCATAGCGGTTGCCAGCGAGATGGCGTAGACGAGCTCGCGGATGGTTGATTGCCTCATCCAATTCGCGCATGGGGATTCCCGTCAACTCAACCAATTTTACGGTTGTTTGAAAAGACTCCTCGGTTAAATTCAAAATACACTCGCGTTGTTCTTCAGTAAGTTTGAAACCAATCCAGGCACTTTTGGGTGCCTCGATTAGCATTTCGCGACACCGCGTGCAGCGCCAAGCGTGGCCAATCAGCAACGCAAAATCACGAACTCTTGCAGCCATTAATAGCTCTCTTTTTCTGCCACATGGGTATCGCCGGTATTTGTAGCGATGCCGCCCTGTAGACTCTCAATAATTTGGACGCCGGCACTTGCGCCCAAACGCGTTGCCCCCACGCCAAGCATCTGTCGTGCATCGTCAGCACTCCGCACCCCACCGGCGGCTTTGACACCCATCTTTGGCCCAACGGTAAGCCGCAGCAGCCGCACATCAGCGATCGTTGCACCGCCACTGCTAAAGCCTGTCGATGTTTTCACAAAGTCCGCCCCAGCAGCTTGCGTCACCAAGGCGGCAGCGATCTTCTCTTCTTGCGTGAGAAGGCAGGTTTCCATAATCACTTTAACGAGCGCTCCAGATGCATGGGCCACATCGACAACCGCAGCAATATCCGCATAAAGCGGAGCGTATGCCTGCTCTTTGAGCAAGCCAATATTGAGTACCATATCGATCTCCGCTGCCCCCAGCCCAATCACCGCCTCTGCTTCAGCAGCCTTGACTGTGGTAAGCGTAGCACCCAATGGGAAACCAATGACCGTACAGACAACACTTTGACTGTTGGCCAATTGCTCGGCACAAAGAGCAACCCAGGTGGGATTTACACAAACCGAGGCAAAGCCATAGTGCGCTGCTTCTTTGCAAAGCCGATGGATCTGATTGCTCGTTGCTTCCGGTTTGAGCAACGTATGATCAATGGTTGCCGCCAGTTGCGCCGCGCTATAGGCAACGGGGGTAATCGCTGTTGCTGTTGCATGGGCTTGCAGGATAGCGGGTGTGCGGTCGTTGATCAACGCGGTCAAGTCACTTTGGGATGACGTGCTCAAGCGTAACCTCCTCTATTGCTAGAACAAGCGCACTATGGCAGCGCTTGGCTGACGGCTGTTTGGCCTGGCTCTACCATGTAATGTTTGATGATGCCCCATTTATCCATCGGCCAGACGCGCAACCAGGCCTGTCCCACGATTAATTCCTCGGGAATCGTCCCAATCCGTCGGCTGTCGCTCGAATTGCCCCGGTTATCGCCCATGACAAAGAGCCGATTGGGCGGGATCACCTCTGGGCCATAATTTTCGCCTGGGCGAAAGGGGTTTATCGTATAGGGTTCGTTTAAGACTTCACCGTTGACGTAGACCGTCTGCTCATGAATTTCAACAGTATCCCCCGGCAGACCAATGACGCGCTTGATGTAATCCTCATCGGTATTTTGGGGATTGTGAAAGACGATCACTTCGCCGCGCGAAGGTTCGCCCAATTTAAAGGCTAACTTATTGACGAGAATAAATTCGCCTTCATAAAAATTGGGTTGCATCGAGTGGCTTTCGATTCGGTAATTTTGAATTACCTGACGAATCAATAAAAAGATGATGAGGGAGAGTACAATCGTCTCTAATAATTCACGGAAAAGTACCCAAGCCGCCGACGGTTGTTTCTCTTCTACAACGGCGCCTTCTGCTTCCGGCAACGCAGAAAGTTCAGGCGTCGGCTGCGCATAATCGGGTTGCAGCGCATAGGGGTCATTTGCATTACGAGTTTCCGACATAGTTGTACCTTACTTTAGTTCAAAATTTCCACTGGGCAAGCTGCGATTGCAAATATTTCTTGTGGCTTATCGTCGCATGATTACCCGCCGCTGAATGCACACATTAGTAAATCCATCCGCCAGTATAGCACCGCTGAACTGAACAGACAAGACCCAACGAATTTATAATAACCCAATATTTCCCAAATTTAATCCAAATATCCCAAATTATAACCCAAATATCCCAAATATTGCTGAGAAGCCATGCACAGCTTGACTATCGCATACCGCACTCGCTGCCAACCGATGATGTAACCCCAATATCCAAAGAAATATCCCAAGTATCCCAATTGGGATACTTGGGATAACAAGTTAATCCTTTACACTGAGGCCGAGATCAAAACAATTGTACGGTCACTGACGCTGACGCGCCCATTCATGGCTGTGGTCGACTCACTTAAAAATATAACGAGTGCCTCGTTTATCACCAATCTTCAATAGGATTCCGCGATTGACCATATCGGAAAGGTCTAGACGCAACGTCTCTGCACCAACGTGGGGACAGAGCTCGCGGTAATCGCGATTAGTAATCGATCCTTCACGCTGTAAGAATTCGACCGCCTTGATCTGCCGCTCGTTCATATTCTGTTCCCATTGCTGCACAACGCGCTGAGAATCTTTTTTGTTATAAAGGACCACCGAAAAGCGATGGCCTTTGGCATCAAAGGTTGGCGGTGGGTGACCACCTGACATCATATCCTCGATCATCCGATCGATGCCCAACCCCAACTCTTCGATATAGCCCCATTGATAGAGACCGTTGACCAACCGCGGATTACGGCTGTAATGCTCTTCCACAATGTTATCCAACGTAATATGTGCCGGCAACCCGCCAGGGCTAATAATCTCCAGCCGATCAGTATACATGCGAATTTCAATGCTGCGCCCGGTCAATTTGTAATCGCGGTGGGCCACGGCATTGACCAACGCCTCACGGACCGAGGACTCAGGATACTCTAATTGCTCATGCCGCTGAAGCCCCTTGACGACAGCCTGTTTATCCATCTCTTCCCAGAGCACCCGCCAAGCTCGATCAATGATCTTGGGCAGGGGGCCAAGCAACTCTTCCCGCCGGCCATAGCCCAATGTGCCACCTGGTCCACGCGGCTGTGTATCGGCAAATCTTACAAAGATGGCGCGGCTGTGGGGCAGGAAGAACTGCGGCTCTTTGCCAAAGAGCAAGAGCCCACTGATGGTTGGCGATTTGTCGGGCCCAATCGCCCCAATTTGTTGTAACAGGCGATCCTTCGGCAGTACATCGGACCGTGGGCTCCGTTTTTGACGACGTTCGATATAATCATCGATGACATCCTCATCGAGATCCTCGCGCGTTGCCCCGGCCACCCCCTCAGTCTCAAAATCACCCGTGGGGCGATTCGTCATCAGTTGCACAAACTCGTCGCCTTGCAGCGGCAGGTTTTCGCTCCCCTTGCGGACAAGAATACGTCCATCCCACAGACTGTGCACAGTGGCGCTGCGGTCTACGCGCAAGAGTACGATGAGGCCACCGGAGAGCTGTTCTTGTTGCCAATCCGTATGAACCGGCGGGCGACAAAGACGCAGCGCACCTTGCAACAGATCATCTGCCTCATCGAGTGTAAAGAAGTTCCCCAATTCGCCATCGGCTGTCAGGCCTAATACGATGGTGCCACCCTCACCATTGGCAAAGGCAACCAATGTTTCGGCTAGCGCATTCACGTCGCTATCAGGCAAAAACGCCCACCGTTGGCCCGGAGTCTGTTTGAGAATTGATTGTGCTACCGCCATCGCCACTGTCTCTGTTATCCGCCGTTAGGCCCGCTCTGGTTCGGGATCGATATCTTCGAGATCATCCGCTTCCAGATCGGCGTCTTCAAGCTCACCATCACTGATATCATCCTCCTCGATATCGGCAGCCATATTGGGATTAATCCCTGTCCCGTTGATTGTCCCATTGCCGTTACCGTTGATGGCCGCCAGCGTTTCATCATCGTTGCTGCCGTCAACGCTGCGAATTAAGTCATCATAGGTGATGACGGCCAAGGCAGCCACGCTGTCATCGCCCTGTAGATTGACAATCCGCACACCGCGTGTAGCTCGCCCCATGCGGCTGATCCCATGAACAGGGGTACGCATCACAATCCCGTTGCTCGTCATAATCGTGATCTGATCCTGGGGATGAACGACGCGCGCCGCAACAATCGGCCCGACCTCATCCAAACGGCGATGATCCGTGGTCCAGTTGCCCTGCGTATAGCGTCCCTTGGCATTATACTCATCCAATGGTACCCGCTTGCCCCAACCGCGACTGTGCAGCACGAGCAGCTCATGCTCGGGCTTGACGACATCCATGCTGACGATCTCGTCCCCATCAAGCAGCCGCATCGCCATGACACCGGCCGCGGTACGCCCCATGGAGCGCACATTGTCTTCGTGGAAACGCAATGCTTTGCCATTGCGCGTAACGACCATAAACTCTTCGTTACCATCGGTGAGACGTGCCCAGTCGAGAGAATCATCGGGATCGAGATTCATGGCAATCAATCCACTGCTGCGGATATTGCTAAAGGCGCTCAACTCCATGCGTTTGATGCGCGCCTTTCGGGTGATCAAGGTAATATACTCAGCTTGATCAAAGTCGGGCACAATCAACATCGTGGCAACCGACTCACGGGGTTGCAAGTTGAGTACATTGGCCGAGTGCGCCCCACGCGAAGTGCGGCTTCCCTCGGGCAATTCGTAAACTCGACTGCAGTAGACACGCCCTGTGTTGGTAAAGAAGAGAATGTAGTCGAGATTGCGGGCAAAGAGCAGATTGATCACCGTATCTTCATCACGGGTCGCCATCCCCTTGATGCCGCGCCCACCACGTCCCTGCGCCCGGAAGACTTCCGCCTTCATGCGCTTGATGTAGGCACCGGCGCTGTAACTGATAAAGACATTATCGTTGGCAATTAAATCTTCATCGTTCAGGCTGCCGTTGGCGTCGTGGGCCACCCGTGTACGGCGTTCGTCGCCAAACTTTTCGCGCAACATGAGGATATCTTCGCGGATCAGCCCGCGAATCTTTTCAGGATTGGCCAGCAAATCCTCATAGTAGGCGATGCGCGCCATGATCTCCTGATACTCATCCTCAATCTTTTGCCGTTCGAGGGCCGCCAACCGGCGCAACTGCATATCCAGAATGGCCTGCGCTTGCACTTGGCTCAGACCAAAGCGCTCCATCAGACCAGTGCGCGCGGCATCAGCGCTATCGCTGCTGCGAATCAAGCGAATCACTTCATCCAAAAATTCGAGGGCGATGCGCAACCCTTCGAGAATGTGGGCCCGCTCGCGCGCTTTACTCAGTTGAAATTGAGTGCGGCGGGTAATCACCTCAAAGCGGTGATCGATGTGAATGATCAGTGCACGACGCAACCCCAATGTCGCCGGTTCGCCGTTGACCAACGCCAATGTGTTGACACCAAACGAGGTCTGCAATGAGGTATGCTTAAAGAGCTGGTTACGCACTTTTTTGGGTGCGGCACCCCGCTTCAGCTCGATTACAATGCGCATCCCGCGGCGATCACTCTCATCGCGCAGGTCGCTGATCTGATCCAGTTTGCCCTCGCGTACGAGCTCAGCCATGCGTTCAATCAACTGTGATTTGTTGACTTGATAGGGAATTTCGCTCACCAAAATGCGGAAACGGTCGCCGCGCATCTCTTCAATTTCGGTCTTGGCGCGGACAAGGATCTTGCCACGGCCGGTCGCCAATGCCTGACGAATCCCTTCGGTACCCAGGATGATCCCACCGGTTGGAAAGTCAGGCCCCTTGACAAAGGTCATCAATTCGTCCAAGCCAATATCCTCACGGCGCTCCCAATTGTCCAGCACAAAGACAATGGCATCGCAGATCTCGGTCAGATTGTGGGGAGGGATATTGGTTGCCATGCCGACGGCAATGCCGCTGGTACCGTTGATCAGCAAATTAGGCAACATCGCTGGCAGCACTTGGGGCTCTTCCAGGCTATCATCAAAGTTGCTCTTCCAGTCCACCGTATCCATCTCAATGTCTTGCAACATCAAGCCGGCAATCCGCGCAAGGCGCGCCTCGGTATAGCGCATGGCCGCTGGGCTGTCTCCGTCGACCGAGCCAAAGTTGCCCTGGCCATCAACCAGCGGATAGCGCAGACTGAAATCCTGCGCCATCCGGGCCATTGCATCATAGACAGCGGTGTCACCGTGCGGGTGATATTTACCTAGCACTTCCCCAACGATACGGGCGCTCTTCTTGTAAGGCGAATTGGGGTTCAACCCCATATCGTGCATCGCGTAGAGAATGCGACGGTGCACCGGCTTCAACCCATCGCGCGCATCGGGCAACGCACGCGCCACGATCACGCTCATGGCATAGTCGAGATAGCTGGCACGCATCTCATCAACAATGGGCTGAGCACGCACAATGCCAATGGCGTCGCTCTGCGGGATCTCAGTTTCGAAGCCGTTGTTTGTATTGTGCCCCATGCCGGACGCTGCTGTTACAACCGACGGCGCTTCTTCATCCGCGCCAAATGAGTCTTCCTCTTCCTGACCCACTGCAGACAGATCGGTGGGATCCAGCGTCTCTCCCAGATTTTTCTCTAGGTTCTCTTCCCGCTGGTTTTCTTCCCGATCATCTCCATTCAACTGATTCGGACGTTCCTCCATGCAAATGCTCCTGCAACCATGTTTAGTGCAAAATGGCCGTCGGCATCATGCCTGCCACATTGCGAATCAAAAACAAAAACGCGCAAAATCTAATGCCATTAGTATAGCACATTTCTGTAAATTTTCCTAAAGCTGTGGGCAGATTCAGGTTAGATTTTTGGTTGCAGTGTTTATCGCGTTGTTTGCTGGGGAAAGTCTCGAAAGTTTTTAGAAACAAATTCACGGTAGCGTAAGCTGAGCGGGTGCCCGCTGGGCGCGAAGCCAAAGCGGCCCCGGCCCCGGCTTCGACAAGCTCAGCCTACGTTTACCCAACTATTTTGGGTATCCACTACTGATGCACAGGTGGGTAGGGTATGCACAAACCATGCGCTATACCGCAATACTCGCAACAGCAGGCGCGTGATCTTTGTTGGGCTGGCGTTGCCGATGCATTGCACAGAGTTCACCAAAGTGGGTTGACCAATCGCACGGCACTTTGGTTCGCCAATCCTCGGCCGCGGCACAGATAAAATCGTAGAAGAGCGTACTGCTGTGCGAGTCCGTCGTTGCCAACTCTTCTGGATGCCATTGCACACCAACGACATACGGGAGTACAGGCACCTCAAGCGCCTCCGGGAGACCATCCTCGGCGCGCGCGACCACACGCAGCGTCGCCCCTACGCTGTCGATCCCCTGGTGATGCATCGAATTGACCTCGTGGATGGTGCCCAGTGCATTCGCCAGACGGCTATCCGGCTCGACCGTCACTTGATGGCTCACCCGAAACCGTTCAAAGGAGGGCGGCGTGTAATCATGTTTGTCCAATGTCGGACATTCCGTGTGCAGATCCTGAAAGAGCGTTCCACCACAAGCCACATTGAGGACCTGCACGCCACGGCAGACGCCCAAAAAGGGCATACCGGCTTCCAACGCCCAACGGGTTAGGAGCAACTCGGTGCGGTCACGTTCCTTGTCGGTCGCGCCAAGCTGCGGGTGCACGTCGGCCCCATAATGCACCGGATCAACATCTTCACCGCCAGGCAAAAAGAGACCATCCAGCCGTTCAAAGGTGCCACGTAAGGTCGCTTCACTCATCTGCAGCGGAATCATCACCGGCAGTGCGCCCAATGTTTCCAGCACCCGAATATAAGTTTGGTTCATAATGTAGAGAGGCAGGCCATAGAAACGCTGGGATTTCTCCCGTCCTGTCGGCACGCCGATGAGTGGACGTTTGTGCGCGGGGCGCGATGCTGATGCAGGCAGAAGATGGGTCGTGCGTAAGTCAAGGTTCATAAGTACTCATTTTATCAAACTACAATCGGTTGACGATTGGTCAACTCTACCAACAATTCCGTCGAATGATTGGGCTGAATGACGGGAGCGTCTACTGATTATAGGGTCTGTAACGCTCCCAAACAAACTCAGCAGTACGTCGAACATTCTGGAAATCGTAGGGCTTACGCAGCTATCTGGTTTCAATACGGTGAAAAACTATCTGCTCAACCGACACTCTGCGTAGGGCCATTTCAAGAATTAAATGATCCACGAAGCAACTAAAGGGCGAGGCCCTATTCACCCTAAAGAAACAGCGGCGGACGCCATGTTTCTTAGAGTACCTCCACCAGCTGAAGTGCGCTGGGTCAAAGGGCAAGAAACATCGGCAATATTTTGTGATTCGCCATGCAATATTGCTGTTTCTTGAGAGGCTCATGAAGGCACATGAAGAAAAGACAAAGCTTTGTGTCTCTCTGCGGATAGTTTCTGCGGATAGTTTCAATTTTGGATCAGCCTAAGGCCTAAACGTATCGAATCTGAGCGCTGCGTACGTCCCGCACCTTTGACTTTGACAGACCGATCACCCCATGTTAGCATCCGTCTATGGTTAGAGTCTCTGAGAAGGAACAACCGCAGCAAGCTGTACAGACGAGCATTACACGCCCCATGCAGCGTGCCGGCTGGCTTCTGCTTTTAGCCGCCTTCGCCCTCTATTGGTTGACCCTCGATAACGGTCTACAGCCCGAAGAATTGCGTGGGGGCGACCTGATTACGCACCAATATGCGCAGGTGCAGGCACGCCCGAGCAACGCCCCCGGTTATCCACTTTATACGATGGGAGGCTGGCTTTGGTTCCATACTTTGCGGCCGCTCGTTACAGTTTGGGGTAACGGGGCGTTTTGGGGTAACGATCTGCCCAACCCCATCCCCATCCTCAGTAGCTACAGCACGCTGTGGGCGTTGATCGCGCTTTGGCTGCTCTACCGGATTCTCTGTCGGCTCACCCGCTCGCCGTACACACCCGCCGGCGACTGGCGGCTAGCGACCCTGCTGACAGGTTTTTATGGCGTGACCTACTTCTTTTGGTATTACGCAACAACAACTGAACAGTATAGCAGCGCCATTGCCCAAACCCTTGCCATCGTCTATCTCTATCTGCTCTGGCAAGAGGCACAGGCAGAAGAGGCAGCTGCGCTTGTTCCGCATAGCCACCTATGGAGCCAGGCCAATCGCATCCTGGCTACACTTGCGCTGCTCTGCGGCGTGGCATTGGCACACATGTTGACTGTTGCCTTCATTGTGCCGCCGCTAGTGCTGGTGATTCTCTGGCAGGCCCCCCGTTTGCTGCGCACCGGGCGGATCATTTTCGTCATGGTTACGGCTGCGGCATTGCCACTGATCAGCTATCTCTATGTCTATCTGCGCGGTGCTACCCATCCGGCGTGGTGGGGCGCGGGGGAATGGGCGTCGCCCCAAGCCTGGTTTTGGGCCTTTGTCAGCACGGCCCAAGGCCGCGAAGAGTTGGGATGGGGCTTGCAGCCGTGGTGTACCCCCTTTGCCAATGGCTTCCCGGCCCTCATTGGCCATGAACTAACTTGGCCCTTGGTCTTTCTGGGGTTGATTGGGCTGGCACTCTTGGGACGCCGCCCGGCCGTGCTCTGTTATGGTACGCTGCTGATCTACCTCGCCTTTGCCTGGGCCTACCGCTGTGGCAACTGGTTTCAAGTCATCCTGCCTGCGTACCCGCTGCTGGTCATCGGGGCAACGCTCCTCTTCCATCGGCTCTTTTCCCAAATGGGACAACGGGTTGGGGAGAGCAGCCGGTGGCAATTGCTGGGCCGTGGGGGAGTCGAAGTGCTGCTGCTGCTCGCGATTGCCATGCGTATCATCACCCTGTGGCCCACCACCAATAGCCACAACCGCGGCGGTGACAGCGCCCTGGATCACGCGGCACAGTTGCTGGCAAGTCCGTTGCCAACAGGGCAGCGCCTCTTTGCCGCGGTCGACGATGCGTTGGCGCTCCAATATCTCACCACCATTTGGCAACTGCGCCCCGACGTAGGCGTCGTCAGTAGCCCCCAAGCAAGTGCTTGGATTGCCAACGGTCAAAGTGTCTATAGTGGTTGGGAAGCGGCCCCCACGTTGCTAGCCGAACTGCCCCCTGATGTCGCTGTCACCAAAGCGGCCGTAGACCCCCAATGGGTGCGCATTGCCCTGGCTTCACCGGTTGAGCCGTTGAATATACCAACCACTGGCGACGCTGCTTTCGGCGAGCGCGATCTCGAGGGGATCAGTGCCCAGTTGCTCGATCAAGAAGTTTTGCCCGGCTTGCGATTGCACTGGTATCGCGCCACCAAGCCAGTGCGCTCCCCCCTAGCCGCTTATCGAAGTGAGATTGCGCACGGGGCAGAAGGGCTTGATCTGTTGCTGATCTGGCAACTCACCAGCAGTGAATGGCCAGCAGATCTGGCGATCAGCGTGCGGTTGACGCACGCCGGTGCGATGCTTGATGGCCTACAACTTGACCGCAGCGCACCAGCCACTGGGTTGAGCGATGTGGAAGAAGGGTTGATCAGTGATCCCTATCATTTTAGCTATAGCGATGAGCGAGCGTCGGAAGTTGATGGGGCCGTAGTCATTCTCTATCGAACAACCGCAAGTGGCTTTGAGAATGTGGCCGTGCTGCCGCTGACGTGGCAATGAGGAGGTCTTCATTGTACCGGTTGTACCCAAAGACACTCCCCCGGGAGCCCATTGGGCGCGGCACAACCGTATCGGGACTGATGAACGTACCAAGCTCCGGGTCATAGTACCTAGCCTTGTAGTAGATCAGCCCCGTGCTAAGGTCCTTCTGCTGCCCCGTGAAACTCCGCTCGACCCCGATGAAGCCGCTGCGCAACTTGCCGTAGGCGTAGAATCCCTGGGCACTTACCTGGGTGCCACCACTCGTCACCAGCGCCAGGTTGCCAATCTGATCCTGGTGCAGGTAGTAAAGGGTACCGTTGCGCCGCAGGGCAATCGGTTGGCCGTTGAAGTAGTAGTATTTGTCAACGTTGCTGCCACCGTACTGCTCGTAGTAATGGTTCGGGTAGTAGCTCGTCGTGCCGTTGCTCGTCTTCTTGACCCGCTGGTCATCCTTGCCCTGAGCTTGCTGAAGGGTGCATCGTAGAGATAGCTCTCGTTGACGGTACTGCCATTCTTGACTTCCATGAGCCGGTTCTGCACATCCCAAGTCAAGGTACACCCGACGCGGCTCTTGGCGTTGCCGTTGGCGTCGTAGGTGTAGCTGCTCTTCTTAATCGCATGGCCGAGGAAGTTGATGTTGACGGTCTGGGCCGCGCCTTCATAGCTCGTCAGCCAACCGGCGGTGTCATAGCCATAGGGTTAGTTATAGGCTAGCGAAAATTTTTACATAATTCTACTCAGAAGAACGCTAGCTGAAAAGAGAATCATGATAAAGAACAGCGTAAATGCAAACCGGAAGAAAATAATACTCATCGTAGACGTGAGGATTATTTTTGATTTTATATCCCAACTGTAAAATGTATTTCCCATCCACTCTAGGTATGCATAGTGTTGCTCGGGTAAGAACCATGCTACATAGGTTCTGTAGCCAAAGATTATCATTCCTAATAGCAGTAAAACAACGCCTCTCATCTCCATGTCTTTTGCCTTTTTCCGCAGGTGCTCCACCACTGATCAAATAGGTGTAATTTCTAGCGAAGGTGACAGTCACTGCCAAACAGACTCTACACGAGTATCAGAGCGATTGAGCAGTGACTGTCACCTTTCCGTATAAATTTGTAATTCTACGGTGTAGTAGTGTTACTTAAACAACGTGAACAGATACCAAGTTTGAGACGTAGGCGCATAACTCCAACTATACGGAAGAGGAAACGTACCACCGGCTTCTATAAAAGTCGCAGAAGGCGGGATATTGGTAGACAACGACACACTGGCGTACACTATACCGCCCCCAACACCACTAGATAGACCTGGCATGACTTCTCTCATTAGCTCAGATTTTTCTGCTCTGGTAAGCCCAGCTAAATCTATGTCGATGAACTCGCTCCCATCACTTGTAGGAACAAGCACATCGCCTCTACGAATAGCAATCCCAGGTGATCCAGCTCCAGGTCCTGTTCGGAAGTAAACATTACTAAAGTCATCAATGATAAATGCCAACTCATATACACCTGCTGAACCATTGATACTCCAATAATCTCCAAAATCTACATCCCCCACATGAATTACTGGCTGATCATGCAACCACTGCCCCCCATCATCACTACTTAAGAAGTTGGTTAACTGTCCCTGAAAAAAGTCCGTATCGTTGTATCCATTGTTGGCAACCTCAGTAAAGAAGACATCTTTGCTCGCAAACCGATTGCTCCAGTAATCCGTACTATCCCACATCGCGCCAATGGTATTCGCAAAGCGCCAACAGTCATCATTGTTGTAGGTGATTTCATCGGGTTTATTGGTTGTTGTAGCGTTGACACAATGCCCCGATGGATCATTAAATTTGAGCGGATTTCCCAAACCATACATGTACCGGTTGTAATCAAACAAATTCCCCCCATCCGGCACAACCGTATCGGGACTGAGGAACGCGCCAAGCTCCGGGTCATAGTAGCGGGCATTGAAATAAATCAATCCCGTGCCAAGGTCCTTCTGCTGCCCCGTGAAACTGCGCTCTACCCCAATGAAGCCGCTGCGCAACTTGCCGTAGGCGTAGAACCCCTGGGCACTTACCCCTGCCCCACCACTCGTCACCAAGACCAGGTTGCCAAGCTCATCCTGGTGCAGGTAGTAGAGGGTGCCGTTGCGCCGCAGGGCAATCGGTTGGCCGTTGAAGTAGTCGTACTTGTCAACGTTGCTCGTCTTCTTGACCCGCTGGTCATCCTTGCCCTGAGCTTGCCGAAGGGTGCATCGTAGAGATGGCTTTCGTTGACGGTACTGCCATTCTTGACTTCCATGAGTCGGTTCTGCATATCCCATCACAAGATTGGCCCTAACGCCCTTCTTGTTATACCGGAGTTGACCCTCATGGGTCACTTTTTGATGATCACTTTTTCCGCCATCTGGGTCACTTTTATCTTAGCATTCATAAACGAAGAGCGGATACTGAAAGAGGCTTCAGTATCCGCTCTTCTGCTAGTTCTTATCTCCTAATGTAGTCCCAAGCTTACAATTGTCCATACCCAGATTCCTAAGGTCAACAAAAACAGGAATGTATATGACAATTTGAAAAACCATTGCGCGAGATCCGACGGAGTATAGACCTCTCCCTTGGAAATCCAACTTCGTGAGACGAATCGTTGGATTTTCAGATGCTCTGCATGTTCATCTGGGAAAAACCATGCAATGTATGCTCTATATCCGAGAAGGATCCCTGCAACAGTTGTAAGTACCAGTTTTGCGAAAATGTCAACAGCATCCTTACTCATCGGGCCTCCCACAATAAAAATGTATACGACCAAGGGGCAACTGATACGCCAGGCCCTGCAATAACGGCCTCAATTGTAGTATTGTATGGTGATTCTAATCCCACTGAACCTCCTACTCCCCCTATACCAACTGTTCCACTTGCACTTGCTGAATAACCACTAAGTCCTCCTTTTAGCAACTGCACCCGTTCAGCTTCGGAAACATTTAATTCGTCAACACCTGTCCTTTCCCCTAGTAGATTTCCACTGGGATCTGTGTTGATCAGAACACCACCTGTAGACACACTGATGCCTCTAGTATTCGCTCCCATGCCATAACGTCCGTATACGTTCCAGTATTGGTCGACAATGATTGAAACTTCTGATATTCCTGCCCCTGGCGCAAATCCAAATCCCCATGTGATTGCTACATAATCTGCCCAATTGATAGGTTGAGACGGCATTGAGCGAGGTTGCTCATGTAGCCAATGATTGCCATCATCACTACTTAAGAAGTTGGTCAATTGTCCCTGAAAAAAGTCCGTACCGTTGTATCCATTGTTGGCAACTTCAGTAAAGAAGACATCTTTGCTCGCAAACCGATTGCTCCAGTAATCCGTACTATCCCACATCGCGCCAATCGTGTTCGCAAAGCGCCAACAGTCATCATTGTCGTAGGTGATTTCATCGGGTTTGTTGGTTGTCGTAGAGTTGACACAATGACCCGACGGGTCGGAGAATTTGAGAGGATTCCCTCTCGAATAGGCGTACCTGTTGTAATCACTGACCACCCCCCCATCCGGCACAATCGTATCGGGACTGATAAACGCGCCAAGCTCCGGGTCATAGTAGCGGGCATTAAAGTATTGCAACCCCACGCCATCGAGCTTCTGACCGGTGAAGCGGTGGTCGGTGCCCAGTTCACCGCCTCGGCGATCCAGGCCATAGGCGTAGTAGCCGTGGTCGGTCACCGTTGTGCCGCTGCTGTTGGTGGTCAGGACAGGGCTGCCCAGATGGTCGGTATGCAGATAGGTGAGCACACCATGCTTGCGCTCTGCCACGACCTGACCGTTGAAACGGTAGCGCTTCGTCACCCGGTAGGCCGCATGGCGCACCCCTGCCCGATCCCAGGAAGCACGACCGCCATAGAGCGTGTAGGCCATCCCCGTCACCGTCTTGCCTTGCAAGCCAACCGATGACGCCGGCACCTCCAACCGGACCCAGCCCCCCCGTCGCCGGCAAGGGTCCCATGTAGCGCCGACTCTCCGTGCCGTTTGTGCCCCAGTTAATCTGGTTCGCACCCCAATAGGCACGGTGCTCAAACCCGTTGACGGTATCATGCCATTGGAGCATCACTTCGGTCGGGGGTGTCGCTGGATCCAGGTAGACATAGGCATAAAGCAGATCCCCGCTGCCCACCGGCAGTGTTTCGGCTGCATTGTAGAAGTAGTGCTGATGCGCACCAGCCACTGTGGCTGAATTGTGATAACTATTCCCCGATGCCGCATTGCCACTGCCCCAATTCCAGCCGTCACTGTCACCCACTACAATCGCGCCCCCCGGCAGGGCATCATCGACCCAGACCGTTTCGTTGGTCACTTTGTAGTCGGGGCTTACATAGTACGTCGCTCCATTGAGGTTGTTTGACTTCTTCACCCGTTGACAATTAGGACCTTAGAGGCTGACAGTGCTGTGGTTGACTTCTTTGGGTGTCCTATGGGCGCAGTTTTCTGATTCTTAAGCCAAAGGGCCACTGTGAATCATTGGCACGAGGATGTTGAGCTTACAACGTGGCTCACTCATGGACAATGGTGTCCACGAATGAGCCAGAAAACTTGCCAGTTTTCTAGGGTAGATGAATTCTTAGCAGATATTGATCCAAAACTATATAAATACTTGAACCATCTATAGCCATTGCTTTCCATTCACGAACAGAGTTGTCTTCTAATAGATAGACAAGATGGAACCGCTCTACTGTTGATCTCAATAAAGATGACTCATAGTTAATTCCATTGTGGATTATCTTTGGAATAATCTGTTTGATAGAAAGTTCAAGCGGGGAGTCTTCTGCAACAATGCACGCCAATACCTTTTCCGCATGCTTGTCTAGCTGATACGGGGAAATAGGTTCATCAGGCTGATAACCACTGAAAGCCAGCCATATTTGCGCCAATTCACATTGGCTGACTTGGCTTATTTGATCTAACTCCGAAAATTCATAGGCTAGATTGCTCCACAGACGAATCAAATCTGTTTTAGGGAAAGCTAATATGCGAGGCATCGATAAAGAAAGATATTCCGTTATCTCTAGATACATCGCCCTACTTGGGTATCGACCAGAATCTAGCTTGTAAAATCTGGGGATCAAAATTAACATATTACCGCAACTTCGTATTGCATGTGGAAGAAATGCTCTGCTACCAAAATTCAAGTTCATTTGAAGTTCATTATCAAATGAGCTAATCAGTAAATAGGAGAGCTCGCGAAAGAGCACTGTTGACTCTGTTGCGCTATAAGTTAAGGTAACTTGCTCATCATAACCTTCACCCTGAAATTCTGAAATAAGTCGACTTTCAAGAATCATGGTATTTCCTCCAACTCTGACAAACCATGTTTTGTCGCAAATCTATCCCAATCAGACTCACCGATGAAAAAGCAATGTGTGATAGTCTTGCCGCCACTACCGAGGATAATATGATATACACCATCTGTTTCATTCAGGGTTCGCCGTCAAAAAACAAAACTCGCGTCCAACGCGTTGCTAGCGGACGCGAGTTTGAATCGTGACTTGCTGATTTGCGTCCGGAATATCTAGACTGCTACAGCCATGAAGTGGTTAACACCCTCCATGAATTACTGCCCCCGAATATTTGCTGACTCTGTCATTCGTTGTGGTAGATTATCCAGGTAAGATCTTCAATAGTAATGTCGAGAGTCTCTAACACGACATCTAACGCCAAATCGATATCTACGCCGATATCGACAATAATATTCGTCCCAGAATCCGGGCTGTTTTGATATCGCCACAACCAGATTTGCCCGATTTGTTTGTTTGCAAGAGTTGCATATTGATACTCTTCAAAATCATCGCAGCCCCTCTCAAAATCTAACCCGTATCGGACAGATAATTCTTCTGGAGAGAATTTTAACACCGCAATCGGGCGGGCGTCGCCACTTGGCCATTTCCTATAGGGCTCAACATGATTGACAGTCACATATCCTCTCTCATTTCTGAACCATCCCGAATCTATCTAGGATTAACCCAAGCAATGTCACCTTCTTTCAAATCAAACATTTGTCGTATGGCTTCTATTCCAGTCTTAACATCGACCATTGAATCAACCAGGATGTCAGTTCCATTCACTGCATTATTTCTATATCTTTGTAGGACAATCTGACCAATTTGGGCATCTTCCAAAGCAGCAAATTTGAAATAATCAAGGTCATCATAATCTTCCTCAAACTTGATGTGATAAATAGCAGCCAGTTCATCCGGTTCGTATTTTAACATGGCAATTGTATATGAGTCTCCACTTGGAAACCGGTGCGGCATAATTTGCTTTACGTTCATATGTCACCTGTGAGTGTTCTTCGTTACAGTACAGCAAATGATAGCCTTCCCGTTTTCCACGGCAACGCCGTCACGTGGGCCACTCCAGTATGCTCTGCCAGGAGGGCTTCCAGTATCAGGCGCGACATCTGTATAGAACTCAATTCCAAGTTCACCATCTCGTAAGCGGCGATCATAAGCTTTAACACGAGGAATATCACTTACAAAATTATTGCGCATTGGTTCTCCCCAAAGGCTTCCCGACGCCTCTATCTGACTAGCTGCCTCTGCATTTTCTATACGTGAAAATGGTCCGTGTTTTCCAACAGCTTCATCGAGATTTTTTCCCGCAATTTCTACTAGTTCATCAGCTGCCTTGATTCCTGAATGGGAGAAAAGTGGTAATACTGCCCAACCAAGCGTTTCTGCCCATTCTTGCGATAGATAAGGGACAGATTCCCCACGAATCACATCATATCCAGTTGCGACTGTGACAACATCATTGACATCGCCAAACAGCACAGATGCCGTTGCCTGTACGGCCAGCGTAACTTCAGCCTCCTGTTTGGCAGCAGCATATGAACTCAACATCGTATAGCACATACCGATTTGAGCGCACGAGCCACCACCAGTAAACTCTGCACCGAAATGCCCTGTTGGATCGGACAGATTCAGAGGTCGACCACGAACATACATGTACCGATTGTAATCGAACAAATTCCCAGCATCCGGCACAACCGTATCGGGACTGAGGAACGTGCCAAGCTCCGGGTCATAGTATCTGGACTTGAAGTAGATCAGCCCCGTGCCCAGGTCCTTCTGCTGTCCCGTGAAACTGCGCTCGACACCGATGAAGCCGCTGCGTAACTTGCCGTAAGCGTAGAAACCCTGGGCATCGACGCGGTTGCCGCCGCTGGTGACCAACACCAGGTTGCCAATCTGATCCTGGTGCAGGTAGTAAAGGGTACCGTTGCGCCGCAGGGCAATCGGTTGGCCATTGAAGTAGTAGTACTTGTCAACGTTGCTGCCACCGTACTGCTCGTAGTACTGGTTCGGGTAGTAACTTGTCGTGCCGTTGCTCACCTTCTTGACTCGCTGGCCATCTGCGTCATAGAGATAGCTCTCGTTGATGCCGCTGCCGGTGACGCTGGCCAGCCGGTTTTCATGGTCCCAGGTCAGTGTCTGCACCACCCCGTTTTGGACGCGGCTCGTAAAGTTGCCGTTGAGATCGACCGCATACTGACTCCAGTTCGGGGCCATCGCGTGCGGTCGATAGGGATGATAGCTTTGCGTGGTCCCTTCATAGCTGCTCATCCGCCCCGCCGCGTCATAGCCGTAGCTGCGGCCATAGCCGGCGGTCAAGCGATTCTGCGCATCGTAGCTGAAGCTGTTCCACACCCCTTCGTTCGGATTGTGCTGGCTCACATTGCCAAAGCTGTCATAGCGATAGTCGAGCAACATCCGGTCGTAGCCATCCGGATTCGTGCCCAAGCCAATATACCACAACCGCCCATTGCTGTTGCCATCGGCGCCACCCCACGGGCTGGCCGTCCACGGAAAGTAGTAGTAGCTCTGCCACAAGTTGCCGCCGGCGGGCAACTTCCTGTAGCGCAAGCGCCCGGCTTCGTCGTAGTTGGCATCGCTCACATACCACGGGTTGCTGTCGCACCAATAGGCGTTCTGGCCACTATTCCAGTACGCACTGCACATCAGGCTCGGCAAGCCCATGCTGTTGTAGTTCACCTTCACCACCTCGCCGTCCGGGTATTGGGTGGCGTAGGGGCGCAGATAGCTGTCATAGTAAAAGGCGGTGGTATAGCTTTGTGGTGCACCGGGAATCGTCACCATTTCCTGCGCCAGTTGACCTTGTGCATTGTAGAAGAGTCGCTTCGGATAGAGACCAGAGACAACCTCCTTGACAGCACGTACCAATCTTTGTACAATACCAACAATGGAAGAAGACGACAAGCGCCAAAATGAAGAGATTCTGCAATATCATCGAGCAGCGGGGCTGGCAATTGCCCCTGTGATGCAGCAATTGGGGTATGAAACCGAGGTCGAGATCGATATCTCGATGAAGAGCCAGTTGATCGATATCATCAGCGTGCGGCGGGAGAAGATTGTCACGCCAACCTTGCCCCCTATCTACTGGCAAGTCTTTGGGGCGCTCAATGAACACAATCTCTTTTCATTCAAGTCCTACAGTGAATCATTCAATGGTCAATCGCTGGAAGAGTTTTATGGACATCTGACCAACTACTGTAAGGTAAAAGAAGTCAAACGGGAGGCGGTCAATCTCTATGTGTTGACCAGCCATTTTCCACAAAAGTTGCTAACGCCGTTGCTGGCCAGTGGACAGGCGGTCGCAACGCAGAACAACACCGTCTATGATCTCACCATCAGCACCTTGCAGCCGGTGCGCTTTATTATCTGTAGCCGCACGGACAACCCGGTGCTGGCGCTCTTTTCGGACAAGATCGAGCGCATCATCGCTGCCTACACGACGATCCAGAATGAGCCGCAGCTCTTTAATGATATCAGTATCTATTGGAAACAGATTCTACGGAAGATTGATCAGGAGATCAAGAATATGTATACCCGAGAAGATTTCTTACGCGACTATCCGGATACAAAGCACGAGCCGGGTCTTTTTGACTGGCTGGAAGAATTGGCGCAGAAAAAACATCAACAAGGGATTGAACAAGGGATCTATCGTACACTCACCGAAATCTTGAGCCATCGTTTGGGAAAGATGCCCACCGAGATCGATACGCTCCTCCGCACCTGCACCCTCGCCCAACTCAACACCCTCGTCAATCCGGCGCTCGACGCAGCGACGTGGGACGAATTTGCACAGGCGCTGCCGGCACCGGCTGAATAAGCAGCAAATGCGCAGTCCATTGAAGGGGTCGCGTCAGATTGGCGTGACCCTTTTTCGATTGGGCAATGACGGCAAATCTGCCCAAGGTTCTGCGTAGTCACCACGATGCTGCCCAGGTTTGTAACCCATACAGATGGATATAGTCCCCGTGCAGGTAGTATAGCGTACCGCCTTTGTTCATGTGGGGACCCTTTGGGTGGCGCTGGCCGGCGAAGAAGTAGTACTTGACAATTGTGCTGGCAGCGATTTCATAGTGCGTGAAGGGGAAGTAGAAGCTGGAACTGCCCGCGGTATTCTTGACGCGCTGCCCGTCGGGGTCGTAGAGATAGCTCTTTTGTATCGCGTCATAAAGAAGATTCCACCTGACGTAGCTTATTCTCGAGGTTACAAACGGGTGTGGTGACACCGCGGCTTGTTACATCACCAATGGTATCGTAGGAGTGTAGAACAAAGATATGAAGCAAAAAGCTGTATCACATCTTTGTTGAATGTCGTTAGATAAGCAACTTATACATTAGAGAAAAAGTTACCCGATTCTGTTTTAGCCTATCTGATTCCCAGTGACACTATCTCTTTGTCTTTGCAATCTACTATCCCAGTCAACAGTCTGCCAATAGGTCTCTAGAAATTGTAGTGCTTCTTTCGGTGATATTTTTGCCATAGTGATGCAATCTTTTAAAGCAGGAATATCATCTTTAGTTGTCGGATTACTGTACATCATCACAAATGCCTCTAACACATTGATAATTACTGCACGGACATCATCGTTCGTATACGAGGGAAAACCAGGCCCCATGTCGTAAAGTTGTTCTGCAAACAATAGTATCTCATTTTCATCGACTTTACTTGTTTCCCATAAACTTAATACTTCCCATAAATATTCAAGGGAAACCTCACGGGTTGAAGTGAATTTTCTCAAATGTCTCAGATACATGGTCAACTATCTCCATTACGGGTGTACCAGATGAACTCGTTGGCCTAAAACGAATCTCTAATTGCCCTGGGTTAATAAAAATATCAGTTGGTGCAAGTGAATTAGAATTGCCAGATTGAAGTGCTCGACCAGTCATCGCTTGGAAGAGCTTTTCTGCCGAACTCAAACCACCCGACAAATCTGAAGTGCCTTCAACATAACCTACTAACCGACCCTATGATTTCCGCCCAACAACTGTAGTGTTTTGTCCTCTCCAGTTCACGTCAGCATAAACAACATTGCTTCCCATCTCCACTGTTGGCAGGGGGTCGGCCAACACTTGCTGACTGGCTACATCAAACGACGTAATCCAACCGGTTTGCGGCGTCTGGTCCTTAAGCGGAATACCAGACACCTCCACCCTGGCTCGCTCCAGCGTTACCGATTCTCGCTGAGTTTCTAGGGCTTTGACAAGTGCCGTTGCACCAACCACGGTATCCACAATATCGGTAACCAATTGCGCAGTACTTTTTGCATTGCCACCCGCGCCACTACTTAAATATCCCGAAGCTGCACTGCCACCACCACCAGCGGAAATCGGTCCACCAATACAACTACTAGGTTCTGAGCAAAACTCACCATGCCCCGTCGGATCTGAAAATTTTAGTGGGTTTCCGGAGGCATAGATGTACCGGTTGTACCCAAAAACACTCCCCCCATCCGGCACCAGCGTATCGGGCGAGATAAACGCACCAAGCTCCGGGTCATAGTATCTAGCGTTGAAATACTGCAACCCCACCCCATCGAGCTTCTGGCCCGTGAAGCGGTGGTCGGTGCCCAGTTCACCGCCTCGGCGATCCAGGCCATAGGCGTAGTAGCCGTGGTCGGTCACCGTTGTGCCGCTGCTGTTGGTGGTCAGGACAGGGCTGCCCAG
>DAOUCA010000128.1:0-55636 GCA_034432375.1 Caldilineaceae bacterium
GTAATGCCTGGTGACAACATCAACATGCGGGTCACGTTGATTTCGCCGGTTGCGTTGGAGAATGGTAGCCGCTTCGCGATCCGTGAAGGTGGCCGCACCGTTGGGGCTGGGGTAATTACCGAAATCTTGAAGTAAGAAACGGTTATTGGTGGGTTACTGACACAAAAAGTCATAAATCTTTTTATCAGTAACCAGCCAATCAACAGTATTATAGGCGAGTAGCTCAACTGGCAGAGCGGCGGTCTCCAAAACCGCAGGTTGCGGGTTCAAGTCCTGCCTCGCCTGCCACCAATGACCACCGGCGGTTTTGCGCCGGTGGTCATTTTGAGAGAATGAATCAACATCATATCAACCTTTTGGCATCATAAAGCTGATAGCTTTTGCCGGGGATCATTGGTGAGTAGCGAATTCAAAGAGGGATAAGATGGGTCGTTCTACCCCTGCAAAGCCAGAAAATGCGTTAGTAAGATATTTTCGTGATACACGCGCCGAAATTGCCAAGGTAACGTGGCCAACCCGTGAGGAAGGGATGCGGTTAACCTGGGTCGTAACGATTGTAACAATTGTTGCCGCTCTAGTTCTCTTTGGCCTCGATGGGCTTTTCAGCATTGTAATTACTGGGCTGATTAGTCTCATATAATCTATATTGCAATTAACCTACTCTACCCTTGAGAAGAAGGTTTTTAGAGTTCAAGGAGAGATCTGTGGCCAATGAGCCCAACAATGCCCATGTTGAATTAGATGCCGAAGATGAGTTAGCCGCATTGGATGCTGAAATTGCGGCACAGCTTGATGCCGAAGCGGCAGACACTGCGCCAGGTGGTGAATGGTATGTGATCCACAGCTATTCCGGCATGGAAAACAAAGTAAAGAAAAATATTGAACATCGCGCTGAGTCGATGGGTATGAGTGACCGAATTTTGCAGATTGTCGTGCCCACGGAGACAGAAATCGAGATCCGTAATGGCGTGCGGCGCGAAGTCGAACGACGTGTCTTTCCTGGTTATGTTTTGGTGAATATGATCATGGATGAAGATAGTTGGTACGTCGTGCGGAATAGCCCGGGTGTTACTGGGTTTGTTGGAATTGGTAATAAACCCACACCGCTTAGCCCAGATGAGGTTGGCAAGATCATGCAGCGCATTGAATCAGATGCGCCTAAATTGAAAGTTAGCTTTCAAATTGGTGAAACAGTCCGCATTCTGAGTGGCCCTTTTGCTGAATTTAGTGGAGTGGTCGAAGAGATCGATGCTGAAAAGGGTAAAGCCAAAGTATTGGTAAGCTTTTTTAATCGAGCAACGCCAGTGGAAGTTGATTTTCTGCAGTTAGAACGGGATGAACATTAAACTGTTTGAACTAAGTGCGATTGGAAGCAATAGATCGGCAAGCAGTTTTAATGAATAAATAGTCGATAAGCCGTCTTTAAATGCTGGCATCTGGGAGCTCAAGGTGATTGCCAGTCGCCGGGGTGGGATCGGTATCTCCAATAATCGCGAGCTACAAGGAACCACGGGCGTTTACCAGAACCAGAAGGAGTGAATTATGGCAAAGAAAGTAAAAGCGATCGTTAAGCTACAGCTCAATGCAGGGAAAGCGAATCCAGCCCCTCCGGTTGGTACAGCACTTGGCCCGCAAGGCGTCAATATTATGGCATTTTGCAAAGAATATAATGCCCGTACGCAAGCGCAGATGGGGCAGGTCATTCCTGTTGAAATCACCATTTTTGCAGACAATTCGTTTGTCTTTGTAACCAAAACGCCCCCTGTTGTCGACCTGATCAAGCGTACTCTCAATATTCCTAGCGGTAGCGCTGAGCCAAATAAGACAAAAGTTGGGAAAATTTCGCAGCAGCAGGTTCGCGAAATAGCTGAGATCAAATTGAAAGATCTTGGAGCAATTGACTTGGATAGTGCAATGCGCATGGTTGAAGGTACGGCGCGCAGCATGGGTGTCACTCTCTCCTATTAGGATCTATCCAACATTTTTTGTTCCCGCAGGTTGGCAATAAATTTGGGGATAGATCTTTAATCCAGTCAGATAGTATATCAGTCAGACCATCTATAAAGTGTGGGAGGGATTATTCCCGCTACTACCACAAGGAGTATGAAATGCCAAAGCATAGCAAACGATATAACGCAGTTGCCGAAAAGGTAGATCGCAATCAATATTATCAGCCAGCCGAAGCCATTCGGTTGTTGAAAGAGACTGCAACCACGAAGTTTGACGAAACAGTTGAGCTACATATGCGCATGGGTGTTGACCCCCGCTATGCCGATCAGCAAATCCGCGGTGTCGTAACGTTGCCCAATGGTACCGGTCGGGAAGTCCGAATCGTCGTTTTTGCTAGCCCGGAAGGGCAAGCGCTAGCCAAAGAGGCTGGTGCAGACCATGTTGGAGCTGAGGATCTAGCAGAGCAGGTTCAAGGCGGTTGGACTGATTTTGATACGGTTTTGGCCACACCGGACATGATGCGTATTGTCGGTCGATTGGGTCGTGTTCTTGGCCCACGCGGCTTAATGCCAAGTCCTAAAACTGGTACGATTGTTCCTGCTGAAGATTTACCTGGCGTTATTCGTGAAGCACGGCTTGGACGCGTCGAATTCCGCGTCGACAAGACCTCAAATATTCACGTTCCCGTGGGTAAGGCCAGCTTTGACGAGAACAAACTGTTAGGAAACTTGGCCACACTGATGGAAGCAATTATGGCGGCCAAACCCTCTTCGCTCAAAGGCAATTATATTCATCGTGTTACCTTAACTAGCACGATGGGCCCTGGTATCCGTACCGATCTTGCGGCGACAACGGCTCTGCGCAGTGACAGTGTATAATAACGGCAACAACGATCCCTTTCCCCTTTAAAAGTTGGCAACACATAGATGTTGCGCTATACTAAGGTGGTTAGGTAAAGTAATTACCGATGAGATGATTTACTTGTTTAACAGGTAAATCTCATATAATAGCATATTATGCTCTCTCCAGAGTGCTAAAGACAGTAGGTGCAAGTGTAAATGTAGCGATGCTACAGCCTACCGAGGCGTTGGAGGCGATAACGCATCAACAGATCCAAGTTGTGGCTTTGTTGAGCTCTCTTTGTTAAGAACGCCTTTACGTCAAGTAAAGGCGTTTTTTTTTCTCTTGGATTTTATTCTCTCGGAAAGGAGGGATAGTACTTTGCCACTTTCACGATCAAGAAAAGAAGAGTTGGTGAAACAATATGAAGAAAAGATTAATGCCTCTTCTGCATTAGTTTTTACCAACTATAAAGGTGTAACGGTTGCGCAATTGCGTTCACTACGCGGCAAACTCAGCGAGAATGGTACAACCTACATGGTTGTAAAAAATTCGTTGTTTGGGATCGCACTCGAGAATCTCAATCGCGCAAAGCCAGAAGAGCTGCTTGCCGGCTCTAATGCAGTTGCATTTATCGGTGAAGATATTGGGCGCGGTGTAACATCATTAAAGGATTGGATCAAGGCTGAGAAGATCATTGAGATCAGCGGTGCCATGATCGAATCTTCAATTTTGAATGCGACACAAGCTGACGCGTTGGCAGATCTGCCAACGAAAGAAGAGACATTGGCAATGGTCTTGGGCACAATCAATGCACCGGCCAGTTCTCTTGTCCGTATGGTTAATGCGCCTGGCGCAAGTCTGGCACGTGTCATTAATGCCTACGTAGAGAAACAGAAGGAAGCCGAAGCGGCTTAAGCCAGTAGATCTCGGTATAAATCGTCACCAGAGCATGCCTCATGTTTACTCATGTAGCTTAACGATTGATAACCGTAAGTATCTATGCCCAACTGGGCTAGGACAACGAAAAATGGCTTTTGTAATTGACATCTATAAGCGATCTCATTGCCAGTTAGGCAAAGTCCAAGCAAAGATGCTTCAAGGTACGCAGCAAATTTGTTGTGCTATGGGCACAAATTTTTATAAAACGAATCTATAGAGTTTAGGAGAATCTTATTATGGCCGATTTACAGGCACTTAAAGAACAATTAGATGGATTGACCCTGCTTGAGGCATCTCAGCTCGTCAAGCTGTTGGAAGAGGCTTGGGGTGTTAGTGCTGCAGCTCCAGTTGCCATGGCGGGTGGAATGGCGATGGGCGCTGCTCCAGAGGCCGCTGTTGAGGAACAGACTGAGTTTGATGTCGTTCTAAAAGAAGCAGGTGCCAAGAAGATCAATGTCATTAAGGTCGTCCGCGCACTCACCGGTTTGGGCTTGAAAGAAGCCAAGGATCTAGTGGAAAGTGCACCGGCTCCTGTTTTGCAAGGTGTGGCTAAGGAAGCTGCGCAAGATGCCAAGACACAACTTGAAGCCGAAGGCGCTGCGGTTGAGGTCAAGTAGTTTAGCTTGATACGCGTTCAGGGTTCAAGTATCCGATAGAAGCAAAACAAAAAGAGCGCACCATGGTGCGCTCTTTTTGTTTTGCTTTTTTAATCAAGGGGTTGTTTGTACATACAATACCGCTTCTTCCGGCGTAATTTCCTCACGCAAAACAAGTTCCTGGGCATTCTGCAAACGACGAATCAAGTCTGTATAGTGGCGCCCAGACGGAATGGTCTGTGTTACGGCTAGCTCCTTCTGTAAAAAATCATAGTAGGGGGACGGATTTCTCCACAACGCAAAGGCTGCCGGCTGCGTGGGAATTTGCATGGCAACACGACTCAATTGGCTTTGTACCGCTGGATCAAAAAAAGCACGGATCAGCGTTAAACTTAGCTCTTGCTGATCTGCATCACTAGCAACCACCCCAAAGGCCCAAATGTGTCCAACTGATAGCTCAACCCCCTCTTTGGTCATCATTGGAGCATATTGAATGGTCCCCCCGTTAACCATCTCCCAATGTTGCAGAACCACATGAGTAGATGTTGACACCATGCCTCGATCGGCAGTGGACATGGTGTCCCAAGCAGCATCAGCAGTGGTAATATCGAGAACTGACTCTGGAATGCGGCCAAGTGCGCGCGCTTCTGCCAAAAATGAAAAGTAAGCAAACAGCACCTTCTCATCCAATGCGTCTACTGGTGGGGGAGTTCCACCTGCTCCCAAATATTGTAAATAGGAAAATGCGCCAAGCGTATCCGATTTGCCAGCAGGAAAGACAAATGATTGTTCAGAGGCCAAAAACTCTTCCCACAGACGAGGCGGTGTCGGAACAAGCGCTGGATCATACGCAAGATGAATGAGATCGGCGGTATAAGGAATACCCAGTAGTTGCTCATTAGATGTTACAGCATTGATGGTGAATGGATAAAATTGAAGGTCAGCACCCAGCTGTTGTTGCTCTAGTGGCAGGAGTATTTCTAACTCCGCAACTTGCCACAACTGTTGTGCATCAATCAGAATGATATCAGGCAAAATTGCCGGCGCAACTTGTTGTGCACTACGCAGGTAGTTAAGCATCCCTGCTTCTCCACTATCGGCATGGATCTGGACCTCAATATGCACGCCAGGATGACTACGCTCGAACTGTTTGTAGACAGTTGCCAATAGGCCATTAGTTGCTGGATCTAATGCGGACTGAAAAAATGCAGGTATCCAAACAACCAATTGTCGCTCAGCACCAGCGGGTAATTGTGTCGCGTCGGCAGTGATAGATTGCGATACGCCTTCCGCAGTGATTGCTGGTAGTGGCGTGGGAATCACTGTAGGCGAGGGGAGTGCATCATTGCAACTACTGACGAAGATCAAAATCATTGGCAATAAGAAGAGTAGGCGAGCTTTGTACCATACCGTACCTCCGGCAGCAATGGGTATGTTTGCCCACGCCAAGGCCAGCACTTTCATATTGTTGTCACCTTTCATCGTGATCGAAAACGTACCTTGCAATTACTACGAACCGGTGAAGTCGATCCGACGTTTATTATAACGATCCTATGCAAAGATTATAAATCTGCTTGATAGTGAAGGGGAATTGTGGTACAATTTCAAAATGGTAAATGGAACAACAGAATGGTCAGTGGTTGGCCATACAGCCGCAATACAGTTTCTACAACAGTTGCTTCAACCGAATGAGCAAACTGGAAGGGCCTTTGGCCCGCGCCATGCTTATCTGTTGTTGGGCCCGCGCCAAGTGGGTAAGCGAACCTTAGCAGAGTCTTTCGCCCAAGCGCTCTTCTGTACAACTGTAGGCGCACAGCCCTGTGGGCACTGCCGAAGTTGCCACCTATTTCTCAATGGAAATCATCCGGATTATCGGTCGATTCAACCACTTGATAAAAACGGGGCTACTGACCGGGTGGGTGGGACGTTGCGTGTCGAACAAGCAGCCGAGATTATCCATGATGTTGCCATGCGCCCGATGGAAAGTCAGTATAAGATTTTTTTGATTCAAGATTTGCATACAGCAAATGATAGCTTTGCAAATAAGTTGTTGAAAACATTAGAAGAACCACCTGCCCATGCAATTTTTATCCTTACCGCTCTGGATCGTAATCGCCTGTTGGCAACGATCGTCAGCCGTTGCCAATTGCTTGAGTTACGCCCCCTGGCACCGCAGACAATCGCGCAAGCACTGGTCAAGCGTTGGCAGGTTGTACCAGCGGAAGCAGAGTTGCTATCTCGGTTGGCACGTGGCCGTTTAGGGTGGGCTGTCCAACAAATTGCGACAAAGGCAGAGCAGCAAATGCGCCTTGCACAGTTAGAAATGCTTTGGCAATTGCTCAAAGCATCCCCAGGAGAACGACTTGCCATCGCTGAAAACGTAGCAACTACAACAGGTGGACAACAGCTGTTTGAATTATTGGAAACTTGGGGAACTTGGTGGCGTGATGTGCTACTCGTCCAGTGTGGATGCGTTGACATTTGTTGCAACATCGATCAACGTCCGGAATTAGAACGACAGGCACAGGTGGTACCATCCAAAGCGGTTCAGCAATATTTGAAGACGTTATCTCGCATTGAAGGATATTTGCACCATACCATCAATACACGATTGGCACTTGAAGTCTTGTTGTTGCAAATGCCAATCCCCGAACCTACTTATAGATAAAATCCTTAAAAGTCATACAGCTTCTTTCGTATATGGGCGAGCCAAACAGTATGACTTTTAAATAATTAGTCTATTCGTCTCTATTCCGAAATTCTCTATTCTCGTTGGGCTACAATCAAATTGGGAATAGATTTTTGGTCTCTATGTTAATATTGCTGGGAATGTTCTAGCCCAACGGCGCAATGAATACGCCGCAGTCGAATTTCAGGATGGCTTTTTGGCCCATTGCCACTCTTCTTATATCAGGAGTCACAAAACGATGCCTATCGTTGTTGGAATACAATTTAATGCTGTCACCAAAGTTTATCATTTTGGTGCAAATGATTTGCTCGATTTGGCAGGCGGTGATCATGTCATTGTCGAAACTGCCAAAGGAACGGAAGTAGCGCAAGTGGTGGAACCGCCACACAATATTGAACAAAAAGATGTTGTGGGTGAGATGAAAAATATCGTGCGCCGCGCTTCCGCTTGGGATATGATTCAGAAGGATATCTGGTCGCGCAAAGAGCAAGAAGCGTTGGCACTTTGCCGAACGAAAGCGCGCGAACATAACCTTGATATTAAAATCGTTCGCTGCGATTACAACTATACCGGTGGTCGTCTGTTGATCTACTTCTCATCGGAAAGCCGCGTAGATTTTCGCACCCTTGTGCGAGAATTGGCACGCATCTTTCGCACCCGAATTGAAATGCGCCAGATTGGTGTACGCGATGAAGCAAAGTTGCTCGATGGTGTGGGGAAATGCGGGCGGCAGCTTTGTTGCACAAGTTGGCTACGCGAATTCACTCCAGTTAGTATTCGCATGGCCAAGAATCAACAACTGCCTCTCAATCCCGAGGAGATCAGCGGCGTCTGTGGACGTCTACTCTGTTGTCTCTCTTATGAGGATGCTCATTATAAAGAACAGAACAAAAAGATGCCTAAATTGGGTGCAGAAGTCATTACACCGCAAGGCATAGGTCGCGTTCGTCACCTACATCCACTGAAAGAGACTGTCACTGTTTTTCTGGAAAGCAACGCCATTGCCGAATTCATGGTGGATGAACTTCTGTCCACAAAAAGTAGCAGCGGCGCTAGCTGTAGCACCTGTGGTGGCTGTACCGCTAAGCGGCGTGCCAGTGCAGAGGAAGATAATGAAAGCGAACGTCAACAACGGTCGCCTAAGCGGAAAACAAGCAATGACTACGCACAGAACAAGGGTGGCAAAGAGGGTCAACGCCCCGAGGGCCGTCGACGGCGGCGTTCGGGATAAATGCGCGACGGTGCTATCAACAATTGTTGATAGTGGTACTAGCGATTGCTACGCCAGCTAGACTATCTCAGGCGCAACAAAATAGATTCCCTGTAGTCAAACAATAAAAAGCTGGATAGGTTAACCCTATCCAGCTTTTTATTGCAGCATACCATCTTTCTTATACCGCAAGCACGCATAGGTGAATCGTGCGCACAGATGTAATGGGTGCGTCCTGATTTCGTCTATGGCCTTGGTAAGTATAGTTAGCAAGAACAGCAGCACACAGACACAGCAAGTCATAGACTTGTAAAAGACTTGCTTCTATGCCATTACCAAGCTAGGAATGCCATTGCCGTTAAGTAACGGGGTAGACTTCATAGAAGTTGGTCGCCGATAAATCGCGATACGAACTGCGGTCCGTTCATTTCCTTCAATATCTACTTCGGTAAATGTTGGGGCAATTACCAGATCGATCCCATCTTGCTCCAGGTAACCACGTGCGATGGCAACCGCCTTAATTGCCTGATTCACAGCGCTCGCACCGATTGCCTGCATTTCGGCATGTTCTTGCTCGCGCATAACGCCAGCGATAGCACCCGCAACAGCAGTAGAACGTGATTGGGCAGAGACTCGAATTAGCTCAGCCATGTCATGCCTCCTTCGATAAAAAGTTTCGATGTTTCTCAGCTTATCTACGAGTCGATAGTGCGCCTGGGGTTTGCGTATGGAGCATACTTTTCCACAACTTGCCAAAACATCACAAAAACAGAAGGAATCTAAAGGATTGTGAGAAAGCGATTCTGTTTATTACGACGTTTCTCGGTTCAAAAAAATACTTACAAGAAGCTTGCAAAACGCTGATCTTTTACAGGGCACATCACAACTGGTGAATTAGTAAGACAAGGCTATTTAGACTAACACTCAATAGTGGAACATCCTCATGGCTAATATTGCTTCTCACGACAACCTTTAGATATACCGTCTGTCTATGCTGGTAACAGCACACACTTCGACAACCTATCCAACCGGGCATTAGCAATGAGGGCAGTACCACTATTCTGCGTTGTAGCAATATGCATTGGAATACCGTAGCACCAGTTGAATTATACTGGAATAAGAAGGTTTTTAACCTTACATGTTGATTACACTTGAGAAGAAAGAGCCGAAATTAGCAAAAAGCTTACGAGTAACCGACAACAAGTTAAGCAACGACACGCAAAGTCTCTGCCATTTCTCCAAGAACCAATCAGTTCTGTTCGTAAAGCATTTGGGGCGCATGCTTGTTGATGCTAAAGCCAATAAAAAAGAGCACCTTGACGTTTGCGTCAAAGTGCTCTCTTTTTATTGGCTATTATACTTAGCTCTGAATGGGAACCGGAGTTTTGCTGAGGTAGAAACTCCGGTTCCCATTTCAACCGCAGTATAGAGCTACGCATTTCTCAGTTTCGCTATGCTGAAATACGAGCGACGCAACCGGCGGTCTGTCCAAGCCCTATCGAGCGTGCTCGACAGCTCTCGTCTCGCGAATAACTGTGACACGGATCTGGCCCGGATATTGCAGATTATCTTCGATCTTCTTGGCGATCTCTTTGCTAAGCGAAATGGCCGTCATATCATCAACATCCTCTGGGCGCACCAGAACACGAATCTCACGGCCAGCTTGAATGGCAAAGGTTTGGTTCACGCCGTGGAAGCTATTCCCTATCTCCTCAAGCGCAGTTACCCGCTTGATATAGGTCTCTAAACTTTCACGCCGTGCGCCGGGACGTGCGCCGCTTATAGCGTCTGCAGCCGCCACAATGACCGCTTCCACAGATTGAGGTTCGACTTCACCATGATGGCTGGCAATGCAGTTAACGACCGCTTCGTTCACACCATAACGCTTGGCAATTTCTGCACCAACAATTGCGTGGGGGCCATCAATTTCATGGCTGACCGCTTTCCCGATATCGTGTAACAATCCCCCCAATCGAGCCACGTTCACATTGGCATGCAACTCTTCCGCAATCATGCCGGCCAGATGTGCCGTCTCGATCACATGGTAGAGTTGATTTTGGCCATAGCTGGTACGGAACTTGAGCCGCCCCAGTGTACGTTGGATTTCCCGGTGGAGCCCTTGCACCCCTGTTTCAATCATGGCGTATTCGCCAGCCTCCATGACAACGCGGTCGATCTCTTGCTGGGCCTTTTCTACTTCCTTTTCGATCCGCGCTGGGTGAATGCGGCCATCCATGATTAATTTGCTTAAGGTCATACGCGCAACTTCGCGACGGATCGGATCAAAGCTGCTAATAATAATTGCCTCTGGTGTATCATCCACGACAAGGTCGACCCCAAGCGCTTGCTCAATCGCCCGAATGTTTCGTCCTTGGCGGCCGATAATGCGCCCCTTCATCTCATCCGAAGGCAGATCGACGCTACTGACGGTATATTCCGAGATATGATCACTGGCAAGGCGCTCGATGGCCAATGTAATGATATTGCGCGCACGGCGATCTGCATCTTCTGCCACTTCGGCTTCAACTTCGCGAATCGTACGAGCCATTTCATTGCGCGTGGTCTGTTCAACAGTTGCCAACAATGATTGACGAGCCTCTTCTTGCGTCATTTGGGCAATTCGCTGTAATTCGGTAAGCCGCTCTTCTTCCATTGTCGCAAGTTTCGCAGTACGTTGATCAAGCTTGCTCTCACGCTGGCTCAACTTGCGTTCTCGGCTTTCGATCTGTTCCAATCGTCGTTCAGCACTGTCAAGGCGATTCTGTAAGCGCTCTTCGATCCGTTCTAACTCTTTGCGCCGCTTGGCCTGATCCGCATCAAGCTCATTACGTTTTTGTACTTCTTCTTCTTTGTACGCAAGATGTAGCTGCTTGACTTCACTTTCGGCATCCTTAATAATGCGGGCAGCCTGCTCTTCAGCAGTTTGCTGCAATTTAATCTGCCGTTCCTTTTCAGTTTCAACCCCTGCTTGCTTGCCTCTTTCAAACGAAAAATAGGCGGCGGCACCCGCACTAACCACCGCAATGAGGATGATTAGCACAATGGCCAGCCACAGATTAATGTCCATAGAAATTTCCTTTGAGTTTGCTGGTAAACAAAAAGCGCTGCAGCCTGGCTACAGCGCAAAAATGGCGTCAACACCTAAACATGCGAGTGCGTTGAAAAAGTTTCTCTTGCAGATATACCGACGAGCGCCAGAAGGTATCATCTTGGACAGGAATAGAAGACGTTTCCTGTGCTGCTCGTGAATATAGATACAGTACAGAGTACCGTTTTCAAACAGCGCTCACATCGAGACGGCGAACACCCTGTTCAATGAGATAAAACAGTCGACTGCTTTGTCAGAAGCACCCCAACCAGAGAAGTGCCAAACAAACGTTACGATTCTCATTAATGCTCTCTGCTTAAAGAGATATACCCCAAGAAGGCGGATAGACTCTTTAGAATTGCGAGCAAGATCATTGGGGAAGATGTCACAAACCCCAGGTCAATTCAGTACAGAGGAGCTAGACTTTGCATTGGAAAACAAGTAAACCGCAGTCAGCCTGTCAGCTCGGCACCATCATTTAACAGGCTTAAACCAGTAATCGGTAAACCAGCTTTGCTACGAAGAAGGCGGTCAATTTCGGCTGCAATCTGTGGATGAACACGCAAAAACGCTTTACTTGCTTCACGCCCCTGCCCAATCATCTCCTCGCGGAAGCGGATATAGGCACCCCGTTTATCCAGAATATCATACTCGATACCCAGATCAATCAGGTCTCCAACCGTACTGATACCTTCATCGTACATAATATCGAATTCAGCAACCTTGAAGGGCGGAGCGACCTTATTCTTGCGCACAGTTACACGCGTGCGATTCCCGATCACTTCACTGCCTTGCTTAATTGACTCGATACGCCTAACATCGAGGCGAACGCTAGCATAGAAACGGAGCGCCAATCCACCGGTCGTCGTCTCCGGATTACCAAACATCACACCAATTTTCTGCCGTAACTGATTGGTAAAGATCAAACAGGCACCGCTACTCTTTACAGCCCCTGTTAACTTGCGCAAAGCCTGGCTCATTAACCGTGCTTGCAAGCCAACATGACTGGCACCCATTTCACCTTCCAATTCGGCCCTTGGCACCAGTGCCGCAACGCTATCGATAACAACGACGTCCATTGCACCAGAGCGAACCAACGCATCAGCAATTTCCAGTGCTTGTTCGCCTGTATCAGGTTGACTGACATAAAGACCATCGACATCCACACCAATCCGTGTTGCGTAGAGTGGATCAAGCGCATGTTCAACGTCGATGAATCCACAAATTCCACCAGAACGTTGCGCTTCTGCAATCACATGTAAGCAGAGTGTTGTCTTACCAGAACTCTCTGGGCCGTAAATTTCCACGATACGCCCACGGGGAAGCCCACCAACACCAAGAGCAACATCGAGGCTAAGACTACCCGTGGATATTGCGTCAACCGCAAGCTGGGCAGATTCACCCAACTTGACGACAACGCTTTCGCCGTAGCGTCTACTAAGACCCGCCAGCGTTGTTTCCAGAGCTTTCTGGCGACCATCATTACTCATTTTGTACTCCGGGCCATACGCATTCCGGGTCCAAGTACTACCCATGAAAGACAGTCACCCAATGCTGACAAGTCACATGGTACAAAATAGCGTACAAGATTGTGAGATTACAGGGCGAGTGAATAGTAGATCTGAATGGCAACCGCTAGTATATTTGCCAATTCCAATGCAAGAATTGCGCTATTAATTTCCCGACACCTCTCAGTTGAACACACGATTTGAGCAATACAAACATTCAACTGATAACGAGCGTCTAATACCATAGTTTACTGTAATTAGACTAATATAGCAAACAGACTTTCCCCTGTTCCAATGATATGGGATCATGAGAAAAGTATTCAGAAAATTTTGAATGGGAGTCTACACATTGCAAGCGAAGTCCTGTTGCCAAAAGAGAGGCAACTCTTCCGGCAACAGGATTGTAGATTTACAGGGGGTTAAATCGGCAGATACATCTTCTCGCGAAGCGCAGAAATGGTTTGGCGCAGCGTTTCATCTTCGGCCAGATCCTCATTGACTTTTTCAATGCCATAGCGTACCGTACTGTGATCTCGCCCGCCAAGCAGGGTACCAATTGCTGGTA
The DNA here is from genome assembly GCA_034432375.1 of Caldilineaceae bacterium. GTDB lineage: Bacteria > Chloroflexota > Anaerolineae > Caldilineales > Caldilineaceae > JAHBVH01. The sequence continues at coordinate 13,389 of DAOUCA010000128.1, forward strand.
ACGATAGGGCATGCTCTTCCCGAAGAAAGTACATGGCAATTTGTCGCGCCCCCGCAACCAACTTTGTCCGTTTGCGGCCACATAAATCAGCAGCCGTCAGTTGAAAATGTTCAGCCACAATCCGTAAAAGCTTATCTGGCGCACAAACCGTCCGCTCTGGGGCGAGATTATCCAAAATTGACGTTGCCAATTGCAAAGTCAACGGGCTTTGCATCAAACGTGCTTGGACGATTAACCGATTGAGCGCCCCTTCCAATTCGCGAATATTACTGTCAACCCGTTCCGCAACCATCATCAACACACTGTGATCAACAGCAGCCGCCATACGATTGGCTTTAGATTGGAGAATAGCAACGCGCGTTTCAAAATCTGGCTGGGCAATATCTGTTTGCAAGCCACCTTCAAAACGGCTGCGCAGGCGATCATCCAAAGTAGCCAACATCTTAGGTGGACGGTCACTACTCAGCACCACCTGCCGACCACTACTGTGAAGATGATTGAAGGTATGAAAAAATTCTTCTTGCGTGCTTTCTTTGCCACTAATAAATTGGATATCATCAATCAACAATATATCAACTTGGCGATACTTGTTGCGAAAATCTTCGGTACTCTGGCTGCGTATGGCACCGATCAATTCATTCGTGAACTGTTCAGATGAGACATAGAGCATGTGATGGCCAAGCTGTTTTGCACGGTGGCCAATCGAGTGCAGTAGGTGCGTTTTCCCCAATCCAACACCACCATAGACAAAAAGTGGGTTAAAACTTTGACCAGGCTTTTCCGTGATTGCTTCAGCGGCCGCGTGAGCCAATTTATTGTGACTGCCCACAACAAAAGTTTCAAACGTATACTGCCCATTGAGCGGTATTTTTCCAATGGGTGGCATATTATCTGCGTAATAGTCAGTGCGCCGATCAGGATTGGTCCATTCTTGACCCAAACGGCCAAGTGACTGTTGCTCATTGTTCGTCGCCGCCGGTACGGATTTTACTTCTTGCCGAGCGGAGGGCAAAGAGTCGCGCTCGGATGGAGACGGCGGAGTACCATATTCGTGGCCATGATGCTCCTGCTCTTCGCTACCACCAGTCGAATTATGCGGAGGGAACTCCTGTGGCACAACTTGCGCAGCATCAACTTGAAGAGAATCGATCCGATCTCTTCGCGATTTCATGGCAACAGCGTCACTATTGATATCGGTGGCCGTCATGACCTGCGGGTTCTTGGCTGCTCCCATGCTGGGAGGAGCAAAATCATTGATTGGTGCAGTCCCGACACTAGCTGTCGCATAAAGCGGCACCGGTTTAGCATCCACGGCATCACTGACAGTCCGTGGGCGGACTAAAAATTGCACTTGTACCGAGCGATAGATAAAGCTACTCAGGGCTCGCTTAATTTTGTTACGTAATCGATTCTCTAACCAATCGCGTGCATAGGCATTGGGTAGCCCAATAATGAACTCCCCATCCTCATAGGCCACAACCCAAGTATCACGCACCCAAGTATTAAAGGTAGCAGATGGCATCTGTAATGCCAGTTCGCTTAATAACATTTGCCAAACCGCATGAGGATCAAATTGTTCCTGATTGCGGAATTCTTTCCCAGACAGTTCGTCGCCCATGATAAACGTACTCTCTGCTGAGGCTGGTTGTACAAGGTGTGGTCGCGCGCCACATTGACCAACGAATGAATCTTTATCCGTCTGTTCGTCTAACGAAAGACGGCCCATTGATTGCCCATCAGATTGAGCCAAGCCAGTTACTTGTGATAGATGGGAAAGCGATGCAGCCCTTGAGCTACCAACGGCTTCCTCCACCCCTCTTTTAGCCGCCCCCTCATGGGCAGACCCATTGCCCAAATAGTGTTGCTTCGATGAATAGTTCACAAAATTTCCCCTCCAAATGTCTGGACTTGTCAGTGCAGTAGGCACGGTACAGACAATGTTATATAATAAAATTGACAGTTACCGACAATGTGTCCCTGTCAATGGTATACAAAACAGGCCAGTCTCTTCTGGCGCGCGCAAATAGAGCGTCAGTCGGGCGCGTTTTGCGATCTATCTGTTGCGCAGTTTGTTAGGAAGCTCTCAGATCGGAGCACATACAAACTAACCACAACCTAGTTACAGCAGTTGCGATGTCTACCGACAGCAGCATTGTTCGCCGGCAGACGAAGAAGTGAATGAGGTTAATTCAATCGGAAACAAGAAGTACCGATCAGATATAGCAAACTCGAGTTGCGCTCGAATCGTCAGGATCTGACGGCAACCATCAAGAGGCACAATTGTTGGTGGCAAGATAAGTACAGCGCTACCCTAAACTCATTTAGAAATCTTGAAAATTTTATCTAGATTTCAAGCAGAGCAACGAAAAATTGCAGGGTTCTTGCGACCTTCATTATTGAGGCGTTCAATCAAGGATAAAAAGCGCCACCACAATTGACCACAAAAAATAACGTTTTAACACTCCGACAAATTAACGTTGGAATAGTGTACCAGAAGTTCCCCATTCTGACAACGTATTTAATAACCAATTGATGCCACGTTTCTTTCAAATTGTAGCGGATCAGCGGCAAGAATGTTTGTTCTACACAAAATATAGAAGTGAAATTTTTTATACAGACTAGATAACTCCCAATCAGCGCTAGAAAAAACCCAATATCTTTAAGGTTAATCCGCTTTATACAATACTATGCAGCAGCAACAGATTTATTTCTCCACACCCCATAGTGATAGTTTTCCCTAGTCAAGCAGACTTATCCCCAAAGTTATCCCCAGCCGAGGTCTATCTATCACGCTCTGTTAACAACCATTGAACACTCATTAACATACTGTTCATCTTACCCATCCGCCTATAGAAAATGGTTGATAATAATAGTGCCACTTTTTTTCGACAAAAAAATATAAGCCACAAACAATTATGCAATTTGCCTCTGGTGGTTCTATCGAGCCCCATGCTGCTGCAGCCAAGAAGCACAATGGGCTTCTTGGGATTCGATTCATGATTTAATTGTGACCGATCTCATAGTCGTAGCTGGCCGATACGACTATGATTGTAATGGGTGATTCAAAATGAGTTCGTGTTCAACCAGTGGGAACAACTTGATGTGTAGATAGCATAATTGTAGCCTCGGACAAGAGTCGATATAATAGTCAGTATGGCTATAGCAGCAAAGTGTATGCGAGCGAACCCTAAATCGAGCGAACTCTAATCAAACGGACGTAACAATATGACGTTACAGTTCTTTCTATTCTATGCCAAATAAGCCGTGGCATGGGTGAACGACAGACTTGTCCGCAGAAAGGTAGATTCATTGTGACTGAGAATATATTTGGCATCGTTATCATCCTGTTTGTCATTTTAATGATAGTACGCTCCTCGATCAAAATTGTGCCCGAATATGAACGAGGCGTAGTCTTTCGGCTAGGGCGGATTATCAAAGCGAAAGGCCCCGGACTCTTCTTTATTATTCCTGTTGTAGATCAGATGATTCGCGTTGACTTGCGCACGGTGACGCTTGATGTTCCCACACAGGAAGCGATTACGCGTGACAATGTTACGGTGAAGGTGAACGCAGTCTGTTACTTTCGGGTCATGGACCCAGTGGCGGCGGTGGTCAATATTTCCAATTATCTGATGGCCACTCAACAGATCGCACAGACGACATTGCGTTCCGTTTTGGGCCAAAGCGAATTGGACGAACTGCTCTCCCAACGCGATGAGATCAATCACAATTTACAGCAAATCATTGATGACCAAACTGAACCTTGGGGGATTAAGGTTAGTGTTGTCGAGATCAAAGATCTTGAACTGCCCCAATCGATGCAACGTGCGATGGCCCGTCAAGCCGAAGCCGAACGAGAAAAACGCGCTAAAATTATTCATGCCGAAGGCGAATTACAGGCATCTCAACAGTTGGCTGAGGCGGCGGCAGTGATGGCGACCCAATCGGGTGCCTTGCAACTGCGCTATTTGCAGACATTGAGCGAGATCAGCGCAGAGAACAACAGCACAATTATTTTCCCGCTGCCGATTGAATTACTCCAGAACATGATACCGAATCGTAAAAATGACTAACCTTCTGACTAGACCCAAAGACATCACCATTGACCGCGCTGCCGGTACGCTGACTATTACCTGGCTCGATGATCATGTTAGTCCTTTTTCATTGCGCTGGTTGCGGACCAATTGTCCATGCGCCACCTGTCGTGAAGAGCGCCGGAGTGCCGCGTTGGAGACCGATATCCTAAAATTAAGTAGCGGCCCATTGCCCAGCACAGCAATTGCAAATGCAAATTTGGTTGGTAATTATGCGATTCGGCTAAATTGGACTGACGGCCATGACACGGGAATCTATGCCTTTACATTGTTGCGTGCCGGTTGCCCATGTCCTCAATGCCACCCAGATGGTCCACCACGGCTGTTGTTAGAGGAATAACTGTGAGAGGAGTAAGATGACACTTTTTAAACTCTTTGATATCGATGTACGTGTCCACTGGTCCTTTGTTTTGATCTTGGCCTGGGGTGCGTTTATCTACAGCGCAGGAGCAGCAGGGCCACTGTTGGGGGCTATTTATGGCATGCTCACGATTCTGCTGCTTTTCGTCTGTGTCACGCTTCATGAATTTGGCCATGCACTGGTGGCCAAACATTTTGGCATCAATGTACCACATATTACCTTGCTACCCATCGGCGGTGTAGCAAGCCTGGAACGAATGCCCGACAAGCCATTGCAAGAATTCCTGATCGCTATCGCCGGCCCGCTAGTAAATTTTGCCATTGCGCTCCTCGTCTTTCCCCTGCTGTTGATTACGGGCAATCTGCCGAACTTGGCACTGGGCAATGCAGCAGCCATTCTTAGCGGATCTCAAGCACCGACCGTAGCGACCTTTCTCCTTTTTCTCTTTTACACCAACATAGCGCTTGGTGCTTTTAATCTTTTACCAGCGTTCCCAATGGACGGTGGACGGGTGCTACGGGCCATCCTAGCGTTGGGCGTCTCTTATGTTGATGCCACGCGTATTGCAGTCCTTGTTGGTCGGCTCATGGCAATACTCTTTGCTTTTTGGGGCATCGTCAACCGTGATATATTTTTCCTTTTAATCGCCTTCTTTGTCTATGTTGGTGGTGGCTCCGAGCGCGAAGCAGTAGAGAGCAAAGCGGTCTTACGCAATGTCAAAGCGAATCAGGCACTAACCCAGAGTGCTGTTAGCCTATATACAAGTGAGCGGGTCGATCGTGCAGTTGATCTTATCATGAATAGCTATCAGACTGACTACCCTGTGCTGGATCTATCGGGTCGTTTTGTGGGTGTACTAACGCGGGCAAGGTTGATCTATGCGCTAAAAGAGATTGGGCCTGATGCTCGCATTGTTGATGTAATGGTAAAGGCCGACGAAGTACCGATCTGCACCCCCAGCCAAGATTTATCCGAAGTGTGGGAAGTGATGGTCAGCGGTGGTGGGCGGGTTGTTGCCGTGAAGGATGGTACCCAATTTCTTGGGCTATTAACGATTGACGATATTACAGAAGTCTTCCAGGTCTACGGTGCTAAGTTGGCCGGCACCCACAAACCGCCAACCGCTGGATCTACCCCAACATCAACCGAACGGCAAGCGGAGGGCTTGGATGTCTGAACCAATTGAGGCGAGGAGCAGAAGCGCAGAATATGCAACAGCAGATGGCAAAATCTTTTATGAAGTGATAGAAGCGGCACCATCAGCGGAAGCAGAATCGCCGACCCTTACGCTGTTGCACAATTTTATGAGCACGGGCCGCAGTGCGTGGGGCCCACTCTTACCCAAACTTGCTGCACATTATCGCCTGCTGCTGCCCGATCTACCCGGGCATGGGCGCTCGATTGGTCACCCACCCCAATTTCATTATGGTCAGATAGCCGAACAGTTGTCAGCGCTCATGGCCTATGAAGACGCAACAGTTGGTCACCTCGCCGGCTGTAGCGCCGGTGGTATGATCGCGCAGATCTTGGTTGCGCGCGATCTGGCCAAAGTGGCAACCCTAACTCTTGTTAGCACAACCTATAGCATTAGCGAAGAAGTAACCGGGGAAGCACAGGCGCTCAAGCCGGAAAAATTTCGCGCCGGCAACCGTTGGATGGAGGCCACCGCTAAATTGCACGATGGCTATCGCTATGCCGGCTATTATGAAGAAGTCATGCTGCCAGCATTTCGTCAATTGGATCTGGCAGCGGGAATCGATCTGCCGCTTGACACGTTAGCCACGTGGGAAATGCCGGTTTGTATCATTCATGGTGCGGAGGACGAATTTTTTCCGGTGAGGATTGCCGAGCAGATGAAAGAGGCAATTCCCCACGCCACATTACATATCATTCCGGAACAGCCCCATGCACTCCTTTTTCGTCAACCATGGCGCGTACTGGCACTGATGGAATCATTTTTAGCGAAAACTTAATTAAAAAAGATACGAGGATGGCATGACCCAACAGCGTCTCATCAAAATCGCCCCATCAATTCTAACTGCAAATTTTGGTGACCTAGCAACTGACATCCGCGCCGTGGAAGCAGCCGGGGCAGACATGATCCATTTAGATGTAATGGATGGCACCTTTGTACCGAACATTACCTTTGGCCCGCTTGTCATCGAAGCGGTGCGCCGGATTACAGCGCTGCCACTCGATGTACATCTTATGGTCCAAGAGCCAGGGCGCTACGTCAAAGAGTATGTAGGTGCCGGCGCGACGAGCCTCACAGTCCATGTTGAAGCCTGTCTTCATCTCCATCGCACAGTCCAACAGATCAGTGAGTTGGGCGTCAAGGTCGGGGTCGCGCTCAATCCGGCAACGGCCATCGAAGCGGCACGCGAAATTATTCCCTTTGTAGATACGGTGTTGGTCATGAGCGTTAACCCAGGGTTCGGTGGCCAACAATTTATTGAAACCACGACCAGCAAATTGCGTCGCATGAGACGGCTTTGCAACGAATTTAATCCTACCTGTGATCTACAAGTCGATGGCGGGATTAATATAAAGACCGTTGTCGATGTGATTCAGTCTGGGGCAAATATTCTTGTGGCCGGAAGTGCGATCTTTAATGCTGAAAGCTCACCGAAAGAAGGCTTGGCAGCCTTGCGCGCGGCGGTTGAGCGCTTCTAGAATGCTTGTCAATGAAAGGGGCTAAATCTTAGGAAGTAGCGTGCAATACAAGTAAGAGCAGCACGATCTGGTAGACAAAGGGCAAAGTAAAAAGAGAACTATCAAGCCGGTCCAACATACCACCGTGGCCTGGGAAAAAGCGACCAGAATCTTTTGCACCAACCTGCCGTTTGATAACGCTGATCGAGAGATCACCCATCAACCCGAACACGCCACAACCAAACCCCAGCAGCATACCACCGCTCAACGAAATCGGCACTGGTGTCAGCAAAACCACCAGTCCTCCCATGAGCGCTGCGCCCAACCAGCCGCTTACGGTTCCTTCCCAAGTTTTTTTGGGGCTAAGTCGCGGCCAAATTTTGCGACGCCCCAGCGTGCTACCGATAAAATAGGCAGCGGTGTCGTTCATCCAGGTTGCCAACAAACCTAATGCCAACCACCAAATCCCATCAGGCAAGAGACGTAACGCTAAAATTTGGCCCATCATCACACCAAAATAGATCGCACCAATGCTGGTGGCGATCCAGGTGCTAATCGGCTGTTCATGTTGAAAAAATGAGTAGACAAAGATGAAGACAAGACCCGCGCTGAGCGCAGTCGATAAGAGAGGCATATTGGGCTGAAGAGCGCACAAAATGAGCAATGCCAACCAGATAAGCCCAATCGCACGAGCAGGCCGGTAACCGCCGGTGGCCAAAAGTCCGTAAAATTCATAGCCACCGATCAGCCCAATTGCCAAAACAGTAGCGATGTAGAGTGCGCCCCCCAGCCAAATCGGAATGATAATAATCGGTAAGGCAATGAGCCCAACAACGATGCGTGTGATCACAACTAAATGGCTCGCAAAATGGGTTTGATGATCTCTATGATGGATTAGCCTTTGGGTTGCAGAACGCGTCCAAAACGACGTTCGCGTGAAGCAAATTCGATCAATGCTTTATCTAGCTCTTTTTCATCAAAATCTGGCCAATAGGTAGGCGTTGTGTAGTATTCGGCGTAGGCAGCTTGCCAGATCATAAAATTACTCAAACGCCACTCCCCGCCAGTCCGAATAATCAGATCCGGATCGGGAAGACCGGCGGTGTAAAGATAGCGACCGAAATGTTCCTCCGTTAGCTCATCCGGTGCAATCCCGTCTGCCAATGCACGGCGCATTGCATCGAGAATTTCGGCACGCCCACCATAGTTAAAAGCAACATTGAGGGTAATACGCTCATTGTACTGCGTATATTCGACGGCATAATTGATTTGGTCACGTAGATGGCGGTTGATTTCATCGAGGCGGCCGCTATGAATTATTCGTACACCATTCTTGTGTAGATCTTTCAGCTCGCGTTGGATTGTAACACCCAACAGACGCATCAGACCATTGACTTCATCGGCAGGGCGTCGCCAATTTTCAGTAGAAAATGCATAGATGGTTAATACTTTAATGCCATATTCTGCACTCTGACGTAAGATGCGGCGCACATTTTCCACGCCTGCATGGTGACCTGCAATGCGGGGTAATCCTCGGGAAACAGCCCAACGGCCATTGCCATCCATGATAATGCCAATGTGATTGGGAAGCACCGCGGTGGGAGAAGAGGGGGGGGCCACGATTTCTCTATGTACAACTGCGCCATTGCCTTCGGCAAGACCATTCACATATTGCATTTGTATTGGCATATCCATTTCCTGAATCAACAAAGAGTATCCATTCCACAATAAATGGTATAGTAAAATTCTAGCTCCATAGCGAAAAAGAAGGGGTGAGTGCTCACTCACCCCCTAAGGTTCGCAGTTGAACCGAGTGTATCATACCTCTTAAACTACTGCACGCACTCAAGTGCTTTGGAATGCAGCGAAGTGGAGAGTGCGCTCAGGTTAGACAGTCATAATTTCAGCTTCTTTTTCACGGATGACTTCGTCTGCTTGCTTAACATAAGCATCTGTTTTTTCTTGAATGCGTTCCTGTGCTCTACGCGACTCATCTTCGGAAATCATACTTTCCTTTTCCATATCTCGCAAGTCGCCAATCGCATCGCGGCGCACATTACGGACGGCTACGCGCGCTTCTTCACCACGCTTTGAAACCAATTTGTTTAGTTCGCGTCGGCGCTCTTCGTTGAGCGAAGGAATGATGATACGAATCTGCTGCCCATCATTATTGGGATTAAAATGCAGATCTGATTTGGCAATTGCTTTTTCGATTGCAGGAATATCAGTAGCACTATAGGGGCGGATCGAAATCATCTGTGCCTCTGGAATCGAAATTGATGCCAATTGTAGCAAGGGTGTGGGTGTCCCATAATACTCCACCAATAAGCGATCAACCAACGATGGGGTAGCACGCCCAGTATGGATACTTGTGAGATCATACCGCAGGGATTCGATCGCCTTTTTCATCCGGTCTTCTGCATCTACTAAAACATCATTAATCATAATCCAATCTCCCTCTGCTTATTGCCAGATGCCAAAAAGGCAAAAAAAATCAGCAATAATGCCGACTAAAAAATTCAAAATCGTAGCGCTTCATTCCAGTAAACGTTAGATAAACCAACGTAGACATGAGCGAAAACCGGCATGTTGTAAACCTCACGGATAAGATGAAGATGCGGTTTTCCAAACAGCCATGTCTTATTTTAACAAATTGATACAACATTGCAAAAGTTACACTGTTGTAGGGTACTTCACCTTGCTGCTACTGCAACAGAAAACAAGTGTGGTCTCTAAAGACTTTATGCTGTGATCAGCGTCCCAATGGCTTCACCGCGCACCACTGCTTCAAGTGAACCCTCTTGCCAAAGATTGAGTACACAGATTGGTAGATCATTATCCATGCACATCGCCATTGCAGTGCTATCCATGACACCCACTCGCATATTTAGCGCATCAATGTAGGTTAAATGATCAAAACGCAATGCATTTGCATTGATTTTGGGATCACTATCGTACACAGCATCTACCTTGGTGGCCTTAATTAGTATTTCAGCATCGATTTCCATCGCACGCAAAGAGGCAGCTGTGTCTGTTGTAAAGTATGGATTTCCCGTACCGGCACCAAAAATTACCGCACGCCCTTTTTCTAAATGGCGGACAGCCCGGCGTTGAATATATGGTTCAGCCACGGCACGTACTTCGATCCCTGTCATGACGCGTGTTGGAATATTGCGGCGTTCCAGGGCATCTTGAAGGGCCAATGAGTTCATTACAGTTGCCAACATTCCCATATGATCGGCTGTTACGCGCTCCATGCCATGGTCGAGGCCATCTTGCTTGCCACGCCATAAGTTGCCTCCACCGATTACAATCGCGACTTGAACACCTAGTGAGATAATCTGAACGACCTTCTGTGCCAGAAATTCCGCTTGATCTGGATTAATGCCAAAGCCACCTTCGCCAGCCAATGCTTCGCCACCTAACTTCAACAAAATCCGTCGGTATTTTAAGTCTGCCATTGTCCCTTTGCCCTTGTCCTTTTGCCTTTGTCTAAACACTTATAGATAAAGCCCACGAAAACACGCCAATGCGCTGTTGTTATGCAATCAAGTCTGAGCAGCTTATATGAATTGTCTATTAGATTCTGGTTATCGGCACCTTTGCTGTAGGCTTAGAGCGGCAACAAAACAGGACAACTTTGCCGCACATCGCAAAAATATGTTAATCGAGCGCCCACAGCGACTATTCGCACACATGCCACGATTACACAAGAATGCCCAGCCGATTGGCTGGGCATTCTAATTACTCACCAATGGCCATACGTGAGAATTTGTTGATCTTAATATTTTCACCCAGTGCAGCAATTGCACTCGTTAGCAGTTCCTGAACCTTGTGGTCTGGGTCTTTAACAAACGGTTGCTCGAGCAAACAGACTTCTGTATACCATTTATCAAGTTTGCCTTCGGCAATCTTCTCTAGCACATGAGCCGGCTTGCCACTGTTGGCCATCTGTTCGCCATAGATCTCCTTCTCGCGAGCGACGATATCCGCAGGGACATCTTCACGGCCAAGATAAAGCGGGCGAGCCGCAACGACATGCATTGCCAAATCACGCGCCAATCCTTGAAACTGCTCGGTACGTGCCACAAAGTCAGTTTCACAGTTGACCTCTACCAAGCTAGCCATTTTGCTCCCGGGATGAATATAGTGGCCAATCACCCCTTCATTAGTCTCGCGGCTCGCTTTTTTAGCTGCGCTTGACAGACCCTTTTTGCGCAAAATTTCTACTGCATTCTCAAAATTGCCATTTGCATCAGTAAGCGCTTTTTTGCAATCAAGAATCCCAGCACTGGTTGCTTCGCGCAATTCTTTAACCTGTTGGGCACTAATTTCTGCCATAATCATTTTCTCCTCGGCTACATATTTAATGCATACAGCATCTAGCCTAGCAAAGACAACTATCCCAAAGATAGAAGACAGGTAGGCTAGATGCTATGCACGGTCCGTTACAAACAGGGATAATTTCACCCATCAATGAAATCAAAGAGTGTTTACAACGAAACCGCAGTTTTGCTATTCGTCGTCATCATCGGCGACAATTGCTGCTACACGGTCAACAGCAGGGGAAAGATCGTCAAAGTCATCCACATCAATATCGTCGATCTCCTCATCGATCTCCTCCGGGTCATTGACATCATCACCTTCGTAAGTCTCAAAATCTTCGACGGTTGCTTTAAGTTTTGCTAGCGTGCTTGGGCCAAGATACTGTTCCATTTGTGCCAGGTCGGCTCGGCTAACTTGGCCAGTATCCGCCATGTCGACCTCACGAATACGCATGCCTTCTTCCACAGCATCAGCAACTACACTCACAATCAATTTCACGGCGCGAATTGCGTCGTCGTTGCTGGGAATCACATAATCAACAAGGTCCGGATTGCTATTGGTATCTACCATGGCAATCGTCGGGATCTTGAGCTTGTTGGCTTCCATGACAGCCAGATCTTCCGTGTTAATATCAACAATGAAGATCATTTCCGGCAAGCGGCGCAGCGTCTTCAACCCACCAATCCGCTTATTGAGCTTTTCGATCTCCCGTTCAATATCCAACTGCTCTTTTTTGGAAAGTGTACGGAATTCACCGGCATCGACACGCCGCTCCATTTGGAGCAAGTAATCAATCCGCTGTTTAATCGTCACCCAATTGGTCAACGTGCCACCCAACCAACGCTGATTAATATAAGGCATACCACAACGATCCGCCTCTTGGCGAACGGTAGCCTGGGCCTGCCGCTTGGTACCCACAAACAGAATCGTGCCACCTTTGGCGATCACATCGCGCACCATGGCAGCATAGTCATTTAGATGTTGCAACGTCTGCTGCAGATCAATAATATGAATCCCGCTGCGCTCAGTAAAGATATAAGGGCGCATCTTTGGATTCCAACGGCGTGTACGGTGACCAAAGTGGACACCAGCCTCCAACAATTCCTTCATAGATACAACTGACATTCGATTGCTCCTGTGTCGGGTTGAGCTTCCGTTTCTTTCATCCCACAAACATACACATGCAATGGATTACAAGCTGGTATAAAAGCTATATTTGCCTCATACCAAGCCAGCACAACGTTAGCATGCGCACCCCGTCTGTTGGTCCCGAAACGTGCTTAATAAGTAACTACAATAAACACAAACAGATGGTGCCTAATGGACACCAATTGTTTATTTTATCATAATCTGTGGAAAAAACAAAAATGAGAGAGGAATTATCTATTCATCCATCAAAAACCATTGGCCATAGAGCGGCTGATAGGTGCAAGCAATTAGTCTTTGAACTGATAAGAGGTTAGATAAAGAATCTAGTGGAATTAAGTTATACCAATGAGCGCCAGAAGGTAACACTTTTTACAGAAGTAATGAGTTACTAGCTGTGCTGCTCTTGAGTATACCTCTTGAGTATACCTCTTGAGTATACCTCTTGAGTATACAAGGGAAGACTATTCGTCTTGTTTAAAGTCAACAAAACGATATCCTAGTCCCCGCTCGGTAAAAATATATTCAGGGTTTGCTGGATCGACTTCAATCTTTTTCCGCAAATAGGTAATATAGAGACGCAGCAGGTGGTTATCATTAATATACTCATGCCCCCACACTTTGGTCAAGAGTGTTTCGTGAGGGACGACCCAACCAGCATTTTGAATGAGATGGTAAAGCAAGCGGTACTCGGTGGGGCGCAAACTCATCCGCTCACCATTTACAATCACATCGCGCCGCTGTAGGTCAATTTCTAAACGGTCATCAATTTTGATGAGCTGTTTATCTGGACGGCTAGCTGGTTCAATGCGGCGTAGTACCGCACGGATACGGCTGGACAGTTCGCGTGGACTAAATGGCTTGGTGATGTAATCATCAGCCCCTAAATCCAATCCCTTGATCCGATCATCTTCATCAGAGCGCACCGTCAACATAATAACGGCCGAATCGCTGATTTCGCGAATACGCTTCAATGTTTCAAAGCCATCCATGCCAGGCATCTCCACATCCAACAGCACCATGTCGGGATTGTGGTCACGCACTTTCTCTAACGCTTGGATGCCATTATTGGCTTCCAATGTAATATACCCTTCAAGATCGAGATTCATTTTGACAAAACGCACCATACGCGATTCATCGTCAACGACCAGGATTGTAATTTTTGGTTGGCTTGAAGATTGGCTGGGCATAAGCTTGTAATAGCAATTCTACCATTGGATCGATTGGATTCAGAACAATTTCCCTACCATTCTATATGGTATTCGCCAATATCGGTAATTTTATTCTCAACCGCAGCCCACATAAATGGCCCACCATCATCGGCCAACTTCGTATTTTTATTCATCATATCTCCAACAATGACCACATAATCGCGCGGCGGTACATCATTAAAGACAAAAAACCCATTTTCATCGGTAAAGGTAGAAGGGCTAAATGCATTGGAAAGCATCCACACACACTCGGTACGCTTACTCTCTTGTGCCACATCTTCTGGACATTCCACTTCCGCCAAACGGACGATCTCGTGATTCAATGCCACATCGGAAGTGCTCGAAACCAAGCGACCGACAACGGTTCCCATGTCGGCCTTACTTGCGGGAATTTCTGGTTGCGCCATTGTATAGTCCGCCGCAACTGGAGCAGAGGCAGAAACAACTGACGACGTACTATTTCCCGTGGAAGAGGATTGCAATGGACTCGCTGGTTGCAATGGGCTTTCTGGTGCAGCAGGAGCCGTTGTAGGTGCGGCGGTTGCGGGAACGGTGGTTGGGGTTGGTTCATCGTCGCCGCCACATGCAGCCAACAGCAAAACAACAAACAATACCATAGTGAAGAGAGATTTGTATGAGTGACGTAACTGCAACAGTGAGAAATGAAACAGTGGAAAATGAAACATGTGTAAATCCTTCTTAAATATAAACAAAGTATCTTATTTTAGGTAAAACGTACGCAAGATGTGGTTGAGTAGGCAACTGTTTGCCATATCGATGCTTAGCCTTGCCTACGTCCTAGGTTAGCTTTTTCTGCAAAACAAGTGAATACCCCAAATGGGTTACCCACATCTTGTATGCTAACTCAACGAAGCCACTACATGTGTTTTTCTAGCAATACGCAGAAATCAGTCTCCAGCATACAATGTGCTACCCTTTTGTCGGCAGACCATTTCGTCTAGAGCCCAAACGATCTGCCACCAAAGCGTCTCGACTGAGCCTACAACTACCAAATGGACCGTACATTCTTAGTATTCGTACGCCCTTGGTATTTAAGAGTGCAGAAGAGTACACCTTACCATTACACCTTACCATTACACCTTACCATAAGGAGCAAAACTCTCCCTCTCCGGCCCATAAACCTACTTCTACTTACTCGATCTACTATATAACTAAAAACGATTAAGTAAGTAGAAATAAAAGTGACGTAGCGGAGGCTGAGCTTGTCGAAGCCAAAGCGGCTACGGCTTCCCAAAAACTTTCTTGCTTTTACTTATTCGAACTTTAGCGTTTAACTCAATTAACGCCACAATCATAAAGTATAGTACAACTTATGGCTAACAAGCAATACTTCCTCTGGAGTAAAGGGGTACTTTCTACTCTTTTACCCCGAAGGTGGTATTGCTGATTGGAGACAATTCGCTATACTGAATCTAGTCAGCTACGATATCACAAGAACTGACTCTGTGAATCTGTCAATCGTATATAGATATTACTAAGCTAATCCAATACGGACAGAATAGACAGAATAGATAGAATGTCCAATCTATAATATCTAATCTATATTGGCAGAGTAAGTTGATGACATTCGTAGATTGCAAAAAAGCTACCATCATTCTTTAATCAGTATGCATTATGTAGTCCAGGTTTGTTCAGAAAGGAATAAACTGATGTTCAAAATGGCTCGATTTAAAATTTCCGCGGTAATGGCCCTTGTAATGGCCTTTACCTCATTTGGGATGGCCTCCGCCCAGTTGCCGGCCTACCAGACCTCCTTGGTGACCTCGGTCACCTATCAAAATGTTGGGACGGCTTCAGCGTCGGTTAACTTTGCCTTCTATAACCAAAAGAGTGGCACTGCCATTAATGTAGCTCGTACGTTGCCCCAAGGCGCTGGTGATTCTCTCTTCGTTGGCGGTCTGACCGGCACCGAAGCGTTGCCAGAAGGCTTCCTCGGTTCGGCTGTGCTCTCCTCCAACCAACCGGTCGTTGCCACTGCAGTGCAGATTCCAGATACCACCTCAACCACGGTAAAGAATCGTCCGTTGTCCAACGGTTTCTCTTCCGGTAGCGCCAATGTTCTCTTGGCGACTGTGCTGAAGAACAAATTCAACACAACGTCGACCTTCTCCATCCAGAATGCTGACACCGGCAATATTGACATCACCTTGAAGATCTTCAATGCTGATGACACCAGCGCCGCGCCAGTCACCATTACGGAAACTGCCATTCCACAGGGTGCAGCCAAGACCTATGACATGGGCAAGCTTGCTAACATTTCGGCAAACGTCTTCAATGGATCTGCCACGGTTACTGCCGTCAAATCCGGCACGACCACCGCAGCCAACATTGTTGCCTCCGTCTTAGAGTTCTCCACCGTTGGTGGTGCCGTCAAGGCCTTTGAAGGCGTCACCGAGGGTGCAACCACCGTCTTCATGGCGACGGCACTTTGTGATCGCTTCAACCCGCTGCAGCGCACCGCCTATGCTGTGCAGAACACCAGCACAACGGCCACTGCCGCGGTAACAGTCGCCTATTCCAACGGTGTCTCTGATACCGCCAACATCGGCCCCGGTGCCAAGAAGAGCTTCAACGCTTGTCAAGCTCCTGGTGCGCAGGCCAACTTCACCGGTGCGGCGACCATTACAGCCACTGGTGCGCCAATCATCGTCATCGGCAAGGCCTTCTTCAATGCGCCAGACCCGGCCGGTTTTGAAACCGCTTTCCTCGGTGAGAGTGTCGGTTCCACCAAGTTGGCGCTACCTTATGTCCGCTACGCCAGCGATGCCAAGTACCTGAGTGGCTCACGTCAACGCACCAACATCGCTATTCAGAACATCGGTAGCGGAGCGGTAGGTCCTGTGACCGTTCAATACCTCGACAAAAATGGTACCGTCGTTGGCACCCACACCATTACGTCGATTGCAGCTGGCGCTAAGGCCAACTCGAGCCCGATTGATGCTGGTAACAGTACAGCTCTGTTGGAGTTCGGTTCACCTGATGCTAATCCAGGTGGTGGTTTTGGTGGCGCAGTGGTCATCAACGCTCCTGCCGGCAGCCAACTGATCGCCATTGGCCGTGTCTCTTCTAGCATCAACGGTAACTTGGTCGCAGAAGATTACAATGCGATGGACATCAGTGGTAACTAAGTAGCTGTTTGGATAGAGATAGTAGCCTGGCGTAGATTGCTTTCTTTATTAGAGACTAAACGACTGGTTACTCTGATCATCTATTACGGAGATAACAAAAAGCGGGACGACTTAGTCGTCCCGCTTTTTGTTTATTAGCGCAAGCAGCATATAATTTATCTATGCTACGTAACCTGATCGCAGATCAATTCAACTACAACTCATCACGCCAATATTTGGAAGCATTCCTGGCCAAAGCGGCGGCATCGGTCCAGCCGGGGGAGAAAGTGCTTGATGCCGGTGCGGGCGACTGTAAATATAAGGCACTCTTTGTCGGCGCGGATTACACTGCCACGGACTTTTTACAGGTCGATAAACCTTACGACTTGGCAGCGCTCGATCTCGTCAGTGATCTGCACCATCTCGCCGTGGCCGATGGCACCTATGATGTAGTGATCTGCTCGCAGGTTCTCGAACATCTTCCCGAACCGGAAGCCGTTCTCCATGAGTTAAACCGGGTGCTCAAGTCGGGCGGGCACCTTTGGCTCTCGACGCCACTCTTCTTTGAAGAACATGAACTCCCCCACGATTACTTTCGCTATACGCGCTATGGCTTGCGCCATCTTTTGCAAAAGAGTGGTTTCCAGATCAGCCGGATTGAGTGGTTGGAGGGTTACTATGGCACAATCGCCTATCAATTCAAAACGATGGCGCTCTCATTACCGACGAAGGCAGAGGGGTACGGTGGTGGCATCGCTGGTTACTGCCTGCTACCCCTCATGATAGCGCTGAAACTCGCCTTTGGGGCGCTCACCGTCTTCTTTACCCGTCTTGATTTGCATTACAAATATACAAAACGCGGCCACTGCAAAAACTATGCGCTGACTGCTATCAAGCTGACTGCTATCAAAGGGTAGATACACTGTTAACGAAATTTTGATAGAGTAGCGCCGGTTGAGTAGCGAAGCCGGGTGCCCATTGGGTGCGAAACCAAGCGGGTCGTCCGCTCACTCTGGTTTCGATCCGTCGCTTCGCTACTACTCAACCGCTATTCGCTACGCCTTGAAACCTATAATTTTTAATCATCCTTCGAAGCCATTTACCCGCCCTTTACGAGCGGGAAATAGCTTCTATACTCTACAGCAATCGGCACCATGACATCAACTGGCGTAGTACGGATTTCCGTTGTACCATCCCCCACTTCACCATAGACATTATGCCCCCAGCACCTAGTAAGCCCCGTCGACATGAGCGCACAGGTGTCGCTCACGCCGACCGTAATTGCGGTTACATCGGCTGGAAGAGCAATGACAGTCACTGGCGTAGACTGGTTGATGCGAGTTCCATCGCCAAGTTCACCGACACCATTCTGTCCCCAACATTTCACAACGCCATCAGTCAGTAGGGCACAAGTATGGTAGGTATGACTCGAAATTTGGGTTACAGCGGTTGATAGGCCGATCACATCAACTGGTGTAATGCTGGTCTGTTGATCGCCATTACCCAATTCCCCATGTTCGTTATACCCCCAACAGGTAACACGACCACTTGTAGTTAACGCGCAAGAATGAACTCCTCCCACTTCAATTGCAACGATTCCTGTTGCTAAACCAACGACATCTACAGGCGTTTCCTGATTGATCCGAGTGCCATCACCTACTTCGCCATAGAAGTTATAACCCCAGCATTTGATGTCGCCTTCCGTGGTCAGCGCGCAGGTATGGCTGCCACTACCGGCAATTGCGGCCACACCAGTTGACAAGCCGATGACATCGGTCGGAATGGGAGTGCTTGCCAGCTCCCCATTTCCCAAAGATCCAAAAGTATCATTGCCCCAGCATTTGGCGCCCCCTTCCGTAGTCAAGGCGCAGGTACTACCGTTACCAGCAGCAACGGCGGCAACACCGCTTGTCAACCCCACAACATCGACTGGAATAGAGCTATCTTTATAAAGACCATTGCCCAATTGGCCATCGCGGTTATTGCCCCAACATTTGAGACCACCCGCTACAGTGATTGCGCAAACGTGACTGGCACCGGCTGAAATCGCGACGATGTCTATCGCCAGCCCCTCCACATCGACCGCAGTCGTATGGTACAATTGATTCGTACCATTCCCTAGTTCACCGAAGTGATTTTCACCCCAACATTTGACACCCCCCTCTGTGGTCAGGGCACAGGTGGTGTAGCCCCCTGCACTTATCTGTTGAATACCCTCCAGCGGGATCAAGTCGTTGCCGTCGCCTAGATCATCGGCCATAGCACGACCAATCTCACCAAACACAATCGCCAAGAAGAGAATTACCGCCCCACAGAGAAAGATCCAACCCAATCCTTTTCGCCTTATATTTACCATGTGATAGCCCTCATTTGCTTGAAAATTGTGTACCTATTCAGGCACCCCCATCCAAACAGAACTATATAGGAGCAGTGGTGAAATCAAATCGGAGTAATGACGTATGAAGCGGTAAATCTCAGTGTGAAGATTGAGGAGCAGAATATCTAAACCGGCTGCGCCAGCCAAGCCACGCCATGCTGTCGCCACCAGCGCATCACCAGAAAGAGATAGCCCCCCATTAACAGCAATTCTGTCACCAGATAGACCGTTGCCACGCCAGATAGCCCCCAACGTGTCACCACCCATAGATTTAGGCCGACATTGGCGAACGCGACCACCGCCTGGATCGACGTTCGTCGCCCTTGCCATCCCACCGCGGTGATAAAGACCGCCAGTGCAAAGGAGATAAAGCGCAAGGCGAGCACGCCACTAAAAATGGTCAACACTTCGCCGGACTCGGCATATTGTGCACCATAGACCAACCGCATAAGCGGGTCAGCGACCAGCGCCAGTATCGATCCCAACAAGAGCCCAACCAAGACATTCCAGCCAATCATGCGCTTGGTCAATTGCAAAAGTTTGGGCGAATGGTCAGCATGGGCACGGCTGAGGATCGGCAACATCACCAGATAGATCGCCAGAGGCATCAGCAAGGCCATGGACATCAGCGACATCGCCGACGAGTAAAGGCCAGCCGCCTCGCTTCCAAGATAGTGGCCAGCGATGGCAGTATCGGCTCGACCATAGATGAGCGAGAGCGCCACCGACAGACCAAAGGGCACAGTCTCACGCAGTTGACGGCGCGCTTGACTGGCGGTCTGGGAGGAGATGAGCCGAGTGGGTATTGTCTCACTATTCGTTACCCGGGCCAGCCACCAAAGGGCAACCAGCGCGCCAAGCCCAGCCGCCACCGCCCGCGCCATGGTAAAGGCGAGAATATTCTTAGAGCCTTGCACAATCAACAGCAACGTACAGAGCAAAATCAAACCATGAAAGAGGATTGTCAGCAGGAAGGTGGCCTGGTTACGCAGGGCCGCTTGAAACGCACTCCAAACCGTGTTGGCCAACTCTTCAAACCAGATCGCTAAGGCCAACACAAGGAGCAAAGTCGGGGAATAGAGGGTCGGTAACAGATAGTAGCCAGCGAGACCGATCAGCAGCAGCCAAAGTGCACCCAACCCCAACTTGATCAGCAGATTGATGGTGGTATAAGTGGCCAGGTGTTCGAGTTTGCCATCACGGTAGCCATTGCGCAGCAACCACGCATCAAGCCCCAACGAGAAAGCGATCGAAGCGATCCGCAACAGCGCCATGGCCGCAGCATATTCGCCAAAGCCAGCTACCCCCACCTGGCGCGCCAACAAAATTGTCGTGCCGGCCGAGACAATTTTTGTAATGACCGATGCGGAGAGCAGCGCGCCAATGTTCCCAAAGACGCGGCGTAGGTTGAATGGGGATTGTCGCGTCATATCAGTCGAGATATCCCAGGGCTTGCAGTCGCGCCCGCACGGCATCGTCAACTTGTAGAGCAGGTTGTGCCACATGAATGCTTGCGGCACCATGCGTCTCTTCCCACGCGCGAAGCTGTTGCTGCAACACCGCCACTTGCGCGGGTTGGTCAGCAGCAACGTTCCTGGTTTCACCGCGATCTTGGTCTAGATCAAACAGGTCAACTGTGCCATCGCTGCTTGCAATCAGCTTATAGCGCTCAGTGCGTAAGGCGCGAAAGCCACGCGAAAAAGGTTCCAAATCCGCTGGTTGCAGTTGATAGCGGGCTAATAAAGCGGCGTGCGGAACCTGTGGTCGTCCATATTCGGCGACGACATAGGACCGCGGGGTGGTGCCAGGGAGCAGGTTATGGCTGCTGTCGTGTGGTGCCTGCACATCGGCCAGATCCAGCAGGGTACGAAAAAGATCAAGGGTTTGCACCGGCGTATCGATGCGTTTGCCCTGTGCGCTTGCGCCCAACCCCGGCCAGCGAATCAGCAGCGGCACATGGAGCAAGCTCTCATGCAGCGAATATTGATGGTTGAGCAGGCCATGCTCCCCCAAATTCTCCCCATGATCGGCCACCACCACGACACAAGTGTTGTCGAGTTGCCCGATTGCCTGTAATTGTTCCAGTAATTGCCCCAGATAATGATCTTGATAGGCCACTTCGGCCAGGTAGAGATCGCGCCAGCTTTGCAAATCGGCGGGAGACAACTGCTCTTTGCCGGCGATATGACGCCAGGCGAGACGCCATTGATCCCCCTTGCGCAAAGCCAGCGCCCGTGGCAAATCATCTGCAAAGGGCAGCAGCCACTTGCGTGGTGGATGATAGGGGAGATGCGCTTCCAGAAAATGGACCATGGCGCACCACGGGCCCTCTTGCGCTTGCACCCAACGCGTCACCGGTGCCACGGTGCGCACAGCCCCATCATCGACACGGTTCCAGTAGCGGTGGTATAATAGATTCAACATGTTTTTGGCGACATTGCCCCCGAGCAACTCTTTGAGCAGATGGCCATACAGAGAATGGCCGCGCTGTAGCTCGGCCAGCTTGCCGACGGTAATTTCGTCTTCACTCTGAAACCACTGCCAGAGACGATGCATCTGCGCAATACCACGCGTCAGGCCAAAATCTTTGCTAAGCCAACTGTTTTTGCTGATTGCGAAGGTACCATATCCGGCGTTGCGCAACAATTGAAATAGGGTCGGATAAGCACCATCCAAAACACGCCGATCGTAAATGCCTGTTTGGCTTGGGTAGAGACCCGTAAAGAGGGAAGAGAGCGCCGGCAATGTCCATGGTGCAGCGCTACTGGCCTGTCCATATAGGAGGCTGGTCTCCGCCAAACGATCGAGATGGGGCGTGGTCTGCTCTATTGCACCATAACAAGAACAGGCATCGGCACGCGTCGCATCTAAAATGACCAACAGAAGATTCGGACGTTGCATAAAAGAAGTTCCATTTCTATGAGAGTTAACGCTACACCTACCACAAAAGCACCTACCACAGAAGATGGATTGACAATCCCCGTGATCCAACTCATCGACGGCTTTGCTGTGGCTGAGCAATCGGGCGGGGCAGCGCTCTTTGCCCTCAATTTAGCCCGTTTCTTGAACGCCGCCAAACTTGCACTACCATCAACGGTTGACAGCAGCAATGGCACGACCGTTCATTTTCGTCCCATCGTCTGCGGGCTGTGGCGCCACCATGCGCCTTCGGAAGATCATTGGCGTGCGCAAATCGAGGCCGTCGGGATCCAAACAGTGATCCTGATTGAGCAGCGCGGCAATCTTGAAGCCGATATGGCGCGCGCGCTACGCAGCCTCAATCAGTTGGTCACACAGCAAGAGGTGCAACTGATCAACAGCCACTTTGAGCGCTGTGATCTGCTGGCATTGGCCGAAAAGGCGCGCACTGGTGGCCGTCTCAAAATTGTGCGTACCGTCCACGCCGAACGGCAGTGGCTCGCGCGGCCTTGGCTGGGAACCATTGTTGACCTCTTGGCCTACCCCTGGTTCTTCGACGCCGAAATTGCCATTGCCCAAGGAACACAGCGCATGTTAGATGAGCGGACGGGGGCTCAGTTGCGGCAGCGCCACGCCCACCTGATCTACAATGGGCTCAACCCTGATTTTGTCGACCGACTGGCGCAAAGTCCCCAGATCAGTAGCAGCAGTGGGCCACGGTTAATCATCGTTGGCCGATTAGAAGAACAAAAAGGCCATGCTACCCTGCTTGCCGCCCTGCCAAAAGTTTTGCAACACTACCCTGGAACCACTTTAACAATTGTTGGCGTGGGTAGCCTACAGGCGGATCTGGTCACCCAAAGTCGCGCTCTTGGCATTGAACAGGCGGTCCATTTTCTCGGCGGGCGCAACGATGTCCCCCAACTCTTACGCCAGAGCGATCTCTTTATCTCCTCCTCGAATTGGGAGGGCTTTCCCACGGTAATCCTCGAAGCAATGGCGGCAGGGCTTCCCGTGGTGGCGACCGATGTCGGCGGCAGTTGCGAATTAGTGCGCACCGGTGAGACCGGTTATCTCGTGCCCCCACGCGATCCGGCAGCCCTGGCCGCGGCCATTCTTCAGCTATGGCAAGAGCAGTCCACCGCCCAGCGGATGGCCGCCACCGCCCATGCCCAGATCCAACCCTTCCTCTTCCCCAATATTGCCGCTCATTATAGTGCGCTCTACAGCGAGTTGCTGTGTCTACAGCCTTGAACTAAAGTTCAGGCTAATAACGAAAGTCGGCTAAAGCCGACTGGCGTATAGGTATCAGTCAGCTTTAGCTGACTTGTGCTATCAGCCTGAACTTTAGTTCAAGGCTGCATCGACCACCAACACCCACTACTGCCCCACCAATGCGCGATAGAGCACTTCATGCTGACGCGCGACCCCCTCAATTGAGAACTTTTCCGTGACAAAGCGTTTTGCCGCTGCCGCCATCGTCTGCGCCAACAGCGGTTCCTGCGCCATGCGCACAATCGCCGCTGCCAATTGTGCAGAGCCTTGAACTAAAGTTCAGGCTAATAACGAAAGTCGGCTAAAGCCGACTGGCGTATAGGTATCAGTCAGCTTTAGCTGACTTGTGCTATCAGCCTGAACTTTAGTTCAAGGCTGCATCGACCACCAACGCCCACTACTGCCCCACCAATGCGCGATAGAGCACTTCATGCTGACGCGCGATCCCCTCAATTGAGAACTTTTCCGTGACAAAGCGTTTTGCCGCTGCCGCCATCGTCTGCGCCAACAGCGGTTCCTGCGCCATGTGCACAATCGCCGCTGCCAATTGTGCAGAGTTGTCGGGCGGAGCCAGCAGACCAGTATGACCATCCGCCACCAGTTCGCGCGTACCAGCGACGGCCGTTGCGACTATTGGGCAGCCAGCGGCCATTGCTTCAAGAATCACGGTTGGCAATCCCTCCCACAGCGAGGAGGAGACAAAGAGATCGAAGAGCGGGTAGAGCGCCTCTACATCGTGCCGCGGCCCAAGAAAGGTAACGGCCTCGGCAATCCCCAGATCATGGGCCTGTTGCTCCAGCTGCGGGCGCAGCTCGCCATCGCCGATCAAGACAAAATAGGCATGGGGAATGGCAGATCGCACCTCTGCCGCAGCAGTCAGCCAGATATGGTAGCCCTTCTGCGGCCGCAACCGTCCCACCGAGCCGACCACATAAGCTTCAGGCGGGATCCCCAGCATTCCCCGCGCAAGCTCGCCATCCTGCTGCACAATGCCCTGAAAGCGTTGCACATTCAGGGCATTGTGTAGCAGAAGGGCCGATTGACCGATCAAGTGCGCCAATGGGCGGCGGTTGAGGTTATCGACTACCGTCTGTGCCACGCCAATTTCGCGCTGAAAGGCGAAGGGATACCAGAGATTGGTAAAGGCCGCACCAAAGAGCGGTCGCTTGCTCCACTCCCGTTCGTTGTGAACGGTGCGCACCAGCGCCTGCGCACCCAACCGCCGACGCAAGGCAATGGCCGCAAGGTCGGCAAATTCACCGTGGCTATGGATCAGTTGATAAGGGCCGGTCAGGTGTGCTCGTGCGCCCTCGAGCGCGGCCACGCAACTTTGGTAGGGCTTGCTCGCATCCCACGGCGCGGCGACAACCGTGGGAATCCCCTCTCCTTCCAACGCTTGCTGCCAGCGCGCTTCATAGCCAGTATGATAATCCCATAGGCCGCAAAGGGTTACGCGCACAAGCTTCGGATCCAAGTGACGGCTCAGTTCGATGCCAAAACGCGCCACGCCACCCAGCGGACCCTCCACCGCCAGGCCAGAGAGCAGTTGTAACAGATGGATTGGTCTCATCGCAGCTGCTCCTGCCAATGGCAATAATCTTCACTGATCGACCGACCCATCGCCTGCAGCGCAAGCTGCTGTGCCGCAATTGCAGCCGCTAGTTGCGTCTGCACAGTAGCACGCTGACAATAAAGCAGATCGAGCAGCGCTGAGAGCCGGCTACCTTCAATGCCATCGATATCGATCACCCACTCTGCCAGACCGAGCATCTGCATTACCCCCCATGTCTTGGGCAAGTAGGCAATCGCTAACACCGGAACACCACTCGTGAGTGCAAAGATATTTGAGTGCAGCCGCGACCCCACAAAGAGTGTCATGTAGCTATAGGCCGCTTTCAGTTGAGCGGTGGTCACCTCATTTTCAACCAGGACGATCGCCTCGCCAAGTTCCTGTAGCTGCTGCTTTACGCGTCGGGCCGGGATGCGGTCATCTTCCGCCAAAGCGGGGCCACGAACTTGTGCAAAGAGCACGGCGCGGCCACCGTAGCGGGTAACAAATGAACGGATAGTTTCTGCAACGGCACTTTCGTAGCCATCCTGACCGTGAAAAGCGCTTTCCATCCCCGCCCAATTGATCAGCGTTACCCCCAACAGCGGCTCTTCGCGGTCGGGGTCAACACCGAGTTGACGTAGCAGTACAGCGCCTGCCTCACGCTCCTCCGTCTGATAACCAAAGGCAAGGTCAGGCGTCAGAAAGACAGCGGGATGATGTACACCACTTGCCGCCAAGACGGTACACGAATAGTCGTCGCGCACATAGATCTGCCGGATGCCCGAGAAAAGCCGGCGCAACAGCCAACGTTCCCAACGATACTGCAGGGGACCAATGGTCTGTGGCAGCAGATAGACTGGCTTGCCCAGCCAACAGGGATAGGCCAATGTCAACAGCGTAACAAGAAACCAGAGCCCCAGTTTGCCAGTGCTATACAGATAGCCCCCTGGACAACTGACGACCATCTCGGCCTCATGATAAGCGCGCAAAAGATCCTGGCGCGCCGCCGGTAAGGCGAAAGCCCAATTACGCCCAGTCCAACGGACTACAGCTGCACGCAGTACGAGATGAAGCAGCAAGCCGGGTATGGCAAGCCAACGCCACGCCCGCAAGGGAGAACCTTGAGACTCTGTTTTGCGAAACCAGTGGAGGAAGGAATCGACAGTGCTCTCTGGTCCTGTGTAGCCGGCGCGATCATTCATCGCCAGCGTAAAGGTTGCGTCGGGGAACTGCCGGCGTAGCTGTTGCAGCGCCGCCTGCAAGAGCGCATCATCACCCGCATTGCGAACCGAATGCACATTGACGATCAAAATCTTCATGGCGCAGCTAGAACTTCCTGTAGATGGGTATGGAAGCGTTTCCCTAGTGGTGTAATGGCATAATCACGCAGAAAACGCCGTTGTCCGGCTGCTGCCAGGTTAGCACGCAGTGGCGGATCCGCCGCCAATTCCTGAATTGCCGTCGCCAGGGCAGCACCATCGTTGCGCGCACAGAGATAGATCTCTTCGCCCGCAACCAACGATTGGCGGACAGCAGGCGCATCGCCACTGACCACCGCCTTGCCCATCGCCAAGCCTTCATAGATCTTGTTCTGCACGGTCATCAGCGATTGGGGTGTGGTGCCAAACGCACCCAGAATAATATCGGCAGTCGCGATCTGTTGCACCAACTCATCTTGGTGCAGCCAATCGATCAACGTGAGATTGACCAATCGATATTCTTCGATCAATGTCTCAACCGCCGCTCGCTCCGGCCCTTGGCCGATAAAGACAAAGTGGATCCGTTTATCATCGGCCAGTAGCCGCGCCGCTTCGACCATCGTCGGCACACCGTGATTGGGAATAAAAGTGCCGTAATAGAGCACACGGCAAGCTGTCGATGGGCCATCCACAGAAGGAGAGCTTTGCGGAAAGGATGCGGCACTAAATTGCTCGCTGTCCGCACCCGTGGGAACCAGGCGAAAGCACGCCGGATCGACGCCATACACTTGCTGAAACCAGGCCACATAGGCCGCCGTATCGAGGATCAGCCGATCCGGCAGACGGCAAGCCAGCCACTCCAGTCGACGCAACAGATCTACAGCTAGCTTGCTCTTGCGATCTAAGCCTCGCTCCAGCGCAATCAAGTAGATCGACATAAAGACATCCCAGACCAATGGTTTGCCCTGCCACCAACTAAGCAGTCGGCCCAGAAAAACATCAAATTGGCCAGGGTAGCCGATGATCAAAATGTCATACGCATGGCGGATCGACCAGTAGTGCCGCAGCAGACAGCCATAGGTCCGCAGAATGCGTCCCCAAAAGGCCGGACGCTTCCAGCCACCGCTGACAATGTCCACCCGATCATCGATGCCCTGCCAAAGCGTTGCGTGGCATTCGATCACCGTGACGCCATTGCGCCGCAGCCCAGCGATCAAGATGCAGTTGCGCGAGTAGCTTTGGCGATAGGTGCCAAAGTAGCAGACCCGTAAGGCGGATTCCCCCATTGCGATCCTACTCGACTTCCGGGTTGGCTTGCTGCTGGCGCTGTTCTAGCCGACGCAGGCGATAGAGCGCCTCTTCTAACATCTTGCGATTGAAACCTACAAGGTCCGCCAACAGACCGATTAAGGTGACTTGAAAGCCGACAATCAAGAGAATCGCGGTCAGAATCAGACTTTGAACGTGGCCATTCCCTTCGCCGGTAATATAAAAGAAGAGAAAGCGAAACCCAAGGAGCAAGCCACCACCGAGCATCAACAAGCCGACCATCAAAAAGAGTCGAAGCGGACGGTAGAGCGTGTACGCCCGCACAATCGCAATTGCTTGGCGGGAGATAAAATGGGGCATATTGCGCTGTAGGCGCGAAGAACGCGTGGGCAAGTTGGTGCGAATGGGAACAGATGTCACGGCGACACGACGGGCACCGGCTTGAATGAGGGTATCCAATGTGTACGAGTAGTTACCCATGACAAGCGTACGCAATGCCACTTCGCGTGTCAACGCGCGAAAGCCGCTGGTGGCATCAGGCACTGCCATCATGGCCGCCTGTGAAACAACCCAACTCCCCAACTGTTGAAGTAGCCGCTTGAGTGGCGAAAAACTAGCTACTTTGCCCACTTCGCGATCGCCAATGACCAACTCGGCACGACCAGCAAGGATCGGCTCAATCAAGCGGGCGATCTCCTCACCCACGTATTGGTTGTCGGCATCGGTGTTGACAATAATATCGGCTCCCCGCAGAATCGATGCTTCCAAACCAGCAGCAAAGGCGTGGGCCAATCCCATATTATGGGGCAGCTCGATCACATGGTGCACACCGAGTGCTTTGGCCACCGCCACCGTCTGGTCGCGGCTACCATCGTTGACCACCAGATATTCAATGCAATCGATGCCGGGCAGCATTTTGGGCAGGTCGGCAACGGTTTGCGGCAGGGTTTCGGCTTCGTTGTAACAAGGAATCTGGATGATCAGTTTCACAATGGGCTATACACTCCGCACAGGTTGAAGGTGTTGGACTTAACATCTTTGGCTGAATTGATTGGGTTGGCTACTCCGATTTCGAGCGACGACCACCCATCATATTGCCAAAGAGCATCTGGCGGAACATCCCTTTGGATTCGGTCGCGGCAGAGGCCAACGGTGCATCTTCCCAGCGTTTGATATAGGCTTGCCCTTCCCAGGTTTCTCGCGCGACAACCACTTCTTCCAACGCAGCAAGGAGAGGAGCTTTTGCATCCTTTTTCGTTGCAACAGGCACTTCATCGGTCTCGGCATCGGTGGTAATTAAGTCCCGCCATGCCGCCAACTCGGCCTGGAGTTGATCAATCCGTTGCAGCAACGGCTCACGATTTGCAGTCAAAGCCCCATAAAGTTGGGCCGCGCTGGCATCAGTCTCGGTGGCGCGGGCAAAATGCCGACCGGCCAACCGCCGCGCCTCCCGCCAGCCGGTGCCGTGGGTGCTCAAACGCATCAGGGCAATCGCCATCAATTGGGGCAACTGCTCAGTGGCGGCAATAATGCCATCGTGCTCATCAACATCGACAAAGAGCGGTTTGCCCCCCATCCGTTCGATCAGATCGCTGGCCAATTGCACGGCACTGGGATCGGTGTGGACGCCAGGAGCGAGTCCAAAGGAGACCTCATCAAAGAGATCCGCGCGCGTGGTGAGGGGCGCGCCGATCCCGACTAAGACCGGGTGGCCAGCCACAAAGTGGGTTTCCGGTGAAAGGTGCTCCTCCGCCAATGCAATCGCTGGACGCAACACATTGACATTGGCAAAGAGCACTGTCTCTGGCTTGAGATCACTTTTAATGTGGCCAAAGAGTTCCGCCAGTTCACTCAGCGGCACCGTCAGGATGATCAAGTCGGCTCCATCACATGCGTTATGCAGATTCCATTCGGTCTTTTGGACTGCCCCCAGCCGGCTCGCCTCGCGTGAAGCCTGTGGATCGCGGTCGTGGCCGACGATGGTGAAATTGCTCTCTTCTTTTTGGAGGGCCAGCCCCATGCTTGCGCCGGTGGTGCCCAGGCCAATAATCGTAATCTTGGGTTTTGCCATAGTCGGTTTATCTTTGCTCCCATTCTCAGTCTATACTCACGAGCAGCACAGATAGTAACTCATTCCTCCTGTAAAAAGTGTTACTTTCTAGCGCGCGTTGGTCTACATTGCGGTTTCTCCCTCTTTTATGCCACAGATAACCCATTGCAGCAAAATTTAGATGGATCGCAATGCGTGCACGTCAGTTGCGGCTATCGGCCCATTGCAGTCGCGCCAGCAATTGTTCCCATTCCGATTGGGGACCCCAAACCAGTTTCTCTTGATGATGGGCGATTAACCAGCAAGTGAGGGGGCTACAGCCGGCCGCTGCCGCCCAAGCTGCGCCAATTTTTGGGTGTTCCTGATGGACATAGAAGAGGTAGCGCCAATGGCTCTTGGGATCGGGTGATGCCAAATGGTTGAGCAGACTGGGGGCAAAGCTTTCCAGCAGCACCAGTGGGCCACGCCACCAGAGGGTAATCGCCACCCCTGCATCGGTTGCGGCAACTTTACCCACATCGTGCAAGAGGGCGGCAGCGGCTAGGGGGAGTACAGTCTCGGTTTGGGTTTGTAGGCTCTCCAACACGTTGAGGCTATGGCGCTGACCATCGACAGGTAGGCGTGAGAAAAGCAAAAAGGCCGCCGGCGGTAGGATGTCGGCAGCCTGCTTAAGTTCATCCCGTGTAACATCGGCTTGGAGCCCCAGCCAAAATTGGCGCAGTCGATAGAGTGACTTCCGCCCTATCTGCAACACACCCGTTTGTCCTCGTTGTAATTCAGTGAGAGAGCCGACCCAGAGCGCCAACCCAGAGCGCCAACCCAGAGCCTGTCGAAGGGGAAGTGGCTCCGGCTTCGACAAGCTCAGCCTCCCTTTACCCAACTATTTTCTTGGCTCATATAGGGATGAGGCTGAAATTGCACTTTTTCGCTCTGCACAATCGTGCAATTTCAGTTTTCCGCCCACAGGAGCGATTTTCTTAATCCACTACTGCTTCTCAAACTGTGCAAAGGCTAATGCACAGTATCAAGGGTTGTTGATATTGATCGTCAGAAAGTACTCATCATAATTTGCCCCTTGTCGTACAATGCGTAGGCGCAATTTATGCTTTCCATTGGGATACTTTGTTGTATCGAGAGTGGCCAAATCGCCCCAAAGCGGCCACGGCGCAAAGGCGATATAGGTTGAATTATTTTCGTCACCATTGAGCAGCAGATCGAGCTGCCACTTGGTAAATTGTGGATGCATGGCCAGCCCTTGGACACTGATCGTGCCAGAGACAGTCGCACCATCGTCGGGCGCATGAAAGCCAATGTCCCAAGTGATCAGCGCTTTTGCCTTGTCATATTGATTGGTCACCGAATAAAGCTGCCAGAGACGGAAGCGCGTGCTTAGTTCGTGACTCTCATCCCCCAAGGTACCCCACAAGTCAAAGGCTTGCAGATAGTCCTCGATTGCCGGTTCATAGTGCCCTTTGTTCAGGTAGACGGTGCCCAGGCTCTCCCAAATTTCAGCTTGCAAGGTTGTATCAGCTGCGCCCTTTGCCGCATCCAATGCACTTTGATAGGTTGCGATGGCACTATCTTCTTGCTTCAGATCCCGCTGCAAATCGGCTTTTGCTTTGATAATCGCTGCGGCCAGCGCCTTGGCATCGGCCTGCTCGGCAATTTGTAGCGACTGGTCATAATAGTCAAACGCACTTGGATCTTGCAGGGCAGCATAGGTTGCGCCAATGGTGGCAACAGCACGTGAGGCACGCTCTAACTCGCCAATCTGTTGCCACACGGCGGCTGCGCTTTGGTAGGCGCTGATGAGCTTATCGGTTTGCCCCAGGTTGCGATAGACGCCGGCAATTCGTTCATAGAGCTGCGCTTCTTGTTCGCGATCATTTTGTTTCTGCACGAGTGGCAGCGCGTTTTGAAAGTTACCTAGCGCGGCATCGTACTCTTTTAACTGTTGCTGTTGATCACCGGCGGCATTTAATATCGCGATCACGAGCCCGTCGTTGCCTGCCGAACGCGCCACGCGAATGGCATCATCATAGTAGCTGAAGGCCTTGTCGTACTGCTCCAATCCGGCATAGTTGGCCCCGATCGAAGCAATTGTCTGTGCCTCGGCATCGGCATCTTTGGCCTCCTGTTGCAGCGCTAATAGTGCTTCAAAGTGTGCCGTCGATGCCGCATAGTTGCCCTGTGTCTGCTCTAAGTTGCCCAACCGTTTGCGCAACGTCACCATTTGGGTTTTGTCAAAGAGCGTGTTGGCCAGGTCGAGCGCCTGTTCGTAGCTTAGCCGCGCCGCGGCCGGCTCCTTCAGTTCCAGGTGGAGATCACCGGCAGCGTTGAGTACGGCCATGGCAAACCAATTGTTCTTGGCATCCAAGGCGATCTTGACCGCATCATCATAGTAGCTGAAGGCCTTCTCGTATGCTTTTAGCCCGGCATAGTTGGCACCAATCGAGGCGAGCGTTTGTGCCTCACCATCGGCATCCTTGGCTTCCTGTTGCAGAGGCAAGAGCGCTTCAAAGTGCGCCGTTGACGCCGCGTAGTTGCCTTGGGTCTGCTCCAAGTTGCCCAGCCGTTTGCGCAAGGTTACCACCTGTGTTGGGTCATCCAAGGTGTTGGCTAAAGCCAACGCCTGTTCCAAACTCGCGCGTGCAGGTGCTACTTCCTTCCGCTCCAAATGGAGATCAGCGGCGGCGTTGAGCACGGCCATGGCAAACCAGTTGTTCTTGGCATCCAGGGCGACCTGAGCCGCATCATCGTAGTAGCCGAAGGCCTTCTCCGCCTGCTTCAAGCCCGCGTAGTTAGCACCAATCGAGGCGAGTGTCTGCGCCTCGCCATCGGCATCCTTGGCTTCCTGTTGCAGCGCTAACAGCGCTTCAAAGTGCGCCGTCGACGCCGCATAATTGCCCTGTGTCTGCTCTAGATTGCCCAACTGCTTGCGCAGCGTGGCAATTTGGGTGGGGTCTTCCAAGGTCGTGGCCAGATCCAGGGCCTGCTCATAACTTGCCCGTGCCGCGTCCGCATCCTTCAGTTGCAGATGGAGATCGCCGGCGGCGTTGAGCACGGCCATCGCAAACCAATTGTTTTCAGCGCCCTGGGCAATCTCAATTGCATCATCGTAGTAGCCGAAGGCCTTCTCATACTGCTCCAGCCCGGCATAGTTGGCCCCAATCGAGGCGAGTGTCTGCGCCTCACCATCGGCATCCTTGGCCTCTTGTTGCAACGCCAACAGCGCTTCAAAGTGCGCCGTCGAGGCCGCGTACTCGCCTTGCACTTGTTCCAGGTTGCCCAGCCGTTTACGCAGCGTGGCGATTTGGGTGGGGTCTTCCAAGGTCGTGGCCAGATCCAAAGCCTGCTCATAACTTGCCCGTGCCGCGTCCGCATCCTTCAGTTGCAGATGGAGGTCGCCAGCGGCGTTGAGCACGGCCATTACAAACCAATTGTTCTCAGCGTCCTGGGCAATCTCAATTGCATCATCATAATAGCTGAAGGCCTTCTCATACTGCTCCAGCCCGGCAAAGTTGGCACCAATCGACGCCAGTGTCTGCGCCTCACCATCGGCATCCTTGGCCTCTTGTTGCAACGCCAACAGCGCTTCAAAGTGCGCCGTCGAGGCTGCGTACTCGCCTTGCGCTTGTTCCAGGTTGCCCAACCGTTTGCGCAGCGTGGCGATTTGGGTGGGGTCTTCCAAGGTCGTGGCCAGATCTAAGGCCTGATTATAGCTTGCTCGGGCCGCGTCTGCATCCTTTAGTGTTATGTGCAGATCGCCGGCAGCGTTGAGCACGGCCATGGCAAACCAATGATTCTCAACCTTCAACGCGATTTCGACAGCATCATCATAGTAGCCAAAGGCCTTGTCATACTCTTCTAGCGCCGCATAATTGGCACCAATCGAGGCGAGCGACTGTGCTTCGCCATCGGCATCACCAGCTTTCTGCTGCAAGGGCAACAGCGTTTCAAAGTGCTCTATCGACGCGGCATACTCACCCTCTGCTTGCGTCAGATTCCCCAACTGTTTCAGAATAAACTGTTGATTGCCAAGATCTTGCTGGACAACCGCAAGTTCAAGGGCCTTTTTGTACAGAACGATCGCTTCAGCCCGCTTGGTATCGTCTGCCAACTGCGCGGCCTCCGCCAACAACCCTTGGAGATCCTGGTCATCCTTTCCAGCGGTCTGCTGGATCTGTGGCTCTGCCGGAGCCGCAACAGCAGAGGGGATCCAAACAAAAGAGCTGACGATAGTAGTGAGAGCTACAAGGATAAGTAGCTGATATCGTTTTTGCCGGAACGCTGCGCTCTTGAAGACCGCTGAAAAACATTGCACCATGATTTACCTCAATTCCAAATAGCCAACTTAAAGTGAGCTCTGTTTGAAAGCAGTAGTTTGCTGGTGTAGAAACTACTGCTTTCAAAGCAACCGCACGATAGGCCAATCCAAAATTCAACCTATCCACGAAGTTTCACAAAGACACACGCAACTTTGTTTTTTCTTCGTGTGTCTTTGTACGCTTTGTGGATAATTATTCTGCGGAATGGCCTTAGGGCCTGTCCAGAAATAACTTGGAGAATTTTTCCGTACGGACACGGTACACCGTGTCCGTACAATTGACTACTTTATTTCTGGACAGACCCTTACTTTGCACTGATGATGGGTAAGAAGATAAAGATATCCGGGTTAAATTCGACAAAGGTAGCCGTGACGGTATCACCGAGATCAAATTTCAAGGTGATTGGGTTTTGGCTGCCAGACAGAGCGCCGCTCCATCGATCGAGGGCCCA
The DNA here is from genome assembly GCA_034432375.1 of Caldilineaceae bacterium. Taxonomy (GTDB): domain Bacteria; phylum Chloroflexota; class Anaerolineae; order Caldilineales; family Caldilineaceae; genus JAHBVH01. The sequence continues at coordinate 47,727 of DAOUCA010000128.1, forward strand.
TCCACTGGCCGGACTTGCCGTTAGGGTGATAGTTTCATCACAGGCATACGATGCCTTATTGGGGCTCGCTGCTACTGTACCATCCCCAACTGTATTAATCGTTAAGGCGCTTGTTTTGGCATCTTCCCCGACGATCGGCACGCTCGTATTTTCAAAGTAATCGACCACAACGGTGTTTGCTGGGAAAATACCCGCGTTGGCGGCGAAGGGGCCGGTCTTTGTGACTGCAAGCGGCTGTGTATAAGAACCAGCGGTCGTCCAATCGCTCCCATTGAAGGAATAGGCAATTGTCCACACATCCCCCGCTCGTGTCACACGGAGGTAGGAATTGCTACTCGTTGGCGTAATTGTCTCATTGATTTGAGTACCTGCAATACCATCAATGATCGTGGCAGAAAAAATGTAGAGACTTGTGCCATCGCTATAGAAATCGGTCCGAATAAAATTATCGCTGTTCTGCTCAACAATGATCCCTTGCATCTGAAACATCAAGCTGGGGATCGATTCAAATTTAGCGATTAGATCAAAATCGGTGTTCGTCGCTGCTTGCATGAGACGAGGGGCAAAGTTTTTGCCTTCCCACAAGTCGTGGTCCGTCCCCGCCGGCACCGAAAAGGTCAATTGCTGACCGTTGATGCTAAAGGTCGTATCGGCACTTGGGCTGGGATCGGAGAAGGTCCACAGCGCAGTATCCAACGCGCAGCTGTTGAAATCGTCTGACAACGGGGATGCTTCCGTATCAAAGACAGGCTCCAGAAAGAGATCGCCATCAATGATCACGACGAGCGGATTTGTATTGCTCTGACGATTTCCACCCCAACGCACAAACCGATATCCAGGATCAGGCTTGGCAAAAAACGTTACTTTTTCCCCGTAGTTGTAGGCTGTTTTCACCGGATCGACCGTTACATCACCATGAAGGGTGTCAGTCAGGATGACAACCGGTGGGGGTGCCGTGGTAAAGACCGCGGTAGCCATCACATCTTTTGTCATATAAATTGTAAGTGGATTCGCGCTGCCACTCAGGTCACCGCTCCAATGATCTAATTGGTACCCGATATTGCCAATTGCAGTCACTTCCACTTGCTGACCATACGTATAGGCCGGAAGCGACGGCTCAATGCGCAGCGTGCCATGTTCCAGGGGCGGCAAGGTGATGGTGGGTGATATGGTAGCAAGTGGCTCGATTGTGATTGGGCCGAAATAGACATCGGCAAAATGGGCTTGAAAGACAAAAGAACCAGTTGCGGGTTGCCCTGCTTTGCCAAAGCTCTCCATATCCCACAAAAGTGGCTCGGGATCGGTGGCTTTCCAAAGTTTGAAACGGTAGTAGGCATCATCATTGGGGGCAGATTGCACGCTCAATTTCGCCGTATACATTGTGTCAAAGTCAATGGTCTTCTCTGGGTTGAAACCAATCACTTCTCCACCGTAGCCAAACATTTGCAGCGCTTCCGTTTGATCAGGTAGCCAGCGATAGAGGGCAAGTGCGCCTAAATCTTGCCAACCGGTGCGTGGTTGTGTCCCATTTTGTGCATCAAAATGCCCTTGCCAACGTACACCAAGTCCTAAATTAGGGCCACTGTAAATACCCTGATAGCCAACTGGATCAATCGCTTTTACCTTCAATTGGACAGTCGCTTCATAATCTTTCCAGGTGAGATCACCAATCGCAATCAGCCGATCGTAACCAAGGGAGACGGGATGGACTAGACCATTCTCAATGACCCACTCGCCATCAACGACTTGGGCTACATTTTGGATTGACGAGACATTCGCCCAGTCGATGCTGACATTATCCGGCCAAACATTGCCCTGCTCATACTTTACCGTTACGATTTTCGACACAACATCGCTGAGTGCGTTCGTAGCCGTAATGGCAACCTTATTGGTGCCATTAATCAGATCTACCACAGGCAGCTCAATGTTAAAATCCCCACCGTGCGCCAAGCGATAGCCATCTGCACCGACATGTAGATCTTGCAGCGCCCCACCGTTAAGCGAATAAGTTAGGGTAACTGCTTCAACGGTTCCCGTAACATTCCCAAGCAGGTTGATCCAAGGTTGTGGTTCACCCAACTTACCAAACTGTTGCGTATTTCCATACCAGAGGTCAATCGAAAGCCCACCGCCAGCCGCCGCCGCAACTTCCGCTGTTTGGTTAGCTGGGCTGACAAATACTGGTGCCCGGTCTGGTTTTCGCCCCCCTTCCAGGGGTGGTATGGCAACATCCGTGATCGAATCCAACGACACCGGTGTCGGGGTTGGCTGGATCCATCCAGGAATTGGGTCATCCCCTTGCTGAATCTCCGCTTGCGGAGGAACAGCAGCAAAGGCTCTTGATAGAACAAAAGGTGCTGCAAAAAGTAGAGATGCACACCAAAAAAACAGAAGAAATGCGGCCAATCGTACGATTCGCTTGCCAATCATAGTTACTCCTATATCGATCAATAACCAACTCTCCTCAATGGGAGGTCTAATCAAAGAAAGTTTCATCCTAACCCCGTCCAATCCTCGGCACTGAGAAGGAGCGTACTCCTCCCGATCTCTCAACAAAACAAAGGAAAGGGCAGGATGAAATCTTTATGGCCCTACAACAATGGGTAAAAATATTGTTGGCGTTGTCGGCTCTGGCGTTTCGGTGCCCACTGGATTTGGGCTGAAGGTTGCCACAACCGCATCACCTGGATTGTAATTAAAGCTAACTGTCGCCGTTGTTGCAGCTACGGCACCAACCCACTTCTCAAAACGCCAACCTTCTGCCGGCTCAGCGGTCAGCGTCACTTCGTCGTTACAACTATACGCTGATTTTTGCGGATCCACCTTGACGGTTCCCTGACCATTTATTGTGACAATCGGCGCAGTTGGTTTGCCATCTTCGGATACAAATGGTGTCGCGGTGTCACTAAAATAGTCGACAACGACTGTGTTTGCCGGCGATGCAGTGCCAATCGCTGTACCAGCAAAGATCCCGGTCGATTGAACCAGTAAGGGGAAAACAAAGGTACCATTTGTTTCCCAGTTGTTTCCATCGAACGAATAAGCTTGGGTCCACCGATCATTAACCCGCGTCATACGTAGATAGAGATCCGGGCCCGAAGCGGAAATTTGTTTGGTCAACTTTTCTTCGGCAACTCCATTGTTAACCGTCGCAGCAAAGACATAGAGCGCCAAGCCATCCGTAAAGAAGTCTGCGCGGATAAAGTTGGCGGCATCTTGCTGGATAATCATCCCCTGCATTTGATAACGTTCGCTCGGGATCGATGAAAATTTCACCACCAGATCCATATCGCGATCCACCGTCTGTTGCATCAGGCGGGCGGCAAGATTTTTGCCCTCCCACAGATCGTGATCAGTTCCCGCAGGGGTTGTGATGGTGAGTCTTTGACCATCCACACTATAGGTCGAATCGCCCAAAGGGTCGCCAAATTTCCAGCGATCGGCGGCCACGACACAGCTATTAAAATCATCGGAAAAGGGAGCCTGGGGTACGGCAAAGGTTGGATTGAGGTTGATATCACCATTAATCGTTATCCGCAGCGGATTGGCATTGCCGTCAACATTGCCGCCCCACTTCGTCAGCATATAGCCCGCGTGCGGTGCAGCCGTAAAAGTTACCTCTTCCCCATAGATGTATTCATCTTTTTGGGGCGTGATCGTCACAACACCACTAATACTATCTGTTACTGAAACAACCGGGATCGGTGCCTCGACAAAGGTCGCGCCGACCGCAATATCTTTTGTCATAAAGATTGTAACCGTTGAAGCGGTGTCCAGTAGATCACCACTCCACGTTTCTAATTTATGACCTACGGCTGGTTTTGCCGTCAATACAACTTTCTGCCCATAGGTGTAAGCCGGCAGATCTGGATCGGCCGTGATCGTTCCGTTGGTGGTCGGTGCAAGAGTCAATTTCGTTGGGATACTAGAAATTGGCTCGACGACGACATCGCCGAAGCTCGCATCCACATGGTGGGCGACTAAGAGCAGAGATCCGCCATCCGGTTCACCGGTAAAGCCTGGCCCTTCCACGTCCCAGGTTAGGGGTTCCAGTTCACTCTGCTTCCAAAATTTAAAGCGATAGTATGCAGGTTGCTCGGGGATGGATTGGACACTGACCTTAAAATAGTAGGGGGTATTAAAATCGAGCACCTTGTCACTATTGACATCGATCCAACCACCACCATAGCCCAGCATCTGCGCGCCTTCGGTGCCATTGGGGGCCCAACGATACCAGCCTAAGCCACCCAGCCGTTGCCAACCGATCCGCGGTTGTTCCGATTCGAGTTGAAAGTGGCCATTCCACCGCACTAGCAAACCGATACCGGCCCCGTTGCTGGCCGTATTAAAGCCCGACTTATCGATGCCACGAATGGTCACCGGCACCGTGGCTTCATAGTCATGCCAAGAGTTATCGCCCATCCCGATGAGCCGGTCATAGTCAAAGGTCAACGGGCGAACCGTATCACCTTCGAGTTGCCAGTGGCCATCAACCACCTGGCCAACATCTTGAATCGTGCTTGCACTAGACCAATCAGCGGTATAAGGCAACGGCCACGTATTACCCGCCTCATAGATTACGTCCACATTCTTGGTTACAGGGTTCGAGTTTGAGACCGTACTGGTGGCCGTAATCACCACCTTGTTCACCCCAGAAACTAACAGGGCTGTTGACAATTCGATATTGAAATCGCCAGGGTCGGCCAACCGCAACTGATCAGGCCCCATAGTCAGGTGAACGGGTGCACCTTGATTGAGTGAGTAAGTCAATGCGGCTACAGAAGCTGGCTCGCTGACACTGCCAAGAATATTGACCCACGCTTGCGGGTTGCCATGCTGCCCAAAGTGCTGCGAATCGCCATACCAAATCTCAATGGTCTGTGCCGCGGGCACAGTTGCTTGAACAGATCGCGCAGCGGTTCGAGCGACAACCGCTGCGCGCGCGGGTTTTGCGCCGCCCAACAGCGCTGGTTTGCCCACGTTGTCAAGCTCACTAATTGTAACTGGCGTTGGCGTCGGCACAATCCAGCCAGGAATCTGATCCGCCTGTGTTTCCGTCAAGGTTGGTGCCCCCGGATCAAACGCCAAGGCAACCAGATCACCCTTCTCTACTATCGTGGCCAGTACCAAAGTTGCAATAGACAAATACAAGAAAACTGTTGCAAAACGTCTCACCTAAGACTCCTTATCCCAACGCCAAAACAAGTATACGGCCACAATTTATATAGTTATATAGCCACAGGTCTATTGCCTCGTGGTATCCCGACAGATGTAAAAACCATCTGCACTAATTCCTTAATCAGCGTCCACTGCGTAATCAGCACAATCGTGCCATAGCTGACTCCACCAACAACAATTAGAATGAGGAGCGCTAGTACACTATCCAAACTAATATTCATCTGTAGCAGGAGAGGTTTGGTGAAGTAGATGGCAAGCGACATCACAACACCGGCCAGGATCAGTGGCCAACTGGTCGCTAGCGTCTTTTTGGCCGTTCCAGGTAATAGACCATTCACCTGGTAAATGTTATAGAGCGCACCAACCGTGTGTGCAACAGCCACGGCAATGGCGATCCCAACGGCTTTCATGGGGAATAAAAACCAGACGACAATAGCCATTGCTGCGAAAAGCAGCACCCCGGCCCGCGTGTTATATTCAGGATGGCCCAATGCCATAAACAAAGGGGATGAATTGGTTGAAATGGGGCGCGTTAAGACCATGACAGAGTAGATTTGGAAGAGTGGCACCATCGGCAACCATTCGCTACCAAACAAGACAATCACCAATTCATGGGCAACAAGCGCCAGACCAAGGGCCAGCGGTACGATAATCATTAAAAGTGTGCGATAACTTTTTAGATAGATCCTTGCCAAATGAACACTATCATCACGCAACTGGACATACATCGGGAAAAAGACATAGGTGATCATGCCCGTAAAATTAGCCAGCGTTTTATTGCTCAATTCATAGGCTTTGTTGTAATAGCCAAGCTGAATACTGCCAAAGTAGCGCCCCACCAACCAATCATCCCAGTGGGTATGGAGATAGGAAACAAAGCCGCTGAGCATACTATGCATCCCATAGCTCAGTAAACTCTTAAGAATTGCAAAGTCTAGCCGTCGAAATTTGAGCCAACCCCAACTTGGCGATAGGATCCAACTCAGCCCCGTTTCAATCAAAGTACGCAAAAGATAGGCGTAGACTAAACTCCAGAGACCATAGCCGAGGTAGGCCAACAGCAGCGCTACAATAAGATAGACCACCTCCACAATCAGCGTGATCATGCTGATGCGTTCAAAGTATAGCTCTTTGTTTAGGAGCGCATGCGGCACGATCGCCAGTGCATTCAGCAATATAATGAGTGAAAGCCACTGAATAATGGGAACAGTCGTCATATCGCCCAAAAATTCAGCCAATTGACCTGCACCAAAGAACGCCAGCAAGTAGAAGAGAAGCCCCGATAGAAGGCAGATCGGGAAAGCCTGCCTAGCCGCTTCGTCCCGATCAATCTCGGTATGAATAATCGCATCCCCCAAGCCCAGCCCGGTAAAGAGATACGAAGATGCCAACGGCAGCATCGCCAAGGCAACGAGCCCAAAATCTTGCGCAGAGAGCAAGCGTACCAGAATGACAGTGGCAATCGTATTAATTGGCCGCAATCCCAATGTAATTCCACCATTGAGCAGTGTGCCACGCAACGCACGAACTTTAAGCATTGAATTCCTTATGAGTGCAGATTTAGACCTTACGCAACGCGCAGTACATAACGCGCAGTTTCGATATATCCCAAAAGCTGACTACGCAACCCATCACTGCGTAACCCTATAGATTGCCAACTTGTTGTACGTTGCCATTGAGCCGCCGTTCCAAAAGCGAGCCGAATCTTCCCGTGCGCAGATGAAAATAGATCAGTTCATTAACACATTTCATGCGCTCTGTCCATGAGAGTGGTGCGCGGTAGATACTTTTTACATGCTCTAACGAGAGCTTCTGCCGCGTTGTCAAACGGCCAGGCTTGACTTTGGGGTTAAACCACTGGGTCACCAATGTCTTAGTGGGGTTTGCATAGATCGAATTTTGCTGATGCACACGACGAAAGGCCAATGGATCCGGAAGTTCATAACATTTCCCACGAATCGCCAACTCCCCCAGCAACGCAATATCAGAAGAGGCAAAGCTGCCGATCAGCGGCGTTTGCCCGAGAATTGCGGAACGCATCAGGCCAAAGACCGGGTGATAGAGAATCCCCGCATCAAAAAACTTGCGGAACCGGAGATGGGCTTCCGCCTCGCGCAGATTAAAGCCATCCCGATAGGTATCAGCACTGATGACCGCGCCCGCTTCATCGATTGCAACTGTTTTGGGGTAACACATGATCGCCTCTGGCGCGCTGTCTAAGGCCTCAACGCAGCGCGCCAAATAGGTGGGGGCGCAGGGATCATCGTGGGCACACCACTTAAAATATTCACCTTGGGCCAAAGCAAAGGTGCGGTTGTAGTTGGGGGCGGCACCCAAGTTTTCTTCGTTGCGATAATAGCGAATACGCGTATCGGTGGCGGCATATGCCTGACAGATTTCTTGCGTCCGGTCGGTTGAAGCATTGTCACAGATGATCAACTCAAACGCGGTATAGCTCTGTTTTGAAAGCGAGACAAGAGTTTCTTCCAAAAATGTTTCGCCATTGTAAATGGGCATTCCAATACTTACACGCGGTTGTGTCATCAGCTTGTACCTTTACCATCTTCTGACAATTTAAAACCAAACACACGTTTGACTAGCTATACTCAAATCAGAATGAAACCCCTAGTTTCGGCCAGCGTGCGTCGCACTGACGGAAGCATCTAGCGGACTGGAAGCAGTTGGCGGTCAGTGCGACGCACGCGATCCCGTTGGTCCGCAAAACTCCGGTT
>DAOUCA010000129.1:0-21584 GCA_034432375.1 Caldilineaceae bacterium
TCGCCAAACCTTGTTTTGGCGGAAATTTCCAGATGTCATTCCTGCGCAGGCAGGAATCTACTCGTGTAACATGAAGATGGATTCCTGCCTGCGCAGGAATGACGGCTCTAATTTCTGAAATTGGCGAAGGTATTGAAGGTAGGCCAACAGTATCATTTTATGGGGCAATGTGGATCACGACTTTGCCTTTGGCGTGACCGTCTGCAACATAGCGCATCGCCGCGGGAACTTCCGGCAGCGCGTACTCCCGGTCAATTATCGGCGTAATCTCACCCGCAGCGCAAAGTTCGGCCATGGTGAGCGTATCATCCCGGTTTTGTGGCGCGATCAACATGCGGATCTGTTTGCCACGGGTACGCTTGATCAAACCACCCAGCAACACGGACTGCAACAGGACGCCCACCGCCCCGCCGGTCACATAATAGGTGCCGTTGGGGCGCAGTGCCTGCGGCAGCGCAAAGACCGAACGATGCGCGATCAGATCGAGGATCAGGTCATATTGTTTGCCGTTGGTGGTAAACTCTTCCTGGGTGTAATCGATGACATGGTTGGCACCGAGCAACCGCATAAAGTCCAACTGATGCGGACCATCCACCCCTGTCACCACCGCGCCGGCGCGTTTGGCCAGCTGGATCGCAAAGGAACCGGCACTGCCCCCGGCGCCGTTGATCAGCACCTGCTGCCCCGCTTGTACCTGCCCTTTGATCTGAATGCCGCGCAGCGCAATCGTGCCCGCTTGGGGAATGGCCGCGGCCTGGGCAAAGGTGAGATTGGCCGGTTTTAACGCCATCGTCTCGCCGCTGGTACAGACATATTTGGCAAAGCCGCCGCGATAGCCTGGCAGTTCACCAAAGACCTCATCGCCAACCTTGAATTCGGTGTGGTTGTTGCCGACAGATGCCACGGTGCCGGCAATATCCGAGCCAAGGATCGGGTTCCCTGGCCTGCGCAACCCGGTCATGCGCGCATAGAGCGGTTTCCCAATTAAATTTTCGCGGTCGGAGCCGTTAATCGAGCAGGCGTGGATTTTGATTAAGAGTTGATCGGCAGTCGGCGTTGGCGTTGGCACTTCTGCCAGATGCAGATTATCGGGGGAGCCGTAGCGTTCATAGACGATGGCTTGCATAATTTTCCTCGCAAGTTTCATTGACCGGTAATCCAGGCTGTTACCGCACTCTGTGTATCATATACCGCGCCCAAGAGCTACCCGCCGGTACAGATAAACATTCAGCCGCAGAAACACAGAAGATATAGAAATCGCTGCGTGCTCGGGAACAGATTAAACTCCTGAGATAATGGTAATTTGCCCTTCATCGGCAGTTGGGGGTTCAAAACTGTCATAGTAACGCGCAGCAGTCTCCTCAGAGAGTTGCATCTCGTTGGGATCGCTGCCAGTACGCGCGCGAATTCTCTGCAGTGCAATCGCTTTGGGGGTCATCACATAGTAAATTTCCGCCTCTAGCCCGAGGGGTGTCAGGATGGCTTTGTATTGCTCACGCATCGCTCTCGACCAAAAGGCATAGTCAAGCACTACATCCCTCTCCTGCTGGATCAACCGCAACAAGTGCCGCATGAGATCTTGCTCGATTTCCGCATGGATTTCAGTAGAGAGCGGATGCTCTGTGATGCCGCGTGCAAAGGATTCTTCATCAAACGAAAGTCGCGCCATCCCTGCGCGTTCGAGTCGCTTGGCCACGGTTGATTTTCCAGAACCAGCTGGTCCACACATAAAGATAATTTTGCTCATGGCTTGCAGCCCCTCTCGCAATGATTAAAGATCCATGTCGGTACGCTTATGTTGCATACCACTTTAACACACGCAAGGCGCGCAACGTGTTCCACCGGCTTGGCGCTCCTTCGACACCCTCGATCTCAACCGGCATCGCGCCGGGGTAGCGGATCTCGAGCGGCCACCGACCGTCGTCGTCGCGCTTGGAGATGACCAGCTCGATTGCCTCATCAACGCGCGCGTCAGGCGCGACAGCGGCCCGGCGCAGGTATTCGAGCCCACGCAGCACGTCGTAGTGCCACCACGTGGGAAAGGCGAAACGAGTGAACGCGGGATGGCTATCGTCACCCTCGGCCCCACTTTTGCGGTCATGCATGATCAGCTCACCGGTCGACTTGCGGCGGCAGAGGCGGCGTTCGAGCAGGTATTCCTCTCCACGATGACGGGCTGCGGTCACCGCGGGGCTGCTGCCGGCATGCAGTTCGTGTTCGAGCAGCGCCTCCAGCACACAGATCGTCGTGTGGAATGACGAGCGCGTCGAGCCATTCTCCGCCTCGCAATTCCAGCCGCCGTCGGGCAACTGCTCGGTAAGCAGCCGTTCGATAATGCGCGAGATATCCTGGCCAAAGTAGGCCCCGCTTGTGCCAACCTGCCCGTTGATACAGGGCTCAACCTCGCCAGCGAAAAAGGGATTGCCGGCAAAGTCCATGCCCTGCCATCTGCCTTCCCAATCCCAGCCACGCCACGTCACGCCATCGCGGACGCGGCCCACGGCGCGTCGCGCCGCATCGCTCGCCGGGTCGAGCCCCAGTTCACGCAGCAGCGATAGGACGTGCATCGTCGAGTCCCAGCCCTGGTTAAAGGCGGTACCGGCCCACGAGCCATCGGCTCCCTGCAAGGCGAGCAAGTGGGCACCCCATCCTTCCGTCGCAACGCGGGCACGCTCGGTCGCCACCGCCGCGGCGGGCGCGTCGAGCAAATCTTGCATCACCTGCCAGCGGATTGCCGGGTCCCCAGCCAGTAGCCACTCGATAACCGAGGCGTTTGGCTCCAGGCCGTGCAATTTCGATGAATTGATCGCCATCAGTTCCTCCTTCTGTTATAAGCCGCGATTGGTGATGACCCTGTTAGCCGCGCACCACATAGCGCAAAACGACGACACCATTGTCAAAATGACGTTCCTCGGTCAGCGCAAGATCGAGATGTACACCGTCCGGATAGAAGCGCTTGCCGCCGCCGACAATCACCGGACAGACAATTGGCTGGATCTCATCGACAAGACCGGCGCGTAGGGCAGCCGCGGCGAGTTTCGGACCGTTGACCGTGATGTCGTGGCCGGATGTGGCCTTGAGCCGTCGGACCGTATCGGCATCGAATTCCCGCTCGATCCGCGTGCGTGCGCTGCTTGGCTCGGTTAGGCTCCTGGAATAGACGATCTTCTCAGCCGCCTGCCATTGGCGCGCCCAGTCGAGCACGAATGGCGGTTGATCGGGGATCGTGTGGGCCGTCTCCCAGTAGACCATCGTCTCATACATGCGCCGCCCGTACAAATAAGTGCCCACCGACGACGCCAATTCGTTGATATAGGCGTGCACGGCTGGATCCGCGGGCGCGCCCCAGCCAAAGTTGCCCTGCGCATCTTCCACGTACCCGTCCAGTGACATGATCATCGAGTAGATTAATTTAGCCATGCGATTTACCTTTCAGTTCTGTTAATGGGTATAGGAAGGCAGAGAATTTCAGGAGAGCAACGAAAGTTACATTACTCCGCAACAGCGGATCACAAAGCGCACAGATCCGTTACAATCATGCAACTTCCTTCGATAAGGCCAGTATATAGTCTGCTTTCACATTGTCAACCAACGGGCAACTGCGCCAATTTCTGCTTTGTCCCATTGTGACACCTGCGCCTAGAAGATACTGTTGGCGAATTTCAAAGGCGGAGGCTGAGCTTGTCGAAGCCGTAGCGGCTACGGCTTCGACAAGCTCAGCCTCCGCTCAATATTGTACCCAGCCACCTTTGCGCTTCCGTCGGCGAAGCGATGCGCACAAAGTCGACGTGTGCATAGGCCGGGTCGGTCAGCGCCGCGGTCATTTGGGCTTGTCGCCGCCGGTGCGTGTTGATTGTATAGCGGATCAATGAATCCTGCGCAAAAAACTGCCCCCACAGCGTCTCGCGGTTGCCGTTCCACAACGGCGTCCGCGTGAGCGACCGCCGCAGCGACCGCCGCACCAAACGCCAGAGAATCAGTGGCAACGGATAATCGAGCCAAACGACCATCATAGCCCGCGGCCAAAGAATATCGCGTACTTTGCCGCCATAGTTGCCGTCGATCACCCAGCGTTCGCCCTGCACCAGTGCAGCCACCTGCGCGCGAAACTTGTCCAAAGGCGTTTCTGTCCAACGTGGCCCCCAATGCAGGGCATCCAACTCAATATGTGGACAATCTAACTGCCGTGCCACTGCAGTGGCCAATTGCGTTTTCCCGGAGCCGCCGGAGCCAACAATGTTGATACGCATGAAATGATATACCCCTCCATTGGGATTCTGCCACAATTGACCTATAATGAAAAGCATCCGCTGGGCATGTGAGCCGTTTTTGTGAATGAGGTGGGTCACTGATGATTCTCATCGAAAGTACGAATGAAGGGGAAGAAGACCGCACAGATGTTTTCCGCGAATTTGCGGCGCGACAGGCCGATCGGGGAGTGCAGTTGCCACCGTTGCATCTCGCCAGAGAAGAACGGCGTCTCTACATCCGCAGCACGCTGCGCGAAGATCATCGCTTTCGGATCCACAATCGCCCGGAAGGGACGCAAGCGAAGTTTGACAAATTGGCGTCCTCGCTCTTTGCATTTTACCGCGGTACGGCGCTGCTTTACTATCGCGATTATGCGGGCACCGATGGCCACCTACCCATCGTCTTTACCCTCGGCGATGCCCATCCCGAAAACTTTGGCGTGATGCCCAACGAGCATGGGATGCCCTTCTTTAGCCTGAACGATTTTGATGAAGCCTACTATGCGCCCTTCTCCTATGATGTCAGATGAATACTTTTGCGTAAAGGATGTTGCGATCAAAAAAGATAGCGGCACCGCCAGTATGGGGCTGGACCGCTATTATGTTTTAATCGAAGGCACAACAGCCGATCCCTGTGATGATATCATCTTGGAGATGAAGCAGACGCGGCGTTCGGTCCTCTATGGATTGGTGCCGAATGAAGAGCCCGCGGAAGATGGCAAAGCCGAGCGCGTCACCCAATCCCACAACGTCCATGTCGTCGGTGGCGATCCCTATTACGGCCATGTCAAAATTGACGGCGTCAGCTTCCTGGTGCGAGAACGCAGTCCGTTTAAGGATAAGATCAAAATCAAAAAGTTGAGCAAAAAGGAGTACCGGCACTATGCCACCATCTGTGGGTGTGTGCTAGCCCGTGCCCACGCCCGCTCTGACGATGTGGTAGGCATCCATGATGATGTCGCTGAGATGCGGATTCTCGCCGCGATTAATCCCACCATCTTCTGTGCAGACATCATGCGATTTACCCAGGTAGCTGTAAAGCGGATTCAGCGGGACCATGAGATCTTCAAAGAAGAGCATGCACTGGGAACCTTCAAGTTTTTGCACGATCCAATTGGCGAACTAACCAAAGAGCCGTAAGTAACTCATGTCACGCACCGCGCATAGCACAAAGCACTTCTCAACCAAAGGCAAGAAAGTAATCCAATGACAGCTCCATTGACGCCCAAACAGAGCACGTGGGTTGACCAAACCCTCAGTTCCCTGAGCATGGAAGCGTGCATTGCGCAGTTGCTCAACGTCTCGCAACCAATGGATGCAGCCACGTGGCTGGCCTTTCTGAAGAAGGTGCCCGTTGGCGCGATGTCGGCCCGAGTTCCCAACGCGGCGGCCTATCGCGCCTTGCTGGAAGAGCTGCATGCGGCGTCGCCGGTGCCGCTGCTGGTCATTGCCAACATGGAGCATGGTGCGGCCGAGTTACGCGAGTACGGCACCGACTTTCCTTCGCTGATGGCGGCGGGTGCGGCCAATGATCCCAATTTGATTGCGATGCTCGGTAAAGCGACCGCGGTTGAAGCACGGCACATTGGTGTCAATTGGGTGCTGACGCCGGATATCGACATCAACTATAACTTTGATAACCCCGTCACCAACACCCGCGCCATTGGCGATCGACCGGAGTTGATTGCCACGCTGGGGGCCCGACTCATCCAGGCGCTGCAGGCCAACGGCGTCGCGGCCACGGCCAAACATTTCCCCGGCGACGGCATGGATAGCCGCGACCAACATCTTGTCACCACGGTTAACAACCTGCCGGTTGATGAGTGGATGGCGACCTTTGGCCACGTCTGGCAAGCAGCGATTGCCGCCGGGGTCTGGACGATCATGCCGGGGCACATTTCGCTGCCCGCCTATCAGGGCTTTTTCGACAACCCCGAAGCCGCGCCGCCGGCGACGATTGCCCGCGAACTGCTGGAAACGCTCTTGCGGCAGGAGTTGGGCTACGACGGCCTCATCGTCTCCGATGCCACGGGGATGATCGGCTTTGCCTCGCGACTGGCGCCGGAGGAACGGGCGATTGCCGCGATCAACGCAGGGATCGATCTTTATCTGGGGGCCAATCCCGATGTGGATTACCCAGTACTGTTGGCCGCAGCCAGGGATGGCCGGCTACGCGAAGAACGAATACAAAAGGCGACCCGTCGCGTGCTTGAACTTAAAGCGCGGTTGCAATTGACAGAAACGTTCTTTGGTCCCCAGCCGAGCGCAGCCGACAGCGACACATTTGCCGCGGCCGCGCAGACAATGGCTGACAAGAGCATCACGCTATTGCGCAATGGCGGCCACCATCCGCTCCAAATCGCGACCGGAGCCAAAGTGTTGACCGTTACCATCATGCCGACCAACACGATGATCCCTCACCCGGATCTCACGGTTTTTGACGAAGAACTGCAGGCCCGTGGCTACCACGTCGAACATCTGCTCAACCCGCGCAGCGATGAACTGCGGGCCAAGGCGCAGGAACACGACGCGGTCTTCGTCAACATCAATGTGGGGCCGATGATGACCTTGGGATCGGTGCGGGTGCTGATTGGCAGCTTTGGCCACTGGGGTTGGCGCGCGCTCTTTACCGAACATCCTCAGGTGCTCTACACGGGGTTTGGCAACCCCTATCTCAGCTTTGAATTGCCCCACGTACCGACGCTAGCAGTGACCTATGGGAGTGGCGAGGCCGCCCAGCGCGCCGCAGTCAAATTCTGGCTGGGCGAGATTCCGCCACAGGGGACCCTGCCGGTGCGGTTGCCGGAAGTGAAGATTCAGGGGTTGGCGCGTTAAAGAAAATACGACAAACTTGTAAAATTTAATCCACGAAGAGATACGAAGGATTCAGCTTTTTCTTCGTGTGCATTCGTGGGTCGTCCCAGTGAGACGCATGCGGTGCAACCGTGTTCACAACAGTTCCTCACACGCCCATTCCTCCTCCAACTCCATCAACGCGTCCCACTGTTCCAAAATGGGTTGATACGCTGCAAACCAGACCTTGTACAACGGTGAATCTGGGAAGGCTTCCCACGCTTCACGGTCTGGCCAGCGTTGTGTAGTGAGATAGAACGGCGAATCGGCAATGTGTAGTAAGCCCAGCTTGATCCGAGTGTCATAGCTGGCATAGTGTGGGATCATCACATAGCGCATGAGACCGACTAGCGCCGCTTCTTGCTGCCCCTCGCGCAAACGCCAGCGTCCACAAATGATTACTTCCGGCATCGTTTTCCTTCCCGTATTCTCATAGAGCTTCCTCGAACTCCCATTCCGATTCAAAGGTTACCAACTGATCCCATCGTTCGAGAAGCGGCTGGTATTCGGCAAACCACTGCTCGAATCGTGGCGTTGCGACAACCCTTTCCCGATACGCACGATCGGGCCAACGTTGGGTCGTCAAATAAGCGTGCGAATCGGCGATGTGCAACAAGCCAAGCTGCACATGTGGATCGAGTTTGCGATAGTGTGGGATGATCGCATCCTGAATCAGGTCAAAGAGGTCGCGTGCGTGCTGCCCATCATTCAAGCGCCACTGTTTGTAGGTCACAAAGGCACGCCCCGTGCCTTCTGCGGTTTGGATAACGGGATCATGGGGTGGCGGCAACTGGCGAATCTGCGCGACATAGGCAGCAACTCGGTCATGTAGTTCATATGGATAGGCGTACCCCAATGCATCACCAACCGCCACCGCAACCTGCCGAAAGAGTGTCATCGTATTATCAAGCGCGGTCCAGTTGTCGGCAAGGTCCGCACCGGCAAAACATAATTCGACCGCCGGCCATAGCGCTGGCGGCAGCCGCTTCTTCAACTCCTTACCCAGCGAACCAACCGGAACAGCCCAATCGTGCGCCACGCCAACGCGCCATGCCAGCATCTTGAGCAGATAGACATGTTTCATATCATAATCCAGACACCACTTGGCAGGAAAAAGTTCATCGCGCCAGAGACACTTGGCAACGTAGGGCGCATCGGTCAGGAAGTCATTGATCCAGATTTGATACTCAGCTTCTGTCGGTGGTTTGGGCAGGTAGGCGCGGTAGGTGGGCGGTGGTAGTTTTGCTGTCAAGCCATCTTTGTCAAGCAGTATGCGGTAACCAGCGTCAAGTTCTGCCGACAAACGCTGCGACGCCACGATCTGCTCTAACAGCTTGACCGGCCAAAGGCTAAAATCGATCTTGAGCCCGTCGGCATATTGGGTGACATTGCCGGAGACCTCAATGCCAAAGTTCGGGTCGGGGTGCATCCGATCCCAATAGACGACGAGCACCTGGCCAAAGTCGTTGAGCCAACCGCGGTCAGTCACCCAAGGGTCGATTTCGTCCACCACCAAAATCACATCGTAGTCCGATAACTGATCTACTGGTGCGGTCGGAACGGCCCGCGTGCTGGTGAGCAACGCGGCCCGGATGGCAGAAGCAGCGGTCGCCCAATCGACGAGCTGCGCAGTGGCGTCGCTTGTCATGGATGCAGTTCCTTGTTTGCATGCACCCGCTTGGCGAGCATGATACCAGGTTTCCCAATGCCATCTTCATCCGGCACAATGCCAACTAGCGTAAACCCCAGCCGCTCGTAAAAGGTATAAGGATGGCGACGTAGCGCACGAGCAGTGGCAATTGCTGTAGCTGGATCGGCATACAGATCGATGTCACTGAGGCTGGTTGCATTGGTGGCGTCGCTGGTCCCCACCAAGAGCGTCAACGCACCGGCGGCATGTGCCGCCTGCTCAATGTTGGCCATCAGCAGGCGGCCGTAGCCTTGGCCCTGGGCAGCGGGGGCAACCGCCAGCGGATGGATCTCCCACACCCGTCCGCTGCTATGGGGGATGATCCCGATCCAGCCCAATGGCTGTCGGCTTTTGTCAATCAACACGCGGCTGATCTTCGTTGGTTCCAACGATTCGAGAACTTCGGCTTGGGCAGCTTGGATCGTCGGCAGCCACGCTGGCGCATGGGTGTGGAATGCGGCATAGGCCATGTGCGCCACTTGATCAAGGAGCGTTGTATCTGCGAGCTGAAGGTCGATCATTTGGGGTACTGTCATCATCTTTACCTTACGTCTAGAAATTTTTAATAGATCGCGGCCGCATCTTTTGGCAGGGTGCGCACATGCCGCAGATGCGCGGTCACCTTTTCGTCCTCATCATGCCGATAGGCAAAGCCAAAGTGCGCAGCGACCGCTAGCGCTGTTCGTCGAAAGAGCCCACACATCGTCTCTAGCGCATCCCAAGTGTGGTCGTAATCGGCATCTGCATAGGTGTGCAACAGCTCCTCCCACACGGTCGCGGGCAGATACCGTTGAAAATATTTACCTTCCTTACCGGGGTTTACACCAAATTGCGTCTCGATACCAATCTGCCAGACCAATAGTTGCATGAGCTGATTGCGCACGGGTTGATTCAGCATGGCGTGGGCATAGGTGATCTCCGCACGCCACAGCCCTTTCGCCACATAGGTCGCCACCCACCAGAATTCATTGCAGCAGTCGGCAAACGCCTTGGCGGTCGGGGGTATTGGCAGATAGTCATCTTCGTGAGGCGACGCAAAGGGCTCGATCAGGCCATCTTTATCCAGCAGCAAAACGCTCAGGCTATCACGTTCCATTTCGTCTAGCTTCGCAACTGGATAAAGCGTCAGATCGATCCGGTTGCCATCGGCAAACTGCATGAGATAGGCAAAACTTTCAGTGTCACCGGGCGGCGGATCTTGCATATCATCGGGCAGTTGCAGGATCATCAGTTCGCCAAAGCAGCGGATCCAATCAGGCTCGGCTTTGAACGCGGCGAGCTCTGTCACCACGTAGACGATATCAAAATCCTGGAAGATATCGCGCCGTGCTTGTGGATTGGCCCGCGAGCCATTTAGGATGACGGCGCGAATACGCTCATCGCCGGTCGCAACCGTGAGAATCAGCGCATACATCGTTTGTTCGTTACGCATGGCTCTCCCTTCCCAGTTTCTGCCCGCATCACAGAAAGAAAATGAGCAATTCTTTCTCTGTGCTCCTGTCGCTAAGAGTAGACGGCGCGAAGGCCATCCCAAAATCCAAATGATCCACGAAAACACACGAAAACACACGAAGGCACACGAAGGCACACGAAGAAAAGCAAATATTTGTAGATACTTATTTTTCTGGACGACCGCAAAAGTAGACGTCGCTAAGCGTAGACGATCAGTCTACGGTGACCTAACTATCAGGCAGGATTCATCGGGCGCAAATAGAGATACCAATACTTAGCTGGCGGAAAGAGCGGGCGCAACTCTTCATCCCACAAGAACGGGGAAGCGACAGCCAACAAGCGAATGCGGTTGTCAATTTGCTGTAACTGTTTTTGCAACTCCTCACCCAGCTTATAATCGAGTTCCTTAAGCGCTTCTTCAATACGCTGGCGGTTGCGCATCTCAAAGGGGAAATCAACATGGCAACGCTGGCGATCGGCCCCACAGTCATCGAGAAACCATTTTAAGCTATCGAGACGGGTTTTAATCTCGCGCTGTAATCGATTGTGAAAGCGGGTGCGCAAGCTGTAGATCGTCTGCTTTGCACGCTGCTGTGCTGCATCCAGTTGTGCCTGTTCACTGCTATTCAGTTGGCCACGCTCGCCCTGCAAGCGATAGAGGCGCGTGAGCAGATCCGCTCCTGTCATCTGTAAATTTTGATTGCCACCCGCCGTTCGTACCGTGATCGTGCGATAGAGATCATCGGCAATGATGTAATCTTCCAGCTCTTCTGTCATTGCCACGGCAATTACCAGATCGGTCGACGGATCTTCGGCCATGACATAGCTGCTCTTGTTTGTCACTCTTCTCCCCCTTGCTTTTATTCTTTATTCTTCATCAACAGCTCGGTATCCAGCCACAAGGTCACTGGGCCATCGTTAATTAGACCAACGGCCATGTGTGCTTGAAAGATCCCCCGCTGTACGGGCAGCCCTTCGGCGGCCAGCAGTTCGCAGAATTCTTCGTAGCGCGCCACGGCAACCGCAGGACGGGCCGCCGCAACAAAGCTCGGTCGTCGCCCTTTGCGGACATCGCCATAAAGCGTAAATTGGCTCACGACGAGTACTTGTCCACCCACATCGGCCAAGCCCCGATTGAGCTTGCCCTCTTCGTCCTCAAAAAGCCGTAGCCCGCTAATTTTGCGCGCAAGATAACTCGCCTCTGCATGGTCATCTTCGTGGGTCACACCGAGCAGGATCAAAAAGCCCTGGCCGATCGCGCTAACCACCACCCCATCCACTGTAACAGTTGCCTCGAGTACGCGCTGTATCAATGCTCTCATACGATAGATCCAGACTAATAGACGAGTCATTTAAAAGTCATACAGGTTGTAGGTACTTTTTCACGAGAGAAGCTGTATGACTTTTAAGGATTTTATCTATATATTGACAAAAAGAACGAATGTTCGTATACTACACGATAGTTCTTGCTTCGGTGCTCAATGGCTAGTTTCTGTTACGCAACGCAACAATCTTACGCAAAGGCGCGAAGTCCGCAAAGAAAATCCAGAGAAAGCATTTGCATGAACCTTATTCTGTTTCGCAACAAGAACTAGCGAAGCTTTCTGCTGAGTAGATCTGCTGAATAGAATGGTGACCATGAATTTCAAAGTTGCACCTGATCCCTATCAAAAACTTTCGCTACTTGATAATCACATGGCGCTCGAATTGGCCGGCAGCGAACCCCATTCGGAAACAGCAGCCGGGGCCGCTGTCACGCGCGAAAAGGCCAGCCACCATACGACTAAAGCACTGCCCTGTATCTCAGAAGTGACGACCCCGACAGGGAAAAAGCCGGTCCTTAAGGCAATGATGACCACAGCCTGTGAGCGCAATTGCTTCTACTGTCCCTTTCGCGCCGGTCGCAACAAGATGCAACGTATCACCTTTACACCCGACGAAATGGCCCAAACCTATACGACCATGCAGCGGGCACAATTGGTCGACGGCCTCTTCCTCTCGTCGGGGATTATCAAAGGCAGCGTTACGACTCAGGATAAGATTATCGACACGGCGGAGATTTTACGCAAGAAACACAATTACCAGGGCTATATTCATCTCAAAATTATGCCAGGTGCAGAGTATGATCAGATTCGCCGTGCCATGCAATTGGCCGATCGGGTCTCTGTCAACCTGGAAGGGGCGACCGAAGAACGATTGCAACGGCTGGCACCCAAGAAAGATTATTGGAATGAGTTGATTCGACGGATTCAGTGGATTAGCCATCTGCGCAAGACGGAAGCCCTACGTGCCAGCGTCGTCACCCAATTTGTCGTCGGGGCCGTCGGGGATACGGATCTCGAACTACTGCAAGTCAGCGAACAGCTCTACCATCAATATGGTCTGCGCCGGGCCTACTACTCTGGCTTTCATCCCATTAGCCAGACCCCCTTTGAGGAATTAACGCCCACGCCAGCGTTGCGCCAACATCGGCTCTACCAGGCGAGCTTTTTGCTGCGCGATTATGGCTGGCTTTTGGAGGATCTAAGCTTTCAGCAAGAGGCCAATCTACGGTTGGATGTTGATCCCAAACAGGCGTGGGCCGACGAGTATCTGCGCCACGCGCCCCTCGAGATCAACCGGGCCAGTCGAGCAGAGTTACTACGGATTCCCGGCATTGGGCCCAAAGGTGCCGATGCAATTATTCAAGGTCGTCGCCGTGGTCGCATGACCGATCTCAGCCATTTGCGGCAGGTTGGCATTCGCGATGCAGCGCGCTCTGCCCCCTACCTGTTGCTAGATGGCCATGCACCGGCACAACAGTTACCCCTCTTCTAGCGCTTGGGCGATGCGCTGTGGCAATCCCGGCTCAACCCAGACGGCGCTATCCAGTTGCAGGGCGCTGGCACCGGCGGCTAATGCCTGCTGCGCTTGCGCCACCGTATGGATACCGCCGCACGCAATCAACGCCGTGGGCAGCTTTAGCTTTGCCACATCGATCAATGCGGTCAGCATGAGTGGAAAGAGGGTAGGGCCATAGAGCGCACCACGCACAAAGGTTGTGGGCGTAGTGCTGGTAACCCCTTTGGCTTGGGTGCGATAGGGCAATGTGCCAATCGGTGGCTGCCCCACAACCAAGGCAACAGCACCAGCAGCAACAGCGACTGGGGCCATTTTTGTGGCTCGATCGAGCGGCAATTTGACCCAGATCGGGAGATCGCTGCTATCAGTCAATGTGCGCAACGTGCGCTCGATCCATTGGGCAGCCGGCCGCTCGCCATCGATGTTCGGCGGGATTAAAAGCTCAAAGGCGCTAATTTCTGCGACGTCGACCAGACGCTCAGCAACCGCAGCCAAATAATGTGTTTCGGTATCCGCCAGTTGTACAATGATTGGGCAACCAAGGCGCGGCCAGAGCCGCGCATGGCGCTTGATCGTTGCCGTCACCCCTCGATTTTGCATCCCTGGCTCCAAGACAAAACTACCGGCCGCCTCAGCCAGACGCGGTGGCGCGGCACCAGCGCTAGGATGGCGCTGAAGAGGACCTATCACCACACCGCCCAACCGTGAGGGATCTAGCCCTGGCGCTACGGCTTCGCCGCTCCCAATCATGCCAGCAGCCAGTAGCACCGGGGAAGAAGTGAGTAGCCCCAGTTTATGGCCGGGTGCCAGATCGATCATTGTTGCGCTCATCGTTGTCCATCCATCTATCTTGCTATAATCAGTAGACCGCAACGTGTAGTTTGCATCAGGGGAGGCAAACTACACGTTGCGGTCTACTGAGAATCATTCGCTAAACTCAGCTACTCCGGACGGAAGGTGCCGGCGATTTGGTCAAGTTCTGCGCGCTTGGCCGCCCGCTGATCTGCCGGGATCACCATCGTTAACAGATAGATTTTGTCATTGGCCAGCAGCGCAACAACGCGCCCATAGACCTTGCCCTCCATCCCCACTTTAGCTAGGCTAGTCGTGGCACTTCCTTCGACCGCCGGAAGATTATTGATGACGGTGGCGCGTAGAGTGTCCACGACGAGATCATCACCCAACGTGCTGGCGTTCTGGTCAAGCAGATCCTGCACAAGCGTGACGGCACTGTCAGCCGTAAGCGCCGGTGCATCAAACACACTAACATTGAGTAGAGATGGCAACCCACCGAACATGGCCGCGGTGAGATCGGTCACATAAAGTTTACCTAGCACTTGACCTTCCGGGCTCGCTAAAAAGTCATTTAGTTGCACCAATTGATCGCCCATCCCAAACAAGCCAGCCAGTGTCTGGACTTGCGCACTGCGCAGATCGAGTTCACTCCAACGTTTTGGTACAGCCAACGAATAGGCCAACCGACTATCGGTTACCAGATTGAAATTGGCGGGAACCGTAACCTGCGGGGTGGGTAGTGCGGCAGCGGTAACACTTCCCGCTGTGCTCGGTGTAGCTGTTGCTTCAAGTGTGGGCGTAGGGATGGGGGTTGCCGTCGGCGTGGGTGTAGCTGGTGGTCGAGAGCCCATTCGACCACAACCACCCAAAACAACGAGCAAGACGAGGAGCAAAGAGAAGACCGTGCGTAGTTTGACCGATGAACTATAGACGGTATAGTGGCGCATAGTGCGGGCAAGACGGGTTAACATGAGAGAAGATCCTTTGCAGAGAAGCCGGTCGAATGAGCCGGCGGCGTGTCAATGCTAAAAAATACGGGTGGCCAGGGGATAAATATAGAGGATTGCGCGCTCCTGTTCACTTCTGGGCACACGCAAGACCAACAGCCCTTGATTGAAGCGCTGCATGACGACGGTGACAGATTCCGGCAGTGGGGTTGTTGCCATCCCAAGACGAGCACGGGTCGGCCCCATCTGCCAAACAACAGCAAACATGCGAGTGGGGTAAAATTGTAAATCTTCCGGTGCCACAGGGGGGGGTGTTGCGCCGAGAGGATAATCTACCGTGGCGTCCGCTTCACGCCCGGTTAACGTGATATCTTCCCACGGTGACGCTACCCCATTGTAAAAGCCTGCATAGGAGACCAACATCTTGCCTGCATCGGGCAGATAGAGCATAAAGCCACGCTGATAAGGCTGGAATTCCCCCTGTAAGTTGGTGGAGCGGTCAGTTGCACAGCGAAAACTAGCACGCAACGCAGTGGGCAAGAGAGCGACAGAACTTCGT
Organism: Caldilineaceae bacterium; assembly: GCA_034432375.1. GTDB lineage: Bacteria > Chloroflexota > Anaerolineae > Caldilineales > Caldilineaceae > JAHBVH01. Next base: position 15,388 of record DAOUCA010000129.1, read on the forward strand.
AACTCTTCGGCGATCTCTGATTGACAAGGGGCGTAGATCAGATCTAGCTCGGGAGCATCGACCGTAGCCATCTCCTCAACAGCACCCTGTGCGGTTGGCTCCGCTTGTTTGATCTGTAACGTGGGAGCCATTACCGCTTGATCAACAAAACGTGTGGCCGTCGCCGAGGGAGCGATGACTGTTGCGATGGGTGGCAGTGGCGTGGGAATTGGTGTTGCTGGGGGCCTCATTTGCGCAAGTGGGGCCGCGATCCGTATGATCACGCGGCTGTTGCTCAGACCATCGGCAAAGATGGCAGGAACGCCCGCCTGTCTGACGAAGGAGGGTTTTAGTAACGTAACTGGGCTGACTGCGCTGGGGGAAACCGGCGTCGGCGTAACAATCATCTCCCGCAAGAGTTGAAAGCGGTGACGAAATAGAAAGAATAGCAGCGCTACCGTGGCAAAAGTTAACAGAATTGAGAGAATAATACTGGACCATTTTTGTAGTTTTTGATCGAGCACGGGGTCAAAATGCGGATCAATTGGCTGTTGAAGCGCGGTGACGCCGGTTGCAGTTGTCGCAGCAGCGCTGGTACCAACCCCATCCTTGCGCGCCTGCGATTGGGGCTGTCCACTCTCTGTGGCCGCAACGATCACATTTACACTTTGACTTAAAATTGGAGGCGTCTCGCTCACCGAGACTAGCTCCATGGTGAGGGTAGTGTTCTCCTCACGCTCGGCAACGGTTAATTGATCCAGGCGAGGATTCACGCCACGCGCCAGATCGGCAGCCAACTCCAGGGCGCTCTGATAGCGAGCTTCGGGATCTTTGGCTAATGTACGTTGTAGAATCTGAATATGGCGCTGAGACAGATTGCGCTGGATCTCCTCACTAATCGTCACCGACTCATAGACGTGGGCATGGAGAATTTGGACGGTGCTCCCAATGAAGGGTTGACGCCCGGTGATGCAGCGATAAAAGACCGCGCCCAGCGCATAAATATCTGCACGGTGATCGACTGTACGTGCGCCACGGGCTTGCTCTGGTGCCATAAAGGCCGGCGTCCCAACAGTCCGTCCCCATGAGGTCAATTCGGGAAGATCGAGGGCGCGGGCAATGCCAAAATCACCCAACAAGGGGACGACCGAGTAGTCGAGCACGTCCAAAATGACGCTACCCTCAACCTCGCCACCGACTGTCCGCAAGAGGATATTGCTCGGTTTGACATCGCGATGCACAACCCCTTGGCTGTGTGCGTAGGCAAGGGCGCGCGCAATTGGTTCGAGCAACAGACAGCTCTCTTCGGCAGAGAGACGCCGCCGCGTGGATAGGAGCGCGGCCAGGTCCTCACCTTCCACCAGTTCCATGGCAATGTAGGCTGTATCGCTACTCGGTGTTACCCCCACGCGCAAGGTACGCACAATGTGCGGATGGTGCAACTTGGCGGCGGTTTGTGCTTCCTGGCGAAACCGATTATAGAGTTTTGCATCGGAACCATGCAATAGGACCTTTAGCGCCACCGGAACATCATCAACGCTGTCGTAGGCCTGATAGACTGTCGTAACGCCACTGCGCCCAAGACGCTGTTGGATGCGATAGCGTCCGATTTCGCGCCCGGTCAGATCCAGAAAGCCTGGTTCACGGTTTGCTTCGTCGGCACTGCTTCTGATCTCTAATTCACCCATTGAATCGAATGTTCTAACCACCGGAGAAATGTTCCTTGTATGGGCATGAGCAACTGGGCTTCGCCACTGCTCAACTCGCTCTCTGTCAAGCCAATCGTCCACAACTGCCAGCCACCACCGCGATCACTTGCAAAGAGAATCGTATTCCCATCGGGGCTCAGCACTGGCAACCCATCTTGGGCAGGGTTGTCAGTCAATTGTATCAGTTCTCCACTATTTATTGACAGACGAAATAACTCCCAATTCCGTTCGTCTACCCGCCGCATAAAAACAATCGTTGTGCCATCGGCAGTCCAAATCGGTCGGCGATCTTCGGCATTTGTCAAGCGTTGCGTTGTGCCGTCAGTGACCGAGCGAAGTACCAAACCAGGTGTATTGCCAGTCTCACCAATATCCCGATACAGGATCGTATTGCCATCGGGCGACCAGACGGGATCTTCTCCTAGCCCCAGTTCCTCTTTGTTGCTATTATACGCAGCCGCCGTAACATAGACGCGCGATTTGCCATCACCGCCATCTGTACTGGCAAAAACGAGGAGTGTCCCCGTGGGGTTCCACCGCGCAGGGCTTTCTCTTGCGTCCTCAACCGCTCCTGTATAGCGTGGAAAGCGGTCATTGGCGTCAAAACCAGTGGTCAACGTTTGGCCGCTTAGCCCCTCACTATCGCTGCGTCGGCTGTAAAATGCTATCTGATTTTGGTAAAGTGAGGGCTGAGAGCCATTCTGAATCAAAAGGGTGGCAGCGCCCGGCTGATCGACAGGTACACGCCAAATTGAATAGATACTGCCGCTCGCTGACTCTGACGAGTAGTAAATTGTGCCACGCAATAGTTGTGGGGTCGTCGCTGATTCGGGTGTGGCGATTAGTTGCGCACAATCACGCTGATAGGCGGTCGTAAGTGCCACGTCAACCTTATCAGGCAGCAGATGGTCCGCGACAGCCAACGTATGGGCAGCCGCGCAGATAGCTTGAGCGGCGTATTGCTCTTCGGCATACGCGGTATAGACGGTGACAAGTTCAGTTCCCGATTGCGCCTTCTGCCCATCATCAGCGGAAAAAAAACGGATTGTAATTGCGCTCAGTTGGCGCACGAGGGTGGTGGCGGATTGGACACTGGCAGCAGCGACTAAATAATCAGCCGTTTGCGAAGGCAGCGCCGAAAAGTTAGATGTCTTGAGTAGATCATCCTGGGCAAGACTGATATAGATATGGGCGAGGAGCTGACCGACTTCTGCATAGGTAAAGGAATCGATCCACTTACCCCAATAGATTGCATTGGGAACTTTAAGCAACGCTTCGTTAATCTGTTCTACCTGCTGAACAGGATGTTGATTGTTTGAGGCGAGGCCAGGGATTCCATCCTTGGCCGAGAGCATTGTCATCATCGACCACCGTGCCTGCCCCCACTCTCCTCCCACATAATAGTGCTGCACATCCTGCCAAATCGCCCCCACGTCATAATCATTCCCAAAGGGGGGTGTTGTTGTAATCACAATAGAAGGGCTGCCGCCAGGGGTTACCGAAGGAACGGCAGTTTCATTGGTGACCTGCGCGGTCGGGGCTGGCACATTGGGGGAAGGAAGCAGGCCAGGTTCTGTCTGCGCGGGGGAGACGGAGGTTGTGTCGGCGGGGTTCATGTTTGCGCCTTCCGTTGCGCTCATCGTGCCTGGCGGCAGATTGCCGGCCAATGGGGTCAACGCCGGCGTTGCAGCACCGGTCTGTTCGACTAAAGATCTGGCTCCGGGCAGTGCAAGCGCCAATTTGAAGCGAGGAACAAAGGTCGTGAAAGCGACAAAGCCGAGCAGGAGAAAACCGGCAAAAAGTAAGATGCCCAATAGAAGCGCTGCCCAGTTGGTCGGGCGGCGGATGCGCCGCGCCGAAGGGATGTTAAGGGTTGTACGCGTCGGCGCGACAATGGGATCGGAAGAGGGGATCCAAGGGATCACGGGGCGATCCACTTTCTTCTCATTGAGCGCGGGCACTAACACTTGAATGATCGTCTCTGCGGGATTTGTCGCCGGCAAAGAGGGCATCGTCGCGGTTGCATCGACTGGCGTGAGTTCCTGAATCATCAAGGCTAGGTCATCAGCCAACGCACCGGCATCCACATAGCGATCATCGGGGTCTTTTTGCAATGCCCTTCGTAGAATAGTCACCATGGAGGGGGCGAGTGTACGCCAGACTGCGTCCGGGATCGTCAGCGCTTCATAGACATGGGCATGGAGAATCTGGGTGGTACTACCGACAAATGGTGCTCGCCCTACTAAACAACGGTAGAGCACGGCTCCCAACGAGTAGATATCGGCACGACCATCCAATAGGCGCTGCCCCGCACATTGCTCCGGCGACATAAAGGCAGGTGTACCAATGGTTCGCCCCAGCGTTGTTAACTCCGGCGCATCAACCGCACGGGCGATCCCAAAATCAGAGAGCAGCGGCACAACCGCATCTGACAAATCGGCCAATATGACACTGTTCGGTGTTCCGCGCGGCACGCGGCGGAGCAAGATATTGCTGGGTTTTACATCGCGATGGATGACCCCGGCGGCGTGGGCGTGCGCCAATGCCGCGGCAATGGGTTGCAGCAAACGACAACTGTCGAGGACCGGTAGCTGATGGCGCTTTTCCAGCAAAGTGCCTAAATCTTCGCCATCGACCAGTTCCATCGCAATGTAGGTGACACCTTGATCGGCCTGTCCAGATGCAATTGTGCGGACAATGTGGGAGTGTTGCAGGGCAGTGACGGTGCGTGCCTCCATGCGGAAGCGTTCGCGTAGGATCTCATCGGCAGTACCATTCAACACTTTGAGCGCGACAGCTTTCCCCGTCGTATCAATTGCGCGGTAGATCGAGGCCATGGCTCCTGCGCCAAGCCGCTCTTCCACGTGAAAGTTTCCGATTTGTTGACCGATCATCCGGTCAATCGCAACATCATCACTATCCTGCTGTGGAGGCTGTACATCAGAAGCAATGGGGAGCATATCAGATTCATGCGAATTGGTTGACACGGGGAACAGTTTCTCCCAAACAGAAACATTGATCCGGCGGTATGCCGAAATTATGTAATTCGCCACTCCATCCTCAGATCAACGGCGATTTACACAATTCGTGTTAGACCGCAATTGTTCCTGTGGCCGGCCACAGGCTAGAAATTGATCGACAGATGCCATTCTATAGTACATCGAATTGGATGATTTGAATAGTATCACAGCATAGCAAACAAAATACTGTGGAATTCCCCCCAAAATGGCTACAAATTGGGAATTGTGCATGTATTGAGGTCACCGTTTGACAAAAATCACCTATCTGGTATACGTTTTAACGAGCAAAAAGTTATGGAAGAGCGATAGAAAGAATAGGATTGTGGGTAGATTTGGCAGATTAATATGTACAAGCGGGTCAAAAGCGGGCACAGAGTATGAGTTGCTTGAGAATGTGATTACCGTTGGCCGTTCGACAAATTCGCACATTGCCTTGGATGATCAATTTGCATCGCGCCACCATGCCGAAATTCGTCGGCAGGAAAATGCGTATCAGGTGCACGATTTACAGAGCAAAAATGGTGTGATCATTGATGGTGTACGGCTGGCATCTGGCGGGACTGTTTGGTTACAGGATGGCAGCGAAGTGCAATTTGCCTCCACTCGATTTCGCTTCTATGATCCATCGGCCACGGTAACGGCACCATCCTTGATTGCCGTGCGCGAGCCAGGGCTCAAAGTCGATATGAACACGCGCCAGGTCTTTGTCGATGGCATCCTGCTTGATCCAGCGCTAAGCACAAAGCAATTCGACCTGCTTTGGTTTCTCTACCAAAACCGCGGGCGTGTGGTCAGCAAAGATGAGATTGCCCAAGCCGTGTGGCCAGAGATGCAAGGCGAAGTCTACGATGCCAATATTGATCGCATGATCAGCCGCGTCCGCAGCCGGATTGAGCCAGATAGCAATGACGACCCACGCTTTGTTGCGACGATCCGCGGCTATGGTTACCGGTTGATGGTGGAATAGGCGTAACGGCTGATTCTTCAGATTTTACGCCGATATAGTCTGCGGGTGAAAATAGTAGCGATTTCACCCGCAGACTATATCGGCGTCAGAGTTTGGGATGCCTAGTACGTGACGGCCTAAATAGACCAATAGCTTAATCCAGCGGGTCACGGACCCGCCTTGAGCTAGGGTCCTATAGGCTTATTTACGCCGCGGTGTACTAGTGCATAATTAACAGAGAAATTTTGCAATTATACTGCCGTTGAAATGGGAACCGGAGTTTCTACCCTAGCAAAACTCCGGTTCCCATTCAGATCTGAGTATAGAAACTGAGTTTCTAGGCCAACCATGTTTGTTAAAGATGCACTAGGTTCTGTTGACATTTCAATTTTGCAGGGTTGAAACCCGCTGCTATACTCAAATCAGAATGAAACCCCTAGTTTCGGCCAGCGTGCGTCGCACTGACGGAAGCATCTAGCGGACTGGAAGCAGTTGGCGGTCAGTGCGACGCACGCGATCCCGTTGGTCCGCAAAACTCCGGTT
>DAOUCA010000130.1:0-39933 GCA_034432375.1 Caldilineaceae bacterium
ATGAGAACCGGAGTTTTGCGGACCAACGGGATCGCGTGCGTCGCACTGACCGCCAACTGCTTCCAGTCCGCTAGATGCTTCCGTCAGTGCGACGCACGCTGGCCGAAACTAGGGGTTTCATTCTGATTTGAGTATAATCCGCCTCTTCTTTACGAACCTGTCGGTTCAATCGTCGTTTTCCCCTAGAATTCAGGGTACGCCGCGGAAAATCAGTTGCGTCCTTCATCCGTTGTAGTGTTGGTTACGGCCCTCTTAGCTTGATACCCATGCGGTCGGCATGGGAGCTGTCCCCCGTTTTTGGTCGATTGACACATCTCACCGCGTGGCCTTAGAATAAACGCACTGTGTTCTCTGCGTTCCCTGTTTTGGGGATTGGGTTTTTCTGCATCGACTTTCTCTGCGCTGCAAACCCTATAGTTTCTGTAGCGAAGTTTTCATCCGACATGAACCACTGTGAGGAGTTTCCCAATGTTGCGCGTCGCCAAACCGGCAGGCTTCGGCAATGTCATTCTGGAAGAAGTTCCGATTCCCACCTGTGGCCCACGCGACGTGTTGGTCCGCAATCAGGTCAGCTTGATTAGCCGCGGTTCAGAAATCTTACGCCGCTACATGCACGAGGAAGCGATTGACCCCGCGATCATGGGCTATTCAGTTGGCGGCATTGTTGAGGCAGTGGGTGAAGAAGCGTCGGCGCGTTTTCAACCGGGGGATCGGGTGGCCGTTGTCGCGCCCCATGCGCAGTTTGTGTTGCAAGATATCGATGCCATGGAGGGTACACGCATCTGGCCAATCCCCGACGACATCACCCTTGAACAAGCTGCGTTTTTGCCGCTGGCGCTTGGTGGCGTGATGTGGGCCGCGGCACCGGGAATTCGTCCCGCGGATACCGTTGTCATCCTCGGTCAGGGGCTCGTGGGCAACTTGGTGATGCAGGGCATACGCCAACACCAGCCGGCACGCATCATCACTGTCGATACGATTGCATCGCGCTGCCGGCTCTCGCGCGAACTTGGGGCCGATGTCACGATCAACGGCAGCGAACAGGATCCGGTAGCATTGGTGCGTGAACTGACCGCTGGGCAAGGGGCGACGGTCGTGATTGATTGTGTGGGGGGCAAGCCAGGATTATCGTCGTTTGCCCAAGCGCAGGAGATGGTCGCCGACGAGGGCACGCTCCACCTGATTGGGCTCTACCACGGCGCGCCGCTGCCACTCGACGCCAGCAAAATTCAACGTAGACGACTGATTGGCGGCTACTATGGCACCGCGTCACGCACGGAGATGTTGCCGCACACCATCAAGTTGTTGCAAACCGGTGCGATTCAAATCGAGCCGCTCATCAGCCACCGCTTTCCCTATACGCAAGCCAAAGCCGCCTATGATCTGCTCTACGCGCAGTTGAGTGAAGCAATGGGCGTGCTCTTATTGTGGGATGACTAACATGACAAACGACCTAAAGTCCTTCCGCGCCGCCATCATCGGCACTGGGCGTATTGGCAACAGCTATGACGACGAAATTGTCGAACGCCAGTCCGCGGCGTATTACCAGGGCGACAACCGCCACACCGGCCTCTATGTCACGTTGCCCGTGAATCACGCCACGGCGTATCAGACAACGCCTGACTTTACCCTGGTCGCCGCGGCCAACCGGGGGCAAGAGAAACTCAAGGCGTTTGGCGAACGGCGCGGCGTTCAGGCGCTCTACACCGACTTTCGGCAGTTGCTCCGTAACGAACAGCCCGATGTGATCTCGGTCTGTACGCAGTCGCCGGAGAAGGCTGAAGTCACCATTGCTGCCGCAGAAGCGGGGGTCAAGGCCATTATTGTGGAAAAAGCACTCGCAACCAGCATGGCTGAAGCCGACGCCATGCTCACCGCCTGCGCAGCCCACAATGTCCTGCTGGTCGTCAACCACCCCTACCGCTTTAGCCCGCTGGTGCGCCGTGCAAAGGAATTAGTCAAGCAAGGTGCAATTGGCGAGCTGAGCTCGGTGACCGTCCACGCCGGTGGTGGGATGCTCCACGTGGGTACCCACACCTTTGATCTAATGCGCCACTTTGCCGGTGACGCAGTCGAACTCTATGCCAAGGTACCCAACTATGTACCAGAGCAGGATCTACCGGCGGATAGCATGGTCACCTTTGCCAACGGTGTCACTGGCCTCTTTACCCACAGCCACCGCGAGCCGCAGCGCATTGAGATCCATGGGCGGCGCGGCTACATTACCCTTTCGTCACTGGTGGGCGACGGCTGGCTCTACCAAGTCGAGCCGACCTTGCCGCCGGAGGTCAAGCGCCAATATCCAGAACGGCTGACTGTGCAGCCCATCATACCGGAAGCTCACACCTTGAGCATGACCCAACGGCTCCTTGCCGAGCTTGCCGACTCGCTGCGCACCGGTGCCCCTTTTATTTCAACGGGGAAAGATGGTGCGGCTGCGTTGGAATTGGGCCTAGCCTGCTTTGCGTCGCATCGGGCCGGCGGGGCTGTGGCGCTGCCCTTGGCCGATCGGGATCTGCGTGTGCCCAATCGATAGAAGCACTCTGTTGACAAAGACAAATTATTTTCGAGGAAGACCATGAACATTCGTCTCTTTCAAGAAGCCGACCGAGAAGCGATCAAAGCGATCACGGCTATCTGTTTCGCTGGCGTCGGCATCGACTACAATATTGAGCAACGCTATGGCGTTATCAATGGGATGGATTGGCAGAGCCGCAAGGTGCGCCACATTGACGCCGATATTACGGCGAACGCCGCCGGTATCTTTGTCGCCGAGGAAGCGGGGGAGGTGATCGGCTATATCACCACGCGCATTGATCAGGAGAGCAAGATCGGCAGCATCCCCAACTTGGGCGTCTTGCCGGCGCATCGCGGTGCCGGGCTTGGCCGTCAACTTATTGAAACCGCGACCGCCTATGCCAAAGCAGAAGGCATGGCCTATCTGCGGATTGAAACCTTGGATCAGAACCCGATCGGCCAATATCTCTATCCCAGCAGCGGATTTGAGGAGATTGCCCGCCAGATTCATTATATCAAGCCGTTGTAAGCTCCCTCTTTGTTTAGGCACTTGCGAAACAATCAGTCTCTAGCATTTCTTCGTGGTTCGTTTAGCTTTTGCCATAACTGTACCGTTCCTACACTATACCTAAAGGAGTGAATTATGAACCGATCTAGTTTGGACCATTGCTTGACCGACCAAGAGCGGACGAGCTTTGACCGCGATGGCTATTTTATCGTGCCGGATGTGCTCTCGACCGACCAACTGGCCAGGCTCAACGCCGCCTTCGACCGCATTGATGCCGAAGAGCGCGCGGCCAAAGGCATCGATCCCCACGCCACCCAAAATATTTTGGACTTTATCGGACGCGACGAGGCCTTTCTGGAATTGCTAGACTATTCGCCGGTCTTCCCCAAAGTATGGGGCATCCTCGGCTGGAATATCCAACTCTACCACTCCCACATGATCATTACGCCGCCACGTGCGCCGGGCCAGGAAATTCCCAAGAAACGACTGGGTTGGCATCAAGATAGTGGTCGCCTCAATTTTGAACTGGAGACCACCCCTCAACCGCGTATTTCGCTCAAGGTTGCCTATTTTCTGACCGATTGCAGTGTACCCGGTCGCGCCAACCTCTATGTGATCCCCGGCAGCCACACCACAAGCAAGCCGGCAGCACTCAATGATCCCGATAACGATCCAGCAGAGGGACAGGCAGTCTTAGTCAAGGCTGGCTCCGCCGTCTTTTTTGATCGGCGCATCTGGCACGCATCAAGTCCGAATCACGCCGACTTTGCGCGCAAAGTGCTCTTCTACGGCTATAGCTATCGCTGGTTGCGCCCCCGCGATGACATGTCAGTAGCCCATCTACTTGACCGCTGCGATCCGATCCAGCAGCAGTTGCTTGGGGTGAGCCACAGCGGCGGACACGGCTACTCCTCGCCAAAAGAAGATGATGTCCCACTGCGCGGCTGGCTGCGTGAGGAGTTGGGAGAGGACGCGGTCGTGGCTTAAGGCTAAGACCATTAGACGAATGAATACGTGGAGTAGGCGTTCTCTAACGCCGTCTAGTCGAGGACAAGCCGCATTAGAGAATGCTCCTTCCTCGTTATTTGAATGGTCGTGGCTTAAGGCCATTCCAGAAAAATAGTGATCCACGAAGCGCACGAAGTTTTATGAAGAACAGCTTCACTTTGTGTGACTTCGTGGATGAGGTAAATTTTGGTCTTGCCTGCCGTTGTGCAACAAACTGCGCACACGTTCCCGCGGCGATCTGCGTTCTGTCACGCAGCCAGATCGGGTGGGCTGAAGGTTGGGGGCGAGTCTAGTTTTCGGTCTAGATGGGCGCGGATTTAGGGAAAACGCAGATTCATCGCCGGTGTAAAGGATCCGCGATCTCCTTACATCCGTGCCCTATCTTACGTTCGCACCTAACCTGAAAGAGACCTGGCAGGTCGCAGATCTCGCCCTTCAGGTCAAAGATATGATAAACTATGTAGCATGATGAAACGTATTTCTACTCTCCTATTTTTATTTGTGGTGCTGAGCATACTGCTCAGCGCGTGTAGCAAGCCCCACGAATTCAGTGGTACTGTCTTCGACGAAACAGCCCAGGCCTTTGACTTTACCGGCACCAATTATGATGGCAGCACCTTTCAGTTGAGCGACCATCGCGACCAGGTCGTGCTGCTCTTCTTTGGCTACACCTTTTGCCCCGATGTCTGCCCCTTTACGCTCTCTGACTTCAACACGCTCTACACTCAACTTGGTGATCAGGCCAAAGATTTGGCGGTTGTTTTTGTGACGGTTGACCCGGAGCGCGACTCGCTTGAGAAACTGGCATCGTATATACCCGCCTTTAACTCGGCATTTTATGGCGTGCGGCTGGAAGGCGACATGTACGATGCGGTCAAAACAGCGTATGGGGTCTATGTCGAGAAGCGGCCGGTCGAAGGCAGCCAAGTACCGGGGGGCTATTTTGTCGATCACACAGGGATCATCTACTTAGTGGACAAAGCCGGCAACCTTAGCGAAGTCTTCCCGCCCAACAGCGACGCCGACTTTATGCAGGCCGATGTCGCCTACTGGTTGGACCAACGCAACTAAATGTTCAAGCACGCAAGGTTCAAGCGCCCAATCCGCCGTTGGATTGGCCTTACCTTTTTTCTGCTGGCACTGCTGCTCATTGGTGGCTTTGTGCTCTTTGGCTGGTGGCGGCAGTCACGCCCAACGGAGCAATTGCTACGGTTGCGCACTTGGCTTGACGATCCGACGGCCCATGCCGATTGGTCGGTGACGGTTGACCGCAGCTGTGGTGATGCACCGATGTTGATCCCAACCAATGGCTATATCGGCTTCGGTTGGGACGACAGCTTTCGACCCGGTCATCGCCATTCAGGCCTAGATATCTTTGGGCCGGACAACCAAAATGGAGTAACCCCCATTGTTGCCGCCTATGGTGGTTATCTAACGCGAGAAGATGGCTGGAAGAGTACCGTTATTTTGCGCCATCCCGATTTTCCGGCTGTCCCCGCGGCTGGCATTGTGCAAGGCGAGCAGATCTGGACCTACTATACCCATATGGCCTCGCGCGATGGCAGCGAGTCCTATGTCGCAGCGGAGTTCCCACCTGGCACTCACGAACGCTTTGTCAAAGCTGGCACCCTTCTTGGTCACCAAGGCAATTGGGGCGGCAGTCTCTGGCAGTTGACCGGGCGTCATCTACACTTTTCCGTGGTGAAGTCGAAGCCAGATGGCAGTTATATGGATGAACGTGACATTGCAAATACCTACAATCCGATTTATTTACTTGGTATTCAACGTAATCCTATGGGCATTCTAACCTGTTCCCTTGTACGCTAACCACTCGGTCGCATCTACCACAAGACTTATCAGCGCTCTGGTTTGGTGGCCAGTGGTCTCCCGGCGCAGAGTAGCCTACCCAAGCGGTGCGACGCATACGCCCTGTGCGAAACGCGCGACTTTTTGATGCAAAGAACGTATTGATCTATGAAATTTGTGCACAAGCTAGCAGTCCATCGCGACTATCCAGCTGTGCAGGATAGATACTCACCAAGTATCTTGTGAGTAACCGCAGTTATCCGGTGTATACTTGTAGTGATCAAAAAGTTTTAAGTAGCGGATTGTAGATAGCCCTTCCGCATTAGCAACATAAAGATAAAGGAGAATCTCAATGACAAACCTAAATGAAGAACCGACCGGCGTGCCGATTGACAATGAACCAACCGGTGAAAGTACAATGGGCGATGGTAGCACCAAGGGCAAACAGACTTGGGTCGAAGAGATCGAGATTGCCGGTAGCCAACTCGTAGAGCAGGCCAAAGCATTGATTGCCGAAGGCAACGTGCGCCGATTGATTATCCGCAACCAAGAGGATAAGGTGATGTTGGAGATTCCGCTGACGGCTGGTGTGGTAGTTGGTGGGGTGGTTGGTCTGGCGGCACCCTTGCTGGCCGCGCTTGGCGCTTTGGCAGCTTTGATCGCCAAAGTCAAAGTACAGATTGTGCGCAGCACAGATATTACAAAAGAGTAGCGATTTCTCTGGAATCAATGGCGATTCCGGCATAAAGTAGGCAAGCGGTAGTACCATCTTTCCTGTTGCATGATCAATGCACAGCAAAGCGCTGGTGCTACCGCTTTTTGTTTAATGGGCAAGAATCAGGTGACTATCGCCAAATTCATGCCAAAGATAGCCTTCGCGTACAGCTTCCGCATAACCGCTGCGAATCAAGGGTTCACCGGCCACGGCATAGAGCATCGCCAGGTGACTCGCCAGCGGATCGTGCAACCCAGTGATCAAGCCATCCACCGCGTGCACACCGCGGCTGGGGTGAATGTAAAGACGGGTGAAGCCGCGAGCCGCACGCACTTGTGCACCATCCCACGCAGCTTCCAACGCACGCACCACGGTTGTCCCAACCGCGATCACGCGGTGATCAGCCTGACGTGCTTCGTTGACCGCGCGTGCCGTGGCGGTTGGTACGTGAAATGGCTCGGCATACATGGGCTGCGCCTCCACCTCCTCCGTCTCAATTTCCAAGCTGGAAACACCGGTGTGCAGGGTCAACCCGGCGATGGTCACACCGCGCTCATACAAGCTATGCAGCACGCGCCGGCTGAATGGGCGCGCCGCCGATGGCATTTCGGCGCTGCCAGGTAACCTGCTAAAGATTGTCTGATAGGCGGCCAGCGGTTGTGCTTCTTCAACATAGCCGTAGCGGATCGGCGTGCCGACGCGTGCCATAATGTCACAGAGATCACCAGTGGTATGGACAAACCATAGCCGCGGCAAGCCTGGGTGCGGTGTCAATAAATGGATCGGCACCCCGCCGACGGTGAGCGTCTCCCCCGGCTCCAATGGCAATGGACCGGGCTCGCTACTGCTCCAGCGCGGCTCAGCTAACCAGACGCCATCGCCATAGTTGGTCGATAGGTTGAGCACGAGTGGCCCTTGGCTGCTGACGGCTGGTAGGCTAGCCGGCAGGGTCGCACTGCGGTTAACAACCAGCAAGTCGCCCGGCTGTAAAAAGTCGGCAAGCTGGACAAAGGTGCTGTGGCTGTGGCCAGTTGGCGTACTAACGAGCAGACGTACTTCGTCCCGTTGCAAACCCCGTTGCTCGGGTGGGAGTGCTGCCTGAAGGGCGGCAGGTCGTTCAAAATATAGGTCATTGCGTTTCATATAAAGCCCCCTTATGCGTTTTCGGCAAGCCAGGTTTCGGCCTGTGCTTGTAAGCGTTGACCACTGAGGGTAACCGCTTCTTGGCCGAGTAGCCATGCCCAAAACGGTAAGGTTACCGCGGGCAGTGGACGGTCACTGATATCTTCGTCGGGAAAAGCTTCTTGCTGCATCTGCGTGCGCATATCCCCCGGATCTACGCTGATCGCGGCAACACCAGCACTGCGCAGTTCATTCGCCAACGTTAGCGTCAGCAGATCCAGCGCGGCTTTGCTGGATCCATAGCCACCCCAACCGGTATAGCCACCCAGCGCGGCATCGCTCGAAATGTTAATGACGAGTCCTTGCGCCGCTTCCAGCCAGGGCAGTGTTGCCTGGACCAAGCCGAGCGGAGCCAACACATTGACGGCGTAAACCTGCTCCAGCGTCTCCAGCGGGTAATGGGCTAACGTCGGCTGCGGACTCGGGCCGAGCAGCGAAGCGTTGTTGATCAACAGATCCAGCCGGCCAAATTCAGCCACCGCGTTCGCCAATTCTTGCCGATGGCCGCCGTCACTCACATCCCCCGGCAGCGCAATCACTTCCCCAGCGAACCCCTCCAATTCCTGGGCAACCTGGCGCAACGCAGTTGCCCCGCGCGCCGTCAAAATCAACGTCATCCCTTGCGCCGCCAAAAAGTGGGCCAACATTTTGCCCAGACCGCGACTCGCGCCGCTAATCAATGCCACTTTGTTACTCATTCTGTCCTCCTACCTGAATCCTATACGTTTCACGCATTACGGTTCACGCATTACGGTTCACGCATCACGGTTCACGCATCACGGTTCACGCATTACGTTTTCTCATACCCATACTCTACCAATAAAAAAGACCCGACGGCTTGATCGTCGGGTCGGTTGGGGCTGTACGAAAGGACAGTTTTAGTGGGAGTTGTTATGGTTCGAGCAGTGGATCGATGGCATTTTGCCAGATCGTAGCGATGGCGTCATAGCCGCTGCTGTTGGGATGGTTGCCATCATCGGCGAGGGTTGCCGGCGTCGTAAAGATCGTGGTTGTCGAAAAATCGACCAGAAGCACGCTGTGCGCCGCGGCACTGGCACGCAACGCTTGGTTATACACTGTGACCTGTCCACTCATCCGCTGTCGTTCCGCCTCGGAGATGCCAGGGAAGGCCACTTCACTCGGATTGGGTGGATCGGCCACGACGGGGCGCTGCGATTGGTCATCAAGCAGCGCAATGATTACCGTGGCCCCGGTGGCGCGCAACTGACTGAGGATCGTATCGATGTTGGCGCGGAAATGGGCGCGGTCGGCTGTTTCATCCTCCACCGTGGGGTTATTAAATTCGTAGAGATACCAGAGATCGTTGCTACCAATCCAAACCAATGCCAGACGCGCCCCGCCGGTAGCGTTGAGTTGGTCGACCGCCGCGCCCAATTGGGCCGGTTCGCCATTGACGCCGTTGATCAGATCATCAGATGTCCAGCCGGATTGGCCGAGATTGGTGACCGTAGAGTCGTCACGTAGAGTCAACACATGGTCGAGTAAGCGCCGTGGATAGCCACCACCGGCAGGGCTATCGTCCCCTTGACCTTCGGTTAGACTGTCGCCCAGGGTGATCACGGTGAGTGCCCCCCCTGGGAAAGGTGTTGCCGTCTCGTTGGTTGATGGTGTCGCAGTCGGTGTGGCGGTCGGTGTGGCGGTCGGTGTGGCGGTCGGTGTGGCAGTAGAGGTCGCAGTGGTGGTGTCAGTTGGTTGTGCACTTGCAGTCGAGACGATGGTTGGCGTGCGCGTCGCTGTTGGCGGTAGGGATAGGGTCGTTGGCGTAGCAGTTGGGGTGGCACGGCCATGATCGTGAACAATGGCGGGCAAAAAGAGTTGCCGCGTGCCGGTCGCCGGAGCCGGCAGCGTGGGTTGCGTTGGCAAAAGGGTGGCGGTCGGGGTTGGGTCAACCGGCCCAGAGTTGGCACTGGTGTATGCCCCAGGCGGGTCCGCGGCGGTGCGTGGATTGCCGACACGGTCCATAGAAATCGTGTTGGTCAGTACACCGGCGGGCGCGGCTGGGGTCAGTGGTTCCCAAGCAGGGAAATTGGGCAGGACAAAGGTCGTGACGGTAAAAAGATTGCCATCGGCGAGGGGGCGAAAGTCACCGGCGGCTGGATCGCGCAGCGCTGGTTCGACGGTATTGATGCTGTTTTCCTGGCGCAGTTGCGTGTCATTGCAGGTGACGTTGTCCAGTTGACAGCCACTCTCTTCACCCAAGCCCAGTGGATGATCGGCGGGGCCATTCCAAATGAGATTGCCACGGATGACAAGCTGGTCATCACTTTGGGCCGGATCGGGAATATTAGATCCGGCACGGGGTGTGTGCAGACCGGCAATTGCCAAGTGCTGCCACTGGCTTTGATAGCCAGTTGGATTATAGATCAGGTTGTTGTAAATGTAGATATGGCGATTGGGGATCGGCTCCCCCTCACCACCGACGACAGTCGTGCCCCAGCCACCGGCCGCCAGATTCGTGGCGCACTGCCCAGGCAGATTGGTGTCACCGTCGCAACTCCGCCCGCCAAAGCCGATTTCCAAGAGATGGCTGCGGGCACCCACGCGGTAGAGTGTGTTATACGCGAAGAGTATGTTATAACCGCCGCTTACGCCCAGGCCAGCACCGTCTGTATCATGGATCAGGTTGTTGACAACTTTGAGATCATAAGCCTCGTGGTGGAGCCACGGGTTGACCATGTACTCAAAGCCTGTCCCTTCGCCTGCGGTAAACCCACCGGTACCACAACTGTCGATCTCATTATTTTCTATGCGAAAGTAAGCCGACCCCCCTTTGAGATAGATGCACCAATCATCGGCGTTGTGAATATGGTTGTTGCGGATGTGCCCATATTGGACGGCAACAAAGTCGACCGCGTTCTGTTCTGCGCCGTCAATGTCGTTCTCTTCCAGATAGATGTGCTGTGACTGGTTGATCTTGATGTTTTCATGCGAAGCGGCGCGGCTACCCAGGAAGGTATTGTGGCGCAGGAGCAGATAGGTACACTGTTCGCAATGAAAAACATCATTTTCCTGTTGAATGGTCAGATCTAACAGATAGAAATAGTCAACTCGATAGAGATTGAGATCGCCCAGCAGCCGCACGGTGCTTGCGCCATCGGCCGCTTGCACGATGATCGGAAAGGTAGCTGTGCCATGGCGATCCTCCCAATATTCGGGCAACAGATCTTCCGGATAATCACCAGGAAGTAGTAGCAAGCGATAGCCGGTTGTGGTCAGCGAGCTACCGTTGGGGATCTGTTGCCAGGCGGCTGTGACGCTCTGTAAGGGGTGCGCACGGTCACGCCCGCTGTAACTATCCAAGCCATGGATCGGGTCGATCCATAGATCGGTCATAGTAGGATTCCCAATAGGATAATCGTCTACGGCCAATTGCTGGTGTGATGAAGGTAGGGCAACGCCCGCCGCACTGATCTGTTGGGATAAGAGGGTAGCACCCAATATTGATGGCAACAGGAGAGGAAATGAAGAGGAGAGTACAAAAAGCATTCCGAAGATCATCCACCAGCGAAAGCGCATCGGCTCCTACTTTCTTTGCTTTAGGACTTACGCAGTTTTTGACTTCGCGCCCCCAGGGTTCCCGGTCAAACGCCACCTACTCAATCAGCGAACTGCGTGAGTCCCATGCTTAACAAAATTATACATTTTTGTAAGGGGAATTGTAGCAGATCAGCATCAATCGCTTAAAATCGTCGCTTCCCCCTCCAATTGAAAAATGGCGCTGTTTGCGCGTATAAAGCTCAGCAATTCTACGGAATTGTGCTGCTGGTAGCGGCAATCGCAAGAACAGAGCGGCAGCTGATCCATCAAAACAGATTCAGAACACGCAACCATACAATCTATGATATAGTGTCTATCTAGATTGTATGGTTGAAACGAAGGAAACAGGAATGAGCACGATGCAGCAGAAACAGCAAGGCGAGGTAGAAAGCCTCATGGAAGAGATTGCCAATGCGATTACCCACGGCATTGGCGCGGCGTTGAGCCTGGTCGGGTTGACGCTGTTGGTCGTCTGGGCCGCGCTGTGGGGTGATACGTGGCGAGTGATCGCGGTAAGTATCTATGGCGGCACATTGGTCTTTCTTTATTTGGCCTCGACCCTCTATCACGCGATCCAGCACTTTGCGACCAAACGGGTCTTTCATATTCTCGACCACGTGGGCATTGCGCTCTTGATCGCCGGCACTTACACGCCGATCATTCTGATTCAGATGCGCAATTTTTATGGGTGGCTCTTCTTTGCACTCATTTGGGGATTGGCGGTAACTGGCGCAAGCATCAAAGCGTTCTTCACATCGCGCTTTGTGCGTATCTCGACGGCAACCTATGTGGTCATGGGCTGGTTAGCTGTTCTGTTGGTCAAGCCCATGTTGACGACAATGGGGGGCGCAGGCATGCTCTGGATGGTAGCGGGCGGTCTCTCCTATTCTCTGGGCGTCATTCCGTTTCTGTGGAGCCGGCTACCCTTTAACCATGCCATCTGGCACCTCTTTGTGATCGGTGGCAGCGTCTGCCATTTTGTGGCGATCTTTCGCTATGTCCTGCCGAGTTGGTGAGATCGTATCCGTCGTAGGGCCACGGTATACCGTGGCCCTACGACGGATACGATTTGTAACTGCTCTACCCCACTACTTCTCTACAATCGGCAAGAAGATCTGCTCCGGTGGCGCAAACTCCACCGTAAAGCCACCAACTTGCTCATCATCCAGGTTGAGCCCCACTTCGACACGCGCGCTATCCCCATAACCGCTGAGATCCTCATCCGTTACGGCGGCGGCCTGGGCACCGCCAACTTGTTCAAAGGTCAACATAAACTGCTGTTGCGCTCCGGCCTCCAGGAAAGGCGGCGGGTCCGGGGTGATGTGAACCTTGAACAAGGGCGGCAGACCGACAAAGACCGGGTCAATCGCCAATGTCCGCGAGAAGTTCGCCGTGTTGCCGATGGTGAAGGGAATCTGCAGATTGAGCAATTCACTGAGCACGAGACGTGGCCGCTTTACCAGATCGATATTGCGCTGGCTCTGCTGATCCATAAAGCCATCTTGGTGCAACGTGATCAGAATGCAGCGGTGCAGATTGTTGCTCGGTGTCGGCGTCCAACTGATACAGTAGTTGGCGATGCTGTTGGCTGGTAATGTAATGCTATTTAGATTACCGACTGGTGTAAACGGAATCCCGGCCCCAAAGTCCGCTACGGCATAGTCAAGCGAAACGACGCGTGGGAAGGGCATTGGGTTCTGCAGTTGCACGCAGATCTGACCTGGTTGACCGACCGTCAATGGCGTAGGAATCGTGCTGATCTCCGGCTCCATCCACGATGGGTTGCTGTGTGGCAGATGAACTGGCGGCACATCGAGCTTGCGAATGCCGCCAATCAATTCACTGCCGATCCAGCCCTGCACATCGATATGACAGGCAGTACCCAACGGGCGATCCGTCGGTGGAATGACATGCAACGTGGCCGTGCGCACTTCGCCGGGCGTCATATCGCTGAGCACCAGCGGTTGATCATGCTCATCGTCATTGACCCAAGCTTCCCAGGCCGGGCAGGTGTTGTCGACCACGAGCAGGATATTGGCGTTGGTCGCCTTGGGGTTGCCCACGGCAAAGGGTAGCGTATCTTCCACCCCAGGTTGCAGATCCTCGCGCACATCCAGATTGCGATAGGTAAAGACCGGCACAACGTCACCACTGCCTTGGATCTTGACACGAACGCAGTAGTGGCCCGAAATTGTCGGAATCCAATGCCACTTCACTTCAACGATGCCAAAGGGGGGCAGCGTGACCGATCGCGGATTGCTTTCCGTCGTCAGCAGCGGACCAAAGGGAATCCCAATGCCGAAGTTGTTCGGGCTGCTCTCCAGGGAGACATTGACCGTCTGCGCCATAGCCGAGAGATTGCGAATGCGCACGCTCACCTCAGTCTGCTGACCGGTGACCAGCGGATAGGGGTAGATCTGGATCTCATCCTCGGCATAAGGCGGTTGCGTCCCTGCTGGCACCACATTCGGGCAATTCACCGGATGGGTCACCACATTGCTCGTAAAGATGCCGACACTGCTCACCAGCCGCGCGCGGTTGACGACGCGGCGTTGGTTGTTGCACTGGGCATCGGTCACATAGACCTGGAACTTCTTCTCGCCGGTTGCACCAGGTGCAAGTGCCCCTAGATTCCACTGGAGAACGCCGCCCGCCGGCACGATGCCATCGGATGCACTGCCGGGCACGTAGAGCGTATCGGGCGGAATGGCGTCTTCAAGGAGCGCCCGTGCACTGGCGCAGGCTGGGGTGTCCTTCACCGTGTACTTGAGGTGATAGGTGATCACATCGCCAATGTTGACGGCGGTGCCATCGGCCGGTTCCGCGGTTTTGACGAGCGCGATACAGTCGGCCGGTGGCTGTTGCGGTAGCTGGCAGCGACGACCGAGGCCAAAGACCACGGCGTTAACAAAGAGATCCTTGCCGTTCGCCGTCATAGCAGTCGGCCCACCAGAGAAGCCCCAGAGTTGGTTGCAATCCTCGCTGTCGGCGATTAGCGACGCGTGGTCAGTTGCGGCTGGTTCGACACCTAAAGGCAGAACGCCGGCAACGCTGGGCAGGTAGATGCCTACTTCATTGACCGGCGCTCCGTAGAGGCCAACGGGATTGGGCGGCGGTGCGCCAAAATCGGTTGGTGCGTGCCAGTAGCCAGCCGCGACATTGGTCGGTGTCACGCGGTCCATGGGGCCGTGCCAGCCGTGGGGCCAGCCGATCGGTTGGCCGAGTTGGCCAAAGTACGCATAGCCACCTTCGCCGAGACCAATCGTTGGTTTGTTGGCGCTATCGATATGCGTTGCGCCAGCAGCGGCGGCACACCAGCTATTCAAACTACCGGTATCATCGGCAATGATCACGGCATTAAAGACGGTGAAATCGGTGCTCGGCACAGCGGGACAGCGCACCAGATGAACCGTAAAGCCCCGTCCTTCGAGCAAACTCTTGAAGTTGGCGGCGGTGGCGGTATCCTGGCGGAAGACGTAGGCGATCTTGCCGCTGAGGCCAGTGACCGTTGATTCGACCGTGGCGCGATTGTTGGCCGGTGCCGGGTCGATGGGGCTTTGCAGGCTGACCGTCGCCGTGTTGGTCTGGAGACCGGCCGCCGTGGCACGCACCTCAATCGCAACCGTCACGCTGCCGCCGTTGGGCACCGTGCCCAAATTACAGGTGACAACGCCGCCGGCTTCGCTACAGGCAGCACTCGTCGGCGCGGTGGCGTTGACATAGGCCACGCCGGACGGCAAGGTATCGCTGATCGTGACCCCCTGTGCGTCGTCATCACCCAAATTTTTCACCTCAATCGTATAGGTAAAACTCTCGCCAATCGTAGCCGTGGCAGCACTCGCCTGTTTGGAAATACTCACATCTGCAATTGCGACGCTCTCCACGCTGACGATTGCCCTGGCGCTATTATCTTTCACATTCAGGTCGGGCTCTTTACTGCTGACCGCTACATCATTGATCAGCCGCCCCACCTTGAGCGGCGCGACGGTAAGGGCAATGCTCTGGCTTGCGCCCGGAGCCATTGCGCCCAAGTTACAGGTGAGGGTGCCGCCCGTAAATTCGCCACTGTGCGTGCAAGTTGGTGCGCCTGGGATGGCAGAGACAAAGTGCACTTCCGCCGGCAGCATGTCGACGAGTTTGACATCATTGGCGGTTGCCGTGCCATTGTTCTTGACTTCGATGGTATAGTCGATCAACCCGCTGTTGGGGTTCAACGCGCCTTGCTTGCTTACGGCGAGATCGACGCCACATTCCTGGCCAGCGAGGGTAATCTCCTGCCAGCTTTTGGGCACATCATAGAATTGATTGGTGGGCCAGCCAAAGTCATCGCCCTGATCGCGCAGCCAGTGGTGATAGATCGCGATGCCAACCGGGCTGCCACATTGCGTCTGGACGAGATCCAAGGGGATCTGCCATTCGGCCTGGTCTGCATTGGCAGTCGTTGCTTTGGCGCTCCAGCCGGTGATTGAGGGATCGGGCGTATAGTTGCCGCTGCCCGTGCCGCGCACCGCGCTGTTTACACTGTCGCTGATATTGACGCGCAGCCCCAAGTCTTCGGCCTGCGCAAACGCTGCTTTGCTATTATTGGGGTCGAGATAGACCGCAGCGAAGCGTTGATTGAGCGTGCCGACCGAACCCGTCATGCAGACATATAGATTCGTGGCGTCATGGCTGAGATAGACGGTGCCGCTGCCAAAGACATCGGTAAAGGCGGCGGTAAAGGCGATACCGTACTCGCCTTTCGGTTGGTCACACTGGCCGTCGATGGTGGGCGGTGCTTGAACGGTGGGAATCGTGACTGTACCTTGTGCAGCGGCCGGTTGGCTGGCCAGCAATAAAAAGAGCCCCAGTAGCAGCAGGGTGCTTGCCAAAAGGACTCCGCCAGAGAAAATGCGTCTGGTACGCGGATATAGGGTTATCATGTTGTGCCTCCATTGGTATGGCATCTCTACAATGTTGTGCGGCCCAGGACGAAGCCGGCGCAGCATCTACGATTTGCAGACCTACCTACAATGTTCGACGGAATTCAGGCATTGGTTGGGTGATTTTGTTACATAGCAAACTCCTTCTGTGCGTTCGCCAGATGCGGGTATCCATGCGCTACAATCAAAAAGGGGTGTACATAATACTAGACGTTTGAAGCCAAGTGAAGATACGCTCACCGTCTACCACTAGGAGTTTACCAGCAAGGGAGGGGCGTGGCTGTGCGTTGGGACACAGCCACATTATATTGGGGTTACTTGCGAGAAAAACAGCGTAGCGTTACTCTTGTACTTTTACGACCGTCTCCGTCTCCATCGACTCAATCGCCGCCGCGATCACCTTTTGCGCCGCCAATGCCTCAACGGCGGAACCGTCAATCTCATCCGGCCCGACACCGTCAGTCACCTGCTGTAAGAAGGTGTGGATGCGATTGCGGAAGGTGTCATTAAATTCGCGGTAGCCGCCAAAGAGTGGATTGGTGTAGACCGTCTTTTCTGGATTGCCCGCCGGATAGAGCGTTACTTCGCGGTACATGTCGTCGATCACAAAGCGACCGTTGATGCCGGCGACCTCACAGCGCTCCATCGGGTGGCCACGTTCGATGTCGTAGCTGCCGGTGAGCGTGCCGACACAGCCGTTTTTAAACTTCATGTTAAAGACCGCAGTCGACCAGATCTGGCGGCCCGGCGCTTTGGTGGCGAAGCAGTGGACCTTCTCCACATCGCCACAGAAGTAACGCATCACATCAATCGTATGCGGGTGCAGCGCCTTTAGATGAAAATAGGGCGATGTTTCGCGCGGGTTCATGATCCACATGCTCATATTGATAAAGAGCTGATGGCCAATGCGCCCCTCTTCAACCCACGTTTTTGCCAGACGCGCGGCGGGGGTGAAGCGGTGATTGAGATTGACGCCGTAACGCACGCCCTTTGCCTTAGCCTTGGCGACCATCTCCTCGCCCTCTTCGACCTCGTTGGAGATCGGCTTTTCGCCAATCACGTTGCAGCCAAAGTCGAGCGCCTGCATCGTCGGCAGATAGTGCTCGCTGCCATATTCGTGGCCACCGGTTGTTATGCTGACGACATCGGGTTGTTCGGCCGCCAACATCGTCTGCACATCGTAATAGGCTTTGACGCCATACTTGGCGGCGGCGGTATCGGCGCGTTCTTTGTTCCAGTCGCAGACCGCGGCAAAATTGGCCAGTTCATCTTCGCTATACATGGTTGAATGGATGTTGCCGATTGGCCCCATCCCGATTACACAGGTTTTTAGCATGATGGCATTTCCCCAGTTAATTGTCACGCCACCGTAGGGGCATGGTAGTTGTTCAAGCATGAATGCAATTCAGCAATATGCGCATAAAGAAAATGACACGGGAATTACTCTGCAGCAGGGGGGGTGGCGGCTTTCTCTGCCACAATCCTTTGTAGTGCCTGCTCGAATTCCTCGGCGGTTGCAACATCGATCACGAAATTGCTTAAACGCTTTATTGCGGGCAGACCCAATGTTTGGATCTGGTCATTCAAATGGGTTAAAGAACTGCCAAAGCGAAATGTTAAAAAGCTGAATAGCATGATCAATGCTGCTTCACGCCCTTCTTCACGCCCTTCTTCACGCCCTTCTTCACGCGCTGTCTCAGTGATCTCCTGATAGAGTGACGATTCTTTAAGTAAATGCATATTCAACCCCACAATCCGACGAACAACATCCTTGTCCATCACTAAACCCGCAAGTAATGCTAGCACTGCGACTAGTTCTTCGGCATCCGGCTCCTGCTGCACTCGTGTAACACAGCGACGTAGCGTTTGTTCGTTATCCCCTCCTTCCATTAATGGGATGAACGGAACCAGGGCCGGGTTACTTAGCGCCAATGCTTCATTTGCATTTAAATCCCATAACCGAATCAGGCGAAAGTCTTGTCGCGCCGTCTGATCCATAAAGGTGACGTGAAAATCTTCTGCTAATATGACATCTTCCGGTGGCGGCAAGAGATAGATCACAACCACATAGACATCAAGGCTATATTTCTCACGGGCTAACGCAGCGTATGCCGCTAATCGCCGAGGCATCTTCGGGTCGTAGCGCGCTTGTAACTCGGTGAGGACTAAATAGTGTCGATCCTCTTGATCATGTACTTGTAATAGTACATCTGTTGCCCGTGCCACAAATTGGAATTCGCCGGAAAGTTCGGCATCGAGTACCAGATGGTGCTGAGCCACGACCCACTCTGCCCAAGCTAGCGCGTATAAATGCAGTGTACGCTTGCCACCTGTATCAAATTTTCCCATACAATTTTATCACAGACGATTATGGCTTGAAAACTAATATTTCTATCTTCTTGAGCAAGCAGAGCGACCGATACAAGAAGTTCGACTTTTGGCAAAAGTCGAACTTCTGTACAATTCTGCGAAGAGCGCATTACCCAATCGGTACTTCTTCGGCCCGCCCCGTCTCATACGAGCGGATCGCCGCTTCAATCACTTCCTGCACGGCAAGACCATCTTTGCCAGAGGCGTCGATCTCTTCACGCGGCACACCGGCATCAACCTGTTCGATCCAGCGATTGATGCGATTGGTAAAGGTCGCGTTAAAGCCGCTGAGGCCGCCCATGATGCTGTTACGCACAACCGTCAGTTCATCGCTACGGCGGGGGTAGAGGGTCAACTCTTCGTAGCAGTTGTCGAGCACAAAGCGCCCTTCGGTGCCCATCACTTCACAGCGTTCCAGGTTGTGGCGTGGGTTGGTGTCATAACTGCCGGTGAGGTGGCCGACAACACCATTTTCAAACTCAATGTTGACCTGCATGTTAGAGAAGCAGACGCGTCCCGGTGCTTTGTTGAAGAAGGCATGGACACGGGCCACATCGCCACAGTAGTAGCGCATCACATCGACCGAGTGGGGATGGAGCGCACGGGCGTGAAACCAGGGGGACGTATCGTTGGGATTGCCAATCCACATTGTCATGTTGATGAGCAGCAGATCGCCCAACTTGCCTTCGCTGACCCATTGCTTGGCCTTGGCTGCCGGTGGGACAAAGCGGTGGTTGAGGTTGATGCCGTAGTAGACGCCCTTTTTGTCGGCGGTGCGCACCATCTCGCGCGCCTTCTCAATCTCGTTGGAGATGGGCTTTTCGCCGAGCACATGTTTGCCCGCTTCCAGACATTGGATCGTCGGGTCGAAATGGTCACCGCCATTTTCCTTGCCGGCGCTACAGACGCTCACGGCGTCGAGTTCCTCGTTGGCCAGCAGATCATCAACGCTGTAATAGGCCTTGACCCCATAGCGCTCAGCCGCCTTATCGGCGCGCTCCTTGATGATATCACAGACCGCGACGAGTTCGGTGGCGGGGTTGGCTTGATAGATCGGGGCATGGGTATTGCCAATGTTACCCAAGCCGATTACTGCGACTTTCAATGTCATCGTAAGCTCCTTTGATTAGCTGTAACTGTTTGTTCTCTACTTCTTTTGAACGTTACTTGCGCAAGCGCTGAAAACTCTTCGAGAAATTCCGAAAGTGTCTGATAACGGCTAAGATCCCGTGATCGCAGGCCGACTGTGATTACGGGGTGGCCTGTCGTTGCCAGAGTTGGTAAATACCATATTGCTGAACAGCATGATAGTTGGCGTGGATGTACTCATCCAACAGGATGACGCCGCTACTTTTGGCGCTGTCATTCGGCTCATGGGAATCGGGATAATGGACAACGAAGAGCCATGGGACTGCCGCGCGTGTAAGCTCCGCAATGATCGCCTTTTGCACGATAGCCGTGGTTGCCACGCCGGGATGCAATTCGTGATAGCGCGTGGGAATGGGTCGTCCGGCCAAAAAGTAGAGCGATACATCGTTGATGAAGAGCTGATCGTGGCGGCGTGCCGCCACAAAGACGGCATCCTTCCCCGTCGGGTCAAGCTGATCTAGCCAATTGATAATCGAGGCCTGATCTTGGCTGATCGGGACACAGCCGGCCCGTGGCAAGGTTGCATAACAGCCGGTTGGCGGAAAGACGGTGGCATAATCCCGCAACTGTGCATACGGCAGATAAGCATAGACAAAGAGGGGTAGCAAGGTCAACAACAGGGGGACAGGTGTGTAGATCGGACGCCACCAGTGTGCCGCCAGCAGTTGCTGCCAAAGCCAGCCAATCAGCAAAATGGTAGCCAGTGCCGTGGGAAGCGCATGAATGGCATCGTAGCGGCTCAGCGCTTGCAGAAAGAGACCCAGGCCAAAGAGTAACATGGCTGCCCCTGCCCCCGTGTTGCGGGTTACTGCTTCGCGGCGTTGGCGGGCGCGTATTAACCGGATCAGCAGCAGCAGTGTCGTCAGGCCATAGACGAGCAAGGGCAGATAAAAACGGGCCCAATCCCCAATTACCCAATCGACCTGGCTCAACCAGTTGCCGCGCTCGGTCCAGCGTGACCAGTCGGGTAGCAGGCTAGGATAGGGGAGGTGGCGCACGGCACGAAAGGTGGTAGTGGGGAAAATCAGTAAATTGGTAAAAATTTCACTTGGGTTGCTTACTGCGGTCAGATAGCCGTAGATCGGCACGGCCACCAGTGTCGCGCCGCCACCAATCAGGAGCGTTTGGCGCCACCATGAAAAGGTGGGGGCGGCTACATCATGGGCAGCATGTTGTTGGTCACCTTGCCAGGGCTGAAGTAGCAGACTCCCCAGCACAGCAATACCGGCATAGCCTGCCACATCCACGCGAAAGAGTGCGGTGAGGCCGAGCGCAAGACCGACAACAAAAAAACGCAGTGAGGTTGGCCGCGCCAGCGCACGAAAAAAGGCATAGCAGGCAAGAAAGGCCAAGAGCAACGCCGGAAACATGATATAGCCATAAAAGGTGGCGGCGGCCAGCAGCAGACCGACTGTGAGCGTCGTGATGCAGGTGAGCAGCAGCGACGGCATGAGCATCTGCGCTACCGGAAAAACAGCGGCTACGCAGAGTGCACGTACGGTTACATCGTAGAGCCGCTCAACCAAAATGTTGGCCCCAGCAAGTTTGAAGATCATTGCCAGCAGATAGGATTGACCAGGGGGGTACAGTGCCCAGTAATCGCGAAAGGGGATGTCGCCCTGCAACAAGCGCCAGCCACCGACCAAAGCCAGCCCTTCATCATAAATATTGAGGGGTGTCTTGATTGCCAGGAGGCAGAGTGCTGCTGTGCCAATGACGAGCAGCAACAGGAGAAACCAACGCATGATCATAACAGTGGTGGCATATAACGGTTGACGGCGCGCCGATAACACCAGTAAAGCACGCCACAAAGCACCAGTTCACCGACAACCACCAATAATCTGGCTGGCGTAAAAAGCGCCAGTTCGACCAAGCCAATCAATGCCGTTAATTGCACTAACGCCAACCAGAGCATCTCCCAAAAGCTGACGAGGAAAAAGCGCAGAAAGAGTCTGTTTTGCTCGACCCCGCGGCGATAGAAGTGTTCGATAAAGACAATGACCGCAAGCCCAAAGATCGCCAGAAAGAGAAAGCCAAATTGATTTAGCGCGTGTTCGACATAGCGATCCCACGGCGTAACGCCTAACACAATCATTGCGGAACTGCGCCAGGCCAGCAACGTAACAATTGCGAGCGCCACGCTCACAGCCCAGAGCAGATAGGCGATAACATATCGTGATCCCGTTTGTACCATAATTAATTAATTTTCATGTAGCGCCGAAACGGGGTGTAGCGTTGCCCCATTGCTTGAAATCCCTTGCAAAGTTAACTCTTCTGCAAAATGGCAAGCCGCAAAATGGGCATCACCCACTGCACGCAACAGCGGTTCTTCCTCTTTGCAGCGATCTTTGACATACTTGCAGCGGGCTTGAAAGACACAGCCCTTGGGCAAGTTAGAGACATCCGGCGGTTCGCCCGGGGTTACCAACCGAGACTCGCGGTGGCGCTCTGTCGTTTTAGGCACAGCGGCCAGCAAAAGCTCTGTATAGGGATGCCGCGGGTTGGACAACAACTCCTGCTTCTGCCCCAACTCGACCAATTTTCCCGCGTACATCACGGCAATGCGATCACAGATGTAGCGCACCACCGCCATATTGTGCGAGACAAAGATATAGGTCAGATTGTACTCTGCTTGTAGGTCTTTGAGCAAGTTCAAAATTTGGGCCTGGATCGAGACATCGAGCGCCGAAACCGGTTCATCGGCGACGATGAGGCTGGGATGGACAACGAGTGCCCGCGCAATACCAACACGCTGCCGCTGACCACCGCTAAAGCTGTGCGGAAAGCGACGCAGATGTTCGACGCGCAGACCGACTTGGGTGATCACTTCTTTGACGCGCTCTTCCAAGTCGCGGCCACGGGCAATCCCATTGACCAGCAGCGGCTCGCCGACTGTTTCCAGAATGCTCATGCGTGGATTTAACGAAGCAAAGGGATCCTGAAAGATGATCTGGGCGCTACTGCGGAAGAGCCGTTGATCTTGCCCCTGCAATTCCGTCACCGAGAGCGTCTTCTCTGGTGTATGGAGCAGAATTTTGCCCCCGCTTGGTTCATAGAGCTTGACGAGACAGCGCCCCATGGTCGTCTTACCACAGCCGCTTTCGCCCACCACGCCCAATGTTTCGCCTTTGCGCACCGTAAACGAAACATTATCGACCGCTTTAATATGGCCGACCACGCGCCGGAGAAAACCGGCCTGAACTGGAAAATATTTCTTGAGTCCTTGGACTTCTAACAGCGTATCATTTTCTTTAGACACGTTTCTGGCTCCAAACGATTCATCATTGGTCATTAGTCGCTAATCAAGAGTAAGAGTGCAACTTGATTTCGACGCAGCAGAACTGTCAGCGATCTGGTTTAACGACAAATGATCCATGACTATTGATTATACAAGACACAGCGCACTTTGTGACCAGGCTCCACTTCGACCAACGGTGGCCGTGCGACATCACAGGTACCGGGAATGCTTTGATCACAGCGCGAAAAGAAGGGACAGCCCGGATGTTCACTAAATGGACTAGGCATAGCGCCTTGAATCGTGGTCAGGCGCTCAAGCGGGCCATCGATGGTTGGGATCGAACGCAACAACGCCTGTGTATATGGATGTAACGGACTTTCAAAAAGCTGTTCTGTGCTGGCATGCTCCATCACCAACCCCAAATACATCACCATGATCTCATCAGCCACGCTGCCAACGACAGCGAGATCATGGCTGATATACATAATCGCCATGCCCAACTCATTCTGTAAATCTTTGAGCAACTCCAAAATCTGCGCTTCAATCGTCACATCGAGCGCCGTGGTTGGCTCATCGGCAATCACAAGTTTGGGGTTACACGCCAAGGCCATAGCGATCATCGCCCGTTGGCGCATACCGCCACTAAATTGGTGGGGATAGGCGTCGACGCGCTGTTCAGCACGCGGAATGCCCACCCGTCGCAAGATTTCGATTGCCCGCTCACGCGCCTCTTGCTTGGTGATGTTGGGGATGTGCAGTAGGAGCGACTCCATGATTTGGTTGCCGATGGTGTGCACCGGGCTAAAAGAGGTCATCGGTTCCTGAAAGATGATACCAATCTCCTTGCCGCGGATCGCCCGATAATCGTTGCCGCGCGTCGGTAGGTCGGAGAGCACCACCGAACGGGTACCGACACCGGTTTCGGGCAGATGCATGGTGATCTTGCCGCCAATCATGCGTGCCGGTGGCGATGGCAAAATGCCCAGGAGCGCCTGCGAGGAGACCGATTTCCCAGAGCCGCTCTCGCCGATTACACCTAGGGTACGGCTGTGGCGAATCTGAAAGCTGACGCCATCCACGGCGCGCACAATGCCTTCTTGTAAATGGAAGTGAACCCGCAGATCCTCGACTTCCACTAATAGATCTTTTTGCTCATTCATGCCTATTCATCCAAAGTTTGTAAGTATCTAATCTGCATACGGATCAGCCGCGTCGCGCAGCCCGTCCCCAATAAAGTTAAAGAGCAGCACAGCGACGATGACAAAGAGCCCCGGAATCATCCGCCACGGCTGTTGCGCCACGACCACCATATCCTGTGCATCGCCGAGCAACACGCCCCAACTAACCGCTGGCGGTTGCATACCCAGTCCCAAGAAACTCAGCGTCGTTTCACCAAGAATTGATCCCGGAATCGCCAAGGTCAGTGAAACAATCAGATGGCTGGTAAAGCCAGGCAAGAGGTGGCGGAAGATAATACGCGGTTGGCTGGCACCGGCCGCTTGTGCAGCCAATGAATAGTCCTCTTCGCGCAGGGCCAACAATTTCCCACGGACGACACGCGCCAAGCCGCTCCACCCAATAATGGAGAGGATGACGGTAATTGCAAAGTAAGTTTTGGTGACAGACCATTCACGAGGCAAGGCAGCGGCAAGCGCCATCCAAAAGGGCAGGGCGGGAATTGAAAGCAAAAAGTCGATAATGCGTTGGATAATCTCATCGGCGATGCCGCCAAAATAGCCAGAAATACCGCCCAAGGTAACGCCAATAAAGAAGCTGAGCATGACGCCGACAAAGCCGATCGAGAGCGAAATCCGTGAACCAAAGAAGGTGCGGCTCAACACATCGCGGCCCAATTCATCGGCACCGAAAAGCAACATCGGCGGGCCCTCCGGACCAACGCCAAAGAGATGGCGGTCGGTCTCCCAAAGCCCCCAGAATTTATAAGGCTCACCCTTTACAAATAGGCGAATGGGAGAGGGTTGTGTTGTGTCGTCGGTATAGGTATATTTGAATGTCTTTTGATCGAGTACGCGACTTAGCGGGTAGATAAAGGGCAGGTGCAAGCCACCATTTTCATCGAAGATGTGGACTTTGGTCGGTGGGCTCTGCTGGCGGCCTTCAAAACGCTGCAAGGGCGAATAGGGGGCGGCAAAACCCGGCATAATCGCAATGAGATAGAGGATGATCAACAAAACGAGTGAGATCATCGCAAGTCGATGGCGACGGAAACGCCACCAAATTAATTGCCATTGCTTGGCGTAATAGTAGCGCTCGGTTTTATCATCAAGCCGCTCTTCAAAGAGTGGGCTGCTGATCGATTGCTCTTGTACCGTCATTACAGTTTCCCCTATTTTCCTGTGCTATCAAAGCGGATCCGTGGATCTGCCCAAGCCAGATAGATATCCGAAATCAGCGTGCCAAGCACAGTGAGTGAACTGAGAATCAACACAATGCTGCCGACGAGATACATATCTTGGGCCAACGTGGCACGTAAGAGCGTTGGCCCCATTGTTGGGATGCTCAAAACCACCGAGATAATGACCTCACCGGAGATGATCGCAGGCAGTAACCAGCCAATCGTGCTAAAGAGTGGGTTAAAGGCAATGCGCACTGGGTATTTGAAGAGAATACGCAATTCGGGCACCCCTTTGGCGCGTGCAGTGGTGACATACTGCTTCTTCAACTCATCAAGCAGATTAGCACGCATAACACGAATCGTAGCTCCCGTGCCGGAGAGGCCGATGATCGTAATTGGCAAAATCAGATGCTTGACCCGATCCATGATCTTTGCGGCATTCATTGGCGCATCTAAAAATTGGGTGGAATTCAAGCCCAATGGCGAAAAACCGAGGTAACGAAAGACCATCCAAGCGGCCACAAAGGCGAGCAGGAAACCCGGCGTTGCCACCCAAACAAAGGCCAGAATTGTGGCGATGTAATCGATCAGCGAGTACGGATGGGTGGCAGAATAGATACCGATTGGAATTGCAATCAGCCAGGAGAGGATCAGCGCGCTGAAAGAGATCAGGATCGTAAAGGGCAACCGTTCGCGCAAAATTTCGTTGACTGGTTTCCCCCACTGAAAGGACCAACCAAAGTCGCCACGCGTGAGAATGCCCGTCATCCATTTCCCATAGCGCACATAGGAGGGCTGGTCAAAACCATATATCGCACTGAGACGGGCCGCTTCATCTGCTTGCAACTCAATCCCGGAATTGCGCAAATTGGTAATGTAATTGCTTACCCAGTCACCAGGGGGCAATTCAATTACAACAAACGAGACAATTGAAATTAAAAACAGAATGGGGATCAACATGATCACCCGGCGGACAATGTAAAGTAGCATAATAGGACCTTGTGTAACACAGGTAGATAGGTAAACAGGTAAATAAGTAGACAGGTAAAAGAGATGCTTGCCTGATGCTGCCCTGTTTACCTATCTACCTGTATTACCTATCTACCAATTACTTAACTCTACTCACCAAACCACAACTGCTCACCGGCAAAGTTACCGGCGATGGCATATCCGGCGACTGGTACATTGCGCAGACGCTTGCTGGCGATCATCGGATATTTTACATTTTCGACAATCGTAATCTGCGGCAGATTGGCCTGTTGCCATTGGTGACCTTGTTCCACAAAGGCGTTGTACTCATCGCTGCCGGCAACAGACTCCCAGCGGGCTTTGTTGAGCGCAAACGCATCCTGAACCCAAGTCGGTGGCTCCACCCCTTCGTTACCGCCGGTGGTGAACCAGAGATTCCAGGCTTGGCCAAAGAGTCCAATGTTACCCATTAAGCGATCATTGTCGCCATTCTGATCATGCCCCCAAAAGACGGTGGCCTGCAGTTCATTTGCCGCCTGACGTTGACCCCAAAGCTGGGAATCAATGCGCTTAATCTGGAAGTTAATGCCAATATCTTTCATCTGCTCAGAAAGCAGTTCAGCAATCGGCTCCAAATCTGGGGCATGGGCACCATGTTCAACCAACATCGAGAAGGGACTGCCATCGGGGGCCATACGGAAGCCATCGGCGTCGCGCTCAGTCATGCCCATGTCGTCCAGCAGACTATTGGCCATATCGACATCGTAGGTGGCGTTTTCCGCACCAACGGTTTGATCTGGATAGCCGGCAAAGCCGTAGTAGATGCTCTCGATGATCTCGTCGCGGTTAATCGCATGGCTCAACGCCTGGCGGAAGCGCAGATCCTGCACAACCGACTGCCAAACCGGATCGTCGTAGGTCATGTTGATGAAGATCGTGCTCGAATCAACATGCATGTCGAGAAGAACTGTGTTAAAGCCAGCCTTATCTTCGTTTTCCTTGTAGAGCGGCACCTTGACAAGACCAGTACTCTCACGCAGGAAGTCAATTTCGCCGGTCAGCACCTTCAGGTTAACCGCTTCAACATCTTCGACCTGCTGCGAAATGATCTTATCGATGTAGGGCAGTTGCTTGCCTTCGGTGTCAACCTTGAAGTAGTACGGGTTGCGCTCGAAGATCTTGGTCGTTGCTGCATCGGAGGGGACAGAAACCCATGGATTGACTGTTGGATAGCCAATGCAGCGTTCTGCTGTATCATTCCAATTCTGGCACCACTTCTGGCCAAAGAGCGTCCACCACTCCTCGGTCAGATTGTTTGCATCGAGATCGGCCTTCATATCTTCGATCGGGGTGAAATCAATGTGCCATTTCTTGAGCACGTGAGCCGGATTGATCAACTCCGTATAGCCATTCCAGCCTTCAATCACGAGATTGCGTAGGAACCCACCATAGGGTGAAGGATAGGTGATGCTAAAGGTGTAATCATCAGCAATCTCCAGAACGCCTGGTTCACCTTTGGGATCATTGCCGACACGGAAGCGGGCCTTGAGGCCGGCAGGCGTCAGCTTTTCGTTACCATAGATGTTCTCCCAGGTGAAGCGCACATCTTCGGTTGTGACTGGTTCACCATCGCTCCACTTCAGCCCTTCGCGCATGTGGAAGGTGAAGACGGTATTGTCATCAGAGACTTCAAAACTCTCCAAAACATTGCCTTCAATCCCTTGTACACCGAGATCTGGTGCGGACAAAGCCGGCTCATTGAGCATCACGAAGACATCTGGGGCCCAGTCAGCAACACTGTGCGCGGTGCGCAGTACGCTGCCATCCTGATATTGGCCAGGTGTCCAATCGGGCTGGTGCTCTGCCACCAACAGCGTGGTTGGGCCGACGACACGCGGTGTCTTGGGGAGCCGTTCTTCGAGCGGCGGCAATTCACCGGCGGCGACCTTGGCGGCCAACATGGGTGCTTCGAGCGCTCCATCATCAGCCATTGCGGCATCTGCTGCCGGTGCGGCGGCGGCATCTGCGGCTGGGGCAGCAGCGGCGGGTGCCTCTGCGGCGGGTGCCTCTGCGGCTGGGGCTGCGCCACCGCCACAAGCGGCAAGTAGCAAGGCCAGAACGACCAGCAGACTCAGAAACCTGAACTTCTTCATACAGTGTCCTCCTCAATTGTACTGAAAAAAATGGTCTGGATAAACGGAATAGAAATAGTGCGTACCACGGATGAAAGCGGTAGTACACGGGACTGCTTAGAGTCTGTCCTAAAATTCTCTGTGTCCACCAATCCGATAGGTGAAGCGATGGGAGCCACAACCGAATTTCAGGATGGATTCTTATAGACATGCTTGTAACTGATGCGGGAGCTTGATCTATCTTGTGAAGCAATTACAAGCAACTGTCGTTGAGTAGTTTGGCCGCTTACTGTTCGCGGCACTAGTGCAGTGTCAAGGAAATTCTGATAGGAAACACGGTGAATCAATCCCTGTCATTCTGCAAGAATCTTCAGGTAAATACCCTTGAAGACGCTTTCAGCGTGACAAATCCCACAAACCGTAAACTGCCAAAACTTACCTGACAGTGCACTAGTGCACTGTCAGGTAAGTCATGATAGGTTGTCACCCCTGCGCGCCCAGTGGGCACCCGAGGGGTCTATACAGATAGATTCCTGCCAGAGTTTACCCTCACGGAGGTGGGGGCAGGAATGACCCATTACTTATCAAAACTTCCCTGACACTGCACTGATGCAGTGTGACATAGATTATGATGAATTAAACCAATGTGATACAAATGCCGCCGGCTCGGAACTTTTCAATCTCTTGCGCCGGCGCACTATCACCGGTGATCACCTGATGAATCTCAGACAACCCTGCAATCAAACCAGCCCGAATCACACCGATCTTGGTTGCATCGACCAAAAGCACATTTTTTTGACCAGCTTCGATGGCTTTACGCTTGATCGGGATCTCCTCAAGACTGGCGTTGGTAACGCCCGCGTGCATCGAGACTCCACTGGCGGCCATAAAGGACTTGTCAAAACGGATGTTGTAGCTCTGCAAGTTGTTGAGCGCAAAGACACCATTAAAGGTCAGGGAGGGTTGGTGCAGCGCACCACCGCTGACAATGACCGTAACATGGCTACTGCTACTCAAGCGATTGACAATGTTAAGCCCATAGGTCACAACGGTAATTCGTTTGTCCATCAAATAGGGAATCATGCATTCTGTGGTCGTACCGCCATCGATGAAGATCGTCTCGCCCTCTTGAATCAATGCAGCGGCGACTTTCCCAATGCGATCTTTTTCTTCAAAATTGGCAACTTTTCGTTCGCTAAAGGGTGTTTCTGTGCTACTGCCATTGAGTGCCACGGCCCCACCATAGGTCCGTGTGATCAACCCATCTTCATGAAGTTGACTCAGG
Source organism: Caldilineaceae bacterium (assembly GCA_034432375.1). Lineage (GTDB taxonomy): Bacteria > Chloroflexota > Anaerolineae > Caldilineales > Caldilineaceae > JAHBVH01. Next base: position 29,716 of record DAOUCA010000130.1, read on the forward strand.
TCGCGTCGGATCGAAGAGTGGCTCACGCCAAAATAGCCGGCGAGGTGATCCACACTCACGCGTGAGCGCCTCGCGATAAGGGCAAGAATCTCTTGTCTTCTCTCTGCTGAGTACATAGCGAATTTCAAAACAGCTGGATGTGGAAAGATGCGCAAAAACAGCAGTACAACGCAACAATATGCAAGACCATGCAACCCGCAGTCCGTAAGCGACTGAATGCACGGCCTTATGCCTTTGGCACGAGGTATCGTTAATAACGCTAGTTATGTTTGCTGGATTAACAGGGCAACAGATTAGAGACGACAGCGAAGTTTGGGGAGAAGCTGTCACAACAAAAAGTCGCCAATGCTACTAAATAAATAGTGTTGTTGCTCTTTGGGATTGATAATGCCATTATAGATGGTTTGTGGGGGGGTGTCAAATTGTAAAATCCTCAATGCGTATTCTTTGTTGCTTTAGCGGAGCAGAGGTGGTAAGAGTGTGCAACAATGCGCATCACCATTGAAACTTATGCACCACCTTTACAACCCGCAACAGTATGCAGTGCACGCCTCCATCTCTGCAATAGGTTGCTCACTCAACCCGGCGATTCGATAAGTTCTGTTCTTAGCCCTGATGGCCCATCCGCAGTGCTGAAAAGACGCGGCTGGTTAACGCTCGCGTAATCACAAAAAGTTCACAGAGAATCATCAGCCCCGCAAAGGTTAGCCCCAGGGTCAGCGTGGCATCTTCGGCAATAATCGGTAGCAATGGCGGCAAAGGCACGCCGCTTGCTTCGGGAATGCGAAAGAAGGGCGCAAAAAGTTGCGAAGTATTCAGGCCAATTGTGGCGCCGACAAAGGCCCCGTAGGCGGTGAGCAGCCCATACTCGATCACCACTTGCACAATGACCTGTCCGCGCCACAACCCAATCGCGCGCATTACACCAAATTGATAGAGCCGCTCTTGCAGCGATGCATAGTTGTGCACAAGAAGTGCCAACATCGCCATCACAGTGGCGGCGACAAAGCCCACGGTCAAGGTGCCAAAGATGCCTACCCGCTCGAGCTTCGCCTGATCAGCCGCAATCGTTGCGCGCGCATTGTGTAGCATAATTGGCTCCACGCCAGTGCGTTCCACCGCGTCAAAGAACGCTTTATCATCAATTGTTGGGGTGGTCCGTAGCCAAATATGATGCTCAAACTCGGCCCCTGCCTCGGTGAAGAGGTGCTCTAAATTGCCAATCACCACAGTTTCATCGTTCTGCACCGTGGGAAAGTGACGATAGAGGCCGGCAATTGTAAAAGCGCGGGTAATCGAAATGCCATCGGCGAGCCGCACGCGAATGGTCAGGCTGTCGCCGATCCGCAGATGTAACCCATCCAAAAGCGGCTGTGGCACAAGGATACTCTCCGGCGAGGTAGCCAGCCGATTCATCAGCGCGCCCAGCGATTCATCGGCAAAATCGGGACGGAACCAGGCTACGCTGCTGAAATCCACCCGATCGAGCGCTAACATGCGCCCATTGATCCCGCGCGAGCCACTCTCGTCGATCGTGATCTGATAGTCACCCACGCGTGTCGCCGTCTCGACGCCGGGGATCACGGCAAACTCATCTTTGGGGGGAATAATGCCTTCCGTCCTGGCTTCGCTGTCGGTGGTTGATTCAATATAGGGCAAGAAGGAAATATCCGCACCCACATTGTAATAGACCTGATCGATCAGCCACTGATCCAGACTTTCGGCCATCGAGCGCATATAAATACCCATAGCCAGCGCCACGATGATCAACATGAGTGGCGTGATATATTGTTGACTGCTGCGCCCCAATTGGCGCAAAGCCAGGTGCAATGCGAGCCAAGGTGTGCGGCTGGCCAAGAAATCAAAGAGGCGCAGTAGCCAGGGAAAGACGCGCATACTGAGCAGCGTGATGCAGAGGATAAAGAGCGCCGGAGCCAGGATCAGCAGTGGGTCTTGGAAAAGCTGCGCGGAGGCGGCATCTGCCCCCCCATTGGCCGCCGCATTGGCCATCGACTCACCATTGAGACCAACCGCCAATGTGCCGCGCCGCGCCAGTTGTTGATAGACATAATAGGTGGGAAAGATCAGCAGAATATCGAGAAAGGCCCGTTGCCAGAGCGGGGCACGGATCGGACGGGCACTCTCACGCGCCTGCTCGACCACACTCTGGCGCGTTGCCAGAAAGGTCGGTAGCACGCGCGAAAGCAAGGCCACCAATAAGGCCACCCCCAACAGCGAGAGGCTCATCCCTTGCAGCGAAACTGGCAATGGTGGACGTGCCATAAAGGCCAAAAAACTGACCGTATAGCCCATCCACCGCGCCAACGCCATGCCAAAGAGAATACCAACGGGGACACCAATCAGAAAGAGAACGAACTCTTCGAGCAGGGTTAAGCCCAAAATGTGCGGCACACTCATGCCACGGCTCACCAATAGTGCCGTCTCACGCTGTTGCCAACGCACGACGATCAGCGAGATTTGCAAGAGAAAGTAGAGCAAAAAGGCGAGCGCCGGCACATTAAAGCCAAGCAAAACCAGCGTCAGGCGCGATTGGCGATCAACAAATTGCTTGAGCGGATCAAGCGGCGAGATATCGAGGCGTGCCCCCGGCAGATATTTATTGACAACCGCCATCCCCTCTTCAAAGCCGGCAGCATATTGGGCCGCGTATTTTGGGTTGAGGGGCGTATCATCGAGAATAATATGCCAGTTGACAAAGCCCGATTTGGCGGCGAGCATTGGCTCAATAAATTGCTGGTAGCCGGTGCGCGTGACGAGCAACGTTTTGCGCATTGAGGTGTCGGGGTTGGTAAACCAGAAGGAATCCTCAGCATCCTTGGCCTGCCAAAAGCCCCGAATATAGATAAAGCGCGGGGCCGTCCGCAGATTCACCGTCACCTGAAAGCGCTCACCGACATGGATCCCCATCTCTTCGGCAAGGCGTCGATGGATCCAGACATCCAGCGTCTCCGGCGCGCTCGGCTCATAGCTCGCCAACGGTTCGCCAGCGACCATTTCCAGATAATCAGCGACATCGGCCACATAGGCGACATTGACCGTGTCGAGAAATGAATTTTTGGCTTGGTACCGTTCATCATCCGGCGCGGGGATCAGCATCAAGCCGCCGCTCTCCACTTGGATGCCCAGGTGGCCCAATGGCAGGTCAATCTCCGATGAGATCGTATCCGCGATGCTGCGGCCAACATTTTCCGCATCGACCAGCGAGAGCGGTTTGCGCGAGGAGGGCTGAAAGTAGACGCGCGTGGAGAAGGGAACGCGACCGGTGACGCGGCTCAGTTCATCTAACTCCTGTTGGAGAATGACACGATCGACCGCCTGACTAAAAAAGCCGGCGCTCGTCAACAGTCCAATCGCAAGCACCATGCCAATGAGCGTAAGTAACGAGAGCACGGGTCGGCTGCGCAGGCGTTGCACGGTCAGGTGGCAGAGATCAAAAAATAGGTTTATACGGAACATGAATGGTGGGCGATCATTCAACTAAAACGTAGCGTAACGTAGCGTTTAGAAACTTGTGCTTCAAAGACGAAGCCGTGGCAACTATAGCACGGCAATTGGTGAGATGCAATTCTACTGATCCTATATCGTTCCAAGAATTGCACGTAAGTAATAGACTGTTTTGCTAATCCGTTTATTTTTGTGATAGGTTATTGAGTAGACCCTTCGTGGATCATTCCGAGGATCAAAAGGAGTTCACCTTGAAAAAACTGATCAACGCCGTCGATGAGGTCGTCGTCGAACAGCTGCAGGGCATGGCGCTGGCCCACCCCGAACTTACTATCTATCTCAACCCACACTACATCATCCGCGGCGACGCACCGATCGCCGGCAAGGTGGCGGTCGTCTCCGGCGGCGGCAGTGGCCACGAACCGCTACACGGCGGCTTTGTCGGCATGGGCATGTTGACCGGTGCCTGCCCCGGCGAAATCTTCACATCGCCCACGCCGGATCAGATGCTCGAGTGTGGCAAGGCGGTCGACAGCGGGGCGGGGGTGCTCTTTCTCGTCAAAAATTATACGGGCGATGTGCTCAGCTTTGAGACCGCGGCCGAACTGCTGCACATGGAGGGCATCCCGGTCCAGAATATCCTGATCGATGACGATGTCGCGGTCAAAGATAGCCTTTACACCGCCGGTCGGCGTGGCGTCGGTGGCACGGTGATTGTCGAGAAGATCGTTGGCGCGGCCGCCGAAGCGGGCTACACGCTTGACCAGTGCGCTGACCTCGCCCGCAAGGTCAGCCAATATAGCCGATCGATGGGCATGGCGCTCACCTCCTGTGTCACCCCGTCCAAGGGCGCACCGATCTTTGACCTGGGTGACGACGAAATCGAGATCGGCGTCGGCATCCACGGCGAACCGGGAATGCGGCGCATCAAGATGAGTTCCGCCGATGAAATTACCGCAATGCTCGCCAATGAGATTCTGGACGACGGCCCCTACACGCGCACCGTGCGTGAATTTGACCGCGACAGCGGCGAGTGGGTCGAAAAGAGCTTGACCGATGAGCCACTCCAAACTGGCGACGCAGTGATCGCCTTTGTCAACAGCTTGGGCGGCACCCCCCTCTCGGAACTCTACACCGTCTATCGTAAGTTGGCCCAGATCTGCGACGAGCGCGGCGTCAAGATTGTGCGCAATCTCATTGGCCCCTACATCACCTCGTTGGAGATGCAGGGCTGCTCGATTACTCTCGTCAAAACCGATGACGAAATCCTAAAATTCTGGGACGCGCCGGTCAACACGCCGGCGCTACGTTGGGGAATCTGATGATTGAGCGAAGGCTGAGCTTGTCGAAGGCTGAGCTTGTCGAAGGCTGAGCGGCTCGGGACGAAGCTCAGCCTCCACGACCACGACTTTGGGGAGGACCCAGCCACGATGATGAACAATCTATCACTTGCCCATCTCCCGATAGAAAAACAAACTTTGCTCGATCAACTCGTGGCGAAACTGCGCACTGTCCCCAATGTGGTGGCGATTGTCCTTGGTGGCTCTTATGCCAGCCACACCCATCATGCCACCTCCGATCTAGATGTGGGACTTTACTATCGGGAAGCTGCGCCTTTTGCAATTGCGCACATTCGCACGATTGCCACGGCGATCTCGGCACAAGGTGAGCCGACCGTCACCAGCTTTTATGAGTGGGGGGCATGGGTCAATGGCGGGGCGTGGATCCACACCGCCGCCGGCAAGGTCGATTTTCTCTACCGCAATCTCGACCAGATCGAGCACACGATTGCCGACGCCCAACGGGGCATCACGCAGCATGACTATGGCCAGCAACCCGCCTACGGCTTTTACAGCGTGATCTATCTCGCCGAGACGCAGATCTGCTTGCCGCTGTGGGACCCCAATGGCGCGATTGCCGCATTGAAAGCCCAAGTGGCGCATTACCCGGCTGCGCTCAAAGCCAATCTGGTCAGCAATCATCTCTGGTCGGCGGAGTTTACCCTGCTCCATGCCCGCAACTTTGCGGCCCAAGGGGATATTTATAATACGGTTGGTTGCCTCACCCGTGTTGCGGCCGATTTGACACAGGTGCTCTTTGCACTCAACGAACAGTATTTCCAGCGTGACAAAAGGGTCATGACAACGGTCGCCAGCTTTGCGGTCGTGCCATCCGACTATACGAATAATCTTGAGCAGATTCTGGCCCAGCCCGGCGCAACAGCATCGGCTCTTACGACATCAGTAGAATCGCTGACCAATCTTTGGAACGCCATTGTTACGCTCGCGAATCATTTGTATCAACCCAAATTTGCCTTATCATGACAATGACCCTAACCAAAACCCACCTCATCACCTGGCTTGAAGAGTCGGCCAAAGTGCTTGACGAAAACAAGGCGTATCTTACCGAGCTGGACTCGCCCATCGGTGACGCCGACCACGGCACCAATATTGCGCGCGGTTTCAAGGCAATGGTCGAAAAGCTGTCGCCCCTCGCGGCCAAAGACGCCGACAAAGATATCGGCGCGATCTTCAAAGTGATGGCGATAACCCTCATGTCCGCCGTTGGTGGGGCAAGTGGCTTGCTCTACGGTAATTTCTTTATGAAAGCGGCCGCCGCGGCCAATGGCAAAGAGGAACTAACCCCGGCGGAAGTGGTCGCCGTCTTTACCGCCGGCAAGGATGGTATTATCCAACGGGGCCGCGCCGCGGTCGGTGACAAGACGATGATCGACGCCTGGACGCCCGCTTTGGATGCGTTACAAAACGCCATCGACGGCGGACAGTCGCTTCCCGATGCCCTGGCCGCCACCGCCGCTGCGGCCGAAGCGGGTATGAAGGCAACAATTCCGCTGCAAGCACGCAAAGGCCGCGCCAGCTATCTCGGCGAGCGTAGCATTGGTCATCAGGATCCGGGTGCTACCTCCACTTATTTACTGCTCAATGAACTGGCCAAGGTGGTGCAGCAGGCGTAGTGCATGTTCCGATGGCGCGATTGCGTTTAGACGTGGAATGAGGATTTGCTGCTTTCCTAAATTCAGATGTCCCTACGGGACAAGATACGATCGGCATCGATAGATTGATGGATATGGAAAACGCCAATGGCTGACAGTACCATTGAAAACTTCTGGCAAATATACCTTGCCACCCTTTCCGATCAGACGCGCCGAACGACCATCGACCGCGGCTATACCGCCGAAGCCTGGGGCGATAACCCAGCGCTGGCCGATGAACTGGGCATGCTCATCGCCGCCGGCACAAAAACCGCAACCTGTGGCGCGCTTTGGGCGTATGAAGTGGCGGGCGATCCGCTGCCCACCGTTGGCCTGTTGACGCTGGTGCTCAATGGTGCCGGGGATCCGCTCTGCATCATCGAAACAACAGAAGTCGCCATCCACCCTTATACTGAAGTTGATGCCCAATTTGCGTATGAAGAAGGAGAGGATGACCGTTCCCTGGCATCCTGGCAGGAAGGGCACCGCCGCTTCTTCACCCGTGTGCTCAGCAAGATCAGCCGCGTCTTCGACGAAGAGATGCCCCTGGTCTGCGAGCGCTTCCGCCTCCTCTATCCCAAGCCAGAGGCCAGTCGACCAGCTGGACAGTAGTCACTACCTATCTACTACGACAACGTTAAATTAGGCAAGATTAACAGAATTAACCGGATTGACACAGCAGAACAAAAATCTTGTGAATCGTGTAAATCCTGTCTATGGAATGTAATTTAACGTTGTCGTACTACCTATCTACCGATTTACCGTTCTACCGGTTTACCGTTCTACTGACTCACTGACTCACTGACTCACTGACTCACTGACTCACCAACATCATGCAACACGGAAAGCATCTACCCATATGGTCGGACTTGTCCTCGTTTCACACAGCCAAACCTTAGCCGAAGGGCTTCTCGAATTACTCCACCAAATGGCACCAGACGCATCGGTCGCCCTTGCTGCCGGCACCGAAAACCACGATGAACCGCTCGGTGCCGATCCAGCAAAGGTTTACGCCGCCATTGAAGCCGTTTACAGCGATGAGGGCGTTCTCGTCCTGATGGACCTTGGCAGCGCGATCATGAGCGCTGAGGCGGCGGTGGAGCTCCTTCCGCCAGCACAACAGGAGCAGATCTACCTCTGTGAGGCCCCGCTGGTCGAAGGGGGGTTGGCAGCTGCCGTTGCCGCGGCCAGCGGTTTGCCACTGGAACGGGTGCTGCGCGAGGCACGCGCCGCGCTCCCCGGCAAAAGTGCCCAGCTAGAACCACTCCTGCGGATTAAGCCCGATCTGCCCCAGACGGATACACCGCCTGCGCCAGTCTCTGTCGATACGGACCTTACACTAACGATCCCTAATCGACTTGGGTTGCACGCCCGCCCAGCTGCGCGGCTGATCGAGTTGATCCAGCGCTTTGATGCGGTTGCCACGCTTACAAAAGAAGGGCGCACGGTTGATGCGACCAGTATCACCCAATTGCTCACGCTCGGCGTGCGGCAGCACAATATTGTTACCTTCACGGCATCCGGCGCAGAGAGTTCCCAGTTGTTAGCCGCAATCCAAAAACTCGCCGAAGTGAATTTTGGCGACGCACCCGACGCACCCCCGCCGCATGCTGAACCTGCCGCCCTCACCGCGGCCCCGATACCCACGACCAAAGTCAGCGCGCCGGCGGCTCCGTTGACAGCTTTACCCGCGTCACCTGGCATTGCGCTAGGGCCGGTTCATCTGCATACCAAGTGGATCCCCATGCCGCAAGAGCAGCACATTACCGATGTACTCGCTGAGCAGGCACGTCTCGCGGCGGCGTTGCAGCGCGCCGAGGAGGAACTGACCGACCTGGAGCACCGTTTGCGGAGTCGTGTCGGCAATGATGAAGCGGATATTATCGCCGCCCAGCGCCTCGTGCTAAGCGACACCACCTTGCGCATGCGTGCCCTCGACCAGATTGCGGCGCAGCAGGTCGACGCGGCTTGGGCCTGGCAATGTACCATCAATGGTGTCGTTGCTGACTACGAAGCGTTGGATGATACTTATCTGCGGCGGCGGGCGGCCGATGTACGCGATGTGGGCAATCGCCTGTTACGCCATTTAGATGAACAAAATCTGTCAGCAAGTGGTCAATCACCGATGAAGGGGCCGGCCATTCTTGTTGCCGTCGAACTGACGCCATCGGAGACAGCAACGCTCGATCCGGCCTTAGTCCTTGGCATTGTGACAGAACGTGGTGGGGTGACCGGCCACGCCGCAATTATCGCACGGAGCTTGGGGATACCGGCGGTCACCGGTGTGGCGGGTGTCACGACGCTGGTGGCGACTGGCGCGCAGATCGCGCTTGACGGCACAGAGGGAAATCTCTGGCTCACCCTCGACGAAGCGACGCTTACGGCGGTGAGCGCTCGTCGCCAACGCTGGTTGGACGACCGCGCCACGGCGCGGTCGCTGGCGCAGGAACCGGCGCTCACGCAAGATGGCGTGCGCGTCGAAATTGCGGCCAACATTGGCGGTGCGGCGGAGGTGGCACCGGCGCTGGCCGCGGGGGCCGAGGGCGTGGGCCTCTTCCGCACCGAGTTTCTCTTTATGGGGCGTAGCAGCGCGCCCGATGAGGAGACGCAATTTCAAGCCTATCGTGCCGCGGCCGAAGCCCTGGGTGACCGTCCGCTCTTAATTCGTACCCTTGATGTTGGCGGCGACAAGCCGTTACCCTATCTCAATATTCCCGCCGAACCGAATCCCTTCCTTGGCTGGCGCGGCATCCGCTACTGTTTGGACAATCCCGATCTCTTCCGAACCCAACTCCGTGCGATCCTGCGCGCGGGTGCCGGCCATCGGGTACAGGTGATGTTCCCCATGGTAAGTACCGTGGCTGAGGTACAGCGCGCACGCAGCCTATTGATGGAAGAAAAACAGATCTTGACCGCGGCCGGCATCGCCTGTGCCGACCATCTGGCCCTTGGCATCATGATCGAGACACCCGCGGCCGTACTCAGCGCCCGCCAACTGGCCGGCGTGGTAGATTTCTTTAGCATCGGCACCAATGATCTCACCCAATATCTGATGGCGGCCGATCGCAGCAACAGTCGCGTTGCCGAGCTGATCGACCCGTTGCAACCGCCAGTGATTGCCGCGATTGCACGCGTCGCCGAAGCAGCGCAGGTGGCGGGTATCTGGGTGGGGGTTTGTGGTGAAATCGCCGGGGAACCATTGGCGACACCGCTTTTGTTGGGGCTGGGGATCACCGAGTTGAGCATGAGTGCACCGGCCATTGGGGGGGTCAAAGCGGTGATCCGCCGGATTGAACATGCGGCGGCGGTCGATCTGGCGCATTATCTGCTCACCATGCCCGATGCCAGAGCAGTGCGGGCTGCACTACAACGCTTTGCAGAACAGAACAGTTAGGCTTTTCAATGAAATGATTGTCCAGGAAGTCACACAAAGAGACACAAAGGATTTGATTTGTTTCGTGAAAATTTGTGCCTCTTCGTGGACAGGTCGAAGTTTGAAGTGATTTTAATGGCAAGACCATTCAAATAACAAGGAAGGAGCATTCTCTAATGCGGCTTGTCCTCGACTAGACGGCGTTAGAGAACGCCTACTCTACGTATTCATTCGTCTTATTTGAATCATACCTTCGCCAAACCTTGTTTTGGCGGAAATTTCCAGATGTCATTCCTGCGCAGGCAGGAATCTACTCGTGTAACATGAAGATAGATTCCTGCCTGCGCAGGAATGACGGCTCTAATTTCTGAAATTGGCGAAGGTATTG
>DAOUCA010000131.1:0-38216 GCA_034432375.1 Caldilineaceae bacterium
CTACCTGAGGCTGAAGCCCTCAGGCTGATAAAGGAAGTCCCGCTCAAGCGGGCTGCCAGCAAAGTGCGCTTCAGCGCAGCTTTCTTTATCAGACACAGGGCTTCAGCCTGTGGCGACGCAAACCCTACGGTAACTAGTACAGAGTACACAGAGTACACAGAGGGATAAGAAACAGATTCGCTGATCACATAAAAGGGCTCTATGCTCTCTGTAGTTGTCACTATGCTATATCTGCGACGCAGCTTACCAGGCGCGTTCGCTCAACGTGAGCGAGAATGGACTGCGGTAAAACGCTTGATCAAACGCAATTGCGCTGGTGATCAGCGGCGCAGGTGTGTCGATCGTCTCGGCGCGCAGATAGCTGCTGTTGTACCAGATGCGATCTGGATCGCGCAATGCAAAGGGTGCGCTCTTAAAGAGTGGTGTGTCTCGATAATCGTAGTTTTCCTCCGGATAGTAACTAAACTTGGGCAGAATGTCAGTACAGACCAGATTCATCTGGTTGAGTGCTTTTTGGATGGTATGCCAAATTTTGGCGGAACATTCAATTTCCGTGAGACCAAAGTAGATCGCGCCGGGATGGCGCAGCGCGGCAACCCCACGCGAAAGCCAGGTTACAATGCCCAGCTCCGTCTCAATGGGATCACAGATGAAAACATCAAATGCACGTTGCAATGGTGCCGGCAGCGGGTCCGCGCAGTTGTACTGGATTACTTCGATCGCCAAGTTGTAGCGTTGGGCACTCTCGGTAATATGGGTTACGACGCGGCCATCCAGCTCAGCGACGACGATGCGTGCGGGTAGCCCTGTCAGCGCCAACGCAACACTAAAGAGATCGTAGTCGCCAAGCAGCAGAAACGACTTCCCCGCCAAATCGCCACGATCATAGATATAGCGCAGCCGTTTCAGGGTATCTTCATCAGAGATATTGCCCTGATAAAAATCTTGTAGAATCGCCGGCCTATTCCGTGAAATTTCTGCAAATGGCGCTTGTGATTGCTCCAGATCAATGCCGACCAACGCATCATATAGCGCACTTTTGAGAACAAATTGATGGTCAACATAGTTAATCAGCTCTGCATCCAGCAGTGCAGCAAGATTTGTTAACGACTCTGCAATCGTGCCATTCACATTTCGCATTAACGCCCAATAACTCTGCGGAGCTGTATACAAAGCCTTTACGATTTGAAACGATTGTCGATTGAGCATGGTACCCTTTTCTTTGAAGAGCGACACAGTCATCTGAGAACGAGCCGCTATCGTTGACGATCTTCCTCTGAGAATCCACTTGCAGTGCAAATGTCGTCGCGTTGCAGCGCTAACGCACAAAACAATTGGGTAAGGCAAAAGCAGCGGCATGAACAGCCGGGTTATAATAATGGGTGGGGGCTAATAGCCGTTCGCTATGCTGCGGTATAGCTGGCGCGATGGGGCTATTCGTCATCAACAGGACACCCGTATAGCCGTACCGCATCGAAGGATCGGAAAACCAATAGTAATGGACATGGGCAAAGTGCGCCTGCCCCAATGCCTTGGCCTGCTCATAGAGATCGGATTCAGGCCAGGCCCAAAAGCCAAGTGCAGTGACGATACCCTCTGGTTTGAGGGCACGAGAGAGCCCCCTATAAAATTTTTGAGACCAAAGCGAGGCCTTGCCATCCACAGGGTCTGTTCCATCAACAACGATCAGATCAAAACGCGCTTGATACGCAATCTCCGCACCATCCATGGCAATATAGTCAATCCTGTCGTCGTGGTAGGTATGCAATTCAGGGAGATGCTTTTTGCACAACGCCACCACGTCTGGATCAATATCGATCCAGACAATCTTTTCGATCGAGGGATATTTGCTCAATTCGTTGACAACACCACCGTCACCACCACCAATCACAAGAACCTCTTTGGGTTCATGGGCCAAGGTTGCCACCGGCACATGAACGATCATCTCGTGGTAACAGAAATTATCGGCAACAGTCATCTGGATCACCCCATCGAGCACAAGGATTTTGCCATGAAACGGGCTTTCATAGATAGCAATATGTTGATAGGCCGAGACAAACTCTTCGAGCAACGTTTCGATGCGAATTGCCGAGAGCTGTGGCGGGGCCTGTGTATGATCGTCCTCCAAAAGATAGCGCCCTGTGATCGAGCTATTGCTATATTCGATAATTTGGCCGTGTGTACCTGTAGCCATAGTTGTCTTCCTTATTTAGTGGAACCGAAGGGATCTCTAGTTGACGATGAACAAAATTAGCCTTTAGTTACCTTGGGACTTGTGAATACGCTATCACATTCTCTACAAACAACTTGCGGCGCGCCCTAAGCCAACGAGTAGAATGCTTTCTCATGTTTGCAAGCCATGGTGCATCAGCGCCCTTAGGGGTCGCATGATACGCATGTAGCACCTGTGCAAAATCCAAGATACGGATGCAGCGCAGGAATTGGTGCAGTGCCTCGGGTGATATCTCAACGTCACCCAAAATGGCAGCGTAGCCTTGTAGAAAATGGTCGAACCACTGTGGTGGCATCCGCCGCGGGTCGAGCCAGAGTTCATCCAAGGCAGCGGCAATATCGGCTGCATACCAATGGTACAGAGCGTCATCGAAATCCAAAACTTGAAAGCGCTGACCATCCCAAAGCAGATTATCTAATTCAAGATCTCGGTGAATCAGCCCGTAATTTGCTCGATTGGTTGGTAAACTCGAGAGCCATTCGTAGACCGACGCCAATTCATAGTGCGCAACCTTTTCTGCCACAGGAAGCCATTCACGCGCTTCCAGAAAAGCATCTTGCCACGATGGTCGGCAGAGGGTTACCTGCGCCGCCAAGGCTTGGGAAGCGCGATGGAACTGTGCCAACGTACTTCCCCATGCATGGATCACGGCAAGCGGCAACTGATGAGGTTCTGTCCACTGTTGCCCGCGCAGAGCGGTAAAGACAACGGCGTAATAGCTGTGCTCTTCCCATTCAATCGTTTCGATTAATTGGTTGGTCAACGATGGAAGCGGCTTTGCCACGAGTAACCCTTGGTCGGCAAGATAGTGAATAAATGTTAACTCTCCTATAATCTGCTCTTTTGGCCGTTTCTCGACTGGCGTCAGCCGCAAAAAACGCCACTGATCGGCCTGAGCAAAGCGAAAGAGATGGTTAGAGCTGCTCCGAATATGCGTCACGGTGTCGAGTTGGCCACCCCAACGGTGAACGGCGTCAACCACTGGTAGCGGCAACGGTCCCAACAGCATGGCCTCTACGAGTGGCCGCAAGAGTTCAACGCTCATCATGCTAGCATTTCCTTATCCACGCAGAATTATCTATGATATGATGTTGCCCTACTGCTCTTTCGTTCTCTATCGCAAAGTGGATAGTACCCATGAATACGCTTGCTTCGATCTTAAATCTCCGCGCTGGTGAAGGTAAATTAGTTACGCTAATGCTCGCCTATGCCTTCTTGATCGGGGTTGCCAACATTTTGACTGAAACCGCCGCCTCTGCGCTCTTTTTGGCGGACCATGGGGCCGCCTATCTACCGATCATCTACATTGCCACGGCGATTGTTACCCCGGTCAGCGGATACCTTTACCTTAAATTTGAGCAAAGGTTTTCATTTGCCACATTGCTGCGCCTGAATTTACTTTTTCTTGCCAGCGCGCTTCTGCTCTTCTGGCTTGCGCTCCTACTTGCGCGGCGCTCATTAACCCCAGCGCTCGCCGTTTGGTCCGAAACTAGTTGGGATTTGGCCGAGTTAGGCGTTTGGAGTATGGCAAGCCGACTCTTCAATCTGCGACAGAGCAAACGCCTTTTTAGTCTGATTAGCGCTGGTTTAATTGTCTCGGAAGCGGTAAGTGGCTTTTCAACTCCCTTGCTGGTTGGTTGGATCGGCACCAGCAATCTGCTACTGATCGCAGTTGGTGCCTTTGTTGGCTCGGCGATCTTCCAATCCATGCTCAATCGCCTCTATCCCACGCAACTAGCCGGTGCTAGCGAAGAGGAGGAGGAAGAAGCCACAGAGCTCAATCTCCGCTCGATTGGAAACTTGTTTCAGATCCGCTATATCCTGCTGATCTTTGCGATTATCTTCGCCTATAGTTTTGCCCATGACTTTTTGGGCAATGCCTTCTATTTTGAAGTCGAACAGCGCTATGCCACTGAAGCACAAATTGCTGGCTTTATTGGTATCTTCTCCGGGATGACGGGCTTAATCGGTGCGCTCTTGGGTTTCCTCGCTTCTGGTCGCTTGATCAATCGCTATGGATTACGTTTTGGTCTTTTGGCCTTGCCAGTCGCCCTCCTACTCTGCGCACTTGCCATTGTTGCCTCCGGCACCTTTTTGCCAGGTATCGGGCTCTTTTTTGGCTTGATTGTGCTGGCGCGTTTCTTAGATTCGACATTGGATGACTCCACGAATGCAGCAGCGCTACAGATTCTTTATCAGCCGCTGCCTGCCAAACAACGAGTCCGTACCCAGGGTGCCGTCAGTATGATCAAGCCGCTTACTGGTGGAGTGGTGGGGATTGTGCTGCTCATTTTGAATGTGCAACTTGGCTTCGGCACGTTGCAGCTTGTCCAAGCGCTTCTGTTCCTGCTGATTATCTGGATTATCGTTGCCTGGCTGGCGAGCCAAAAATTTCCACAGATGCTCATGAGCGCGCTTGCCAAGCGCCAGGTCGAGCAACTAAGTACCTTGACCATTGATGGCACCACGCTGGAAGTGGTGCGCAGCGCGCTAAACAACCCACGCCCAGAGGCGGTGATCTACTGCCTCAATCTCTTACAGCTCGCCGCACCAGCGTCTGTTATCACCTATCTGGATACGCTGTTGGATCATCCGGATCCAGCCGTCCGCCATGAAGTCCTTCGTCGCGTTGAGACGCTAGGAAGTAGCACGCTCATTCCCAAGCTCCGGCAAGCTCTGGCAAAGGAGACAAACGATGAGCTTAAAGGGGCCTATATCCGTGCCCTGGCGGTCCTGGGCGATCCCGATCTTCTCGCCGATTGGGAAAGCTATCTAGAAAATCCAAGCCCGGCAATCAATTTGGGACTCCTGGTTGGACTGCTGCGCAGTGGCGAGATAGAAGGGATCGCCATTGCGGCCAATCGGATGCTCGAATTGGTAAACTCCCCTGTCGCGGCAGAACGCATGTTTGCTGCACAAATCTTAGGAGAATCTGGCATCGTCGGCTTCTATCGGGCACTCCGCAAGTTGCTCTATGATAGCGATCTGCAGGTACGCAGTGCGGCGGTTGCAGCCACAAGCAATATAGGCAGCCCACAGCTATGGCCAGATTTGGTGGCGCTGTTAGCATTCCCTCGATTACGGGCAAAAGCTGCCTCTGCCTTAACGGTGGGACCAGCGGTACTGCCAGCGCTGACAGAAGGCTTTGCCCAGTATCAAGAAGTGCCCGAAGTCTACAAACGGCTCGCCCAGATTTGTGGCCGGGTGGGTGGTCCTCAGGCGATCCGCTTGTTAAAGCAGCAACTGCCGATAGCCACCAGTGAAACGCGTATGGCGCTATTGGCCGCTTTATGTAAATGTAACTACCAAGCCGCCATCGAAGAGCGGATCACCATTCGGCACGGTCTGGCGCAAGAGATCGCAGAGACGGTCAAGACCATAGCGGCAATGGCCAATCTCGCTGCGCTCCAACTGCCAGCAACGCCAAAGGCGCACGAGGCACTCGCATTGTTACAGAATGCGTTACAAGACAACCTGCTTCAACAACGCGAGCGCCTACTCTACTGGCTCTCCTTTCTCTACGATTCACAGATGATGAAACAAGTGCAAACTGTGCTCTCTGGATACGTTGGCGTGGCTGGCGAAGAGAAGCGCGCTTATGCCTTGGAGATTATCGATCTACTCATCGATAGTGACTTGAAACCGCAGCTCCTTCCGCTGCTTGATACAATTACGCCAATGCAAGCGTTGCGCCAGATTGGGGCGCATCTGTCAACCCCCTCCCTCTCACCGGTCGAGGAGATCGCGGAACTGATCATGGGATCGAATCGTGCAGTGACCCCCTGGTTGCGCAGTTGCGCCATCCACGTTGGTATGTACATCTCCGTAGAAACATTGATTCCGCTGATGGTGTCGTCACTTCATGCCTCGGCCCCCTTGGTGCGAGAAACCGCCCTTTGGGCTTTGACACGCATTGCGCCAGATCAGATGGAGATAGCACGCGAATTGTTGGCCCAAGAACGTGAACCTACGGTACTACGAATGCTCGGAGAAGCCCGATAGCACAAATCGATCTCGCCTCAGTGTCGCAATTGCGAAACGGCTGCCCCACCCATCAATGCTCCCTCAGCCACTTCTCCCCGGGAGCATGCCGCGCAAGGGTAACTGCGTACTTACTCTATCTCTGCTTACTGCCTGGTAGGCTCAGGGGCGCATTAATCGTATATACGGTCGTCGCGCGTGCAACGGCATCACGCAGATGTTTTGGTGGTTGCAGCATCCCCAATAAGGTAATGCCGTCCAACATCCTAAATTGCCCCGTGGTCTTTTCTGACAGCTGTTGATCGATGCGCGCTGGATCAGGCCGCGTAGGAATTGGATTCCTACTGGCTAGAATAAAGCCCCAAAGCGTGCCATAGGTCGGCACATAGGAGCTATAGGTGATTACATTGGGAAAGACACTTTGGACGGTATGAACTAACTGGGCGTGCTGTGTGACAGATGCAAGGTCACAGGCCCCCGCCTGTACCACCAAATAGCCCTCTGGCGTGAGCGCGCGCTGGCATTTCGCAAAATATTCTTGAGTGAATAGATGGTAAGCGGGACCATCCTCAACAGGATCGGCCAAGTCCGAGATGATGACATCCCACCGTGACTCTTCCCCTTGCAGAAACTCCTGTGCGTCGGCAATGATGACCTCTGTGCGCGGATCGCTAAATGCGCCGCGGTGCATTTCCGCAAGATGTTCCCGACAAGCAGCCACGACCTCCCCATCAATGTCGACCATCGTCACCTGTCTAACCCCATGCCACTTCAGCACTTCGCGTATGGTTGCCCCTTCACCACCCCCCAAAACCAAAACTTGCTGCGGATCGCCATGTTGCAGACACGCTGGGTGCACCAAGGGTTCATGGTAAAGAAACTCGTCGCCTGTGGTGGACTGCCAATAGCCATCGAGGATCAATGCTTTGCCATAAAAGCCACAGTCAACGATCCAAAGATCTTGGTAAGCGGTCTGTTTGCGCACAAGCACCTGTTGGATCTCATGGTAGTACAGATCCGATGCTGTCAATGATTCTACGGCCCACTCAACCCCATCCACGATACGACTAATCATGATATAGCTCCCGCTTGAATACAATGGGGTTGAATCGTCAATGCGGTTGGAGTAGTACCCCGCGCAATAACGATCGTGACATGGGTTTGTGCAGCAAAGCGTTTGACAAAATAGGTACAGGCCTGTTCTGGTGATGCCTTGGTACCACAGGTAAATATATCGACAGCAGCATAGCCACATTCGGGCCACGTATGGATAGAAAGGTGTGATTCGCCTAACAGACCAAGGGCAGTCACCCCCTGCCCTTCAAAGGGATAGGTGATGACCTGCAACAATTCGGCATTCGCTTGTGCAGCTGCTTCGACAATAGCATCTTGCACGGCTTCCGCGTCATTCAATAGGGTGGGGGAACAGTTGTATAGTTCTAAAATATAGTGACTTCCGATGACATCTTTGATCATTGGTTTTTCCTTTAAAGGAGCTACGCAGCTCGCTATGTTTATACTGAGCTACGCCCATAATTTAACATTTTGCCCACGAGTGAAAATGTCACTATGTGCTGCGGCGGAGTATAAACAGTCTAGTTTAAACGGCATACCTCCATTTCTACAGCCTCCTGTTTGCAATAATCTGTTGCGCAACACGCTGGCCACTGCGTATTGCGCCCTCCATGTAGCCCCAATAGATATCTGTATGTTCACCTGCAAAGTAGATCTGCCCGTGGGGCTGGCGCAGGCTGTGCCAAAAAGCGCTGAGTTGGCCGGGTGCATAGCAAGTAAAGGCACCACCAATCTGCGGCAGATGATGCCACCGACATACCGTTGCCGTCACAAGGTGCTGTTGGGTGCCGGGGTAAATCTCTTCCAGTTGTGCGACGATTGATTGTACCAATCTACTATCACCAGTGAGATCAGGGGATTCGGTTGTCAGATCGCCTGTATACGCAGTTAAAATGCCCATCTCGCCGGCTTGGCCGTCGCTCGCTTCCCAGGTTCGTCCCAACGGTAAATCGGTCATTGTCGTGCCGGAAAGAGCGGCGTCTCGCCAAAAACGGCGTTGATACTGCAAATGAATCTTCACCTGGCGACTATAATTCAACTCATCGATAGCCCGTTGAAGCGGCACCGGTAGCTGCGGCGAGAAGCGGATCTGGCGCAGAGCAGGCAACGGCGTAGCGACAATCAGAGAGCTTGCGTTCACTTCCCCATGAAGATAGCGAACCGTAATACCCCCTTCCGTGCTGTTGACCGCCGTCACCGGGGTCGCCACTTGAATCGCCCCCTGTAGCGCCGCGGCCATTGCAGTCGGCAACTGATCATTCCCCCCTTCAATCCGGTAACATTCAATGTCCTCAGATGGCACATGGGCGTAGAGTCTGGCATCATGCGCCAAGGCCAAGAGCGATAGGTGCTGGGGGTCGTCAAAATCGGAGCGTAGATACTCCTCAATCAGTGCGCGTGCCAACGGTTGCAAGTGCAAGTTGTCCACCCATTGCGCCACGGATTGCCTATCAAGTAACGCCAGCTTCGGGTCTCGGCCAACTTCGTCTAAATTGACCTTTACGTGAGCTAACCGCGTAAACGCCTGCCAAAATCGTTGGACTTCCCGCATCGTTTCGCGATCAATTTGCGCTTTTGCTGTTCGGGCATCACCCGTTTTATGTTGAAAATAGTAGAGATCAGCATAGGCACCTTGCCCCACTCGCTGCAAAGTTAACCCAAAGTGCGTAATATAATGGTGCATCTGTGGATGGATCTGTTGCGCATCGATAAATTCACCACCCGCTTCGGCATGTTGCTGCTGGGCAAAAAGATCTTTTATTGTATGGACTCGTCCCCCAACTCGCGGTTGCGCCTCTAAGACAAACACCGATAGGCCAGCCCGCTGCAATTCATAGGCTGCCGTCAATCCAGCTAGACCAGCACCAATCACAACCACAGATCGCTCTATATTCTTCGTTACCATAGTTTTTCTCGGACTATCCCCACTGCACAGAAGCAACACTACTGTATCAGACCGGCGTGATCAAAACGTGATTGAAATCGGCTGTAAACGTGATGAAAACTTGTAGAGGCAGCGGAAGCCACTTGGCAGTATCCCCTTGAAACTAGCTTTCTTTCGCGAGAAAGGGTCTTACCGTGAATATCCTCGCTAGTACAACATGGCGTAAAGAAACCAATAGTCGGACAGTGAGGCAGTAAGACAGTAAGACAGTGAGACAGTGAGACAGTGAGTCAGTGAGGCAGTGAGACAGTAACTGTCCGACTATCCGACTGTCCGCCTGTCCGACCGTCTCGCTGCGCTATGAGCCCGTGATATACTAGCGCGAAGGCAGTAGACAGGCCCAGCCAACCCAAGCTATAATCAGGCGGATGATATCCATTTGCCAACCAGGGAGCAACCGCCATGCCTGTTCCATCCGTTCACATCCTCACCACCGGTGGTACGATTGCCGCCACACCATCTGGCATGTTGACCCCCGCCGATCTACTCACCACGATTCCAGACTTGGATCGGCTGGCGATTGTCACCGTTGAACCGTTCCTCGATATCGGTTCCAGCTTGATCACGCCGACGCATTGGGTGGCGCTGGCAACCCGCATCAACACCTTATGGCGCGAACGGCCCGACTTGAGCGGCATCGTCGTCACCCACGGCACCGACACGCTGGAAGAGACGGCCTACTTTCTCCACCTGACCAACCAAGATCCGCGCCCGCTTGTGCTGACCGGAGCCATGCGCAGCGCCAATGCGCTCAGCGCCGATGGACCGGCGAATCTGCGCGCGGCGATTGTAGTTGCGGCCGCGCCCAGCGCTCGGGAACGGGGCGCGCTGGTGCTCTTGAACAATGAGATCCACACCGCGCGTGATGTCGCCAAGAGCCATACGCTGCGGCTCGATGCCTTTTCTTCTGGTGCGGCTGGCCTGTTAGGAACGATCTACGAGAATGAGATCAGCTGGCTACGACCGTATGAAAATGCAGACTCGGTTCGCACCCCATTTGCCCTAATCCCTGATCAACCCTTACCGCGCGTCGATATCCTCTACAGTTACGCCGGTGCCACTGGGGATGCGATTAACGCGGCAGTGGCAGCCGAGGCACAAGGGCTGGTGATTGCCGCCTTTGGCAGTGGCCGGCTAACGGCAGGACAGATCAGCGCGATCCGCGGAGCATTAGCACAAGGGGTTATTGTGGTAGTAAGCAGCCGCGTGGGCAGCGGGATGGTGGATGCGAACTATGCACATAACTTGGCAGCTTCTGCGGAGGGAAATGGTGTAGTGCTAGCCGGTGATCTGAATCCGCAAAAGGCGCGCGTCTTGCTCCTTCTGGCGTTGGCCCGCGCCAGGGAAATCGAAGCAATCCTTGCAGAGAGCACCCCCAACCCAATTGGCGCGAAGGTGATTCAGCGCATCTTCGCGAACCACTAAAAGCTTTACCCTCCCCACGAGCAGCAAATCGAACCACGATCACGGAGATCACGGACAACCCAGGAGAGAAACTTGCATGAACAGCCCACTAACCAACATCCTGACCTACGGCAAACCCACCCCCTTGCCCGAGCAGATCCCGCTGCGCGCCGGGCCACTAACCATGATCTACGAAAATGGCGACCTGCGCTATGTCAAGCTCGGTGAGCACGAAATTGTACGGCGCCTTTATGTGGCCATCCGTGATCGCAACTGGAACACGGCAGCGAATGTTCTCAGCGATCTTCACATGGATATCAGCGACGATCATTTTACAATCTCCTACACCTGCACCAATCAACTGGCCGACATTGACTTTGCTTGGCAGGGAACACTGGTCGGTGCGGTGGATGGCACGATCACCTGTACAATGGCTGGCGAGGCCAGATCAACCTTTCAACGCAATCGCATTGGCTTCTGTCTGCTCCATCCCAACGCCATTGCCGGCGCAAAAGGGCGTATCACTCACGTCGATGGCGCGGTCGAGGAGCACGCATTCCCGCTGCACATTGCGCCCCAATTGATTGTTGAGGGCATCATCAAACCGGTCAGTCCCTTTGACGAGATGCGGGCGGTCGCCCATGAGATTGAGCCGGGAGTATGGGCCGAGGTCACCTTCGATGGCGAAATTTTTGAAATGGAAGATCAGCGCAATTGGACCGATGCCTCGTACAAGAGCTATGGCACGCCGCTGCGCTTGCCCTTTCCAGCCACAGTGGAAGCAGGGAGTAAGATTGCGCAAACGGTAACGATTGGGGTAAAGAATCATCAATTGTCAATGGTCAATCATCAATTGTCAACGGTAGACGCGCCGGTGACCGTGGCGATTGGAGAGAGGCGAACAGCGTTGCCGGCGATTGGGTTGGGAGTGGCGAGCCATGGCGAACCGCTGACGGAAAGCGAGATCGAACGATTAACCGCTCTACACCTGTCCCATTTGCGTGTCGATCTTCGGCTGGACAATGAGAATTTCAGCGCGGTGCTGCAACAGGCAACGACCGAGGCGCGGGCGTTGGGGGTAGCGCTGGAAGTGGCAGTTCATGTGACGGACGATGCCGCGGCGGAGTTGGCGGCGCTGGCGACCCAATTACCCGCAATCGGGCCACCAGTGGCGCGCTGGCTGATCTTTTACCAGAAAGAGAAGACAACAACGGCCCCTTGGGTGCAATTGGCGAGAGAACAGCTTGCAGCCTATACGCCGGCTGTACCCATCGGCGCGGGGACCAATGTATACTTTACCGAGTTGAACAGCAAACGGCCACCCATCGACGCGCTCGATGTTGTCGCCTACTCAATCAACCCCCAAGTCCATGCCTTTGACAACGCCTCACTGATCGAGACGCTGGCTGCCCAAGCCACCACCGCGACCAGTGCCCGCCAATTTTGTAATGATCGGCCGCTAGTGGTCAGCCCAATCACCTTGCAGCCGCGCTTCAATCCCAATGCCACCGGGCCAGAGCCGGAACCCAAGCCAGACGAGCTACCACCCCAGGTTGATCCCCGGCAGCGCTCGCTCTTTGGTGCCGGCTGGACCTTGGGTAGCATCAAGTATCTGGCTGAAACGGGTGAAGTAGCGAGCATCACCTACTACGAAACAACCGGCTGGCGGGGCGTAATGGAAACGGCACAAGGCTCCCCTTTGCCAGAAAAGTTTCCATCGATGGCTGGCGCGGTCTTTCCGCTCTATCACCCCCTGGCGGATGTAGGTGAGTTTGCTGGGGGCGAGGTTGTGGCGAGCAATTCCAGCGAACCGCTCAAAGTGACAGGGTTGGTTTTGGAGAAAGCGGGGCGGCGGCGAGTGCTGTTGGCAAATTTCACCGCGCAGGCACAAGCGGTGGTGATCCGGGGGCTGTCTGACATGAAAGCGGCACGGCGGTTAGAGGAAAGCAATGTGCGTCAAGCGATGCAAGAACCAACTGCCTATCGCGCATCCGCCCCCGAAGCGTTGTCGCTAGCGACAACTACCTTCACGCTGCCACCTTTTGGTCTGCTCTGTCTCGATGAGTGACATGGTCACGCTGGCTGATAGGCAAATAAGAACGATCCTTATCTTCGAGGGCCACCGGGTTGGAATCTAACACAACGGCCAAATCCGGCTTACGAATGGTGGTTCGATCCGGTAAAGCCATGCGAAAGCCCATTTCCAATCCAACCATTCGACCGATGGGATAGACATGAAAATAATCTTTGACAAGGCTCAGAAACCAAAGGAAAAGGCGAAACTGGGCATAGTCTGTCATGGGCATGCGCTCCAAACGGCCGTTGTTCCATTCATAGCTGAAGTCGCCACGCTCATAGTAGTCAGCCCAATATTGCTCCTCAGAGACAAAGTGACCGTCTGCTGAATGGGGGGAATGGTGGGATTCACCGTTGTGTGGATGGTTGCCATTGGTGATTCCACTTTGTAGAGTTCCGGGCGTGTTGGTCATGAACTTTCTCCAATCGAAGGTTCAGATAGATGAGCACGAGGCGACAGCCATTGTCAAATGACCATGACTGTCGCCCAGCGGTGATCACGTCCTGTCAATTGGTAAAATTATGCCACAAAAGTGAGTAAACCTCAACCCTCTCCGCCCGGATTCGCCCGCAACATCGCGATGTGCTGTGTCACCGCGGCGACCCCAAAACCAAGCGGGCTGCCCAAGTTGAGGAAGCGATAGCCCCAGCGGTACTTCTGCTGGATCTCCGCCGGATCGGCCAGGGTGGTGCCAATCACGATGCCACTGCCCTCCAGCCGTTTGGGGATCTCCTGCATCATGCGCTGCACCTCTTCGCACTGCATATCGGTGATCTTGCCGACCGAAGCTGACATATCCATCGGGCCGACTAGCAGCACATCAATGCCAGGTACCGCAGCAATCGCCTCTAGGTTGTTGTAGGCCTCTACGCTCTCAATCTGCAAGATCAAGACTGTCTCGTCATTAGCCGTCTGAATAACATGCGTCCAATCCTCGCCGGCGATGTTGGGCCAGACCGGTGAAACCCCCCGTTGGCCAATCGGCGGGTAAAAGGCATATTGCACGGCCCTGGCCGCTTCCTCAGCCGTGTTAACCTGTGGTACCATGACAGCAACCGCGCCGATATCGTAAGCTTTCTTGATCAGGTGCGGATCGTTCCAGGCAACGCGCACCATTGGCGCGACGCCTTGATTGCGTGCCAGAACGGGGATAGCGTCCAGCGATTCGATATCATTCGAGGAATGCTCGGTGTCGATCCAGAGAAAGTCAATGCCGGTGCGACAGGTCATGGTGGTGACCATCGACGAAAAGACCGGCAGTGCCGTGCCCAATACAAGCTCGCCGGCTTTCAGTTTTTGTTTTAGCGGATTCGGATACATGCAATCGTCCTTTGGTGTGATCGATCAATGGCAAAGCGAGCTGACCCAGCACAATGCAGGTCAGCCACGATGACCATTTACCGATCTGATGAATAGATTGAATAGATTCAATGAAGTTTTAGCCGGTTTCAATGCCGAGCCGGTGGAAATTGTAACATCGCGCCTTAGGCGACGCAACCAGGATTTTTGTAAAAGAAGCAGGGATAATGAATTACGATACAATTGTTATTGGTGCTGGGGCCGCAGGATTGGCAGCTGGCCGATACTTGCACGATGCTGGCCAGTCGATCCTTCTCCTCGAGGCCCGCGATCGCATTGGCGGTCGCATTTGGAGCGACAATAGCTTTGCCGATTTTCCGGTGGAGTATGGGGCCGAATTGATCCACGGTGAGCATACGGTTACACAGGATCTGGTGCGGGATGCGGGCCTGCACACAGTACCCGCGCCCCGTAAACCATTATTGCGCTGGGGTGCAGAAGGGGGAGCGCAACTGATCGCCGACCTGCCGCCAGAACGCCAAAAACCGATCAAGTCACTCCTCGCGGCCTACGAGCAGCTCCCCACACAAGCCAATCTTGCCACCGACGAAGCACTGGCCGACTATCTCTATCGCCGCGGCTTTACCGCGAACGAGCTGGAGATGGCTGATGTACTATTGGCCCAAACCTGTTGTGCATCGATTAAAACGCTTAGCTGTGCCGACCTCGTGCGCGAGATGGCGGCAGACCATGCCGGTCAGGAAGAGTTTCGCATCGTAGAGGGCTACAGTGAACTGCTAGCCGCCTATAGCGCTGATCTGCCAATCCGGCTCAATACCCCCGTGCATACGATTCGTCGCGAGCCGGATGAGATCACTGTTGTCACCGATAGAGCGACGCTGCGCGCCCACAACGTGTTGCTTACTGTTCCGGTGAGCGTGCTGCAAGCACAGGTCATTCGCTTCGAGCCGCGCCTCAGCCCGTCGAAACAGGCCGCGATTAGTGCCTTTCGCACCGAGGCGGCAACCAAGTTACTCTACCGCTTTACCGAGCCGCTCTGGGATGAGTCACTCGCCTATATGATGCACACTGGTCTTGCCGCGCGCTGGTGGACACCAGGCTATCCCCGTCCCGGTGCGGCCGTGCTCTGCTGTTTTGTCACCGCCAACCGGGCGACACAGATCGACACCATGAGCGAATGTGAGGCACTCAATCTTGGGCTAGAGGAATTGGCCGGGCTGTTGGGTCGCAGCGATCTCCAGGGAAAGTGTATAGCGGCCAAACGGATATCTTGGGCTGCGGACCCCTATGCGCTGGGTGGCTATGCGCATATTCCGCCGGGAGCCGCCGCCGCCCGCCCGATCCTGGCTCAACCGGAAGGTGATCAACTTTTCTTTGCGGGCGAGGCAACCGCCTACGAAAGCAATCCACAGACGGTACACGGGGCGATTGAAAGTGGCTGGCGCGCGGCGCGGGAAATTCTTGCACTTAAATCAGCGTAAAAAATCGATTTTACAATTCTTGGCGCGCTCACTATACTGAGGGTAGCACCATTGCGTGGACTCAATTTTCCGTCCAGCCAATCCCACCACAAGGAACCCATATGAAGATCTTGATCATCGGCGGTAGCGGCCTCATTAGCACGGCGATCACGCGACGGCTGGTCGAACGAGGGAGTGATGCCCTGACTCTCTACAATCGCGGACAGACCACGCCACGCTTTGACACACCGGTTACGGCTATTCACGGTGACCGAACGAACTTTGCCACCTTTGAGCCACAGATACAAGCCGCCGGCAACTTTGATGTGGTGATCGACATGTGCTGCTACCATCCGGCAGAGGCGGAAAGTGTGGTGCGCGCCTTACGGGGGCGCGTCGGTCAATATATCTTCACCAGCACCGTCGATGTCTACAGCAAACCGGCGGCCCGTTATCCCATCACCGAAGCAGCCGAACGCCAACCCGACCCCGCTTTTGCCTATGCCTATGAGAAAGCCCGCTGCGAAGAAATTTTGGAGCGCGCCCATGCCAGCGGCGATCTACCAGTCACGATCATCCGCCCTGCCTACACTTATGGCGAGAGCCGCGGCATCCTACACTCGCTGGGCGGACGCACCACCTATATCGATCGCATCCGCCAGGGTCAGCCGATCATTGTGCACGGCGACGGCCAATCGCTTTGGGGCTCCTGTTATATCGACGATGTTGCGCGTACCTTTGTCAATGCCGCCGGCAACCGGGCGACCCTCGGCCAAGCCTATCACGTCACCGGCGAAGAGTGGCTGACCTGGAATCAACATCATCAACAAGTGGCGGCCGCGCTGGATGCTCCAACCCCAAAGCTGGTGCATATTCCCGCCACGCTTCTCGCCCGCGCGGTGAAGGCCGCCGCTTGGGTCGAGCTCAACTTTCAATACAACAATATCTTTGACAACGCTGCCGCCCATCGGGATCTCGATTTTCACTATACCGTGCCCTGGCAAGAAGGGGTTCGTCGCACGGTGGCCTGGTTGGATGAACACGATGCGGTCGAGAGCTACACCGCTGATCCAGTTTATGATCGGATGATTGCCGCGTGGGAACGGGCAGGGATGGGCATGGTTGAAGCGTTACAGGATTTACAGTAAAGGTAGACGTTACGATGAGAACTCACGCTATTCTAGATCAGCTTTTCTCTCTTGCTGGCAAAACGGCCCTCATCACCGGCGCGACCGGCGGCATTGGCGAAGCACTGGCGATTGGCTTTGCCCAAGCGGGTGCAACGGTTGGCATCAATGGCCGTTCGACTGAAAAGGTACACGCCACCTGTCAGGCAATCGCGACAGCCGGAGGGATAGCCGTCCCGCTTGTTGCCGATCTCACCAGTGTAGATGCCTGTCGCCAACTAGTGGTGGACGCCCACGCTGCGTTGGGGTGTATCAATATTCTGGTTAACTGCGCGGGCATGAACCGGCGCAAACCCGCTGTTGAGGTCACCGAAGAGGATTGGGAGACGATTCTCAATGTCAACCTGCGCAGTGCCTACTTTCTCAGCCAGGCCGTCCAGCCAATTATGGCGACACAAGAGGGCGGCAAGATCATCAATATTGGTTCGGTCACCAACACCTATGCGCTTGATGGCGTCACCGTCTATGGCGCGACCAAAGCCGGCCTTGCCCAGGTCACGCGCACCATGGCCATCGAATGGGCACCCGACAACATCCAGGTCAACATGATTGCGCCCGGTTTCATCCAGACGCCGCTCACCGAAGCGGGACTCTTTCAAAATGATCGCCGTCGCCGCTGGCTCGAAGCGCGCACGCCGCTGCGCCGGCCAGGGCAACCGCAGGATCTGTTGGGTGCGGCGCTGTTGTTGGCTTCCCCTGCCTCGGATTATATGACGGGGACGACGATCACAGTCGACGGCGGCTTTTTAATTGGTGGCTCGTGGGATAAGGATGGGGTGTAGATAAGAGCGGGGGGACGGTCGTATTCAGTACAAATAGCGCCGTGTCACGCTCACGCAGCATACCCAAGTAGATCACCCAAGCAGATCACCCAAGGTATTAATAACATAATCAGGCGGCATCTGCATCTTTGCGACATCGGCGCGGGTGGCCACGCCGGTTAGGGTGAGGGCGGTTACCATGCCAGCCTGTTGCCCCATGAGAATATCCGTCTCCAGTCGGTCGCCGACCATCATGATTTGGGCAGCCGGTAACCGCAATTCATCGATCGCAACCTGCATGGTTAAGTGGGATGGTTTGCCGGCGAGTAGTTCGAGTTTGCGCCCCGTCATCCCTTCCAAGGCGGCGATGGTGCCACCGGCGTCGGGGATCGCACCGCCGGGCATGGGGCAGGCGTTGTCGGCATTGGTGGCAAAAAAGCGGGCCCCGCGCAACAGCGCCTGATACGCCGTATTGAGTTTGCGATAGTCAAGGGTTCGATCAAAGGCGACCACCACGGCATCGATCCCCGTTGGGTCGATCACAGCTTGCGGATCCTGATCAGCAAGCTCATCAAGCACCGTCAGCCCATGGCTGCGCAACTCCGCCCGCAAACTTGCTTCCCCAATGACATAGAGGGTCAAGTTTGGTTCGTGGCGGGCCAAATGGTGGCCCAAAACGTAGGCCGACGTAATTACCTCATGCGTTGCGGTGGGAATTCCCAAACCGGTGAGCTTGGCGGCGTAGTTTTGGCGCGGCTCGAGTGGCTTGTTACTCACAAAGAGCACCCGTTTGCCCCGCCGGCGCAATTCGGTAATCGCATCGACACTGCCTGGCAGCGCCACATCCCCAAGATAAACTGTACCGTCAAGATCAAAGACAAATCCGTCAACTTCTTGCATCTCTTCTCGCTTCCCACTATTCTTCCCCTAAGTAAAGTTCAAGAAGTAATTAGAAAAAGCGGTCCACGAAGACCCACGAACACCCACGAACACAGACGAAGGATTTGTGTTTTTCTTGGGGAAACTTCGTGTCCCTGCGTGGATTTATTTCTAAAAACTTTCTCGCTTTTACTTATCAACAAGCGCAGCTATTCATATGAGAACCATCATTTTATGGTAGGGGTAGCGGGTACCCACTGCGGGCTGGCGCAAGGCACTGCCCCTACAATATCAAACCTTCGGTTCTCAACTTGACTGGAGTATAACGTGCAAATATCTAATGGGCAAGCAGAAGCGGCACAACCTCTTGGACGTTATAGAGACCATCTGGGTAGAGACGATCTGGGTAGAGACGATTCGGGTAGAGACGATTCGGGTAGAGACGATCTGGGTAGAGACGATCCGGTTGCTCCAGCAGACCTTTCCGTTGTGTTATGCGCACCACTGGGGAAGATCCCCAAGCAAAATGGGTGTGTCCCATGTTGGGGGATTGGTCGAGCACAAAAAACTAATTCGTCTGATTGCCTCCGAAAATGTGGTAGACACCCAAGCAAAGTCGAGAGATTGATGATCACCTGCGCACTGTAGTATGATGGTGATATTGTTGTTCCAAAACAACCACCGGAAAGGATCCGCGTCATGAGCGCAATCGAATCGCAGCGGCGACCCACGTCGCTCGCTGAAATCAAAGAACGCACCAAGACCATGGGCACCGACGAAGGGCGGCAATTTGGCCGCAATTTCCCCCTGCAACCAACCGACGTCGTGATCACCCCCTATGGCAAGTCCGGCACAACGTGGTTACAACAGATCGTCCACGGGCTGCGCACGCGGGGTGATATGGACTTTGATGATATTTCGCGTGTGGTGCCCTGGCTTGAGACTTCATATGATCTGGGCATTGATCTACATGCACCACAACGCGGTCACCCGCGCGCCTTTAAAAGCCACCTCAACTGGCACGATGTGCCCAAAGGGGGACGCTATATTGTCTCCGTCCGCGATCCCAAGGATGTACTTGTCTCGGGCTATCGCTTTTCCGAAGGCTGGTTTTTTGAGCCGGGTTCCATCTCCATCGAAGAGCATGCGCGGGATGGCTTTCTCGATCCAGAAAAGCGCAGCTATTGGAAGCATCTGCGCTCGTGGTGGGAGGTACGCCAACGGGAGGATGTGTTGCTGCTCTGCTACGAAGCGATGCGGCGGGACTTGGCGACGACAGTCCGGACCGTGGCGGAATTTATTGGGATTGACTTGGATAATGAGCTATTTGAGATTGTCATGGAACAATCTTCACTGCCATTCATGCTGCAACATAAGGATAAATTTGATGATCGGCTGATGCGCGAACATAGTGAAAAGCACGCCGGGTTGCCCCCAGGCAGTGATTCGGCGAAAGTACGAGTCGGCGAAGTTGGGCAACATCGCTATGAATTACCACCGGCAATCAGTGCGGAGTTGGATCAAATTTGGCAGGAAGAGATCGAAGCAACATTGGGTTTTTCGAGCTATCAGGCACTCTGTGCAACCGTGGCAGAAGGAGCGGTACGGTTCGTATGAATGATCCACGGCTGCTCAGTGAACGCAATGTTTGGTTGGCAACGGTACGCCCCAGCGGTCAACCCCATCTGATCCCCATTTGGTTTATCTGGCACGCAGAGCGCTTTTATCTTTGCACCGGCAAAGACTCCGTCAAGGGGCGCAATTTACAAGCCAATCCCCAAGTGGCACTCTCCCTAGAAGATGGCAACCAACCGCTGATTGCAGAAGGGATTGCCAGGTTGATCGACCCCCCGTATGATCAAGCGTTGATCGATGCCTTTCAACAAAAATATGCATGGGATATGCAACATTCCGATCAATACAATATACTGGTTGAAATTGTTCCACGGCGTTGGCTAACCTGGTAATGCGCATAACCAATCGGTGATCAGAGATCCGCAACGCCTGCCAGCAAGCACTGTTTCTGGTGCAAAACCCTTTATTGCTCGCGCAGAGGCGCAAAGTTTGTCAAAGATTTCTCAAGAATTTCTTTGCGGGCTTTGCGCCTTTGCATGAGCTTTTTGAAGCTATGTATCAGTTGCTAACCGGATCATCGTTGGTTACAGTTCATAAACCATAGAGGTATGATTGCGCTTTGCTACCGAGAGTTTGAAGGCGCATCTTTGCCATACGAAGAATGTCTCTATTACTTTTTCCAAGGCGGATCCACATACTACTGTTTCTGCGTAATCTAGCGGATGTAAAAGAGAAAAAATAAACCTACGCTATAGGTAACATTACGAAAGGGTAAGTTATGAAATATTCAATACAGGAGAAAATTGAAAGTGCTGTTGACACACTATTTCCTAGACAAGTTGATCTGTTAAAACAGCTCGTGCAGATTCCATCGCTGCGTGGGCAAGAGGCGCCCTGCCAAGATCTGGTTGCTGCGACGCTACGCTCCTTTGGCTATGAAGTTGATCAATGGCAGCTCTCCCTCGAAGATCTCCAAGAGCACCCTGGCTTTTCACCCGTGCTCTACACCAACTATGAGCGAGCCTACAATGTTGTGGGGACACATCGCCCGCGCACGCAAAGCGGTCGGTCCCTCATTCTCCAAGGCCACGTTGATGTCGTCCCAACCGGGCCAATCGAACAGTGGCAGACGCCGCCCTTTTCCCCCACGATTGTTGATGGCTGGCTCTACGGTCGTGGGGCTGGCGATATGAAGAATGGCATCAGCGCCAATCTCTTTGCGGTTGAAGCGCTCAAAGTTGCCGGCTATCAACCGGCAGCACCCCTCTACCAACAGTCAGTCATCGAGGAAGAGTCTACGGGAAACGGTGCCTTGGCAACGCTCGTACGTGGCTACCGCGCCGACGGCGTGCTGATTACCGAGCCCCATCGCGAAGAGCTGATGACGGCACAGGTTGGTGTGATCTGGGTGCAGGTGGAGTTCAATGTGCGCCCTGTCCATGCCGGCTTTACGAGCAGCACCTTCAATGTGATCGAGGCATGTTTTCCCATTATGCAAGCGTTACGCGAACTGGAACGGGAGTGGAATGCCAACCGAATGCCCTCCTTTGCCGATGTCGATTATCCGGTCAAGTTCGTTGTCACCAAAATTGAAGGAGGCGAGTGGCCATCAAGCGCGCCGGCGCGCTGCCGCTTTGATGTGCGCATTGGTATCTATCCCGAATGGGATGTTGCGGACTGTCAGCAAACGATCGCGCAGACCATTTATGCGGCTGCAGCTCAGGATCCAGTGCTCGCCCAATTCCCACCAACGATTCGTTGGCATGGCTTTTTGTCACCAGGCTATCTATTGCCGGAAGGGAGCGCGGTAGAAGCAGCGTTGGCAACCGCCCATGGCGCGGTTTGTGGCAATCCACTGCGCCATCACAAGGGTACCGCGCTCACCGATAGCCGCTTCTATGGCCTGTATCAAGCGACACCAGCCCTAGTCTATGGCGCAATCACGAAAAACAGTCATGGCTTTGATGAAGCTGTCGATTTAGAGAGCCTGCGACGTGTAACCAAAGTGGTCGCCTGCTTTATTGCAGAATGGTGTGGTTTAGAAGAAGTAGCGTAAACAATATTGTAGACTATCGCTCGATTTGAAATTCTCTGCAACGACGTGCCGATTAGAGAAACAGGTGGCTCTACAACCGTATTGTGTGGTAGCGTCTATGCGCAAAACTAGTCACAAGTTTAGGCCCGAGAAAGAGAATAGGGTTAACTGAATCTTCTGTAACCAAAAAGTTAAACTTTATCTGCGACGAATAGTGTAGAATTAATACAGTCATTAGTAAGGCATGGACTACTAGACAAATTTACATTTAACTTACATTTTTAACATTACTCAAGAAGCGAGTCAAAAGCAATTTGGCGTCTATCAAATTGTAGTGTACGCTGCAAATTACTAGGCAAAATCATGTAAACAAGCTTCTCTACCGTCAGTCATTGCCACCACTACGTATCTGTCGAAATTCTCTGTTCCGCTGGGCTACAACCAAATTTTTGGATAGATTCTAAAGTGGATTTTGTTCCAATCAACCGCTTTTATTGCCTGTCGATGACGCAAAACAACCGTTTTTTAA
This sequence comes from Caldilineaceae bacterium, assembly GCA_034432375.1. Classification (GTDB taxonomy): domain Bacteria; phylum Chloroflexota; class Anaerolineae; order Caldilineales; family Caldilineaceae; genus JAHBVH01. The sequence goes on from DAOUCA010000131.1 coordinate 22,461, forward strand.
ACAGCATTGATGTTACCAACAACGTGCCCATATCCGATCTGGTATATGAGCTGATAACCGATGCCAATCACTGTCATTGAAAACCCAACCCAATCTCTATGAACGAAAAGATTACCCCATCTTATTTTAACTATTTGGTACCAGCCACCGTAACCGCTCGCCAGTGGTTTATGCCCGTCTATGAATCACTGGCCCACCTCGGCTTTGGCACCCCTATCGTCGGTTATGATCCTGCTCAGAAAGTGGGCAGCGTACGAAACCATCTACGGATCATCCAAATTGATTCCCATGGTTGGTTTCAGTGGCTGGACGATACCATGCGTCTGAGCTTTGATGTCCACCTCGATGGCGAGGATGACAGCTGCCTCTGTGGATTTCGGCGTGCGGCAGACGGCAGTTGGTATGCCGTTGCCCCCTTTCGTTCAGAGCAGACGCGTATCCCGATCGGCCATGCGCGCAACATTACCCTACGCGTGATCTTGGAAGCCGCTGTACAACTCTTTGAAACACAACTTGCGGAATGGACACCGCGCGGACGTGATATGCGCCCGGCGCTTGTTGCTGCTTACCGCAAACAGTTGGGGCTACCACCCGTATAAGGCTGCTTCAAAACAGTTGCGCCCAAACAAAGCAGGTTGCGTTGTGGTATGTAGCGCTACGGCCTGCCGTAACGCTACATACCACAACTTATTTACCCAGCAACCTCTCGCCACAATCCCTTGACATAGGGAATCGCCCGCCGAAAGCCCTCTTCTCCTAGCTTGCTTGCTTCCTCAACGCTGATCCAGCCATCAAAATTGGCAGCAGCCAACGCCTCAAAGATTGCACGATTGGGGGCGACGCCGGTGCCTACGAGACAAGGCTCAAAGTACCCTGCCCGCTGAATGTCATTGACATGAATCACCGCAATGCGATCCTGCACTTCAGCCAGCACCGCCAGCGGGTCATCACCGCTGCCCAACGTATTCGCGGTGTCGTAGAGCAGGCGCAACCCACTGCCAGCCGTGCGTCGCATCACTTCCAAAAAGATGCGCGCCGGCTGCGTAAAATCGTTGTACGTCCAGACCGAGCCTTTGGTATGATTTTCATAACAAAGGACAACCCCCGCTTGGGCCGCATGATCCAGACAACTGGTGAGCCCGGCAACCGCCCAATCAATGCCATCCGCTTCGCTTACACCGGGATGACGCTGCCCCGCCGTCACGCGCACAAACGGGGCACCAAGATCTGCCGCTGCATCAATAAACGCACGCACCTCTGTGCGTTGCCGTAAGCGTTCTTGGCTGTCAGGGTGAGTAAAATCGGAATAGGTCACGACCATCGCAATTTGGACACCAGCCGCAATTGCCGCGGCGCGCAACTCCGCCAGATAGGAGGGCTGTAACGAAGCCAGATGCGCCACACTCAGATCGGCCCCATCCAACCCCAACTCACCCGCAAATTGAAACCATTCAATCAGTGACCGGCGACCGGCCGCGAAGTCACTGTAAAATGAGACTGGCAATGTGCTAAATTTCATTGTCGTGCACTCCTCATAGATTCTCTTGATATTCCGTATAGATTTTATCTTTATGCGATAGTATAGTTGAGCGACTGCATGTCAGCAATTGTAATATTATTGTAAACTAATCTTAGTCAATCGTATGCTATAGTATAGACTGATTACGTTTATTCGTTAACCATGCCATGGTACAGTCCGGTGTACGAGCTACGCATACTTGGGTTACCGGTCTTAGGTTACCCGGTCTTAGGTTACCCAGCCTTCGACATGTTGAGTACAACAACGTTGATCTATCCTGGGTTAGCAGAATCAACGAACTACCTGGGCAGCGAACTTTTGCTGTCAAGTGAAATTCATTTTTCATGAGGAAACTCGGCAATGGGGCCGAGTTTCCATCATTTATAGCCTGTATGGTAACGAGTCAGCTATAGCGTCTATACGGAGTCTATACGGAGTCTATGGGGTCTCCGCGACCCCAAGGAGCAACAATGAATCCCCCCACTCGCCAACCGTTTACGAACAACCAACAGACGTTGTTCAGGTCTCTTTGGTCAACAGGCCTAGCCTTTAGCATTGGCATGGCATCTTTGCTCCTCCTCCTCCGTCTAACCGCACATGATGGCTATGCGCAGGAAAACAATAGTAGACAAATGGCACCGACCGGGTTCGCCCCAACATTTTCAGCAGGTGCCACGGGTGAAATGAGCCAGCCCACAACAGTGCAAATTGCAGCGTTGGACACAGACGATCAAGTCCATATCAGCAGAGCAGTTGTCAGTCCCAATGGACGCTTTGCCGCTGTGACCATTGTCCCCTTGGGCAACGAAACTGCTTTTTTGGCCCGCACGCAGATCTATGACATCGCAACCAACAAAGTCCGGCAGATACTCCCTGGCTACCTACCTAAATGGCTAGACAGTCGTAGCACCTTGCAATTAGAGACGATGGACCGTGGCCTTGTTATCTATGAGATCGATGAAGAGATCGACCAAATAGGAGATGGCGGGGCCAGCTTTATAGAGACGCGCACAATTGCACCAACCACAGCGGCAAGCAGTATAGATCGCATGACAGAGACACAACAGTCACCCAGAATCGCCGCAGGCTATCCCACCACAATCCGTGTGGCGCACCATCCCAGCAACGGCTGCCGCGATCTGCCCGAGTGGCAGGTTGACACGATTCCCTTTGAGGAGTATGTCGCGCGTGTTGTCCCAGCGGAAACACCATCCTGGTGGCCCATTGATGCGCTGGCCGCCCAAGCCGTTGCCGCCCGTACCTATGCCTGGCGCCAGATCCTCGTGGGCCGTGCCGACTATGATGTGACCGATTGGGCCAATTTCCAGATGATGTGCGATGCGCGCTACCCCAATAGTGACAGCGCGAGCAGCATGACGCAAGGCCAATATCTGGTCGCGCTCGACGACGGCAGTGCCGCACCGATCTCCGCGATGTACAGCGCAGAGAATGGCCACCCCACGTTGACCAACAGCAATGTGAGTTATCTGCAAAGCGTGCCGGATCGCTTTGCGCTGGGGCGCGTCCGGTATGGTCACGGCTATGGGCTAAGCCAATGGGGAGCATACCGGCGTGCCGTGGCCGGTCAGACTTATCGCCAGATCCTGGGCCATTACTATAGCAACATCTATTTGCGCAATGGCTTGGAACCAACGCAAGTCCTGGGCACACTGTTGGATATTGACCCCGCACATTCCCTGGCCATCGACAGCATTACATTGCGCGCCATGCGCGCACCCGGTCTGGCAGCCATCTATCGAATTTCGGCCACAGCAGGGTTGACGGAGACGCTCATCCTTGAAAGTAAAGGGGGCAGTCAGGAAGCGATCAGTTGGCGCGCCGTCACGCCCCTTGCCGAAGGGAGTAAGATCACCGCTTCGCTCTGGATCAGTGGTCAAGTACAAGATCAGGTGACGTGGCTGGTTGACCACCAACAACCAGCTCGCCCTTCCTTGCCGGTACCGCTCATCGTCACAACCACACACTTCACCCTCACGGTGCCACTCGAAGAAGAGAGCGCTACACCACTCCTTAGCGCTGGTTGGCAATGGGCCGGCAGCGCCTTGGACCACACCGCCCATAGCGGGGCCATCGTTGCAGAGCCCCAAAGCGCTACGGGGACGGCTTGGGCCGCCGATCCGGCGCTACACAATGCCGGCGTTTGGTATGGCCCCAAGACGACAGTGCTCGCAGCAGGACACAGCTATCGCGCACTTTTTTGGCTACGAACTACCATCCCACCCACAGAGACGACCATGACCGCGCCACTTGCCCGTCTTGATGTGACAGATAATGACGGTGTTACCCTGTTGGGGTTGCGTGATTTGCGCGCCAGTGATTTTGTTGCAAATGGCGCTTATACACCGATTGCGGTCGATTTTCATCTCTTCGATCCGCCCAGTTCGCTTGAATTCCGCGTGCATTGGCCAGGTACGATAGGGTTGGCATACGAGCGCGTCGAGATCTGGCAGTTGCCGGACCGCATCGAATCCCAAGCGAACAGAGCAGAGCGCCAATGGACACCAGCCGTAACAGCCGTGGCGCACTTTGGCTGGAGCGTAGCCGGCTATGGCGTAGAGCATCTCCTCCAACTGCGTGCGAGCGACCGTGCCGGCAATCTAAGCGCGGTACAGCCCTTGACCGTGACAGTAATTGACGAGGAACCACCGACATTTGGCAGCGTAACAGGGCTTCGAGAGTGGATCACCAGCAAGGTAATCACCCTCTCCACCACGGCAAGTGATACCTTGAGTGGCATCGACCTTACGACTGGCACATTGCGTATCAGTAAGGATGCCTTTATCAGCACACCCCCGCTCAAAATAGACCGTTTGGACCTTTCATCCACAAGCGCCACCTTAAGTGCCAATTTCACCAATCTATCCGATGGCATTTACACCGCAACCTTTGCGATCAATGACCAAGCGGGCAATGGCGCGCAGAAGAGCCATCCCTTGCGCGTCGACACGACGGGACCAACGGTGACAATTGCCAGCAGCGGCCAAGTGAGTACCGCGTGGAACCTCGATGCAGTGACCGTGACAATCGGTGGCGCAGATGGCGGCAGTGGTGTACGGGAAATTTACTACACGCAGCAAACGGTACTTGAACCCCTTGTGCCAAGTGCCATTTACACAACGCCACTCCAGTTAAATGAGGGGGGCATCTATACGATAACGGCATGGGCTATTGATAAAGCGGGAAACCAGTCGAGCATGCTGACAACGCATCCTCGGCTAGACCTGTTACCACCAACGCTGGCGATCTTTCAAAGAGCAGTGAACTCGATGACAGTCCATATTGATTGGCAAGCCGACGATGACGGCAGTGGCGTCAGCGCGGTGGAATTTGAGCTTCAAAGGGATGAGAGCGGATGGCAGCCTCTCACCGATGGCGTGGGTGCAGTGGAAGCTGCACGATACGCCATTTTACAAAGTGAACCAGGGATAGAGATCACTGTCGATCCCCAACAGCAGACACGTCTGCGCGGTCGAGCAGCAGATGGGGTAGGCCGAATTGGCGACTGGGTAGAGCTTACCTTATGGGCACCGACTGACTGGATCTTTTTGCCGTTGATTAGCCGTTAGTGTTTTGTCAGTTAAATGTTGATAGATAATGTGTCATTCCTGCCCCCACCTCCGTGAGGGTAAACTCTGGCAGGAATCCATCTGTATAGACCCCTCGGGTGCCCACTGGGCGCGCAGGGGTGACAACCTAATATAACTTAGCTGACACTGTACTAGGCGGGTGCGGGGCAGATGCGACAAGTTATTGGCGTACAATGAGTAGCCGCATCTGCCCCGCCAGTTCATCGGTCACGATACTATGCCGACCATCGGGCCAACTGACTTCCAGCCCGGTGATGGATGCGCCGGCGGGTAGCCCAAAGTGCAGCACCGGCGCATCGCCCGAAAGATAACCGCTGGCGGCTCGTACATCGCGGTCAAGCGGGCCAAGACTCGTCTGCACCGTGACCTGTGCGCCGATCGCATCGTGGTTTTGCACACCGCGCCACTGGAGCGCCACTTCGATGCTCTGGCCGCCACAAAGCTGATTTTCAAAGAGTTGGGCTGAGCTACGTAGATTATTGACGACAATATCGAGATCCCCATCATCATCTAGATCGGCCATGACCATGCTTCGCCCGCTGCGCGTGGAGCCAAGGTCCCATCCTGGTTGGGCCAGAAAATAACCGTGCCCATCGTTGCGATAGACCTGATTCGCTTCGACCAATTCGGCGTTGGGTAGATGCCCCAAGGTCTCTTGCTCGATCATCCCATTGACCACATAGAGATCGAGATAGCCATCGTTGTCGAGATCGCCAAACCGGCTGGTCCAACTCCAGCCGGTGGCCTGGATGCCGCGGGCCGTTGCTTCCTCTTGCCACCGACCATCCTGCCACACCTGCAGTGCATTGGTCATGGTCTGTGGGTCGTCACGCAATCGCGCACCTTGATTCATACGGCTGATGACAGGCAACCACTGTGCCAGGGTCGCCGGTGCCGTGTCATAGGGATTCATATCCGCGGCCAGCAGTTCCGGCGAACCATTGTTGTCGATATCCCCCCGATCAAGGCTCATAGTGCTGTAGGCGGTAACAGCAAAGGGTTTATCGGCCTGCCAGCCCGTCGGCGTTTGCAACCAGACGTAATCGGGCACGGCGAAATCGTTGCCAACCACAATATCGAGTCGGCCATCATTATTGAGATCCCACAGGGATAACGCCAACGCCTGTGCAACGGCGGCCAAGCGAGTTGGGTGCAACGTTTCACCCCGATTTTCGTAGACATAGACACCGGCACCGGCACCGAGCAGATATTCATTGCCGATATCGGTGAGAAAGCCGGCATCGTAGGAGGCGGTAACCAGATCAAGATCGCCATCGCCATCAAGATCGCCCCAATTGAGGGCATAGGCAGGGTAGGCGACACCGGGCAGCACACGGCGCGCAAAGGTTCGATCGCCCTCGTTGTGCCAGTAGTGCAAGGCCCCGCGATTGGTCGTCAGCAGCAGATCGCGCCAACCGTCGCCATCCAGATCAACGACCGTCACAGCACGAGTGGGACCATCCCCAAAGGTGCTCTTGACAAAGGTAAGCTGCCCTGCATTCCAGAGCACGCTGTTGGCACCGGCCTCAGCGCCCAAAACTAGATCAAGCGCGCCATCGTTATCGAGATCATTGACCGCTACCCCGGCACCATTGGCGGCAAACGCCCGAATGATCCCATCCGTCGTATTGGTAAGATGGTCAAGTTCATGCGCAAGAAAACGATTTGTACAACCGCCCTTTGGTAACGCAATAGGATTACGCGTTACTTGAACCGGCACAAGGTCAGTGGTACTTTGGAGGGAGTGGGACTCTTCCACTGGCGCGAGCAGGCTAGTGTTGTTCAGATAGAACAGTGCACCAAGTAGGAGCAGAATTGCCATCGCAAAGAGTAGCCCTTTGGCCCACAGTGTCGTCATAGGCAGTTCACTTACTCACTTCCTAAAATTCTTAAACTGTTTCCCAAGGTTAAAGTTCTGGGTAGGCTTCCTGAGTCGATTCATAGTGCAATGGTGCACGCTGAAGGGCTCTTACGCCTGATGAACTTACAGACAATTTGGCGAAATCGTTGACAATCCGTTAGAGTTCCGGTACAGTGTACACGATTTAGGGCTGGATGAGTAGAGAAGTATACAGGTAAATAGGGAGACAAGTAGATAAGTATACAGGAAGTGGCAATCGTGAATCTATCGATCAATGCCCAATGCACATCCAATGTTAATAGCGTCCTAATTTTCAGTATACCTGTTTCCCTGTATACGTATTTACCTATAAACCCGTTACATTCCGAAATTATAGATAATCGCTAATACCCATTATGACAAAATTAGTAATTGTAGAATCCCCGACAAAAGCGCGCACCATCCGCAACTTCTTGCCAAAGGAGTATCAGGTGGAGGCGAGCATGGGCCACATTCGCGACTTGCCCGCTTCGGCGGCGGAAGTTCCCGCCGAGCAGAAGGGTGAAGCGTGGTCGCGCTTGGGCGTGAATGTGGAACAGGACTTTGATCCACTCTACGTCATCCCAGCGAGCAAGAAAAAAGTAGTGGCGGAGCTGCGCAAAAAGCTCAAAGATGCCGACGAATTGATCCTCGCTACGGACGAAGACCGTGAAGGGGAGAGCATTGGCTGGCATCTGCATGAAGTGCTCAAGCCCAAGGTGCCGGTGCGCCGCATGGTTTTTCATGAGATCACGCGCGAAGCGATCCAACAGGCGTTGAAAGAGACCCGCTCCATTGACGATGATCTTGTGCGGGCACAAGAGACGCGGCGCATTCTCGACCGCCTTGTCGGCTATACGGTTTCACCGTTGCTCTGGAAAAAGATCGCACCCCGCCTATCCGCAGGACGGGTGCAGAGCGTAGCCGTACGTCTGCTGGTCATGCGCGAGCGCGAACGACGTGCCTTTAAATCGGGTGCCTATTGGGATCTGAAGGCGCTGCTCAACAAACGCCCCGATCAACCTGACCATCGTTTTGAAGCACAACTGGTTTCAGTGGGTGGCGTGCGGGTTGCCAGTGGCCGTGATTTTGATGAGAATACCGGTAAGATCCCCGATGGCAAAGAAGTGTTGCTGCTCAATCAGCGCGAGGCAGAGAGCCTCAAAACGCGCTTACTGAAAGGGCTTTGGCGGGTTACCGAACTTGAGGAGAAGGACGCCACTCGGTCACCCTCCCCACCCTTTACAACCAGCACGCTGCAACAGGAAGCCAACCGTAAACTGGGCATGAGCGCCAAAGAGACAATGCGCGTGGCACAGTCGCTCTATGAAAATGGCTACATCACCTATATGCGTACTGACTCGGTCAATCTGAGCGACCAGGCGATCAACGCCGCCCGTCACCGCGTAACCGAACTCTATGGCAAACAATATCTAAGTGAAAAGCCGCGGCAGTACACTGGCAAGACAAAGAATGCCCAGGAAGCTCACGAAGCGATCCGCCCCGCCGGCGACCAGATGCGCCCCGCCGATGTGCTGCCGATCAGTGGTGACGAGCGACGCCTTTACGATCTGATTTGGAAGCGCACGGTAGCGACGCAGATGGCGAATGCTCGTCTCCGTTTCACCACGGCAACGATTGCCGTGGACAATGCCCTCTTCCGCGCCAGTGGCAGGACGGTGCTCTTCGCGGGCTTCTTCCGCGCCTATGTGGAAGGATCGGATGACCCAGAAGCAGCGCTAGAGAGCCAGGAATCACCGCTGCCACCACTGGTCATCGATGAAGAGGTCGATTGTCGCGACTTGGAGGCGGTGGGCCATGAGACCAAGCCGCCGGCGCGCTATACCGAGGCCTCGCTCGTTAAGGCATTGGAGGCCGAAGGGATTGGACGACCGAGCACCTACGCTTCGATTATCGACACAATCCAGCAGCGTGGCTATGTCTTTAAACAGCGCCGCGAACTGGTACCGACCTTTACCGCGTTTGCCGTTACCAAACTTTTGGAAGATCACTTCTTTGATCTGGTTGACTTGAACTTTACGGCGACCATGGAGCAGAAGCTCGATGATATTGCCGGCGGCGAGGTCAACTGGCTTGCCTATTTGCGCCAATTCTATTTGGGGCAGGAAGGGCTAGAGACGCAGGTCAAAGAGAAAGAGGCCGGGATCGATCCGCGCTTTGCCAGTGGCGTCGAATTAGAGGATCTTTCGGCAGAAGTGCGCATCGGCCAGTTTGGTCCGTTCCTCGCCAAAGAGATGAATGGAGAACGCGTCACCGCCGGTTTGCCCGCCGATATTGCGCCAGCCGATCTGTCAGAAGAGCTAGCAGAACAGCTCTTTAGCCAGAAGACCGAAGGCCCCACCAGCCTGGGTGTTGATCCAGAAAGTGAACTGCCGGTTCTGCTGAAAATTGGCCCCTATGGTCACTATGTACAACTGGGGGAAGAGGAAGAGGGCAGCAAAAAGAAGCCCAAACGGGTCAGCTTGCTCAAGGGGATGGAAGCTGACGATATGGATCTGGATCTGGCCATGCAACTGCTCAGCCTACCCAGGACGCTAGGGGAACATCCAGAGAGCGGCAAAACCGTCAAGGCTGGGGTAGGCCGTTTCGGCCCCTATATCGTCTACGATGGCACCTATGCGAGCCTCAAAAAAGAGGACAATGTCCTGGCGGTTGAGCTACCCCGTGCGCTGGAATTGCTCGAAGCGGCCGCCGCACGCAAAGGGGGCAAGGGCGGGCGTGGCAGTGCCAAATCGGTGCTCAAAGATCTGGGCGAACATCCCGACGGCGGCCCCGTGCAGGTGCTCGATGGCCGTTATGGCCCCTATGTGAAATATGGCAAGATCAACGCCACGCTGCCCGAAGGAGTGAAACCCGAAGAGGTAACGATGGCGCAGGCGCAGTTCTGGATCGCCGAGAAGGCTGGGAAAAAAGGGACGAAGGGCGGGGGCAGTCGGGGCACGGTCGCAAAAGTAAGCAGCGGGAAAGCAAGCAGGGGCAAAACAAGCGCCGCTAAGAAAAGCCCTGTTAAGAAGAGCACCGTCAAGAAGAGCACCGTCAAGAAGAGCACCGTCAAGAAAAGCAGCACAAGTAAAACAAAGGCATAGCCCCTGTCCATGCCCACCAAAGCCCCTACGCGTTGGCGACAACGGCTAGCCAGCATTGTCGTTGCGCTAATTATGGTCTATATTCTGCTGCGTCTGCTCGATCGACTCTTCCTGGTCGTCTGGGTACAGATGCCCTGGTGGGGGCTGATCTTGGCAGTGCTTGTGCTCTATCTGGTGATCGATCACCTGGTGCGCCGGGTGATCGAGTAAGATCGGGTTTTCTTGTGCCCATGCTCCGGCATGGGCACACCCATTTGACGCGCCAGCCGCGTTGAACAAACACCGTTGCCTAGCACTGATCAATCACCCATCTAGCCGGGCTAGCGCGAGCGCGTTTTTCGACGTGCGCGTTTGACGGCTTGTTGCGCACTGGCAGCAGGGGCTTTGCCCACCACCTTCGCCGCTTCTCTTTTGTCCGTCGATGGCTCTTTGTGTTCAGCCAATTGCATTTCCCCTTCATCGTCAATCGCAATATCAATATCTGTGTTGCGCAACCCCAAACGGTCATAGACATAGAGCTCCCGCACCAACACAATCAGCACCGCCAGCGCTGGGACAGCCAATAACAACCCTAGCGGACCAAAGGCAAGGGTCATCAGAAGTTGAAAGATCATCAGCCCACCGGCAGGGATATTCAACTCGGCTTTGACAATCGACGGCGTGAGGATGTTGCTCTCAACCAGTTGAATCATCAAATAGACTGGGATGTAAATCAGCAAACGCTCTGGATCCTCACTCAGCGTAAAGATTGTAATCGGGATAATCGGCAGAAAGACACCAACATTGGGAATAAAGGTCGCCAACCCTGCAAAGACGGCAACCACGAGTGGGTTCGGCATCCCCAACAGCAACCCAAGCAGCACCCAAACCAAGCCAGCGGTGATAACAATCGACAGCGAAAGCGCCGAAAGCCAGGCGCGCAGAGTGTGATAGAGCTCCTTCCAAATGTGCATCGCCGAGCTGTGGTAGCGCGCCGGCAAGAGATAGAGGCTGGCACGCACATAGCTTTGGGGATCGACCAGAAAGAAGATCGCAATAAAGAGGACTAGCGCAATATTAAGCAACAGCGTGAGAATCGTCCCAACGCCCCCCAGCAATGTTGGCGCAATTGCCATGCTGGCATTTAAAAAGCGATTGAGGATCTCTTGCGCACGATCGACGCTCAGGTTGGACACGGCCGATTCAGCAGAAGGGAGGGGTGCCAAGGCATTTTCCAAGAGCGGATTGCTGGTCCGCAACTCGGCGTAAAGCGTGGGCAGGGCACGGACCGCCGCAGGGATATTGCTCAGTAGCGCCGTTAAATCGCTAAGCAGGCGCGGCACAACAAAGAGAAAGAGCAGAAAGGTGACAAAGCCGACGCCGATCGTGGCCACCGCGATCGCCCATCCCCGTGGCAGCTTTAGCTTGATCAACGCGTTGGCAGGAATGCTAATCCCCACGGCAATCAGTGCAGCGGCAAAGCCCAGGAGCAAGGTAGCGCGAGCCTGCCACGCGCCAACCATCAGTAGGATTACAATAAGAACAAAGAGAAACCGTTTGGTAAATTCGCGAAAGGTCATGTTGATCTTTCTATATCGTGGCGCAGAGAGGAGAAATTCCGTCGCCGATCCAGCCAACGGCGAGGGTACAGAGAAGCGCAGTAACCGCCTGCGAAACAGAGGGAGAGCGCTATCCAAAGCAACGCACCGCCCTCTAGCAACGTGTTCATAGGAATGCCCATGTGCCGGCGGCTGAGCCAGAAATCAATGTTGTGAAAAGAAATAGCACGAATGGCCACAAAGCACAGTAAGAAGGATACCCCCAGTAGGATTATGCCCTGGCGACGGAGGGCGTGGCGATTGAGCCAGAGTAGCAGTAACAAGAGCAAAAATCCGCCATAAAGCCCATCACGTACCAGCTGCTGTTGGACCAACCAACGGGTTGTGTACCAGCCCTCCTCCCGCGCAATAGCTCGCCCCAATTCCGTAAACCAGCGCAACAAGCCCGTCTGGCGCGCAATCCCCAGGCCCAAAAGCAGTAGGGCCAGGGTTGCATAAAAGCGGCCATCGGGCTTCTCTGTGCGACGCTGTTGCATGTAAAGAAGAGTCGCCAGTAACGCCGTGCCATAATAGAGAGCTACCGTGCTCCAGCCCCACCAGATGTTGTCCCCAATGCCGGGGCGCCAGATGATATGGGAGAAGAGATCGAATAGATTATCAAATGGGTTCATGGGGTATGGTAACCAACACTACAACGGATGAAGGAAAGAGCGGATTCATAGTACCCTGCCTCACCACAGCATAGCAAATTCTCAAGAAAGAGCGTGGTCAAGCGCGGGCAATTCTCAATAGCAATTTGGCACGGGATCAGTGCGCATTCCCTGATGCGTAGCCCACGCCGTATTATGACCGTTCGCATCTAGGGATGCGCACTACACCTTTCCCTATTGAGAATTGCGGGTCGAGCGCAAGCTAGATTTGATGCTAGAATTTAGCTGTGGCAGGATCGAACGGCCATAACAACAACACTCAGTGAGGAGCATCTAATCCGATGAACCAGTCCAACCCACGACGCGCCAGCTTTGCGCTCATTACCATCTTTGGTGCCCTACTCATTTTCCAACTGCTCCTCGCCTTGGGCATCCCGCTATCCGGGTCCGCTTGGGGCGGACAATATCAAGTACTGCCCGCCACTCTGCGCCTAGCGAGCTTGGTAGCCGCGCTGATCTTTCTCTTTGCGATCCTGGTCGTCCTCGAAAAGTTGGGCATGATCACCCTGTTCAAGCGGCGCAAGCTGATCAACGGCATCCTCTGGTTTTTCGGTGCCTACCTGCTGTTGAATACGGTGGGTAACCTCTTTTCGTCTGGCTTGATTGAGCGAGTGGTGATGACACCGTTGGCGCTGATCTCTTCGATCTTGTGTATGGTTTTGGCACGCGCGCGATTTAGCGATCTGTGAGCATACCGGCACATCGTGCGCTTCAAGCGATTTGTCAATAGGGAAATTGCTGGTGTAATGAAATTGCAACCTGTAGCAGGTCTAACTTAAGGTATTATTACGACAACCTGCAAGTGCAATTAAAGAAAAGAGTAGGCTTTGACAAATACGGTTGCCATGTATAATTTCTATGAATCTCAATCAATTGCGTTGATGCGGAAAATCACCATTCGTTTGGGGCGTAGAAAAATAATTGCGGTCACTACTGGTCTGTCAATCGTCATGTCGGTGGTCGCAACCGTGGGGAACCTGTATGTCTTTGGGTTTTGGGATGCGGACTATATCACCCTGGTTTCCATCCTGGTCGCGGTCGTGATTCCCTTCACTATTGCGCTCCCGGTTAGCTGGTTTACCGTATCGATGGTCTTCTCCCTGCATCAGATCGAAACGGAGACGCGGCTATTGGCAACGTATGATTCGATGACAGGGTTGCTAAATCGACGCGCATTTCTTGAGGAGGCGAATCGTCTCTGGCAAGACGCGCTGCCACAGAATGTGAAATTCTCCCTGTTGATTCTTGACGTAGACCACTTCAAGCAAATCAATGATACGCATGGGCACGCCATGGGGGATCGAGTTTTAGAAGCATTTGGCAAAATTGTTCACAACAACCCTCATGCAGGTCTGCTCGCAGGACGGATTGAGAGCGAGGAATTTGCCTTCTTGCTGCCTGATCGCACAGGCGAAGAGGGTTGGCATTTTGCAGAACAAGTACATCAGTCGATTCGACAAACGGTCATTGACGAGAATGGTGTGAGCATTCGCTTTGCAGTCAGTATCGGCTTGGTATTTTGCGCACAAATCGCAACCGTTGAAAAGGCAATGAGCTTGGCGGATAAAGCACTCTATCGTGCAAAAAAGAATGGCAGAAACCAATCTGTACGCTACCCAGCCTGCGCGCTACCCAGCCTGCGCGCTACCCAATCCGTGCACGCCCCAATCTGATTATGGCTGGTTATGAAAATTACAACAATGCAATGCATGATGGAAGCGAAGGAGATGAGGCGCGGAGGTTACGCGGGGGTTCGTGAAGCGGGGGTTTGATCGTTGTGCGCTCTGCCGTTCGCAGTTGGTTCTATCAGGGCTACCTTGCCAGTGACGTCGGTTTTCGTTTAATGTTCGCCCCCGGCGGCTGATTACGCTGGGCAATACTACAACGGATTTGGGGAGAAACGGATTTTTCATTGGGTATGCGGGTTGTGTTGTAGGGAACTTGGTAGTGGCCGGGAAATTTAAAAAGGTACTTATGAGCCATTGCTTCTGAAAGGCAGTGGATTTTTTGTGGACGAAAATAATAACGTCAACACAATTGACATATTGATGCGGATATACCAAACGTCAATCGATTGACACCTAAAAATCCGTTGCAACCTCCATCCGCTGTAGTGTTTACCGCCCTCCCCCCTCACATAATCATGATCTGTGCGTAACGGGAGTTATGCGGCAACCTGAACTAGTCCCCTCAAGCTGTTGGCACGCTGCTGCCGTTGAATTTCATTGCGATACTCGGCTTGCCGCGTAAGCCATGTTTTGTACACACTTGCCCACTCACCAAAATCTAGCATCCAAGCATCGTCTTCCGCTTCTTCGCCATTGATATAGGCGGCGTAGAGCGTCTCTGAACGAATGCCATATTTGCGTTCAAATTCAAGCATCTCTTCTTCTATACTGCGTTTAGAATGAGAACCGGAGTTTTGCGGACCAACGGATCGCGTGCGTCGCACTGACCGCCAATTGTTTCCACTCCGCTAGCTTCTTTGGTCAGTGCGACGCACGCTGGTCGAAACTAGGGATCTCATTCTGATTTGAGTATAAAGCATGAATATCTAGCAAAATCTCACGTACACCCATCAGCTTTTCCCTACTCAATTCGCAAAGGTTGTTCTTTGCCTTCACCGTATGATTTGTGGTGAACGTAAACGAACACGTCGAAGACCATTCTTGGTAACTTGGGTTTGCTAACTGCGTTATCCATTACGCGGATTGGTGTAGCCCCATTTGTTTTAGAAACCCAAGTGGCCGTCACTGTCCGTCACATCGCGGCGTTTCATCAAATCGTCCATGAACAGTGACGGTCACCACTCTCGTTCCAACGTCGCCGCTAAGGGCGGCTGCTGCTGAAACCACCCCTGCCAGGTTTCGGCGGCAACGTCAACCGGATGCCATGCCGGATCACCGGGAAAAAGTTGCCGACGCGAAAACCGGTGCCGACGCCGCGCCGCCAACCGCCCCGACCAGAGTACGACGCCATCGTCATGGAAGATTGTCAAACGGTCACCGGCTTCTAGACGGTCCATCCCTTCGAGCTGCCAACCATGCACCCGATCTTGGGCATAGGTTCGATCCTGGAAGATGTGCCAGCGTTCCGTTTCCATGCCCTGCGCCAAGTAGTCACTGATCCAACCGTGGCGAAGAATTGTCATAAATTTTGTAATTTCTCCCAGACCAATGCAGCCACCACCCGTGGGCACAATCGACGGATCACCCAGTTCGCCCAGCCTGAACTATATACTCATCATAGGCAGAAACTCAAGGGAGCATCTCAGTTTGTGGGCAGGATTTGTAAAAGGAGAGGAAAGCGGAGATACTATACTGCGTTCAGAATGAGAACTGGAGTTTTGCGGACCAACGGGATCGCGTGCGTCGCACTGACGGAAGCATCTAGCG
>DAOUCA010000132.1:0-29567 GCA_034432375.1 Caldilineaceae bacterium
GTAAGCGTCGGCTGTCATTCCTGCGTAGGCAGGAATCCAGTTGTCAGCCTAGATTCCTGCCTACGCAGGAATGACAGCGTACACCGACCTTCACGCTTCTCAGAAACTCCGGTTTTGAAGTTGCCTTGAGTATAGTAGGGAAGCCTGAAACTGTGACTAACCGCGCCGCCATCTATATTGTCGAAGACCATCCGGCGATGCAGCATCTGCTGCGTCAGATAATCACTCGCCATGCGGAGATGACTGTTTGCGGCGTGGCCGGTACAGCGGAAATTGCGCTGGAGGAGCTAGCTTCATTGGAGGCCGATCTGGTGCTGTTGGATGTTTCCTTGCCGGGGATGAGTGGAATTGCACTTATCAACCTGTTGAAAATACGCTCTCCCGCGTTACGTTGCATGGTGTTGTCCGGTCATCAGGAGAATCACTATGTACAATTGGCGTTGAATGCCGGAGCATCCGGATACGTGGTGAAAGATCGCCCGACGGAACTGCTTCATGCCATCGAACAGGTACTGCAAGGTCACATTTACCTCAGCCCATCCCTGAATAGTGGCATCCATGAACCCTAAGTTCGTTCCGGCTATGGTGTGCATAAAAGAATGTTTCAATAGACGCGGATATGCATCTCACCTTCTATCGCAACTATACAGATTCAGCACTCTTGATATACAATAGCGGTTATCAAGGAATATCTTATCGTACTCCGGCAGGTGACAGTCACTGATCGACGATAGTGTTTGGTCACTATGCTTGCTCCCTGTCTCATCAAGCGAAAGAGATGTGTATTCATGACAACCAAAAGCTACCGCGTCGCCATGATCGGCGCGGGCACCATTGTCCGTTATGGCCATATTCCTAATTTTCAAGCCATTCCCAATGTCTCGGTCGAAGCCGTCTGTGATGTCAATGGCGAGCGTGCCAAGGAAGTGGCCGATGAAAAAGGCGTGCCCCAGAGTTTTACCGATTATGAGCTGATGCTGAAAGAAGTGAAGCCCGATATCACTGTCATTGCGACACCGAACATCTTTCACCATCCGATGACGATGGCGGCGCTCAATGCCGGTTCGCATGTGCTCTGTGAGAAGCCGCTGGCACTCACCTATGCCCATGCCAAGGAAATGATGGATCTAGCCGCAGCGAAGGGACTCACCGTCAATGTGGGTTCGCATTACCGCTGGTCCGATGCGGTTCGGGCGGCCAAGCAACAAGCGGATGCCGGTTTTTACGGCGACATCTATGCGGCACGCACCATTTGGCATCGCCGGGCCGGCATACCAGGCTTTGGCAGCTGGTTTACCCGGCGCTCGTTGGCTGGGGGCGGCTCATTGCTCGATATTGGCATTCACGCCCTGGATCGTGCGCTCTTCATTATGGATTACCCCACGCCGGTGACGGTGAGTGGCGTCTCCTTTTCCAAAATGGGGACGCAGGGCATTGGGCTTGGCCGCTGGGGTTCGGACATTTCTGCGCCCGGCAGCGGTGCGATCTTTGATGTCGATGATCTCGCATGGGCGCTGGTGCGTTTCGAGGATGGTAAAGCGCTCCAGCTTCAGGTCTCGTGGGCGGTCAATCACGCACAGCAATTCGTTACCGAGATTTATGGAACCAAAGGTGGCGCTTCGGTAGGCGATCAGGATCAGGTGACGCTCTACACCATTCTCAACGGCCAACAGGCCGATATTGCGCTGGAGGTCGCCCGCAGCGGCAAAAATTCTTATCAACATCTGGTGCAGAATTTTATTCGCCATTTGGATGGTGATACCACCGCCGAAGTGATTACCCCTGAGCAATCATTGACCAGTGTTAAGATCATTGAAGGGGTATTGCGTTCGGCAACGGAAGGCCGTGAAATCCGCATCGACGAGCTATAGTGGAAGCTGATCCAGATCTCCTGGGCGGTCAACAATGCCGACACCTTTGGCGCAGCGAACTTTGGCACAGCTGGCGGGCCTACAGCGCGACCGTGACAAAGTCGAG
Source organism: Caldilineaceae bacterium (assembly GCA_034432375.1). Taxonomy (GTDB): domain Bacteria; phylum Chloroflexota; class Anaerolineae; order Caldilineales; family Caldilineaceae; genus JAHBVH01. The sequence continues at coordinate 1,978 of DAOUCA010000132.1, forward strand.
CTTTACACACTATCGTTGACCAGCGTGCGGATTGTCGATGGGATTTTCCGCTCGGCCGTCAGCGGTCATGAAGTCGAAGTGTAACTAGCCATTGCCGATTCGGGCCGCTTCAATCGATCGCGTTACGCCTGATTGACTGACAAATTAGATCTAGCCACAGAGGGCACAGAGAAAAGCAGTTTCAAGGACAATTGTAATCTTCGTAAGGCCAAACCAAAGAGATAATTGTCCACGAAGTTTCACGAAGACACCCGAAGAAAAAACAAGTTTCGTGTGTCTTCGTCGATAATTTAAATTTTGGAACAGTCTAAAAGCACCAATACATTGGTTATCTATACGCTGTGTTCTCTGTGTTCTCTGTGTTCTCTGTGTTCTCTGTGTTCTCTGTGCGCTCTGTGTTCTCTGTGGCAAAACCCAAGTGCTATGTTATACCGCATGTCCCCGCCATTGGACCAGAAATGAGCCTCCATGATGCATACCCTGACGCCCAATCTCTTCTGGCTACAAGAGAGCTGCACCGTTTACGCCCTCCGGCGCGGAAATGCCACGCTACTGATTGATTGCGGGACCGATCTCACCCCAACCACTCTGGCAACAGAGGGGCTCGCCCCCGTTGAAGCGCTCTTGCTGACCCACTTTCATCGCGATCAATGTGCGGCGGCTCATCGGTGGCAGCAGCGCGGCGCACAGATCACCCTGCCTTTTGCCGAACGGCACTTCTTTGAAGAGACTGATCTGCTCAAAGCGGCCTACGAACTCTACGACAACTACACCGCCTACTATCCCGGACGCGGGCCACTGAACGAGATCCATGCCGACCGGTACGCCTACGATTACACCAGCCTGCACTGGCAGGATCTCGAGATTGCCGTCATTCCACTGCCCGGCCACACCTTTGGCAGCGTCGGCTATCTCTTTACGGTCGATGGCGTGCGGATGTTGGCTTGTGGCGATCTCATGGCGGGGCCGGGGAAGGTACGCGACTATTTCTGGAGTCAGTGGCGCTACATGGATTTTCAGGGGCACATCAATCTGTTGGAGAGTTTGGCGACGGTTGAACGGTTGGCTGTCGATTGGATTCTGCCCGGTCACGGCGCGCCCTTTGCGGCAACCACGGAAGCCACTGCAGGATTGCGCCGCCCCCTCGAAGCGCTCTACGAACTCTTTTACGCCAAGCCGTACACGCCTTACCGCCCCAAATTTCGCCAGATCACGCCCCACGTCTACGAGGTGACCAACTCCATGGCGAATAGTTATGTGGTCAAGGTCGACAGCCACGCACTGCTGATCGACTGTGGCTACACCTCCGGCGCGCCGATTACCGCCAACCCCCACCGCTTTATCGATCATCTGTTACCGGCGTTGGAAAGCGAACTGGGCATTGCGTCCGTCGAGTGGTTTTTACCGTCACATTACCATGACGACCATCTGGCTGGCTACCCGGCGTTGCAGGCGCGCTATGGCACGCGCGTCGCGGCCTCGCCCGAATTGCAGGATATTTTGCAACACCCAGAGCGCTATGAGATGCCTTGTCTCGTGCCCCAGGGGATGCAGGTCGATGCGGTAGTGGAACGGGGCGCAGCCTTTCATTGGCGTGGCATCGATTTCTGGATCGAGCAGCAGCCCGGCCAAACACTCTATCACCAGCTAATCCGCTTTACGGTCGACGATACCCGCTTTCTCTCGATTGGGGATAATATCTCCGGCCTCTCCTTCCGCGAGGGACGCGACCACATTCACTCCTTTATTCCCAAGAACCGCACGCCCGTCAGCAGCTATACCGATATGCCACGCCAAATTCTTGACTATGCACCCGATTTCCTGCTTACCGGCCACGGTGGCGCGGTTCCCTGTGAACGGGCCAAGGTGGAACGGTGGCAGCAGTGGATGGCCGAGTGGCAAGCGCACTTTATCAACATTCTCGACCAGCCCCATCCCAACCTGGGCATGGATCCCCACTGGGTTGAATTTTACCCCTACAAAGTGCGCATCCAACCCGGCGATGTCGTCCCATTTCAGGTAAAGATTACCAACCACGAAGCCGAGCCACGCACCGCCATCCTGCGCTTCCGTTCGGTTGCCGGCGTGGCGTTGGAGCCCCTCGAAACAACCATTGTCGCGCCGCCGGGTCAGGTGACGACGACGACGGTAAAGGCCCACTTTCGCGCCACCTTTACCACCCATTCGCTGCCGGTGGTGGCCGATGTGACGTGGAATGGCCAGCGCTTGGGCGAGATCGCGGAGGCAATTGCTTATTGGTAATCGCCGATCTTATTGGCCGGCAAATCCAAAGAGCGCGGCCCCATTGCCATAGAAAATATCCTCAATTTGGCGATCCGTCAGCTTTAGCCGGTGGATCGCCAAGATCACGCTGCGCAGTGACTCCAGCCCAATCAGCACTGGCTGCAAGTTGATGTGCTTTTCGTCCAAATCCATCTCCTCAGCATAGAGCCAGTGAAACGAATCGCCAATTGCAATGCAGCGCCCGCGTAGGTGGCTCACATGAAAGTCGGTGCCATAGAGCAGCCGTTCATGCCCCAGCACCTCGACAATTACCTCAAAGGCCCCGGCTTCGGTCACCGCAGAGGTATCGCACCAGACATTTTGCAACCCACGCAACGATTCGATGCCCTCAATCGTATGCCACGGGTTAAAGCCGCGCGCGGCATGGGCCAGAATCAGCCGCATGTTGGGGTACGTTTCGCAGTAGCGACGGATCGTGGCCTGGTTGATTGGGTCGGCCAAGGCACGGTCACGCACCATGTGCAGCGTGATGGTGAGCCCCAATTCGTGGGCAACTTGGACATGCGCTTCGGTGAGATAGGCTTCAATCGGCGCTTGGAAGGTGGGGCCATCGACCTGGGCCATAAGGTGATAGGGCTTCAGACCAACAAAACCTTGCCGTTGAACCTCCTGACGCACATAGTCGGCCGCCATCTCTGGCGCAATCAACATCTGCCCATAGGCCCCAAAGCCCGTCGCTTGGGCCGCCGCAACCTCCTGCGCCACAAAATCGTTGTTGGCAACCCGGTCGCCCTGAAAGGCCAGCCCAAAGTAGAGGCCACCCTTGGTGCGCCCGCCGGGATGGAGCCAGTCGATATATGTGCGATAGGCGGGTACCCCCAATACAGGCGGTGTCGTCGCCAAGCTTGGCGGCATGATCGCCGGAGCGTAGTGGGCATGACAGAAGAGATGGGCGTGCGCATCAAAGATTTGATCGGGGAGATAGGGGGTGACATAGCGGTTGAGAAAGTCGTGGTCGGCTTCAGTAAATTGCCAAGTAGTCATAGAGAGCCCTTGTGGTGAAGATCAGGAAATTGTGGCTCATTTGGATCTCAGGGGGTTGACAACTGGAAGCACCTGTTGAAACAGGTGCCTGATAGGCAAAACCTGTTTCGGGTACCCTCTGGAGTGGGGTTTCTACATAGCAGCCGCTGGTTCGGGTGCCCATTGGGCGCAGCGGTGTCAACCCCCTGAGATCCGGTTGAACCGAAATTGTTTTGGTATATTTAGGAGTTACGCAGTCCGTCGGTTGGGTAGGCTGCTTTTCGCCGTATCAAGATCAGAGAACTGCGTAACTCCCATAGGATTATCCTGACGCCTGATCCGCATCACTCGTCATGCGCTCGCCACGCAAGAGGAAGGCGCGAATATCGTAACGCCCCGGTCGTTCAGGCACGAGATGGCCAGATTCAACCATGAGATCGAGCGGATTGACGCGCGTGCGTACGGGCATGACGACCTTCTCGTGCATGCGCGCCGATTCGTAGACGGCGTGGATCATCTGCAGCGCCTTGTAGCCATTCTCAGCCGCGCCACGGTGGATTTCGATCTTGCCCTCGATCCAATCGGCGAGCTCGTCGGCCTGGCCGGCTGCGCCTTCGTCCCACTCAAAGCGCTTGCCTTTTTCCGCCAACGTAAAGAATTTACCATCAGGTTCATGGAGTTGCCACTTGCCACCGGTACTTTCGTTCATAAGCAGCAGTTGTTCGGTTGTCATATCGATCATGCCGTCGCTGCCAAAAATTTTGGCCCCTTGGAAATGGTTGGGAACGAGGTCGCTCAGCAACAGCGCACGTGGCCCGTTTTTGAACTGAAAGACGCCTAGGGCACAATCCTCAATACGCGTGGCACGTTCGTACATGTCGGTCTTGCGCTCAATGTTGCCCATCACCCAGGTGCACTCGTCGTCACTGAGCAGGTAGCGATACATATCGGTCTGGTGCGAGCTGTAGTTGGGCAGGCCGTCGCCACCAAAGCTTTGAATCAAGTGAACATCGCCGATCGCGCCTTGGGCGATCAAATTTTTGGCCAAAGTGTAAGCCGGCAAGAAGCGCCGTTGATGGGCAATCGCCAGCTTGACGCCGTTACGGCGGCAGGCGACGATCATCTGTTCCGCTGCGCCCAGCGTATCGGCCATTGGCTTCTCGCAGAGGATCGCCTTGGGACTATACGCGGCCGCGGCAATCGTCCACGGCGCATGGCCGCCGTGCCAGGTACAGACGGAGACCACATCGAGCTTTTCCTGGGCGAGCATCTCGCGCGCGTCGGTGTAGTGGTTGGTTGAGAGCGAGAATTGGCTATCCATGCTAGTCATTGCGCTCTCGTTGAGGTCGGCGAGTGCGACGATCTCGTAGCGACCGCTGATTTGATAGCCATTGACGTGGTTGCGACTCATACCGCCGCAGCCGAGGATACCGACACGAAGTTTGGTGTTATCTGCCATAGGGAGCTTCCTTGTTAATGGTAAATGGTTAATTGCGAATTGTGAATGCATAATGGCCAATTACTCAAGCCATTATGCATCAAATAGCGTAAGTATACCGCGTGCCGGATGGAAAGCCAATGCCCTTTTACGCATATACTTGTGGTGAGGCTGGTGTGGGACTTTGCCCAATAAACATCAACAGCAAGGATATTGACCGGAGCACCATTTTGGTCAGAAAGCGGACGGCGGTTTTGTACAGCATCAAAATCTAACCGTGGTGGAGGGCAATGTGGTGGAGGGCAATGTGCTGGATCGCGCCGCGGTGAATACCATTCTAACTGATGCCGTTACAGCGCTTCAACAGGGTTCGCTCTGCGCGCGTAGCGTGCCATCGTCCATCCCAGCACTAAAATGTAGGCGGCGTAACTCAACCAGGGGAAAAACCAGGCGGCTGCGATTGCGGCGGCATAGATGCCATTGACCGCCACGTAGATCGGTACTTGGGCGCGTAGGGCTGCTGATGTGATCGGTGTTACGCAGAGTTCGGGGTGATTTTTCAGATAGTACGAAATCAGAAATCCCATGAGATTGACCAGGATGAGCATCAAGCCATAGATGGCTAAGGGGATGGGCTGCAGTGGGTAACGCCCTAATAACGAAGTGGGAAACGGTAATACGCTAACAAACAAGAGCCATATCAAATTGAGCAAAATGAAACCATTGTTGATTTGTTTGATTTGGGCGGATACTTGGTGGTGTGCATACCAATAGAGACCGACGACAAAGAAACTCAGGATGTACGTGAACAACTGTGGGAGGAGGCTGACAAGTGCTGTCCCTAACAACGCAGGGTCTACCTCTGGAATTCGAATGTCTAAGATGAGGAGTGTGATCACAATGGCATAGACGCCATCGGAAAAGGCTTCCAGCCGTTGCTTGTTCAAGGTACTTGGTTCCTCATATGCATCTGTCTTGTTAGCGTTGCTGCAACCTGCAAGTTGTTTCGCTCCGCTGGTTAAGGTATCGCTTTGGTGAACGCTTGCGTGAACTCCCGTACAACGGATACCGTCCAGGACGAGCTGGATAGGTTGCGCGAGCCAGTATCCGCGCAAGCGTGCTAGCAAGTTCAGGTACGGTTAAAAGCGCATAGCGGCCAAGATTGAGACAATTGTCTGCTCTTCTAGCCAACTGTCGCGTATAAACTCTTCAGGAGAGATCGGCCGCGAGGAGCCGTAATTGGAATCCATTTTCAATGTAAAACCAGTCCCCTTTCGGCACGCTGCCCAATCGAAAAGCCAGATTCGCTTGAGAGAAAATCATAGATCATGTTCCCTTCGTACTCCGTCTTGTTCCTGACGTGCCCATCGGCAAAGCGGCGATTTACAGGTGCATATATCAAGCGTTGTTGCGTCGTAGTAATCGGCGGTAATTTCCTCATTTGCTCGGATGGGCCGCAATGCCACGTATTGAGTAGAGGTAGCATGGCGCGAGAGATCAATGGCATTGGGGTCACACGAGTGGTTGATATAGTAATGAAATACTTTTGGGGTCACGATATATGGGGTGCGTCCCATTTTGGGGGATTACACAGAAGGACAAAATTGATCGTCCGATGTAATCCCCCAAATGTGGTACGCACCCCGATATATGTGTTATCAACGATGCTGTCTTGGTTGTACAGGTCAGCTGCGAGTTGAATCTGCTCCGTTTGTTGCGTCCCTGTCTGGATAACAATGCCACCCGTGATCAGCATGAGCAATTCACCCGTATCAATAGCGTGCGTTGCGAACGTGCCGATACCGTGGATTGGCGATATACGCATGACAAGACGGCGATCAAACTACATAGTGAGTGGCTCGGTTTGGTAGTTCATATTATTCTTCTATTTTTCAGGGATTGCGTGGTTTCACTAACTTCCGACGGACATTATTAACTGTTGCGTGAGGGTAGTTTGACATGCGGCTGCATAGCTGTTTGTCTGCTATCTCTAACAGATGAATTGCCCGCTCTGGCATCGGCAATCGAAGGATTATCTGTAGTGCCGCTGCTAGCTCTGGATAGATCACTTCGCAACGTCGCCACGCATCTAACGGATCAACCAGGGTCGGCTGCTCCGTAGGAACATACAGCCGAACTAATTCCAGTAAAAGATCGACCGCCAAATAAGTCGTATACTTATCACTACTCAAAATCTCTCCACGCGCCGCACGTCCAACCCCTGTCAAAAGCGTGACAAGAAAATTATGCAACAAAGCAAGCGCATTGATCTCATCCGGTTGCGCCTGAGCCTCATGTGCTAATGATGCAAGTGTGCTACTCAGCCCGAACCGATCAAACAGCACACGATAGCTACTCAATTTGCCGTTCACCACCGTTTCCGGTGTAAAAATTGCAAACTCAGCTACATGGCCATTTGCGTACAATACGGTGTAATAGCGTGGTGCCTGACGGATTGGCGCAACAATTTGCTCTGCATTGGGTAGCCATGACAGATCAGCGAGTAGCTCATTGTCCTTATCTGGTGCAGTGACTACCCAGAAATCATGATCAGACCAATCATCAGCACGATTAGGTTCAGCCATCGAACCTAGTGCAATCAGTGCGAACACTTGCTCGTCAGTTTCCAAATGTTGTTGAAGTGTTGATGAAAAATGCTCAAACTCATGATTTCTCATACAACCTGCCACATAGTATTTATCTTCTCAGTGGCTCCTGATAACAAGGTCAGCAGCCGAACTATGTTTATACTAACGCTAAGTATCTTTGAAAGCATCAGGTTAATACTCGATAAGGACTTTCGAGAATGTGTTACTGTTTATCAGTATATTTGTTTTCAACTGCTTGTCAATCAGAATTTTTGTATCCTTGTATAAGCCAAGGTGAGGGTAGGCAAAGGTGACTTGTGTTACAATTGCTAAACTGCGGTTGCAGTGAGAGCCAGATTTTCCCAGAGCCACCTTCGAGAAAGTGGCTCTGGGAAATCCAGTTCTCATTCAACGTTTAGCTTAGACACGCGCTTGGGTCAGATGGCGATAGAGCAGAAAGATCCCTAGCACGACGAGCACCAACGGTCCAACCACGCCACCCGCCACCCAACGCGCCAAGCCACTCATCGGCAACACAAACTCGAAAAAAAGATAGCCGACCAGGAGCATGAGTACCCCAAACCCCATCATCCCCTTCCCGCGCTTGAGCAGTTCGGCTTGTTCACTCCACATGCCGTCGATGGTCAGCCCAACGCCGACAGCCGTTGGGATCAACGCCCAGGCGTAGGCCCAGCTTTCAAAGTGCCTAAAGGTATTCTGATAGAGCATTAACAACCCAATCATCGTGATAATGCTGCCGGGAATTGCCAATCTACCCGCGGCTTTTCCGCCCATCACCATCCCCACAAAAAAGAGCAGACCCGGGATGATGATCGCAAAGGGCCACGCGGCAGCCCAGAAGTCGCCACTCATCTGCGGACGGATGAGAAAGAGTAGCCCTAAAACCAGCAGCATGATGCCTAGGCCCAAGTTGATGTTCTTGCGATTTCGTCGTTCATTCATGAGATTAATCCTTAAAACAGCTATGACGGGGATTTAAATTTCGACAAGATTTACAGGATTCACAAGATTGACTAGACTCAGGTGCAACGATAAAAATTTTGTCAATCTTGTGAATCCTGTCTAATCCTTATAAAGTTAATGTAAGTTTCAGGTGCAAAGTTGCTGGGGTAAATGTAGCTTTCTTCGTTCTACCGCATTCGCCGTTGGTAACCGCGAACCAACATAACCACCGTGATGAGCGCGACGACCACGTGTAAGAAGGCAGTGACAGTGCTGGCGAGCAGCGTTCGGTCGGGCACGGGCAGAATGTAATCGGGGATGATGCTGAGGAGTAAAACAATGACGGAAATTGTGATGAAGCGCTGAACGCCGCCCGTCTGACGGCGAACCAACCGCGCCAACAGAACCGTGGCAATGAGCACCGGGATCAGGGTAAAGAGCGCGACACGGGCATAACTGGCCAACGGTGCAAAGAGCGCAATCTCTGGCCACCAGGCAATGGCCAACGCTTGCACGGCCCACACCGCGGCAATACTGACCAAAGCGGTGCTCAAGCCAAGTTTGCTCCATTCACCGCCGGCCAGATGTGCTTTGGCGGGTCTGTTCATTGCAACAGCAGATTTAACATGGGATGTCATCATAGGCTCCTTTGAATATGTGTAAGGTTGCAGATTTTCTCATTACCATCCACTCATCAGATGGATGGCACCAACGCCAGAATAAAAGATGCGCGAACCACCGTGGTGCTTCATAATCGTATGAACTTCGCCGCGCTGCTCATCACTCCCGTTGATCATCACACCAACCAAGTAGTGTCCTTGGCTTAAATCCTCTTTGATCGCATTTAAAAGCCGCTCGTCCACACTTGTTGTAAATTTTTGAAAGACACGCATTAGATGCGCCAGGCGTCCATGATACAGACCATCCGGATCGATCCACTGGAGTGCCTCTTCGCCGTGCAGTACATGAATACTTTCCTCCTCCCCACTACCGGCGGCTGTCAAGTCGGCAACCAGGGTATCAACCGTCGCTTTGCTATCAACGGCACAGCAAACTAAGTGAGTTGGCGGTTCGAACATAAAAGAGGTAGCTGACATAAGTTCACTCCTTCGGATTTGTTTTGGATATTTCTACAATTCTGAGGTTGGTAACACTCTACAGCCTGACCTAACGGTAGAGTCAAGAGCCAATTTGAAGCAGTTATGCGATGCGTTTGTGGGCTGGATCCCATTAGTACAGTTACGGAAATATTGCTAGATTAGAAATAGATTTTTCGTCCCAGAGGGACACATGAGTTTAGGAGAAGAAATCATAAATTCCTCGCGCCTAAGCTCACCCGTCCCTCCGGGACGAAACAACCAGACAAAACTCGCATCGTTTCGCAGAGCGTGTACTATTTACAGGTGCGGTGGGCATGAAGCGGCAGGTGGGAAAAGTCTCACGCGGTGAGAGGGTTTAAAATCAAGACCATTCAAATAACGAGGAAGGAGCATTCTCTAATGCGGCTTGTCCTCGACTAGACGGCGTTAGAGAACGCCTACTCCACGTATTCATTCGTCTTATTTGAATGGTCTTAGGTTTAAAATCGTTCAAATAGGAACGATTGGGGCGTGTATTGCGCATCTGGGGATGCGCAATACACGCCCCAATCGAATGGTCTTAGGCTTAAAACTTTTCGATCGGGATCTGAATTTCAAAGACCACATGGGGAAACTCATCAGCACCGGTATAAAGATCGATCTCGCGGCCAAAGAGGTGGATCTCGCGATAAGGACCGGTGCTCGTATAGCCATGCGTGCCCAACCAACGGTAGAGATTACTTACCACTTCTGGGATCTGGGGCATGGGGCCATGATGGACGGTGCTGGCGGCAAGGGGGGCGGCCGGCAATTGGCGGCTAGCAATGCCGGCGGCCGCACTACTGTCCGGCAGGCTCAGCGTTGGCGCGATGTTAACGGCAATCGACATATCAATGTCCACATCGGTGTAGAAATGGGGATGGTAGATGACCAGTTCAGTGCCATAAACAAGCTGATGTTGCTGTAACCAGGTATAGAGTTGAGTTAACAAGCGCTTGCGGTATCTCATCATCTCTTCCACCCGTGGTACGGTTGCCCGTGTGGCCACAATGGTCTGCGCAGGCAAGCTTTTGGTGACCACTTCATAATGAGGGGGTTGACCGGCTTGCTCAAGTTGACGGATACGGTCGGCGACGCGCGCCAACCGGGCCCCTTCTTCACGCAACTGCACCTCAATCGCCCGCTGTTTGTTAACAAGGAGCCTATGCAGCCGTTCCACTGGTAGATCTGTTTCCAGCAGGCCGCCGATCTCATCGAGCGAAAGCCCCAAATCCTTCAACGCTAAAATGCGATGAAGACGCGGCAGTTGCTCAATCGTGTAATAGCGATAGCTGGTGAACTGGTCAATCTGCCCTGGTTTTAGTAGCCCCAACTCATCATAGTGACGCAAGGTACGCACCGAAACCTGGCCAAGCTGCGAAAAATCGCCAATTTTGAACATCGTTACTCCAATTTTTATGCCATTGCTATTTATCCAAGCACAGTTTATCCAAGCACAGTTTATCCAAGCACAGTTTATTCAAGCACAGTTTATCCAAGCACAGTGACAAACATCCCCAACCGTCGCACCGCCTCCAGCGTATTGGGATGGTGCTCCGCCATCAGCGCAATCGGATCGGGGTTGGCACGGTAAGCGTCGAGCAGGGCCTGCGCCTTCTCGTCGGTTTCCATATCAAGATAGCTAGAAGCGAGACGCAACGATAACTCCGCTTCGTTAACCCCAAAGGCCGTGCCCGGCAGCGACGAAATCTGATAGGTATCAAGCAGATGGCTGGCCAGTTGTGGTGAGGTGGTAATGCCCAATTTCGCCAATGCAACTCGCCACTTGTTGAAGGTCGGGAAGACATAAAAGCCACCATCCGGCTGCGCGCAGGGCACCCCCAACTCGGTCAACTGCTGCCAGAGATATTGGGTGCGGATGGCATGGATCGCGGCGCACTCGTCGATGTAGGCGTCAATATCATCTTCATCGTTGTAGGCCGTCACCGCCGCATATTGCACGGGGCCGGTCGGCGAGGACCAGAGTTCCCCGGCGATGACGCGCAGCGCACGCAGCAGCGATTTGCCCGCTTCGGTGTCGGGGAGAATCGCTGTACCCAGGCGCCAACCACCCAGCGAAAGATGTTTGCTCAAGCCACCGAGCACCACCGTGCCCTCGGGGTAGTAGTGTGCCATTGAGAGATGCTCACGGTGACCATGTGGCACGAGGCTGTAAATCTCGTCGCTGAGCACCATCACCCCATTGGTGCGACAATAGTCGGCCAATTGCGCTAGAAATTCCGGTGTAAACATCTGGCCGGTGGGGTTGTTGGGGCTGTTAAGCAGCAAGATTTTTGCAGGATTGGCGCTCTGGCGCATGGTGGCGGCAATGGCATCAATGGTCAATGGGTAGTTGGCAGCGGCGCTGCTCGGGATCTGATAGATCTGTTTGTCGATGAGCTGCGCTTGCGGTCCATAGCTGACCCAAGAAGGCGTTGGCAAAAAGAGATCGGCATCGAGTGCCAGTTGAATGATGAAATAGAGCGGTTTGCTGCCGGGGCCAATGATCAACTGATCGGCGTTGATCGCCAAGTTGAGCTTACGGCTGTAAAAATTTGCCGCGGCCACGCGCAGTTCGCGCAATCCCAACGTCGGCAGATAGCTCTTCTGGTCGGCATGATCGCGCAGCGCCGCCTGAACTTTGGGGTGGACCGGAAAGCGAGATTCGCCAAAGCCCAGGTGGTAGACCGTTTGCCCCGCGGCCCATAGCTCGTTGACCCGTTCGTTGATGTAGAGCGTGGGCGATGGCTCTAGTCGGTGGCGAACGGGTGCCGCCAATTGAAATAGGGTTGGTGTGGCAGTGGTTACTTTACTCATGATGTCGCTTTCTTGTTAATTGGAATCAGTACACCGTGTCTGAAGTTTTGACAGAAAAAACTATGAATCAATCTCGGTCATTCCTTACGAGGACGAGTCTGCAAGACTCTTCCGGGAAATTGCCTGGAAGACGCATTCAGCGTGACAAAGCCGCAAACCGTAAACTGCCAAAATTTTCTTCACACCTTAAGTACAGTGAGCTAAATTTCTGGGACAACATGCCCGGCTTCTCAGAGAAGCCGGGCATGTTAAACCCTAAATATTTTTTTAAGCGTACTATTATCGCAACGGGCACAAATGTGGTAAAAAAAAGCAGATTGACGAGAAACGCGATCCTGCATACAATATACGCGCCGTTGCCATCATTATTTGTGATTTTCTCATCGCCGAAAGTGTGAAAAGCAACAATTTTCTCTGGATAACTCATCGGTTTTCCCACTTTACGCAGATGAATTTTATTATTTATCCATCAGGGTTGCGCCCAACTTGGCCCATACAATTTAGCTTTTATTTAATCAACTATTCAAGATGTGCAACCCACATAAAATATGAGTATAGCGATCTATGGACTTACTGAACCTAGCCCCTGTTGAACCACGTACACTGAGTGATGAAGCAGCTCACCGTCTCCGCGCGGCGATCCGTGATGGCGTATTGCGCCCAGGAATTCGCCTGGTTGAACGCGATTTGGCCGAGCGTTTGGGCATGAGCCGCATCCCCGTACGCGAGGCGATCCAGCGGCTAGTGGAAGAAGGGTTGGTCCAGAAAGCGCCCCATCGTGGCACCTTTGTCTATGCACCCACCAAACAAGAGATCGAAGAGATCTCCTCCTTGCGTGTGGTCTTGGAATGTTTTGTCACCGAACGCGTGGTGGCACGTTGGACACCTGCCTTGGAGGTTGAGTTGCGCCAAGTGGTTGAGTTAATGCGCACCGCTGCCGCCCATGATGATTGGCAACAGATCCACGAGTGGGATTATCAATTTCATAGCATTCTTTGGGAAGTCGCTGAGCACACACTGTTGCTGGAAGTTGTCTCTGGCTTGCGCACGCGGATCAATCGCTTTCTCTTTGAAGCAGCTGGCTTGCTGCCCGCTACCAATCTTGAAGCCCATATCAATACCCACGATGTTCTCATTGATGTTTTGAAACAGGGCAATGTTGCCGACGCGCAACAAGAGATGACCCGCCACGTCCTCGCCGCCACCAAACGCATACTCACCTACTGCAATTTCTCACACAGCGAAGAGCTGACCAACGGGCTGGCTAAAATGGCTTAGTCGCCACCCGCAAGTCGGTTGTGCCCAACGGCAGCAGTGAAATTCCGAAAGGGTCTACGCCTCCTCTGTTGGCAAAAGTGCCGGCACCGTAATCGTCTCTTCTTGGCGCACAAGCACCTGCCCCGGTCGCCCACCAGGCGCGCGACTGACAAAACGGCGCGGGGTCACAATCACCGTGGCCACCCGCTCACCCACCAGCTTTGAATAGTAGGCCGCAAGTTGGGCGGCCATGCGCAAGGTTTCATCGTTGACCGCCTGCCCGCCCGAACGAATCACCACATGGGCCCCTGGCGCGCCGCGGGCGTGCAACCAGAGGTCGTCGGCTTTGGCCAGATCAAAGGTGACCTGTTCATTCTGCCGCGCATTGCGCCCAACAATAATTTCAAATCCTTGTTCGCTATAGTGGCGCAACGGTTGGCTACCGGCGGGGCTACCACTCTTTTTGGGCGATAAATTGCCAGCTTTGCCGCTCGTCGAGAGCAGACCCATTGTCTGTAATTCGCGTTGGATGGCAACAATCTCTGGTTGATTCTCCGCATTGGCCAAATCGAGCGCTAGCTGGCCAAGATAGTCAAGATCGCCGCTCAATTTGGCGCGCCGCTCGGGAATAATCTGCGCCGCCCGTTCAAGTTTGGCCGCACGGGTAAACATCTGCTCCGCCTGCTCAATCGCCGTTTTGTCCGGCAGCAGCGCAATTACGAGAGGCGCATCCTCCAAATCGATGGTCAGCAGCTGCTGACCCGGCTCGATTTGGCTCTGTAGCGCCAATAGCCATTCGGCCTGTAGGCGCAACTGCTCGGACGCGCCAGGCGCCGGTTCATCGCCGGCCAGTGCAGCCAGTTGACGCTGTAGCCGTGTTTCGGCCTGTTGCAACTCGCCGGCGACCGTGCTGCGCAAAGCAGCGTAGCCGTCACCCATACTCTGCGCTTGGGGCACGGCATCCGCCAGTTGCGCAACGGGGGCCACCGGCTCGACGGCCTCCGCATGTGCAGCCATGTAATAGCTTTCCAGCGCACGGCTGATCGAGGCGCTCGCTTGAAAGTGGCCGCGGCCATGAACTTCGTAAGGGGCAAAGCCCGCGGGCACCCCTTGGGTTAGCCAGAGACCGGGCTGCCATTGGCCCGAATCAATCAGCGCCCAGAAACTATAGAGTGTATTGAGTACGGTTGCTGCATCGGCGGCGTCAGCAGGCGCATCAATACTGCCGACGGCACGCCAGGCGACTTCACGGGCAAGTGTCGGGCTGACGCCGGCAAAGTGTGTGACCAGCAAACGCCAGAGTGGTCCACCGCTCTGCAACAAAATGCTCAACTGCGTCGCCGAGAGGCTGTTGCTGCTGGGAAACGGATCACGCTTTTCCTGGCTCGGGGGCTGCACATAAGGCTTCCCGGGCATCACCGGTCGTTGTACCCCTTCGCCAGCCCACACGCGACGGCTGCAATCGAGGATGCGCCCCTGTGGGGTGAGCAAGATCAGATTGCTGCGTTGGCCGATCAATTCTGCGACCAGGCGCGTGGCCCCATGTTCGGGGTGCGCAAAGTGTAAGAATAATACGCGTTCGGTGGGATCAGGTTGTTCGACGGTAGTCAGCTGGCTACCGCGCACATATTTACGCAAAAGTTGTAGGAGTGGCGAGGCCGTTTCTACACCCCGCCGCAGCTTTTCCTGCATCAAATGGACACGGCTCTGTTGTGGATCAGCCGAAAGCAGCAGATAGGTCCGTTGCTGTTGTGCGTATAACTCCATGCCAATGCTATTCTCGTCCGGAGCGATAACTTGTTGAACTCGTCCCCCTTCGACGGTGCTTTGTAATTCAGCGACAACCGCGGCTACGGTTAAGGCGTCAAAATGCACAGGCCCTCCTCAGTTGTGTGAAACAGGCAACGTGCCTGCGGCACCAATAACAATGAAAATTTTCGCCACAGATGGACACAGATAAACACAGACGGTTTGTACTTTTATCTGTGGCTATTTTCAGAACAGGTAACATGCCTTAGCGGCACCAATAAGGATGAAAATTTTTGCCACAGCTGGACGCAGATGAACACAGATATTGATTTCTTCATCTGTGTTCATCCGTGTGTATCCGTGGCTTATTTTCACATCAGGTAACATGCCTAGGCGGCACCAAAAACAATGAAAATGGTTAGCGGACGCACGCGAGTTGTATACTATAGGCATCGCCGCTGGGCGAGCCTGGCAAAGAAAGTCGATGAATCGCTGGTACCGAGAGTCTGAAGAACAGGTTGACTTGGATTTCCTGAGGTACCGATAATTGTTGCTACGAGCACGCACATCAGAATCTTTCTGAATAGGGAATCCTGCCAGGTCATCATCAAGCGTCAAGAGAATCAAGGAGGAAGCATGATGCGCCTGGTGTACAGACGGTGTGCAGGTCTCGATGTGCATAAGAAGACGGTGGTTGCCTGTCGGGTACGCATCGGTGAGCAAGGGGAGTGGGAACAAGAAGTGCGAACCTTTGGCACAATGACCTGTGAGTTGCTGGATCTGCTGGACTGGCTGCTGGCGTGGGAGGTAACCCATGTGGCGATGGAAAGCACGAGTGAGTACTGGAAGCCTGTCTACAACTTGCTGGAAGGACAACTGGAAGTACTCTTGGTGAATGCCAAACATGTGAAGAATGTCCCTGGTCGTAAGACAGATGTCAAAGATGCGGAATGGCTGGCGGAGTTGCTGGCGCATGGCTTGCTGAAAGCAAGTTTCATTCCAGCCAAGCCGCAGCGCGATCTGCGCGACCTGACGCGGTACCGCGTGAACCTGGTGAAAGAACGCGCTCGTGTGATTCAGCGCTTGCAGAAAGTATTGGAGAATGCCAACATCAAACTGGCAAGCGTCGCTACAGATGTCCTCGGCGTCTCGGGACGGCGTATGTTGGATGAGTTGGTGGCCGGCCATGCCGATGCAACCACGATGGCGGCACTGGCCAAAGGGCGCTTGCGCAACAAACTGCCGGATTTGGAGAAAGCCTTGACGGGCATCGTCGCCCTCCATCATCGCTTTTTGTTGGCACAACATCTCACCCATATCGATTTCCTTGATGAACAGATTGCGACGGTGGGCCAACAGATCACCCAACAGATTGCGACCATGCCCACTTTGCCACCAGAGACGCCTGATGCCGACGACGAGCAACCGCCGGCACAACCCGACGCGGCACAGCCGGCCCCAACCACGCCCTTAACCTGGCAAGCCGCGATTGACTTGCTCGATACCGCACCGGGCGTTGACCAAAAACTGGCACAACAGGTCTTGGCGGAAATGGGCATCAACATGCAACAGTTTCCCACCGCCGGCCACTTTGCTGCTTGGGCTGGGCTCGCTCCCGGTAACCGCCAAAGTGGCGGCAAGCGCTATGCCGCCCGTCTTTCTGACGGCAACCAGACGCTGCGCACCATTCTCGTTCAAGGCGCTTGGGCCGCCGTCCGCACCAAGGGCACCTATCTCTCGGCGCTTTATCGCCGTCTCTCGGCTCGGCGCGGCAAGAAACGCGCCATTGTTGCCGTTGCACACTCTCTCGGTGTCAGTTTCTATCATATGCTTTCTCGTCGTCAACCCTATCAGGAACTCGGCTCTGACTATTTCGACCAACGCAGCAAGGGCGTCAAGACCGATTGGTTAATCAAGCAATTCAACAAACTTGGCTACACTGTCTCGCTTGAACCCATCCCGCAAGCAGCTTAGTGGCTTATTTTCACATCAGGGCGCACGTGGCTCTTGGTTTCGATGTAGCGTAAAATTGCTTACTCAACCAGCGACTTGCGTGCGCCCCACAGAAATTGCGCGTATGCCAATGGGCGATTTGGTCAGTATCGCAAAGCACCCTATAATTGGGCAAGTTTGGAGTATCAGAAGAGCTGGTAGTAAAGAGTGATGCGATGGGCTACGGCTTCCAGCCATGTTGTCGTAAAAAGGTCTGATCCGCGGGCGAGAGTGGCAGAGTCGTCAGCAATTCCGGGCGACGCGTGAGGGTACGCAGCAGGGATTGTTCGTGACGCCAGCGGTCGATGTTGGCATGGTGCCCACTGAGCAACATCTCGGGGACGGTTTCGTTGCGAAAGGTATGGGGTCGGGTGTAGTGCGGCCCTTCCAACAGACCATCTAGCCCTGGCGAATGGCTATCCTGGTGTGCCCCCAACGCATAGCCTAACGCCCCCGGCAGTAGACGTGTAACCGCATCAATGATCACCATCGCTGCCAATTCCCCCCCACTGAGCACATAGTCACCGATGCTGATCTCGTCGGTCACCAATTGCGTGCGCACGCGTTCGTCGACGCCCTCATAGCGGCCACAAACGAATGCCAGACGCGAATAAGTACGCAGTTCCGCCACAATGGTTTGGTTTAAGCGCCGACCTTGTGGGGTCAACAGGATAACGGATGTGTCGGCGGGCAGCGTGTGAATGGTCTCTTCATCCCACGCCGGTAAGTTCTGATAAGCGTCCTCCGCGGGTAACGACCACCCGGTGGGGCGACTCAGCACCGTCTCAACGGCACGAACGATCGGCTCCGGTCTCATCACCATGCCGCCGCCGCCCCCATAAGGGGTGTCGTCACAACTGTGATGCCGATCATTGGTATAGTCACGGATATTATGCAGAGCAATCGAAATCAATCGGTTTTCCAGCGCACGACGGATGATACTTTCCCCCAAGGGAGTTACGAACATCTGCGGGAAGAGCGTGAACACGTCAAAGTGTACCGCCGGCGTGTTCGGCGCCGGGTCGCCAGTGGCCGCAACGGCGGCGGCTGGTTCGGGCGGCGGATCTTCGGCAGTCGGTTGGCCGATGGGGCCACCACTCAGGCTCGATCCGGTCTCCCGGTTCATCAAACGGCTTTCTTGCAGAGAGTCAGACACAATAGTTCCCAACTAGTTCAATCGATTCAACGTTTATGGAAGCGGCCGGCTAGAAATGCCGGCCGAACAGAGCGACCGCGCTATGCCCGTCCGGCGCAATCGGATCTACAGCGCTCGCCGCAGGGCTATCTAGGCCCACGCTATTCAGATAAAGAGACATTGGAAGCGCGCTATACAAGCCAGTGGTCCGCCCGCCCACCAAGCGTGCGTTCGGCAGAACAAGCATCGGCGCAGCAGCCCCATAATAATGCTGTACCCAATCAAGCAAACGCTTCGCGTTTTGCTGATTCACCTCCTATAACAGAGCGGCCAGATACAGTGCGGCCTGATACAGTGCGGCCTGATACAGAGCGGCCAGTTGAATCTCGCCCGAGCCGTGTACAGCCCCCGACGCAGCGCTCCTTTGATGATTATTTGTCGGAGCACCGCTACGCCGCTACTGAGGAGTTGCGCAGGGGCGACTCCAGTACAAATCTTCCCAGTACAAATCTTCCCAGTACAAATCTTCCCGGTATGAATCTTCCCAGGGCGGAGCAGGGAACGCCTGTGCAAAGAGTCGAAATGCGCTATGAACCCCAAGGGTCGAGCCCTGCGGTTGCCGCGCCAGGCAATCGCACATCGTCGCGCCCTACCCGTCAAGCGGCCCCCTCATCGCTACTCGCCTTTTGGCAGTTTCGCTGGCAGCAGAGTGCTATGCGTCAGCGGATCGATGCCATTGTATCACAAGGCTGGTCCGGACAGAAGCAACCGGCGACGCTAAAGTTGCCATCGTTTAAGCTGGATACGCTGCGATTAGGTAATATTGATCTGCAACAGTTGGGCCGCGATTTGGCAGCAGGGCACTTTGAGCAGGTCGCGCAGCAGATCTCTTGGCCCGGCACCGTGCGCGTGGGTCTTTTGAGCGTCATTCTGTTTCTACTCTGGTGGACTTGGCCAACAACCCCGGTTTTGCCGACAACTAACGGCAATTCGGCGCGCAACGCATTGGCACCGGCGATCCAATCCAATATCGGTAACGTCGGCAATTTATCGGCTAGCACAATCCTTGTGCCGACGGCTACGCCCATTGCGCTAGCCAGCAACAAAGGGGATTTGCCCCAAACCAATCAGGCCATTGAACCGGCTGTAGTCAGCATGGTGGTCAACGGCGAAGCCATTGACGCCGTCGGTTTAAGCGCGCTGGCTGGTATTCTTGTGGCAACGGCCACCCCGGCGCGCATTGACGCCGCGGTGGTGACTATCTCTGTACCACAGGTTCAACTGATTCCTGGGGTCGGCATCAATCTGCCCTTTGGCGGGCCAACGCCAACCTTCACCCCAGCACCGACCCCGACCCCAACACCCGTACCGATTAATCTGGCCCCAGGGCGGCTCTGGTCGACCTTTGCACCGGGCCCCGAAAGCGATCACTTCTGGGTAGGGCGCCCCTTTGGCGCAAATGCAGCACAGTTGTCCAGCCCCTCTTATCAGTTTGGCTCAACCGCTGGCGAACGCTATCGTACCCACCACGGTGTTGACATTTCCAATCCCTTTGGTACGCCTGTCTTGGCCGCGACCGATGGCGAAGTCGTCCACGCCGGGCCCGATGATACCGTGCTGCTGGGGCCGTATAACAATTTTTATGGCAACGCCGTCGTCATCCGCCTTGATCGCAAACTTTCGGTCGCCGGTGGCGAACTCGATGTCTTTCTGCTCTATGGCCACTTGAGCCAAGTGACGGTGGCAATTGGGCAGCACGTGCGCCCCGAAGATGTGGTGGGCATGGAAGGGATGACGGGCATCGCCATTGGTCCCCATCTCCATGTGGAGATCCGCCTGGGGGCCAATACTTACTTTAACAACGTCAACCCCTATCTATGGATGAGCCCGCTGGAGGGGCAAGGTGCCGTTGCCGTGCGAGTCCTCACCGCTGATGGGCGAACCTGGCCGGCGGCCCGCATCTCTTTGGTGCGCTACTCCGGTGGGACGGCAGCCTGGGCGCGCCAGATTGAGACCTATATGGATGTTGAGAATATTGGGCCCGATCCGGCGTGGGGTGAAAATGGCGCGATGGAAGGGGTTTCCGCCGGTAGCTACTATGTGATCGGCGTGATTAACGGCGAACGGGTCAGCGCGGAAATTCAAGTTGACGCCGGCCGTACCACCTTTGTCGAGCTTAGAACTCAGCAATAAATCGGTAAATCGGTAGATCGGTAAATCGGTACATTAGTAAATCGGTGACAAGTCATAGTTATGTCTACTTCTACAGATACATCTTCACCCAAACGGGTGCTCATTTATACTGACGGCGGTTGTATAGGCAACCCGGGACCGGGCGGTTGGGCCGCTGTCTTGCAACATGGCGAACGTGAAAAAGAGCTGAGTGGGCGTTTTCGCGACACGACCAACAATCGCATGGAACTGCGGGCGGCGATTGAGGCGCTAGAGGCACTCAAACGTCCCTGCGCCGTGGATCTCTACACCGACAGTGCCTATGTGCGCAACGGGATCACCAAATGGATCCAGGGTTGGCAGCGTAACGGCTGGCGCACGGCAAATAAGCAGCCGGTCAAGAATCGCGATCTTTGGCTGCGTTTACTGCGCGCGATCGAGCGCCATCAGAGCGCCGGCGGGGTTGAATGGCATTGGACCAAAGGTCACGCCGGCAATGTACTCAACGAGCGCGTTGATGTGCTGGCTAATGGCGCGGCGCGCAGTGTAACAGTGGCCGACCCGATGGATCGAGAGGATGTGGAGGAGTAGGCAATAGCGGGGTTGAAGACTAGCCGCGTTCGCTGAGGTCGCGCTGAATCAGCGGGGGCAGCACCGTCGGCCCTCCTTTGCGGACAGCGCGCCCGTGGCGAATGCCCAAATTGCCAGAGCGGATATCCGGTTGGCTCCATTGGCCATAGCGAAAAAAGCCCAGAATTTCCCATCCCCATAGCACCAGCAACGCCAGCACGGTCGGCAACCAATAGCCAACAAAAACAAAGGCGGTGTAGTGCCGCGCTGGTTCCTGATCATCGACGATCGATTTTCGAAAACCGCCAGTGCCAAAACAGACGGGTGGCAGACTGGAAATATGTTGGAGAAAGCGGATCGGATGAACTAAGTCAGCTAGCCGGATGTATGCATAACGTTCCGCGATCTGTAAAACGAAGTCACGTGTGCTGCGGTTCTGCTGCTGCACTTTTGCAATCTGCTCGTTTAAATCCTGTAGAAACGCATTGAAGCCTTTCTGTTCTGTAGGTTTGGTGGTCAACTTCTGCTCCGCTCCGCTGATAAGTTCAGACTATACCTAGTAATACCCATGATCAGTAGACGGCAATGGTCACTGGCTTCGAAAGGCTCAGCCGCCGACCGTTGCGGTCTACTGATTATACGCTAAATTCAAAGCAAAGTTGTAGGCCATGAATCATTATCTACGCGCAATCTTTCTCGACTCCGGCGATACAATTGTCGATGAAGGGACCGAAATTAAAGATGCCCAGGCGGTTGTGCAGCGGGCCGAATTGATCCCCGGAGCTGCGCAAATGGTCGAGGGCATCAAAGCGCGGGGCTATCCCTTGGCGCTGGTGGCTGACGGCCCTGTCGGTACCTTTCAAAATGTGCTCACCCAGCACAACCTCTATGAGTATTTTGATGCAATGGCGATCTCCGGCGCAGTTGGCGTGGAAAAACCCGATGCCCGCATGTTCCACCACGCGCTGACGCAGTTGCAGATCGACCCCGCCGATTATAGCCGCGTGGTCATGGTTGGCAACAATCTGGAGCGGGACATCAAGGGTGCCAATGCGCTGGGCTTGATCACCGTCTGGATCGACTGGGCACCGCGGCGTTCCAAAATTCCCGCCGACGCCTCCGAAGTACCCGATTATACGATCAAAACACCGGACGCGCTGTTGGCATTGCTCGATCAGCTCGAACGCGAACAGCAGGAGATACAATGAACGCGATTGAAATTGTCTGTCACAAGGGGGCCAACACCGTGGCCCCGGAGAACACCTATGCCGCGGCGCAGCGCTGCCTGGATTGGGGAATGGATTACGTTGAAGTTGATGTGCGCACGAGCGCAGATGGCCTCTTCTATCTGCTGCACGACCCGACGCTTGAACGTACAACCACTGGTCAAGGCTATCTTCATGAGCGCGCCTCGGCCTATCTCGATGAACTTGATGCGGGCAGTTGGTTTCATGCCGATTTTGCCGACCAACGGTTACCCCGGCTTGAACCATTCCTGCGCTGGATCAAAGGGCGGGCGAAGATCTTCTTTGATGTGAAAGCCGCCGACCCGCAACAGTTGATTGACCTCGTCTATGCCACCGGCTTTGAACGGGACTGTTTCTTCTGGAGTGGCAGCGATTTGTGGGCCAAAGAGCTACGTGCTCTCGCCCCGGAATTGGCGCTCAAGCTCAATGTGCGCACCGTCGCAGATGTGCAACGGGTCTATGACGAGTTCCGCGCGGATATTGTCGAGGTTGGGTTGAAGGATGTTACCCAAGCCTTGCTCGATGCTTGCCGCGCGCGCAACATCAAAGTCATGATCTACCACCAGAGCGCCGATCCGGTCGCCTTCCGCCAAATCATTGATTGGGGCGTAGCGATGGTCAATCTAAACCACGGCGATCTCTTCGCGCGGGTGTTGCGGGATAGTAACCCCGCTCAAGCGAGGTAATTCGTAGGGGCATCCGCTTGCCGGTGCCCTCCTTGGGCGACCGCAAGGGTGCGCCCCTACAAGTGCGTATCGGAAAACAGCCATGAAGATTACGAAGGTCGAAGCTTTTGCGATCAAGATCGCGCAGGATCAGGTGAGCGATACCAACCAGAACTCACCCAATGTTGAAACCTATGGCGACTACTTTATTGCTGCCGACGCCTGGACTTCGATCTACTCACGCGCCCACGAAACCTGTCTGGTCCGTTTAGAGACTGATACCGGCCACGTCGGTTGGGGGGAGGCGCAGGCACCGGTTGGGGCACGTGCGACCAAAGCGATCGTCGAGGATCTCTGCCGCCCGGTGGTGCTGGGGCGTGACCCCTTTGATGTTGAGTTCCTCTGGTATCGGCTCTACAGTGCCATGCGCGAGCGGGGGCACATCACCGGCTTCTATGTCGACGCGCTGGCGGGGATCGATTTGGCGCTCTATGATCTGCTGGGGCACGCGCTCAACAAGCCGGTCTACAAACTGATCGGCGGTGCCTTTCGCAGCCAGATCCAGGCCTACGCCGGCCTGGGCGGCATCGATCCGGCTACAGTTGCACAGGCCGCGGCAACCCATGTCGAGGCGTACGGCTATCGTGCGCTCAAATTACATCTGCGCTCGGCCACGCCCGAACTGCTGGCGATTGTGCAAGCCGTGCGGGAGCGCGTGGGAGCAGCCATCGAGTTGATGGTCGATATTCACATGTTGCGCGATGTCTCGGGCGCGATTGAGTTGGGGCGCGGCCTGGAAGCGCTGGGTGTACGCTGGCTCGAATCACCTTGCCACCCGGAGGATGTGCGCGGTCAAGCGGAAATTGCGCGTGCACTCGACATGCAAGTCGCAACGGGCGAGTGGTTGCGCACCGTCTGGGAATGGCGGCAGTGGATCGAGGCACGCGCTTTTGATGTCGCCATGCCCGATATTGCGCGCACCGGCCTCAGCGAAGGCAAACGCATCGCCGCCCTCTGCGACAGCTTCAACCTGCCGATTGCGCCCCACGTCGGTGGCGGTGGCATTCTCTCGGTGGCGGCGTCGATCCACTATGCCGCCGCCATCCCCAACTTCCAGATCCTCGAACATTCACACACGGCACACGCCGTCAAAGGGCACATTGCCAAAACCTACCCAGAGCCGGTCAATGGTGCTTTCCTGCTGGATGACCGGCCGGGATTGGGGGTTGAGATTGATGAAGCGCAGGTGGCAGGATATAGTGTTTGATGCGTGGTGCGTTTTGCGTGTACTGTAACTGTATCTTGACGAGTGGAGGGGGGCAGCGGGCAATACTACAACGGATTGTGGAAGCAGCGGATATCTATTTAACTTCACTTTACGTATACTGGAAATTAAGTTCTTAGGCATTGTCACCTCTGCCTTCGCAGGAATGACAAAACACCAGATTCCTTAATTTACTTGTTTTAGTCCCCGGAATCAAAAATCGGTTACTTCCTCAATCCGTTGTAGTGTGACTGAATTCTTTAGCTTGACACGCAACACGTATCACGCATCAATGCGATAACCAGCGCTTCGCCATCTTACAGACCATTGTATAGGCCGGATCAAAAATATTGCCCAACTCATATTGTACGGCCTGGCCCAGCAGCAGATGAGCCGCTTCGCCGGGAAGACCGTAGTCGCTTTGCAGCCAGCGGATCATCTCGGTCGTGGCGTGTTGCACACATTGGTCGAGCGGGCGGGCATTGCCAACGGTGAAGATCTCGTTGCCATTTTCGCCGCGTGGCCAGGCGGTGCGCCAGCCTTTGCGCAACTCCACCGTAAATTGCACATCAAAAGAGATTTCGACCCCGGTGCCAACGATTTCACCATCGCCTTGGACGGCGTGACCGTCGCCGAGGTGAAAGAGCGCACCCGGCGTAAAGACCGGGAAGTAGACAGTCACCCCCTCGGCAAAGCCATTGTAATCCATATTGCCGCCATGTTGAGATGAGGTGGCGGTGGAGATAAATTCCCCGCGCGCCGGGGCAACGCCGAAGCAGCCAACCATGGGGCGCAGCGGCAATGCCAAGTTGGCCAGCGCCGTCGGCGGATCGGCGAGGGCAACGGTGCCGGCGGTCAGATCAACGCGCCAGTTGGCCAGGCCCGGATCACCAGCCGCCGGCCAGGGCAATTGGGGGATATAGTCAGGGTCGACGACATTGGGGGCGACCATACGACGCGTCCAGCCCAAGGGACGATTGGGGGTCAACTTGTCAAGGTGGACAACAAGGGTATCCCCCGGCTCGGCCCCTTCGATGTAAAAGGGACCGGTCATCGGATTGCCCGGCGGCGTGATCTGCGCACCGCTGGCATCCTGGCCGCGCGCATCAACGGTGGTTGTGATGACCGTGTCGCCGGGGGCAATGCGTAAGATTGGTTCGTGGGAGCCGATGGTGGTGTGGTAGTGGGTTGGTTGGAAATTGTGGGTAGCCATTGTTGATCCTTTGTAAAATTCACCATTGGAGTAGTATAAATTTTACCATCTGAAGGTAAAATTTACATATGATTGAACGAAAAATTACAGAACCTCTACGATCCTCGCTCGCTGATACACCGATTGTTGTGCTACAGGGCGTTCGCCAAACCGGCAAAAGTACACTGGTTCAGCGTATCAGCGAAGTATATCATCCATCGACCTATTTGACGATGGACAATATCTGCTAGTGCCGTCCAACCATCAGATTTTAAGGGGCTTCATGCGTTAGCAGATTTACTAGGCCCACATTACGAATGGCTTTATCTTTTATACGGGTGACCCCTTATTATCCTTTGGGCCATCGATGTTTGCAATTCCAATTGCGGCCTTATGGAGTCCACTATTGCAGAAAGAGTAAGCTTCTTTTCCCGAAAATAAAGAATACTAAAAAGGGCCGAACGATTGATCGTTCGGCCCTTTTACTACTAATGTCAGTAACTACTACGACAACGTTAAATTAGACAAGATTAACAGAATTAACCGGATTGACAGAGCAGAACAAAAATCTTGTGAATCGTGTAAATCCTGTCTATGGACTGTAATTTAACGTTGTCGTACTACTTAGCCATTACCTCATTTGCTGGACTGTCACGCTGTAAGCGTCTCCAAGTTTGGTAAGTCGAAGACGCTTACAGCGTGACAGTTTCGATGGTTGAGTAGTTACTGATGTTGTTTCCTGCTCAAAACAGAGGGATGCTTTCTACTCCGCCGCCACCGGTAGGTAGACCAGCGTACCTGCTGTGGCATCTTCGGCCACGGTCACGGTGGCCGTCGGTTGGCTCAGCAACGAGTAACCAAGGGTATCGTCCACGGTGATGGTGTATTCGCCGGCGGCGAGATCAGAGAAGAGGAGACCGGCATCGCTGCTCTCGGCGGTAGCAATGGTTGCGCCATTGGCATCGGTGAGGGTGACAGGCAGACCAATCAAATTCGTCTCGCCATCGCTCAGCAGGCCGTCACCATTTTCATCGACAAAGAGCACGGCCGCAATGGCATTGGCGGCAACATCGGCACTGGCAACACTTTGGGGTGCTGACAATTCATTGGTTTCACTAGGATCTTCGACAGCAGGGGCTGCTGCCTCAGTGGTCGCTGTTTCACTCGCCGGTGCGGCTTCAACCGCGGCCGGCGCGTTGGGGTCTATTGCCTGCATATCCGCCAAGGCTGTGTTGAGCGCTCCCATAAAGACGCCAAACTGTTGGCGGGTTACCTCTAAGGTTGCCACCGAACTTTGGATGGTCTCCAGGTTGCCACTCTGCGTCGCCAACTCGCCGCGCAGGGCAGTCTCCACCGATCCAAGCTGCTGTTGCAGCGAAGCGGCCTGTTCGCTCACCAAATTGATATTGGCGCTGACCGAGCCGACATTCTCATCAACACGGCTGACATATTCTTCTAACTGGGTAATGCGGGGGCCGGAAAAGCTCAAGGTGCCGCCGTTGACCAGTGCAAGCACCAACAACGTCAATAGCATCCCCAGAACTGCGCCCCCAATCGCAGCAAGAAACATCGACAGTGAATCGTGGGTAACCATCTTGTATTCGATTTCGGGCGCGACTTCAGCCCGT
The DNA here is from genome assembly GCA_034432375.1 of Caldilineaceae bacterium. Classification (GTDB taxonomy): domain Bacteria; phylum Chloroflexota; class Anaerolineae; order Caldilineales; family Caldilineaceae; genus JAHBVH01. Next base: position 29,040 of record DAOUCA010000132.1, read on the forward strand.
TCCACACTCTTTGTAACACCGATTGACTCTGGTTGTACGCTCATACTATCCTTCCTTGAAAAAATCGCTCAAAATATTTCTATTTTCATTGTAACAGCGAGCGACGGGGATGTACAGTAACACTATACAATATGATTACATAGTTCATCTATAAATAGCTCATTTATAAAACGTGTACAAGCCGATGGCTTCAGGAAGGTCGATGATTGCGCTTTTTACACGTTCGCCTGATGAGCATGACGCTGATGAGCATGATATAAAGCAGGGCTGGATATCTGATTGACCGACAAATTTAATCTAAGCCACAGAGAACACAAAGGCCACAGAGGGGAAGAAGTGCTTTTCATTGCGATCTCCGTGCTCTCTGTGGCAGAAAAATGAGATCTGTCAACTATACTCAAATCAGAATGAAACCCCTAGTTTCGGCCAGCGTGCGTCGCACTGACGGAAGCATCTAGCGAACTGGAAGCAGTTGGCGGTCAGTGCGACGCACGCGATCCCGTTGGTCCGCAAAACTCCGGTTCTCAT
>DAOUCA010000133.1:0-94968 GCA_034432375.1 Caldilineaceae bacterium
GGCAGGAATCTACTCGTGTAACATGAAGATGGATTCCTGCCTGCGCAGGAATGACGGCTCTAATTTCTGAAATTGGCGAAGGTATTGGTTGATAGCAGGCGATTAAAATTGCCTGAGAATAAGTCGGCAGTACCACATTGTACCGGCGTCGTTGGCAGTTTGCGGGCTACTGTATTTTCTGCGCGCGCACTGAATACACATATAACGCCCCCAACGTCGCCACGTAGGGGGCCATTGTAGAAAATTGCGATGGTACGCCATAGCGCTGCAACAACAAGCCCACCCCATCAAAAAAGCCAAAGAGCAAGGAGATCACAGCAATGCCCCACGGGTTGCCCTTGACCAGGATAATCGCCGCCAGGGAAATCCACCCTCGCCCGGCGGACATATTCTCCGAAAAGAGGCGCACGTAGCCCAGCGATAGAAATGCCCCAGCCAACCCACAAAGCACGCCACAGATGAGCAGCGACCAACTCTGTACCCGCGCCACCGAAACACCACTGGCGGCCAAGGCCGGGGCATTGTAGCCGGCGGCACGCAGGCGCAACCCAAAGCGGCTGCGAAAGATGAACCACGCGCTGCCAACGGTAGCCAGCAGCGCCAGATAGACCACCAAATTTTGCCCCGCCAGGATTGGCCCAATAGCTGGGATCTGCGCCAGCCAGGGCAGTTCCAGCCGCGGGATCGGCACAATCGCCGCATTGGTAAAGGAACCCTTCACCCCAAAGATCTGACGAAGCAGATAGGTGGTGCCACCCAATGCAAAGAGATTGAGCGCAATGCCGGTGAGAAATTCATCGGTCTCCAATACGACGGCAAAGAGGATAAAGATCAGCGCCAGCAAGAGTGAACCAAGAATGGCACAGAGAATCCCCAGCAGCCACGAATGCAGGTAGTAGGAGCCAAGCACGGCAAAAAAGGCCGCGCCCAACATCATCCCTTCCATGGCGATGTTGAAGACACCCGCATAGAAGGTGAAGGAGCCGCCGAGCGCGGCAAGTAGAATTGGCGTAGCACCGGCAATGGTGCCGTTGATCAGACCGGTGAAGATGTTATTCATTGATGGCTATGCCGGTTGGAGCGTATGCTCATTTGCTAAACGTGGGTACGGAGTAACTTCATCGACAACACGCTCCTCTAATTCATCGCGTGCAACCTCTAAATCATAATGCGCTTGTAAATTCATCCAGACTTCCGCCGAAGTACCAAAAAAATGGGCCAACCGGAGGGCGGTATCCGCCGTAATTGAACGCTTGCCCTGCACAATTTCATTAATTTTTCGGGGATATACATTCATACCTTTGGCCAACCGATATTGTGTAAGGCCTAAAGGCTTCATAAAATCTTCCAACAAGATTTCGCCGGGGTGTACCGGTGACATTTTATCCTCAACCATTGCGCCTCCTAAAGCCTAATGATAATCAACGATCTCCACGTTGTAAGCATCGTTTTCTAGCCACTGAAAACAGAACCGCCACTGATCATTGATACGGATACTATCCTGCCCAGCCCGATCACCAAAGAGTGACTCCAGTCGGTTAGCGGGAGGCAAATACAGATCGTTCAACTCTTTGGCAGCGTGGAGAAAAGTCAACCTTCGCAGTGCTCCCCGCTGTATATCCTGCGGCAAACGACGAGAAAATTGATGATGAAAAATCTGTTCAGTTTCACGATCTTTGAATGACTTGATCATGAAAGCAATGATAGCGCAAACCGGCAATACCGGCAAGCGGTAATACGATTATGGTGATCGAGTAGCAACTAACCTTTGTGCGCGCCGCCGCTGATTCCACAGTTCCACCAAGACCCGTCCCGCCACGCCCACCAACACAATGACCGCCTGCAAGACGAGGATAAACTCGCTGGGCACCGCGGTAATCAGTTCCATCCCCAGCGCACCGCTTTGCAGGGCAGCGAAGAAGAGGCCATAGAGGAGCGTGCCCGTCAACCCATTGTTGGCGACGACGGCAATCATCACACCATCCCACGCATAGTTGGCGCCCATCCCTTTGAGAAAACGGTGTGGGCCCCCCATCAAGACAAGGCCACCGGCCAACCCGGCCAATGCGCCAGTCACCAACATCACGGCCAGGAAGTTCTGGTTAATCTGCACGCCGCCCAGCCGCGCGAAGAGCGCGTTCTGTCCCGTCATGCGCCACTCATAGCCGGCAGTCCAGCGGTTGTAGATAAACCAGATCAGGCCAAAGGCGAGGAACATGACGACGATGCTCGTGTTAAAACGGCCAAACTCGGGCAGCCAGCCACCGCGCGCAATCGGTGGCGTCATGGGCGAGTTGGCACCGCGCTCATAAAATGGACCGCTCGGCCCTGTGATCGCCCAGATCACAAAGGCATCGGCGATCATGTTGAGCATTAATGTTGTGATAAATTCGCTCATGCCAAAGCGCAGCCGGCCAAAGGCAGCCACGCCCGACCATGCCGCGCCGCCCGCCATCGCCGCAACCAGCAGCAGCGGGATCATGAGCGGTGCCGGCAGATCGACAGCCAAGCCAACCGCGGTCGCCGCCAGCGCCCCCATGACCAACTGCCCCGGCTGCCCCAGGTTGACCGGTCCCGATGCAAAGGCGACCGAGGCCGATAGACCGGTGAGGATTAGCGGGACGGCGTTGCGCAAGGTCGTTGCCAGCGGATAGAGGCCGCCCAGTGAATAGGCAAAGAGCGCAGCATAGGTCGTGAGCGGGTTATAGCCTTGCAACAGCATGAGCAGCGCGCCTAACAATAGACCAGCTACAATGCCCAATGCGCCACTGAGAAATTTCTGATTCATCGTCACTCCTACGATAATAACAGCAAGAGATCAACGGAGGCTGAGCTTGTCGAAGCCGGATCCGCTTTGGCTTCGACAAGCTCTTCGACCCGCTCAGGACGAAGCTTAGCCTCCGCTAGTTGCGCCTCCGTAAGCTCAGCCGCCGCTAGTTGCGCCTTCCAACATATAGCGCCCAACTTCGTCAATCGTCGTCGAATTACTCGGTAAATCCGCCACGATACGCCCGCGATAGAGCACTAAAATGCGGTCGCTTAGCCGAAAAAGCTCTTCCAGATCGGCCGAGATCAGCAGGATCGCCCGCCCGCGTTCACTGGCATCGACAATCACGCGGTGCACATATTCAATCGAGCCGACATCCAGACCGCGTGTCGGCTGGTCAAGCAGCAGCAGCGGATTATCGAGCGCCAATTCACGCCCCAGGATAATCTTCTGTTGATTGCCACCGGAGAGCGAACCGAAGGGTTGGCCGTTATCATTCATCACAACCTGAAAATTCGCTTCGACCTCATCCGTAAAGCGTTCTGCCGCGGCCAGGTTGAGCAGCCGACCGTGCCAGTGCGTAAAGCGCGGGTCGAGACGGTGGTGGGTCATCAGCATATTTTCGGTGATCGAAGCTGTCACTGCGCCGCCCAAGCGCCGCCGATCCTGGGGAACGAAGGAGACGAGATCGCGCCGCGCCAGAATCGGCAGCCCAATCAGCTCTTGTCCCTGCACGACAATCGATCCGCCAGTCGGCTCAAGCAACCCGACCATGGCGTTGACCAATTCAAATTGACCATTGCCCTCTACACCCGCCACACCGACGATTTCGCCTTCTTGAACGGTAAGATTGACCTCTTGCAGGCGCGCAACCCCCGTGGCATCGACATACTGCAAGTTGTGGATCGTCAATACCGCCTTGCCGATGGGCCGGTCGCTGTGTAAGGCTTCAAAGAGCATCTCGCGACCGACCATCAGTGCGGCCAAATCACGCTCGGAAGTCGCGGCGGCGGCTACTGTTGCCACAAATTTGCCCTTACGCAACACAGTAATGCGGTCGCTCAGCGCTAACACTTCATCGAGGTGGTGGGAGATAAAGAGAATGGTGTGGCCATTGTCGCGCAGCCGGCGCAACTCGGCAAAGAATTGGGGTATTTCCTGTGGGGTGAGAACGGCAGTTGGCTCATCGAGGATCAGCACATCAACGTCGCGGTAGAGCAGCTTGAGGATCTCCACCTTTTGGCGCGCCGCCACCGAAATCTCATCAACCAGCGCATCGGGTTGAACATGGAAGCCAAACTCGTCGATCTTCCCTTGCACCAACGCCCGCGCCCGCTTATCGTCAACCCGCCCCCAGCGGTCGGTCGGCTCGGCGCCGAGCACCACATTCTGCCAGACCGTATACTCATTGACAAGCAAGATCTCCTGATGCACCATGCCAATGCCAGCCACAATCGCCTCGCCGGGATTGCGAAAAACGACCTGACGGCCATCGTATATAATCGCGCCGCCGGTTGCCCCTTCTTGGCCGTAGAGTACCTTCATCAGCGTGCTCTTGCCCGCACCATTCTCGCCGACAATCGCATGGATTTCGCCATCACGGAAGTCAACGGTGACATCGTCCAAGGCCACCACGTGCGGTGGATAGACTTTGGTGATATTGGTCATTTGGATTAACGGGGTGGTGGGTGATGTGGTCATTATGGTTGGCTTATTGAGACTGTGAGACGGTCGGACGGTCGGACGGTCGGACGGTCGGACGGTCGGACAGTGAGACAGTGAGACAGTGAGACAGTGAGACAGTGAGACAGTGAGACAGTAAGACAGTGAGGCGGTAAGCGAGTTGGGAATCTCTACCGTCCGACTGTCTTACTGTCCCACTGCCCAACCGCCTCACTGCAACTAATCGCCCGTGTAGCGTTCGACCGTCAACTCGCCACTAATAATCTGCTGGCGCACTTCGTCGACGTGGTCGATGATCGACTGGGGCAGCACTTGCTCCTGCGCCTCAAAGGTCACATCGACGGCACCACTGGCGAGGCCATACTCGAGCAGTTGACCCGGTTGGTAAGTGCCGTCGGCAATTGTGGCGTAGACTTCGGTGATGGCGCGGCCGACATCTTTGAGATCACTGGCGACAACATGGCCCGGCTCAAGGTCATTCTGGTTGGTGTCGACCCCAATCGCGTAGAGATCACGTTCAGCAGCTGCTTGCAGCACCCCAAGTCCGGCTGCTGCTGCAATTTGAAAATTAATATCCGCGCCTTGGTCATAGAGCTGGAGTGCCGCCTGCTTGCCCTTGGCCGTGTCATCCCAACTGCCCAGATAGGTACTTTCAACCTGAATATCTGGATCGACTGAATGAGCACCGTTGGTATAGGCAAAGATAAAACCATTAACCACCGGGTCGACATCGCCCCCAATGGCACCAATTATTTTTTGATCGTTGACGCCTGGGAGTGACGTTTCTAGCGTCGTCATCCCCGCCACTACACCGGTAAGATAGGCACTCTCTTCCTCAATAAAGTCTACTGAGGTAATCGTGTTACCCTCATTTTGCACCACGGTGTCAATGTTAACGAAAATCTTGTCTGGATTGCGGTCAGCGATCTCTTTGAGCTGATCTTCGTAGCCATAGGAGATCACAAAGATCACATCGGCATAGGCGACAGCCGCCTCCAGCGAAGGTTCATATTTACCGGCATCAAAGTTGTTTTCAATCGTGCGCGTTTCGACCCCGTACTGCTTGGCAAGTTGGTCGATCCCGCTTTGGCCTGAATCATAAAAGGCATTATCACCCAACGCTCCATTGATCAAGTAGACAACTTTTTGTACAGCAGCGGGGGCATCCGCGGTGGTACCATTGCTGGGGCTGCCGGCGGACGGTTGCGTACAGCCGGCAAGTAGCCAAATGAGTATCACCGTTACGAGATACCGTGTCATTCCTCTATTCATGAATATTCTCCTAACTGCTTACGATAGATTGCACAGCACTACCCGCGCAACGATAGCTTTGTGTTTTACCTACACTATCTTGACACGGATTTATGATAGTACAAATTCAATTGGGAGACAAATCAGAGAAATCAGTAATGCAACGCTTGCAGCGTATATAGTGCATCGTAGAAAACAAAACAGCATTGCGGTCTGTCAATTAACAACTGACAAACCGCAATGCTGTCGTCTATAAACCGCTGAGTGTAGTGCCGAGTTAGGCCAGTCCAAAATTTAAATGATCCACGAAGTTTCACGAAGACACACAAAGATTTGCATTTTCTTCGTGAAACTTCGTGGATCATTATTTCTTGGGTTTGGCCTTAGCGCTTTTCACAAGAAACCCTAGCGTTTCTTGCGCGCCGAAGTGGAAACGGGCGCGGGATTGCTAGCGAAAGATGGCGCTTGGTCTTCGCTGACAAAGCGATAGAGCAGTGCGCCAAGCATACCGCCAATGATCGGTGCTACCCAAAAGAGCCAGAGTTGCGCCAACGCCCAACCGCCAACAAAAATCGCGACACCTGTGCTGCGCGCAGGGTTTACGGAAGTATTGGTTACCGGAATGCTGATCAGATGAATCAGCGTCAGCGCCAGGCCAATCGCAATCGGTGCAAAGCCTTGCGGGGCGCGCTTATCGGTTGCCCCCATGATCACAAAAAGGAACATCATTGTCATCACGATCTCGGTAACTAGTGCCGCTAGCAACGTGTAGCCGCCCGGAGAATGGGCCGCATAGCCATTCGAAGCAAAGCCGGAGGCCACTTTAAAGCCTGGTGCGCCACTGGCAATCATGTATAACACACCAGCAGCGACCGTTGCTCCCAACACTTGCGCAACGATATAGGGCAATAAATCCTTGCGCGGGAAACGTCCCCCAGCCCACAGCCCCACCGACACGGCTGGATTTAGATGACAACCGGAGATATGTCCAATCGCAAATGCCATGGTTAAGACCGTTAGCCCAAACGCCAACGCAACGCCCAATAAGCCTATCCCAAGATCGGGAAACGCCGCGGCCAACACAGCACTGCCGGCACCGCCCAGCACTAACCAAAATGTACCAATAAATTCAGCCGTTGCTTTCTTTAGCATTACTTTCTCCTTGATACCTTGTGAATAATTCAGCGTAATTGCAACTTTCTGGACTCGACTTGCTTCTCTCCCCAAATCCTCGCATGTTAAGAAATCTAGATTGTGAAACGGGCGCCACACGATGAGGACGTAGCACAAATAAGCGTAAAGGGTTCCTCATGCTACTTCAAACGCAGCATCGCTGATAGGTTTTAAAGATGGCGTATAACTTGGAGAAGAAAAATGGAGAGAACTTACGTCTTCGCTATGATAAACGAAGCATGTTATCGTCGCCAAACTGACCCAGGCTTGCGTGTTTGTTGTTACTATTTTGGTGGAAATAGTTCGAAACAATCGAGCGGCAGGGCCTGTACAGTGTGACCACGGTACCCAGTTACGGTTGTTGCCATGCAGAGTGAATTATAAATCGCCTCTTCCGTGGCTTCTATTGCCGCTTGGAACAGGGGTGAGATCTGCTCATTGGGTAGTTCACGAGAGTGGCGGAGTTGATCTGCCGCCAACGCATGACGGCGTACCTCCTGCGCAGTGGAGAAGGCCAAGCCATAATCACCAGAACCGTTGCTCATGGCAGCCCCGGTTCGCGCTAGGCCCGCCAATGATCGCGCGGACAGACGCGTCAAATTGCGGTCGGAGAGGGGCACGTCGGTGGCCACGATCATCATGATCGAGCCATCGGCGTCACCGCGGTCAAGTTCGTCTTTGAGATAGTACTGACCTAGGTTCTGCCCCACCGGCAGCCCGGCGATCTGTAATACACCGCCAAAATTCGATTGCACCAGCACACCGACCGTATAGCCGCCCAAGTGCGCCGGCAAACGGCGTGAACTGGTCCCGATCCCGCCCTTCCAGCCAAAGGCGACTGTCCCGGTTCCAGCACCAACAGCCCCTTCCACTACCGCGCCACCCTGTGCACTCTGTAATGCTTGCAACACATGTGCCGGTGTAATGACACGGCGACGAATATCATTGAGATAACCATCATTGGTCTCGCCGACCACCATATTGACTGACCGCACCTCTTCATTCCCTGGCTGGGCCAGCGTCCAATCCAAAAGCGCATCGGCAGCGCGCGGTACGGAGAGCGTATTGGTGAGGATAATTGGGGTCTCGATCTCGCCAAGCTCACAGATTTGGGTACTCCCCATCAGTTTGCCATAACCGTTGCCAACGCAAAGACCGGCGGGCACCTTCTCCTGATAGAGGTTGCCGGCGTGGGGCAGAATCGCCGTCACCCCCGTACGAATCGCTTCGCCCTCGATCAAGGTCAGGTGCCCCACCAATACGCCGGCCACATCAGTGATCGCATTCAGGGGGCCAGGTGACAAAATACCAGGGGTATAGCCTAATTTACGCAGGCGTTGGCGGGTTTCCCCGATAGTGGTAGCCATACTCATAAACAACTTTATCTATTTTTCACAGATGAGCAATTGAGTTTATAGTTAATGAAGGGTGTTAAACACCAGCAAAGTATACCAGAAAATATTGTTACAAAATTCTGACAATCAACCCTCCGATACCATTCACCCATCGATCTTATCACAAGGAGCAATAATGTCCACAACTGAACTCTGTTTTCGCACTGCGACCGATCTCGCCAAAGCGATCCGCACCAAAGCGCTTTCCGCTCAGGAGGTCATGGAGGCCCATCTTGCGCAAATCGATCGGGTCAACCCGACCGTTAACGCCATCATTACCCTTGAGCGGGAGCGGGCGCAGGCTGGTGCCAAAGCAGCGGATGAAGCCATTGCGCGCGGTGACCAACTTGGTCCACTGCATGGCCTGCCCATTGCACACAAAGATCTGGTCGAGACCAAAGGGATCCGCACGACAATGGGATCACCGCTCTTCAAAGACTTTGTGCCAGACTTCAATGCACTGATCATCGACCGCATCCAAGGGGCCGGCGCGATCACCATTGGCAAGACCAATACACCCGAGTTTGGGGCCGGCTCGCAGACCTTTAATCCGGTTTTTGGGGCCACAGTCAACCCCTATGATACGACCAAAACTTGTGGCGGTAGCAGCGGCGGCGCGGCGGTCGCGCTAGCCTGCGGGATGATCCCACTTGCCGATGGCAGTGACACCGGCGGTTCGCTGCGCAACCCGGCCAATTTTTGCAACGTCGTTGGCTTTCGCCCTTCGCCTGGCCGTGTGCCGGTCTGGCCTAGCGCCATGAGTTGGTTTCCCATCTCCGTTAAAGGGCCAATGGCGCGCACCGTCCAGGATGTGGCGCTGATGCTTCAGGCAATCGCCGGGCCGAATCCGCGCTCGCCAATTGCCAACCGCGAACCAGGCTCGGTCTTTGCGCAACCCCTTGGCCGCGACTTCAAGGGGACACGCATTGCTTGGAGCCGCGACTTGGGCAGCTTCCCCGTTGATCCACGGGTGATGGCGGTGATTGACGGGCAACGCACGGCCTTTGAAGCGGTCGGTTGTGTTGTGGAGGAAGGTCAGCCCGACTTCCAAAATGCCGACGAAGTCTTTAAGATTTTACGCGCTTGGGCTTTTGAATTGGGCTTTACCGATCTCATTGCCAAGCACCGCGACCAGATCAAAGAGACGGTGATCTGGAATGCCGAGGAGGGCCAAAAGTTGACCGGGCCGCAGTTGAGTCGCACTGAAATGAAGCGCACCCAGCTCTACCATCGTGTACGCGAATTTATGGAAACCTATGAATACCTGATTTTGCCAGTTTCGCAAGTGCCCCCCTTCCCCGTGACACAGGAATATATCACGGAGATCAATGGCGTGCAGATGGAGACCTATATCGACTGGATGAAGTCCTGTTACTTCATCACCGTCACTGGGCTGCCGGCGATCTCGGTTCCTTGTGGCTTTACACCGGAGGGGCTGCCTGTGGGCGTGCAGATCGTCGGGCGTCACGAAGATGACTTCGGCGTTCTCCAACTCGCCTATGCCTTTCAAGAAGCAACCGGCATCTGGAAAAAGCATCCTGCGCTGGCCCAATAGCGCATACGGACGTTCATGCTGACGGGCAACCGAGAAATTAGGCCAGCAATTTGCACAAAGACAACCCTTTTGTTATGCTGAAAGCGTTGACTATATAGCCAGCTAAGCAGAGGCGTTTACGGCTCTGCCCAGTAACTGAACCCAGTAACTGAACCCAGTAACTGAACCCAGTAACTCATGTTACGCAGTAAAGATGCCGGTCTCGAGTACGCCGCATCCCCAGATGCGGGTCAATCCGCATCTGGGGATGTGGCGTACTCGAGTAACGTGGCACCTTTATGGGAAGATGCGTAACATGAGCCAGTAACTGAACATTGTGATGAAGGTGCTATTGTTCGCAAAGATGCTAATGGTAGCACCTTTCTTGCTGTCTGCGGAGTATACCAAAAATTATGAGCATTGTTATGCCAAAACAAGTTGCCGCCAAGGGACAAGCTTGGACGGAAAAAGCTGCCGTTCCAACGCCTCCCGCCCCCACACCGCCAACAATGGTGGAAAAATTGCGCGGCTTGCGTTGGAGCGTCACGCTCAACGCCATGAATACCGTCTTTGTGCAATTTACCTATTTCGGCTCGGCCTTTGTGATCTTTTTGGATCGCTTGGGGTTGAGTAAAGCCGATATTGGTTTGATCCTGTCGCTGATTCCCTTTGCCAACTTGCTGGCGATCCTGATTGCCCCAGCAACGGCCCGTTATGGTTACAAACGAACCTTTATCCTCTTCTTTGGGCTGCGCAAAGTGGTGACCATCCTCTTACTCCTGACTCCTTGGATGGTTGCGCACTTTGGCCCGGGTATCGCCTTTGCCTTTGTGGCCAGTGTCGTTGGCCTCTTTGCCGCTTTCCGCACCGTGGAAGAGACCGCCTACTATCCCTGGTATCAAGAGTTTGTCCCCAAAAGTGTGCAGGGCAAATACTCGGCGTGGAGCAACATTGCCACGGCGCTGGTTGGCGTGCTCTCGGTGGCGATTGCCGGCTGGGTGATTGCCATCTCAGATAGCCTCTTGGGCTTTATGGCATTAATTACGGCTGGCGTGATCTTTGGGCTCATCTCAACCTGGTGCGCCAGCTTTATTCCCGGTGGTGCCCCCGTCATTGCCGACGCCATCGATGGCGGAAAACGCAACCTACGCGAGGCGCTACACGACAAGGATTTTACCCGCTATCTCACAGGGTTGGCGCTGATCACGCTGGGGACCGTGCCTATCGCTTCGTTCCTCCCGCTCTATCTACAGGAGTTGGTTGGGCTGAGTGCCAGCGCCGCCATCTTTGTACAAATGGGCACGCTCTTGGGCACGGTTTCGTCGAGCTATCTGTGGGGGTGGGCCGCCGACCGTTATGGCGGTCGCCCCGTTATGTTGACTGGTGTGACGCTCTTTGTACTTATGCCGTTGCTCTGGTGGTTCATGCCCCGCCATGTTGCCTGGGGTCTCTATATCGCGCTGGCCATTGCCTTTTTGCAAGGGTTGGCGAATTTAGGCTGGGGCATTGGGGCCACACGCCTGCTATTTGGGAGCGTAGTCCCACCCGCAAAAAAGATGGATTACCTTGCGCTCTGGTTTGCCTGGGCCGGGATCACGGCTGGTATCAGTCAACTTGCCGGTGGTTATATCTTGGATTATGGCAAAAATATTGCTGGTCAGTTTTGGTTTATCACGCTGGATTCCTATGTACCACTCTTTGTGCTGGCGATCGTCGCGCCCTTGCTCAGTATTTTTCTGCTCGCTGCGATTCGGGGCGACAGCGCTGTCAGCATGGGGCAATTTGCTGGCCTCTTTCTGCGTGGCAATCCTTTTCTGGCCATGAACTCGCTCGTCAAATATTACAGCGCACCCGATGAGCACGCCACCGTCCGCACAACAGAACGGCTGGGCCAGGCGCGCAGTACGCTGGCCGTCAATGAATTGCTCGAAGCGCTGACCGACCCACGCTTTAACGTGCGCTTTGAAGCGATCCAGGCCGCGGCGCGCCTCAAACCGGATCCCCAATTGACGGCAGCACTCGTCAAAATTCTGCAAAGCAAAAATCCAGCGCTCTCGGTGTTGGCCGCTTGGGCATTGGGGCGGATTAACGATCAGTCGGCAATTGAACCGCTGCGCGAAGGGTTACACTCCACCTACAAATCGGTACAAGCGCACTCGGCCCGCGCACTCGGCACGTTGGGGGATAAACGGTCGATCCCGCTGCTCTTGACAAGGTTAGAAGAGGAGAGTGACGAAGGATTGCTGCTTGCCTATGCGTCCGCGCTCGGCAACATGCGCGCCAGCAAAGCTGCCTTTAAGTTGCTCGATCTGCTCAAAAGCAGCAATGATACAGAGATGCGCTGGGAAGTAACGCTGGCGCTGGCACGCATCATCGGCGACGAAAAACAGTTTATTCACTTGTGGCGTAGCAGCCGGGTGGAAGTGGGCACATCACTGGCGCAGGCATTGACCCGTCTACGCAAAAAATTAATCCAGAGTTACCCACACGAAACAGAGCTGCCACCACTGCTCAACGCCGCGGTGGACGCCTTTGCACGCGACGATCTGGCAGAGGGTGCCCAAAAGCTAGCCACCCTCTTACAGACGATGCCGCTTGACAGTTGTGAGTATATCAACGCCAAAGTGGCCGCCGCCTGTGCCGAAGCGCTACAGAGTGCTGAACCGCCGCGTGATGACTATCTGATTTTAGCGGTACACGCGTTGGTGCTCTGTTTGGCGTAAATCCACTGCCATCAAGATAAGCTTTTCAGAGACACTACAGCGGATTTGGGAAACAACAGATTGATGATTTTGTTGTAATCGTCTAACGAAGCTTTGCCTCAAACCAAGAACACTGAAAGAAAAATTTGCTCTGTTTGCAAAGAATTTTCGCTATCAAATGATTCAGCCCTCGCCGGTTGAGTAGGCTGCAGCAGTTTGCAGGTGGGTGCCCTGGGGGCGCGAAACCAACGGGGGCTGAACAATTACATTATGCCAACAAAATTTCCGCCAGCCGACAAACTTATTAGCATAAGCTGCCACTGTGTCGAAAATTACAGATGCACAGAGACAAATCTGCTGGCATCCTTCATCCGTTGTAGTATTCTGCCCTTACCGAAAGCCACGACTGCCACCACCGCCGCTGCGGCGCGAGCTGCTGCTACGTCCGCTGCTGCTACTGCGCGAGGAACTGCTGCGTGACGAGCCACCCCACGAGCTACTCGACGATCGGCGCGAGCTGCTCGAGCTCCAACTGCTGCGCGCAGACCCCGAACTGCTGTAGCCACCGCTGCCCCCACCGGAAGAGGATTCAGAGAGAATCTCACCAAGGATCTCCATGGTCGTTGAGGCCACCTTGCCTCCCGTCCGCGAAGCACTCTGTGTCCCTTGCAAGATCGAGCCAAAGGGGGTTGCACCGCTCTCCGGACCGGCCGCTTGGGTAAGCATGGTGCCCAACCCGCGGCTGGCCGAATCCAAAGCATTGCCCAAGCGCCGCGACAGGCCACTGAGTGACGGGCGTTCGGCTGGCAGGCTTGGCGCTGGCGTGGGGACGTTCGTGCCAGCGCCCAAATCTGGCAAGGTGGTGGGCAATGCGGTGGGTTGCCCTTGCATCGGCGGATAGCCCCGCCGATAGGGTCGCCGCTGCGGTTGCCAAGTAGGTGTGTAACTCCACGGTGGCAGATGGCCCCCCAACTCCTCGGTCTGCTTCAGGACGACTTCTTCCACATCAAAGGCCACCGCATAGGCAAAGTAGCGGTCGAGAATCCGTTGCGCATCGGCGACCGTGCCATACGCTTTCAGGTTGCGCAGATACGTACGGAAGGCACGCCATCGTTGCGCTTCCTCGACACCAGCATTGGTACGCCGCGGCATCCACCGACTGACGACGATGAGCGCAATCCCAGTGAGCACCAGCGCTACCGCCGGCAGCACCGCCAGCCAACCAATCGTGCCGGCATACCAGATGCCCAGCAAAATTGCCACGCCAAGAGCAAGGATCACCAGCCATTGGCCGCGCACAAGCCAACGACGGCGCGCCGTGGGGGGCAGCTCATCAAAGAAACGGGTCGTCTCGCTCCCCATCTGCGCATACATCGCGGGCAGTTCCTGCTGGAAAGGGCGATAGAGTTGATCCAAGGAAAGCTCTTCCTCGAGCGGCAGCGCTGGCTTGAGCGCGTTGAAGAGCATGGCCAAATGGCCCGGAACGCGCGCGGTGGTCCCTTCCGGGGTCACGATCTCTTCATCGGCAACCACATCCTCCGCATAGATCCGTTTGAGCGCAATCGTGTTGTCAAAGCGCACACTGAGCAACCCAAAGGTTGCGAGATGAAAAATTGAGGACAATGCACCTTTCGTACTCGGCTCCTCATCAAGCAGATAGGCGACAATTGCCGGCGGCAGATCGGACGGCGGCTCGCTGAGATAGTCGGCGATGGCGGCAATCGGCAGATCGCGGCCACGGGTATACCAGAGCAGATAGACACCCAAGGGGCCAAGCAGCCCAAGCAAAAGGCTCAACGCGCCAAAGAGTAGTTGCAGGCGGGCACGGGCCGTTGCCGCGTCCGCAGCTTCGGTTGCCAGCGCTTCTAAGTCGCTTTGCCACGCCGCTTTGGGCGCAGCCAAGGCATCCGCCGGCAAGGAAACGTAGACCACCCAAGGTCGCCCCGCGCCAATAGCTGTGGGGGCCTCCACGCGAATTGTATTGTCATCAACAAAGTCAGTTTTACCACCAGAGACCGAAACGGCATCGCTGGACACGCCTGCCGGCAGTTGGAGTTGCAGCGTTGCCGCCTGCACCGGCACAGGATGGTCCGCAAAGAGGGCCGTCCAACTGAGCCGTTGTTCGTCCACAAGCTGTTGAATAGCCCCTTGCACACGGTAGCGCAAAGTGAAGGTTGTCGACTCACCACGGACGAGGGGCGGGAATTGCCAATCAATGGTCACCGCGCCGGCCTGACGTTCATCGATCACTGGTGCTTGCGTCGCTTCGTCATAGGTAGCCCAATCGGCGCTACGGGGCGTGGTGGTCACCTGGAAGCAGTAGTCGCAGGGGCTATTGCTGGCGCTAAACGCCTGATCCCCTTCGACCAGGCTGACCTCATCAATCGCATCGAGGTAGGTGGTAGGGATTGTGCGAGTGCCTGCGCTCATGGCGCCGGCATCGACCGAAAGTTGATGACGCTCTTCAACCCAGAGGGTGCCATCTTGCGCCAGCGTTAGCTCCACATCGAGACTGCGAAAACGATAGTCAAGTTGCGCCGCGTCTTCCTGCGCCTGCCAGGGCTGCCGACTGGCGGCGGTCGTCGTCGCTGGCAGACCGACCTGCACCTGAAACGCTACCCCATCGGGGATCGGTTCGCTTGCCGTAAAAGTGACGTCTTGTTCGGTGGCTGTCGCCGTATAGGCGGGACCATAAGCCGTATATTGGCGTTGCTCAGTCGCCAGAGTTGTGGGCAAGGTCACCGTCACGCGGCTGCTTTCCACGGCAATGCCGCTGCGATCCGCCGGCACCGCGCGCCACTCCAAGATCTGCTGATCGGGATAGACCCACAGCCCACCCTGCACCACATATTCAAGTACAAAGGTACGCACATCGCCGGGGCTGGTCGGGGTGAAGTTCCATTCGACCACCATCACATCGCCATCCCGGTAGGCAGCAAAGCCACCAGGGTCGCTGCTGCCATCAACATAGGGAGTTTCCCCTTCGTAGAGTTGGATCGCCGCAACCTCCGTCACCAAGGCAAGAGGAATTTCGGCGAAGGCGCTCTGAAAGACATCATCAAAGCGAATTTCCTGGATTTCACGCACCAGAAACGTTCCATCGGCGCGCACAGTGATCTCGCTGTCATAGCGCTGATAGGTAATGGCCGGGGCAGATTGCGCCCAGGTAACTGCGGGATGGAGCACCCAGGGTAGAAGGATGGCACAAAGAGCAAGAATGGGGGTCAAGCGGCGCATAGGGTTGCCTCTATTTTGTAGTTTATTCATAGCGATTGCACCTCGGGTTTTAATAGCTCGTTCCACGCTGATGAAGATCTAGGAAATAATTCGGTATAGCGGAGGCTGAGCCTGTCGAAGCCGCAGCGGCCCGTTTACCGAAATATTTACTCATGTTACGCATCTTCTCATAAAGGTGCCACGCTACCCGAGTACGCCGCATCCCCAGATGCGGATTGATCCGCATCTGGGGATGCGGCGTACTCGAGACCAGCATGTTTACTGCGTAACATGAGATATTTATTTAGCGTTCATAAGCATGGAATGGCTGCGCCAACGCTCCGGCGTCGAGCGGCACGGCCACAGAGAGAAAGACGGCTCTGGTCGCTGGCGCATCGGCACCAGCATCCCTTCGCCTGGTTTTATATATCTACACCAAGCAGCAAACAGCACCGACCGACCAGGCAATTAGCCATTGGGCTAGATAATAGGTGGTGAGCACAAGCCATTGTGCGCCAGCAAAGGGACGGCGAAAGCGATTGAGCGCCAACACCGAATCAGAGATAACAAAAAGCACGCTGCCAACACCGGCAGCCAGCGCCCAGACACTTTGCTGTTGTGTGGCGAACAGCAGACCGAGCCAGGCCATGGCGGCAATCGCCACCAGGTAGAGCAGGACGGGCATACGCATGTGGCCCAGATGGCGATAGAGCAGCCCATAAATCAGCAACGCATAGAGCAACAGCAGCAGCGTGGCAGGTGACCAAAACGGCGGCCGGATCTGTGTACCAAAGGCAACGATGTAGCAAAGATGGGTGATCAGAAAACTGACCAGACCAGCGATAAAGCGATCCGTCGGCAACATCAAGAAAATATCACCGGCCAGCGCAAAGAGCAGGCCGATCCCGATTGCCGACTGGTAGAGCGGCCCCACCGGCGGTTTGGCCACAAGCGCCACGAGCAGGATGAGGGTCGTCGTCGTTGGTTTGGCGAAATAGATTAGCCACTGTGGACCGTGGCTTTCGGCCCACAAATGGAGCAACGCCGTTAGCAGTGCAAGCAACGTCAGCAAAACAATCATGGACGTTATTGTACCATCAACAGGTCATTGCGAATAGCCGCCCCCAACCCGGGGGGTATCTCACGGTGGGGGCAAGTTTTCAGGAACACTACAGCGGATTTTGGAAGCAACGGATTTGCAATTCCGTAAGCACACCCGCCTCTGCTTTACAAATTTGTCGATTCAAGCGTCGTTTTTCCCTAGAATTCAGGGCACGCTGCGGAAAATCAGTTGCTTCCCGGGAACCCTCTGGGCGCCGTTGTACTGTTGGTTACCGCCCTTATTCCTTACCTTGATACACATGGTGGTCATGAAAACTTGCCCCAACCAGAAATGCACCCCTCAACCCACGCAAACTATCCCCCAATTGCCAAGTAGTGATATACTCCATGCCATGAACTTTATCTTCTCCACCGGCTCTCTCTATACCTATGCCACCGAGCGCAGCTTTGCCTTTGCCACCCGTGCTGGCTTCGATGGCGTTGAACTGATGGTCGATGACCGTTGGGATACCCGTCAGGCCGATTATTTGTTACCGCTCATTGAGCGCTACGGGTTGCCCATTGTCGCGGTTCACAGCCCTTTTCGCGATCTACCGGGGTGGCCGCCCGGTCAACCGGCGCTGATCGAAAAATCGGTAAAGCTGGCTGAGGCCGTGGGTGCCTCGGTCGTCATTCACCATCTGCCCAATCGCCTCGAGTTTGCCTTTGTACGCGTGGGTGGTTGGCAGCGCCAATGGCCGATTGCCGCGCGCCCAGCGGATCAACGCTATCGACAATGGCTGATCGATGGGTATGCCGCGCTACAGCAGCGAACAGATGTCAAACTCTGTATCGAAAATATGCCGGCGCGCAAGTGGTGGGGACGCAAACTCAACCGCCACCAGTGGAATACGGTCGAGAATATCACGCATTTTCCAACATTGACCTTGGATACCACCCATCTGGCGACATGGGGCATCGATCCAGTGGCGGCCTATCAGGCTTGGGGAGCACGGGTCGGCCACATTCACTTGAGCAACTACAACGGTCGCGAACACCGCCGCCCCGAGCATGGCGCGTTGGATTTAGAAGATTTTATTACCGCGCTGGTCACCAGTGAATATAAAGGAGCCGTCTCACTGGAATTGCACCCCGATGCGCTGGGGGCCGGTAAAGAAGATGAGCACGTGATCGCGCTCATGCGTGGCAGCTTGAACCACTGTCGGGCGTGGGCCGCCGGGACGACACTTAGCAGCAAAGAAGCAGCGGGGATGGGTTAACCAATGTGGCAACGCTGGTTTGATCGTCTACAGCCACTCTTTCTATTGCTGGCGCTCAGCTTTGTTGGCTTGCTCTTGCGTAGCCAATGGCCCATGTTACAGGCATACCCGTGGCACTTCCATGGCGGTTGGCTGACCCTCTCGGCGCTCTTCATGCTCGCCAGTTGGGGGTTGGAAGTTCGCATCTGGCAGCTGTTGCTACGCGTGGTCGATGGCATTGTGCCCTACGGCGCGGCGCTACGGATGTGGTTCTTGGCGGCGCTCGTGCGCTACATTCCCGGCAACGTCTGGCAACCGTTGAGCCTCACCCTCTATTGCCAACGGTGGGGAGTGCGACCAGAGGCAACGCTGGCCAGTGTCGCGCTCTACCAGGTGGTGAGCCTGCTGGCGGTCGTGCCGATTGCCATCATCTACTTTGGACTGACCGGCAATTGGGGACTTTTAACGGGAAGCTTGCAAGGGTTGGCACCGTGGCTGTTGGCACTGGCTGCGCTGCCACTCCTACTCTTTCTCTTGCGCCCCGGTTGGCTGATGGCGCTGATGAATTGGCTGCTGCGCAAAATTGGACGCGCGGCGATTGATGCCCAACTGAATACCGCCCAACTGATCTGGCTGCTGGCCGCTGGGCTGGTCAACTGGCTGCTGTGGGGCGCATCGTTCGCCACCTTGGCGCTGGCATTGGGCCGCCCCGCGACCATCAGTTTGGGTGAATTTAGCGCTACGCTCGTCGCCGTCTACGCGGTCGCCTATGCGGTTGGTCTGCTCAGCCTCTTGACCCCCAGCGGCTTTGGCGTGCGCGAGGGGACCTTTTATCTACTACTGACGCCGCTCTTGGACGGGGGCTATGTCACGGCAATTGCGCTGGCGATGCGCCTCTGGAACATCTTCGGCGAAGTCCTAATGGCGCTGCTCAGTGTCGCGGCCGAACGTTTTTGGCCGCTCCAGCCGAGTGTACCGGGAACAATGACTGGTCAACTGTCGAGCCAGCCGACCCACAGCCCAGGTGATCGATTACCCGGTGATCGATTACCCGGTGATCGATTACCCAGTGATGGGTTATCGATCGATTCTGCCTCTTGACCTTCATGTCCAAGCCAGTTCATCGCATCGTTCCCATGAATGCTCCTGCCAACCGCCGCGCAACGCTCTTTCTCCTTTTGGTGATTCTCATTGCCTTTGCCCTGCGCGTCTACCGGCTCGATGCGCAAAGTCTCTGGTATGACGAAGGGGTGACGGCCACCCTCGCCCAACGCGATTTAGCGGATCTAACGGCCTGGACCGCCCGTGATATCCAGCCACCGCTCTACTACTATCTCGTTGCCGGTTGGGGACGGATGGCCGGCTGGAGCGAGTGGAGCTTGCGCTTTGTTTCCGCTTGGTGGGGGGTATTGCTGGTACCACTGCTGGCGGTGCTCACTTATCGGCTTACCGCACAGCGCGGCGCGGCAGGGGTTGCCGCGCTCTTGACGGCCCTTCACCCGCTGCTGCTCTATTACAGCCAGGAAGCACGCATGTATACGATGGTGGTGGCGCTTGGCGTGTTGGCGGGCTACCTCTTTTTGTGCGCCACAGAGAGCGCAACGCATAAGCGAGGGGATTGGCTCTTTTATCTATTGGCGGCCACGTCCGCCGTCTACACCCACTATTTCGCCTTCTTCTTGCTCTTCGCCTTTGTGATGACAGAGCTGATCACAATTGCCAACTTCCGGACTAACTGGCGCAGAGCAATCCTATTCCTACTAGGAACCCACCTGTTGATCGCGCTGCTCTTTTCGGCTTGGGTCGCGCCGCTGTTTACCCAACTCGCCACTGACCGCAGCTATTGGCAAGGTACCTTTAAGATTGGTGAGGCGTTGCGTGCGATCGGGCTACGCTTTGTCGTCGGCGAGACAGTGTTGGAGCAGTTCGCCGGCCCCTATCTGTGGATTGCGGGCGTTGTCACGCTGCTCATAGGTAGTATATTACTCTACCAAGGGTGGCGTAACCGCTCCGCAGCGCAGGCGCTCATTTTTATTTTCAGTTGGCTGCTCATCCCCACAGCCTGTGTGCTGCTTCTGGCCATTGCGGTGCCCAAATTTAACGTGCGCTATGTCATGTTGGCGCTACCGGGACTAATTCTACTCTGGAGTTGCGGGGCTGCTAGCGTTCCGAGGACGGCCCACGCAAGGCGAATTTTTCCTGATCCTGACGGGCCATCCCCGGAACGCGCCCCACCCAAATACCGCTACTTGCTAATTACCACCTTGCCCCTGCTTGTGATCTTTGGCATTGCTGACCGCAATTGGTTCACTGACCATTCCTTCCTAAAGGCGCAGTGGCGTGAAGCCGCGGCCTACGTCCGGCTACACCACGAAGCGGGCGAAGCGGTCGTATTGGTCAGCGGCCACACCTGGCCAGTTTGGGATTATTACGCGCCCGATCTGCCGGCGATCCATTTACCCGACTTACAGATCCTCGATGTCGATGCCGTCCTCGATTTTACGGAAAGTGGTACGGCACTGCGCGATGCACTTCAAGGCTACAACGGCGCGTGGCTGGTCAACTGGCAGGAAGAGGTCGTCGATCCCACGGGGGTGGTACCGATCCAGTTGGGCTGGGCGGGTACCGAAAAGACCTTTCGCTCGCAATTCTGGGAAGTCGGCTTGCGCCGCTTTATCGAATTGGATCCCGATGCAATCCCAACTGCGCCGCCGCTGGCCGAGCGGGTCGACGCCAACTTTGGCGACCAACTGATCTTCACCGGCTACACCACGACCAAGGAAGATGAACTGCTGCTCTTTTGGCAACTGGCCCCGAACGCCACGGTGCCGCAGCCCGATTGGCAGATCAGCCTGCACACCGAAACGCCAGAGGGATTGCCCTACTACAGCCCAACCGACCGCCGACCAACTGACTATCACTATCCCGTTGCGCGTTGGCAGCCTGGCGAGACAGTGATGGGCATGATCCCGGCGCTAGAGTGGGCCGGGCCGGCGGCGATGCCCGGCCCCTATCAACTCCAATTGCGCGTCTATGATCCAGCCGCCGATCCGGCGGGTCTCGATCGGCTCAATGCGCAAGGTTTGCCACAGGGTAAAACAGTCACCCTCGATCTGACCTTGCGCGACAAAACAACCGACCGCCCGCTGATCCAACCCACGGATGCCGTCGAGGTCAGCAGTGGCTTGCAGTTGGCCGTTGAGCCAGCAATCAGCAGCGGCGAACCGGGCCAACACGTTGCCACCACCTTGCTTTGGTATCCAGCGGAAGATTTTACGCCGGTGAATTTGGCCGTGCGCTGGCGGCGGATGG
This sequence comes from Caldilineaceae bacterium, assembly GCA_034432375.1. Taxonomy (GTDB): domain Bacteria; phylum Chloroflexota; class Anaerolineae; order Caldilineales; family Caldilineaceae; genus JAHBVH01. Next base: position 21,333 of record DAOUCA010000133.1, read on the forward strand.
CGGATGGCACGGTTGCGTCATCGGCTCCCTTGATTTTGCCGTCCGCTCTGCCCATGCGCGACTGGCCAACACGTGACTGGTTCCGCCAGGTCATCGCCATACAAGTACCACTTGATCTGGCGGCGGGCGACTATATCCTGGCGTTTGAACCCGCGGCCGATTCCACTCCCAATGTAGACGATGTGGTTCGCCAGCCATTTACCGTGCTGCCGAGCAGCCGCAGCTTTACGCCACCACCCTTAGCCCAGCCGCTTCAGGTCGATTTTTTTGCACCGACGGCGCGCACCACACCGCAGTTGCACCTGCTGGGTCTACGTAATCCACTATCGATGCCAATTGCGGCCCAAACAGCGCTCACCGTCACACTCGTTTGGCAAGCACCCATCGATCAAGCGCCGCCCGCGAATGACTACACGATGTCCATACAACTACTGGCGGCCAATGGTCTGCCCGCGGCACAGGTTGATCTACCTTTGGCCGGCGGTACCTCCACCTGGCTACCCGGTGAAGTGGTCACCCAGACGGTCACGCTGGCTGAGCCACGAGCGCCAGGGGTTCACCGGCTGATTTTGGTCATCTACGATGCAACGCAACCGGGCAATCCGCGCTTGATGACGGCGACCGGGGAGGATTTTATTGAACTGGCACCTTAACGGTTTGGGTGGGATTGAAGTTACCATCAGAATTTAGATGACAAAACAGTAGTGCAGTGACAGAAGTTGTGAAGGATTAGGGACACATGGCCATTCCGAAGCATAGCGAGCAATCTCTGCTTACAAACCCGAAGATTCTTCGCCAAAAAGCAGGCGCAGAATGACAATTCTAAACTAGCATAATTTTAGGGACCTATGATACGTCTGTTTATCGCACAAAGACCATTCTATCGTTATCAACCGTGGCTCTTTCTCGGCGGCGTGCTGGTCGGCGCGCTGGTTTGTGATCTCTTGTTGCTCACACCGGTTGCCAATGCCATACAAAGTTGGGCCGCGTTGGGATTGGCGGTGCTTGTGCCGGGTCTGCTGTTGATGCGGGCATTGATTGGTTACCGCGTCGATGCGCCACTGTTGGGCGAACGCTTTGTCTATGGCGTTGGGCTGGGCTTTGTGCTCATGGTCCTGCTCATGTTGACGCTGAGTTATCTGCCCGGCGGGCTGACCTTTGCCCAGATATTCTTTGCCTTCAATGGGTTGATCCTGCTCTTGGCAATCAGTAATTTTATCCAACTTCGGCGCGCGCCGTTGCCCAGCCCGTCACTGCCCGCTGCTATAGCATCATGGTCAATCATCGCGCTCTTGACCCTGCTGCTGGGCGCGGCCTATCTGCGCTTCACCAACATTGGCTATTCCGAACTACATGGCGACGAAGCACTGGTTGCCCTGCGCGCCGTCGATGTGATCCAAGGGTGGGAACGCGCGCTCTTTGTGCACAAAAAGGGGCCGGGGGAGATCCTCACCGGCACGATGATCTATCTGCTCACGGGCGAGCTCACCGAATATGCCGCGCATCTGCCCTTTGCCTTTGCCAGTTGGACCGGTATCCTCGCGACCTATCTGCTGGGGCGGCGGTGGTTTGGGTCGGTTGCCGGTTGGTGGGCCGGTGCGCTGGTGGCGGTCGATGGCTATCTCATGGCCTTTGGGCGGATGTTGCAATACCAAAGCCTGATCTTCCTGTTGACGGTGTTGACGGTCCTCGTGATGCAGCGCGCCGTCGATCGCCAGCGCAGCGCCGGACGCTATCTGCTCGTCGCCGCGCTGTTGCTGGCGACCGGGTTGCTCTACCATTACGAGGCGATCATTGCGCTGCTGCCGGCGACCTGGCTGCTCTTCTGTCTATGGCAAGGGCAAGAGGGTTCACGATGGAGGGCAACAGGCCAACTGTTCCGCCGACTCGCCCTACCGCTATTGATCGGCTTGGCGATTCTGGCTAGCTTCTACCTGCCTTTTATTCTGGATCCAGAATTTTTTCGCGACACCTACGCCTACATCTTTGACTATCGGCTGGCCGGCCACACCATCCCCGAAGGGCTGGCGGTGATCGCCGGGCGCTCGACGCTCTACAGCAGCAGCTACTACTTCTGGACTTTGGTGGGATTGACCGTGATGGGGCTCTTCGGGGTCTATCGACACTACCGTTCGCGTGCGCTGCGCATTGCGCTCGGCGCGCTGCTGGTAGCAGTGCTGGCGCTGATGATCTGGGAGCCGGTGGCCTTTGTTGCGGCCCCGTGGCGGCTGGCCCCGCTGCTCGTGACGTTGCTCTTTTTGCCGGCGTGGTTGGCTCCCCGGGTATCCCACGAAGCCCGTGCAGCCTGGCTCTGGTTTGGGTTTACGCTGATTGGCGTCCTCTTCTTTGTCAAGAAACCGGGCACCCATGTCTATATCTTTTTTATGCCGTGGGCACTTGTTGGCGGGATGGTTGTGGGCCAGCTCTGGGATCGCCTTGCTGTCCAGTGGGGTGAATGGCCGGTGCGGCGCGTGCTTGCACCGCTACTCGTGCTGCTGGCCCTGCTCTTTGGCAACTATGTCCGCCAACTCTTTGTGGAAAACAAGGTAGAAGTCTTGCGGACGTGGGATGAAAATCGCCCCGCCGGCTATTGGACGAGTTACGACAGCCCCGCCTTCGAGTCGATCTTTGGCTTTCCGATCCGCAACGGCTGGAAGACCGTCGCCACGCTCTACGATCAGGGGGTGCTTCAGGGGCGTTTTGATACCAATGACCGCTTTAGCATGGTGCCCGATTGGTATCTGCGCGGCCAGGAGTACTGTCCACGCGACGAGGGCAAATATTACCTGCTCGTGCCCTATCCACTGCCGGTTGACCGGGCGGTTGTCGACGAACAGCGCCGCGCCTTGGATGACAAGTACATGCTGTGGGGCACGGTGACCACCAACGGCCAACCGCATATGGAGCTTTACCTCCGCCGCGACGCCGCCGACAGTCAAGGGGGTACACCGCCCTACGAATTTCGCTCCGAAGAATATGTTGACTATTACAATCAGCATCTTCTAGCCCCCTTTACGCGCAATGGTCCGCTGGGTGCGCAGCCGATTCCAAACCCGACAGCCATCCGCTTTGGCGATCAGATCTCGCTCATCGGCTACCAGGTTGACCGCGCCACGGTCGCTGCCGGCGGTGAATTGGAGGTCGTTCTCTACTGGTCCGCCGCCGCGCCGCTCGACACCGCTTACTTTGTCTCGATCCAGATCATCGACCTGGGCGATGCCACCAAAGCCGGTCAACGGGATGGCGAACCCGGCTGCAACCGCTTTCCAACGACGACGTGGGTACCGGGGGATCGTATCTATGATCGCTATCACGTGCCGATTAACGCCGAGGCGCGACCGGGAGCGTATAGCATCTATGTCACCATGTACGGGGTGGCGGCGGATGGTAGCCAAAGCAGTCTGCCGGTTACCTTACCGAGTGGCGAGGTTACCGGCGGCGCGGTGATTGGCGCGGTCACGGTGGCGGAGTAGCGTCACCGCCCAATACCTCTTGGAGCACAGGCCTGACCAACTGATGAAAATAGCTATCCATCTCCTCCGGCGTGTAGGGCATCTCTGCCTCTAACCACCAACGCAACAGCGCGCCCAGCGTGGTCGCAATATGATTGGCCAAAAGCGGCAACGGCATGGTCGGCTGGTGCGCGACCGGGATCATTGTCCGTAGCATCTGTTCCACGCGTCGACACAGATAGTTCTGTGCCTGTTGATAGATTAGATCAATGCCTCTCCCCCACACCAGCGCCTTGTAGAGCTCATGAAACTCCTGCGCATGACGAAAGAGCCCCGCAACACTCATGGGTTCCGGTGGGCCATCCGCCTGCCCAGCAGCCGGCGCTAACCAGTGACCACTAAAGGTCTCCAGCATCTGCTCAAAGTTGCTGATGAGCAGCTCTTCTTTGTCACGATAGTGCGCATAAAAGGTCGAGCGCCCCACCGCGGCCCGGTCGATGATCTCTTGAACTGTAATCTTGTCATAGCGCTTTTCGAGCATCAGCGCCATCAAGGCGCGGTGCAACAGTTGTTGGGAGCGCAGCGAACGTCGGTCGACTTTGCGGCTATCATTCATTAAATCCTCTTTCCGGACACTTTGCTCAATCTGTCCGATAGCGCACAAATTGCCCAGATTGTCGCTAGACAGCGGCCATCAGTTCGCGTATGCTAAAGCAGCAAGTTATCAAACAACTTGTTCGGTAGCGAACAGAGTATACGGCAATCACAGTTTGTGCGCTACTTATAGACTAATCATTTAAAAGTCATACAGTCTCTCTCGTGTAAAAGTAACTCTCCCTGGATGACTTTTAAGGATTTTACCTATTATAAAGGTTCAATCGGATCACATGAGGTTAGCCTGCTATGGTTTTGACACGCCCAATCGTACCTGGGCCACTCAACCGCCACTCACCTGATCAATCATGGGATTTTGAAGAGCCGCAATAACGAAGAGGAGTGAAGATGATCCATACTCATCAACCAACTGAAAAGCTAGTCGCGACAAAAGGAACGGTAATTCGGTGGGCAACCTTTTACGATCCACTCGTCAAGTTGTTGACCTTGGGGCAGGCAACAAGGCTACGGCGCAGCACGGTGGCATTGGCCGCGATAGAAGCCGGTACCCATGTGCTGGATGTTGGCTGTGGCACGGGTGACCTAACGCTGGCTGCCTGGCAGAGGACAGGGCCAACGGGAGTTGTGGCGGCCATTGATCCGGCAGCGGAGATGATCGCGGTAGCACAACGCAAGGCAGCCAAGCGGCACGCGACGGTCGATTTTCGGGTCGGTGTCATTGAAGCGTTGCCATTTGCCGACGCCTCCTTTGACGTTGTGCTCAGTAGCTTCATGATGCACCACCTGCCAGACGATCTCAAGCGACAAGGGCTGGCCGAAATTGAGCGGGTGCTGCGACCCGGTGGTCGCCTTCTGATTGTTGACTTCAAAGGGCCAACTGGGTGGCTGGGTAAAGGGATCATGACGCTGATGCTCCACGGCGCACAGCAGACCGGCATACAAGATCTGGTACCATTGCTCAAAGCGACGAATTTCGAGAAACTTAGTGACGGTGGGACCACGCTACCAACTATCGGCTATCTACGAGCGCAAAAGGGGGAGTAGGGTGACGCATAAGCGTTTGCGTGCGCATGGTCTCCTTTTGCTTGTGCTTGTCATGGGCATCGCTGGGATCTTGATCTGGCAGCGGCTGGCGTTCGGTGCAATCATTGCCAACCGCGCCACGCTCTTCGGCGTCACACTTGTTGCGATCCATCTGCTGGGCGTGGTTGCATTGGGTGCAGCCGGTTATTTTCTAAAAAGACGGGTTCAATAGGATCACAGGGAGTTAATGAACGAGAGCCAGCATAGCGGAGGCCGAGCTTGCCGAAGCCAAAGCCGGTTACCCCCTGCGATCCCGAAGAGCCCAAAGAAGAAACAGCAGGCGATAGAGATTGGGGATTTCTGCCCCTTTTGTTACACTGTTTTCATGAATAGCGATGAACAGACAAACCCACAACAGACGAATACTCAAGGTACACAAGCCGTCGTAGGGGCACGGTATATCGTGCCCCTACGACGGCTCCCGCGTTTGATCGGCCTGCTCTTCCTTTTGGCAACGGTGAGCGGCTGCGGCCAACTCAACTTTGCCTGGGGACCGTTGCTGCACGATGTCAGCGTTTCGCCCTCTTCCATCACCCCGAACGCCGACGGCGACCAGGATGTGACACGTATCACCTACAGCTTGCGCCGCGCCGCCAATGTCAGTATTACCTTTACGGATGAAGCTGGGGAAACCTTTTACTTCCGCCAGGAACGCCGCCGCGCCCGCGGCAGTTACAATGTGCTATGGGGGGGCACCGCCGACGAATCGCAGATCGTGGAGACCGACTATGGTCCGCAAGAGATCCTCAGCCGCGTGCTATCCGATGGCACCTACACCTGGACGATTAGTGCCACCGATGACCGCGGCAACAGCGAATCAGCCACAGGTACGATTGCGCTGCAAGATGGCGACAATGTCGTGCCGGAGCTGAAAAATTTCGCCGTGGTACCCGATACCTTCCGGCCTAACCAGGATGGGCTGCGCGACGATTGGGTGAGCATCAGCTACTATCTGACCAAAGATGTTGACTCGCTGATCGTCTATCTTTTCGACCCAGCCGAGCCCGACGTAAAATATTATATTACCCAGCAGCCAGGGACAGCGGCACCTGATGATGCTGGCTACAAGGAGTATCGCTACGAAGCGGGGGTTGACAAGAATGCCGAGCCACCCCCCGACGGCACCTATGATATTGTCGGTGAGGCGCGTGACCGTGCTGGTAATGCCGTGCGTGTGACGCGCGAGTTGACGATCAGCGAAGGGGGCCAACCCTTTGCTGAGATTGACCAGGGCGAAATTGACTGGTACGTGCTTGCCGGCGCAGAGGGTATTGAGGGCGAACAACAACCGATTGGGCCGGCGGTATCGCTCAACCTTGGTGATCGCCTCTGTTTTCGCGCCGTCGTTCACAACTATGGCAGCACGCCAATCCGCACCGCCGGGCCGTGGCCGGGACAAGAGTATCTCTTTACGGAAAACCGCAACAGCGTCGCCACCCAACACAGGGACGCAACCGTCTCGGCAGAAGCGCCAAAGGGGGACGGCTCGTGGTTTCGGCAGACAGGTGTCTTTCGCTTTGGCATCAATTTTGAATCGACCGGGGTCGATTTTCCCTTTCGCTGGGCGATTGGTCGGCAGGAGGATCTGGAGCGGCGTGTCATTGATGGCCATGAACAGTGGTATCTGCTACCCGATGCGCGCGGCGAAGTGAGTGGCTGTATTCTGATCAACCAACCCCCGCCCCTCGACACCAACATCTGGTGGGGGGGGCTGATCCACGAAGATGTGGCGACGGTGAACAACGATATCGACCGCATTACCGTTGTCGTCGAATCGCCCTCTTCAACTAGCTCCCCTTCGACAAGCTCCCCTTCGACAAGCTCAGGGGGCGACGGGAGCGACGGGGGCGACGGGGCGACAACCACAGCGCTTACCAGTACTACCGAGCTTTCAGCCACCCAAGCAATCACAACCAGCACGGTGTCGACCCCATGAGTCAACCAACACCGCGCCTGGCCGTGATCATCGTCAACTACAACACACGCGAGTTGTTGCGCCACTGTTTGCAGAGTGTCTACACCTCCGCCGCGGCCACCGCCGACCGTCTCACCGTCGACGTGCTCGTCATCGACAGTGCCAGTAGCGACGGGAGCGCAGCCATGGTTGCCACCGACTTTCCCGCCACTAAGCTCATCGCCTCCCCCACCAATCTTGGCTACACCGGCGGCAACAATCTCGGTCTGCAAACCTTCGGCTTCGATATCGGTTCCCCTGCGACTGGCTCCCTTTCGACTGGCTCCCCTTCGAAAAGCTCAGGGGGCGATAGCAGTGCCGTTAACAATTCGCAATTCACAATTCACCATTTACAATTCCTCCCCGCCAACTACGTCCTCCTCCTCAACGCCGACGCCGAAGTCCAAGGGGATACCCTCTGGCAAATGGCAAATTTCTTGGCCACAACCCCCAATGCCGGGGCCTGTGGCGCGCAGCTCCACTATGGCGATGGCCGCTTCCAGCACGGCGCCTTCCGCTTCCCCAGCCTCGCCCAAATTGCCCTCGACTTCTTCCCGCTGAGTGGATTGCCAGGTATTCATCGGTTGCACAACAGCAGCATCAACGGCCGCTACGCGCAAGCAAAATGGCGCGGAACACAACCCTTTCCGGTTGACTTCGTCCTCGGCGCGGCGCTGATGGTACGCGGAGGGGTGATCCAACAGCTTGGCGGGCTCGACGATGGCTACTTTATGTATTGCGAAGAGCTCGATTGGGCGGTGCGCATGAAGCTGGCGGGGTGGCAGATCTACGTCGTGCCTACAGCGCGCGTCACCCACCACGAGGGGCAGAGCAGTAAACAGGTACGCTGGTCCGCCTTTGTGCGCCTCTGGCAGAGTCGACTGCGCTTTTATCACAAATATCAGGGCAGCCATCCGATTGGTTATCTGACGGCAGTTCGCCTGCTGGCGATGGTGGGGATTGGCTGGCGGTTGTGGCAAGTGGATCGGCGCTTTGCACTGGGCAAGGTCGATGGCGTGGCGTGGCAGGAAGAGCGGGCGGCGTATGGGGCAGTGTGGGCGTTGATGGTGAGGGGAACGAGTAAGGGGAATGAGTAAAATTTTGAATTGGCTTAACATGGTCGTACGAACGACAAAGAACAGGTATAAGGTGTGAAACAAACCGCTATTGTGCCAAAGCTGCCGGATCGCCTGACCCTTATTGCGATTTCGGCCATTGCTTATTTGATTGCCGTTGCCCTACATGAGCATCTGGGCCATGCCCTGACCTGCATCCTCGTTGGTAGTCAACCGACCGAACTGGGTGCCTTCTATGTTGATTGTGATTACAGCACCCTTAACGATCTGGCCATTCGCTTAGTTGCGTTAGCCGGCCCTGTAGTCAGTCTACTTACCGGCTTGGTCAGTTTTCTAGTTTTGCAGCGTCTATCGCCGGCCAAACCAGCACGTTTCTATTTTGTCTGGCTACTGGGCACGATCGGGTTTATGACAGCTACCGGCTATCTACTATTTTCGGGTATCACGGGAATTGGCGATTTTGGCACGACGCGCGATGGGGCCTTTTATCAGGCAACACCGGCGTGGCTCTGGCAAATCGCCTTGACAGTCCTAGGGGCCGCAAGCTACTTTCTAATTGTCTGGCTTGCTGTCCGCACAATTGAGCCGATCATTCCTGGCGCAGGCCGTAGTCGAATTACATATGCCCGCCATCTGGTTTTACTCTCCTACTTGACGGGAGCGGCGCTGTACATTGGGATTGGCTTGTTCAACCCCCACGGACTGATCATTGTTCTAATTTCCTCGGCAGCCTCCTCACTCGGTGGTACATCCGGCTTTTTATGGATGATGCAATTGATCAGGCCAACAGAGTCGACAGCAACCACAGCGTTACCCTTTCCGCGCCAGTGGTCATGGATCGTGGTTGGCATTATCCTGACCGTAGCCTATGCCCTTATTTTAGGGCCAACGCTGCAACCGTAGCCAACCAGACAAAGCAATAACAATGTCTCCAATTTACGATTTATTGACAACCATATAACAATTTATTGACTTTACATTATCATTTATTTGTCCTTTGTATGATAATTCTATTGTGATGACCAGATTTCGCAAAAGGCGGTCAAACTCACCGATTAGAGCCAACAAAGCAGCTACCATCGTAATCTATATCCTCTATCGCGCTGCATTTCGAGCACGCCAGCATAAATCTGTCCAGTAAGATTCTTCACCTTTTAGCTAATTTACTGTAAATAACCTTAAGGACAACTCATGAAACCAGATTTATTCGCTTCTACTCTTCGCCTTACGCCAAGAGTAGCACTCCTCGTCGCGCTCCTGGCAGCGCTCATCTTACCAACCTCCACACTGGCCCAAACTTCCGCCAACAACGCCGATGGTCAAATTTTTCTACCGCTGGTCAGTAGCCAGAGCGTGGCACAATCGGTGCAGGCAGCGGCGGCTGCTGACCTCTTTTTCTCGGAGTATATTGAGGGAAGCAGCTTTAACAAGGCTGTCGAGATTTACAATGGTACAGGGGCAAATGTTGATCTTGCTACTGGGGGGTATACCCTGGAGCTTTACAGCAATGGTGCCGCTACGGCTAGCCAAACAGTGGCACTGACAGGCACGGTTGCAAATGGCGATGTTTATGTCTTAGCCAACTCGAGTGCCAATGCAGCCATTTTAGCCCAAGCAGATCTCATCAGTAATGCGGTCATCAATTTTAATGGCGACGATGCCGTTGTCTTGCACAGAAATGGCGCAGTGATCGATGCCATCGGACAGGTAGGCGTTGATCCTGGGAGCCAATGGGGGAGTGGTCTTGCTAGTACGGCAGATAATACGATCCGCCGCCTGGATACAATTTGTGCGGGCGATACTATTGAAACAGATGCATTCGAGCCCGCTACCGAATGGGAAGGCTTTGCAATCGATACGTTTGATGGATTGGGAACCCACAGCGCTTCTTGCAGTGCTGTTGTGGACATCCCGCCCACCGTCGCCTCGACCACGCCAACGGATGGTGCAACGAATATTGCCGCCGCCAGCAACATCGAGATCACCTTTAGCGAAGATGTTGCTGTCAACGGCCCCTGGTTTACGATCAGCTGCACCAACAGCGGTAGCCACAGCGCAGCAGTGAGCGGTGGAGCTACGACCTTTACGCTGGATCCCGACAGCGACTTTGCTGCCGGCGACAGTTGCACGGTGACGGTAACAGCCGCCAATGTTGTTGATCAAGATGGCACAGCCGACGCACTGACGGCGGACTATAGCTTCAGCTTCTCTATCCCGTCGTTGAATCCATGTGCCGATCCCTTTACCCCCATTTATACCATTCAAGGCAGTGGATTGGTCGCCACCATTACCGGCTCCGTTACGACGCAGGGTGTCGTCGTTGGCGACTACGAAGGCGCTACCCCAACGTTGCGTGGCTTCTATCTACAGGATGCAGCAGGCGACGGCGATGCGACCACCTCGGACGGGATCTTTATCTTTAATGGCAGCAACGACAATGTGAGCCTCGGCGATGTCATTCGCGTGACGGGCAGTGTAAGCGAGTTCCAAGGACAGACACAAATCAGCGCTTCATCGCTCCTCAGCTGTGGCACTGGAACAGTCGATCCCGTCGACGTTACCCTACCTTTCCCCACCGCCGATTATGCCGAACGCTACGAAGGTATGCTAGTGCGTCTGCCACAGACGCTCTATGTCACGGAGCACTTTCAACTGGGGCGCTTTGGCCAGGTAGTGATGTCGTCGGGTGCCCGTTTGCAACAGCCGACCAATGTCACCACGCCGGGCGCAGCCGCAAGTGCCCTGCAAGCTACCAACGACCTCAATCGCATCATCATTGACGACGACCTGCAAAATCAGAATCCGGACCCGATTCTCTTTGGCCGCAACGGCAACCCGCTGAGCGCCAGCAACACCTTGCGCGGTGGCGATACGGCCACCGGCATCGTCGGCTTGATGACCTACACGTGGGCTGGCAATGGTGCTAGCGGCAACGCCTATCGCGTCCGTCCAACCAATACCCTGGGCGGTTTCATCAACTTTGTCGCTACCAATCCTCGCCCGACTACCGCTCCGGCAGAGACGGGTCGGTTGCGCGTGGTCGGCATGAACCTGCTCAACTTCTTCAACACCTTTGATGGATTGCCTGACACCGTCGACAACTGCACGGGTGGCGTCAATGGTGCAACCATGGACTGCCGCGGTGCCGATACCCAAGCAGAATTTGACCGCCAATGGCCCAAAACCGTCGCCGCCATGATCGGCACGGGTGCGGATGTGATCGGTGTGATCGAAATCGAAAACGATGGCTATGGGGCCGACAGCGCCATTCAATTCCTGGTCAACAAACTCAATGAAGCTTCGGCACCGGCGACCTATGCGTTTATTGATGTGGATAGCGCCACCGGCCAGATCGATGCAATGGGCGATGATGCCATCAAGGTTGGGTTGGTCTACAAGCCGGCCAAGGTCACACCCGTTGGGCAGACAGCCGCGCTCAATTCAGTGGCCTTTGTCAATGGTGGTGACAGTGCCCCGCGCAACCGTCCGGCTTTGGCGCAGGCTTTTGAAGAGATTGGTACCGGCGAACGCTTTGTGATCAGCGTCAACCATCTCAAGAGCAAAGGCTCTGCCTGTGATGCACCGGACAGCGGCGATGGGCAAGCGAATTGCAGCATCGTGCGCACCAATGCCGCCAACCTGCTCACGGCTTGGTTGGCTAGCAATCCCACCGACACCGGTGACAGCGATGCGCTGATTGTCGGCGATCTCAATTCGTATGCCATGGAAGATCCGATTACGGCGATCAAGAATGCCGGTTATACCAATCTGATCAATGCCTATGGCGGCGACGAGGCCTATTCGTATGTCTTCGATGGTCAGTGGGGCTATCTTGACTACGCCTTGAGCACGAGCAGTCTGACGGCGCAAATCAGCAATGTTGCGGATTGGCACATCAATGCCGACGAACCGAGCGTGTTGGACTACAACACCGATTTCAAGAGCGCGGGGCAAATTACTTCGCTTTACAATGCTGACCAATTCCGCATCTCTGATCACGATCCGGTCCTCGTCGACCTCAATCTGGACCAGACAGCACCAATGGTCACGGTTACTGGCGTGAGTAATGGGGCTAGCTACACCTTGGGCACGGCACCGCAGGCAGGTTGTGATACGCAAGATCTGGCATCCGGTGTGGCAACATCCGCAACCATTGGTGTGACTGGCGGCAACGCCGATGGCACCGGCACCTTCACTGCCACCTGTAGCGGTGCCACCGATAACGCAGGCAATGCGGCCGACCCAGTCACTGTTAGCTACACGGTAGAAGCGCCTGGCACCTTTGTCGATCGCTGTGGTGATTACGCCGTTTATGTCAATAATGGCGTCTACATTGCCCCCTTCTGGAGTGGCAATGTCAAGGTCGGCAGCAGCCGTAACAACACGATTCTCGGCACCAATGGAGATGATCTAATCCTGGGCTTGGGTGGCAACGATCTGCTGACCGGCAACGGCGGCGACGATGTGATCTGCGGTGGGGATGGGGTCGACCTGCTGCTGGGGCTACATGGCAATGATTACCTTGACGGTGGCAACGGCAACGATGTGTTGAACGGCGGCAATGGTGATTACGATCAGTTGGTCGGCGGTAGCGGCAATGATGCGCTGCTCGACGGCGATGGTGTCAGCAAGGCGGAGGGTGGCACGGGGGACGATCTCTTGACCATCGCCCTGCACAATGGCTGGCGTGATGGCAACGGCGCAGCATCCTTTACTGGTCTGGCAGCTGGCTATGGCAATGATACCGTTGGTCTCGTTATTCTTGACGCGACACGCTTCTTGATTGACATTACCGGCGACGAGCGGGACGATCCGGCGAGTAGCCAAGAAGGCCAAAATGATAAGTTGACGCTGATCGGCAAGATTGATCCGGCATCGACCATCATCAAGTTTGAACGGCGGCTGACGATCAATGCCGCGACAGAACAGGCGATCCCCGCGTCCGATGCCGGTGCCGAGTATCTCACCGAACTGGTTGGCGAGGAAGGAGCCGTAGGCGGGTTGAATAACCAACTCTTCTTACCAATGGTCACACGGTAAATCAGTGGGACAGTAAATCAGTAGCTCCTGTCGTGCAAGCCTAGCAGGTTGAACAAAGATAATAAACGTAGCGGGAGTGGCGTTGACATAGATTTCGTGTCAACGCCACTCCCGCTACGTTTCCAAAAGACGGGTGCGGTTGGGTGCGTACCACATTTGGGGGATTACATCGGACGATCAATTTTGTCCTTCTGTGTAATCCCCCAAAATGGGACGCACCCGGTGCGGTTGTTTTCCTCGACAAATCCAGGTACAATAAATCCTTATAGATAGAATCCTTAAAAGTCATACAGTTTCTCCCGAGTAAAAGTCAGCGTAAACTGTATAACTTTTAAGTGATTCGTCTATTGGCAGTAGTAAATTACGTGGGGCTGATAGCTACAACCAGATAACTAAGTCCAAAGGGGAAGTACAATGCCCAGACATCGCGAACAACATTATGCAGAAAGAATCGGCTGGCTCCGTGCAGCTGTATTGGGGGCGAACGACGGCATTCTCTCCACGGCAAGTTTAGTGGTGGGGGTGGCGGCGGCCAGTGCGGCGCATGGCGAAGTGCTTACCGCTGGCCTGGCTGGCTTGGTCGCTGGCGCGATGTCCATGGCGGCGGGCGAATACGTCTCGGTCAGTTCTCAAGCGGACACGGAGAAGGCCGACCTGGCCCGCGAACAGGTTGAGCTTGATACCGACAACGTAGCTGAGCATCAAGAGCTAACGGCTATCTATATTCAGCGTGGGCTGACACCGGCCTTGGCCAAACAAGTTGCGGATCAGCTCATGGCACAAGACGCGCTGGGCGCACATGCGCGCGACGAGCTAGGGCTTACCGAAATTCACACGGCACGGCCGATCCAAGCAGCCCTGGCTTCCGCAGCAACCTTTGCCGTGGGCGCTGCGCTGCCCTTGCTCCTGACGCTGCTGAGCCCCACCAGCGCTATGATTGCCATCGTGTCGATAGGGTCGTTGCTCTTTTTGGCGCTTCTCGGCGGATTGGCCGCACGTGCCGGTGGGGCCAATATTGCGTTAGGTGCCGGGCGCGTCACATTGTGGGGCGCGCTGGCGATGGCCGCGACGGCACTTGTTGGTGCGCTCTTTGGCGCTGTTGTCTAACGCAACAAGAGTAATATCCTGCCTTTCAACGATTTGGATAGCAACGATGGTAAAACTGCCGGACAAAGGACGCCGCACGGCGACAGAGACCTGCGATCTAATCTTTGCGGCCTGTGGCCGTATTTTGCAACGTGAGGGTTTGGTCCGGTTGACCCTTGATGCTGTTGCAGCAGAGGCTGGCCTCAGCAAAGGTGGCTTGCTCTACCACTTTCCCAGTAAAGTTGCGCTGATCGAAGCGCTCTTTCAACACCAGATCGATCAATTTAATCAGCGCCTGCAGGAACTTGTTGCCGAAGAGGCAAACGGTGTCGGCAGTTGGTTGCGTGCCTATGCCAAAGCCTCCATTGAACAGATTACCGATCCGGAGACTGCCAGCCTCTTCGCCAGCCTCTTTGCCGCTGGGGAACGCTACCCAAGTGTATTGGCACTCATGCGCCAGAGCTATGACAGTTGGCAACAGGAGGTGGTTGCGAGTAGCATTGACCCAACCAAGGCCTTGTTGGTACGGCTGGCCGTCGATGGCTTCTGGTTCACCGAAATGTACCAATATGCGCCACTCAAGCCGGCAGAACGTGCCGCCGTACTCCGGGCCATCCTTGCACTCACAACACCGGAATAGCCTGATTGCCAAACCGCACAAAAGAGAGCGTCATGATTAACTATCAACAACCCTTTATTCTCCTGCCAAATCGCGTTTGGCGCACCTATCAAGGGGGCGCAGTGCTCGACGGCTGGAGCGGCAGCACCCATCCAACCGATAGCCACTTTCCTGAAGACTGGGTCGGTTCGGCGACACGTGCCGTCAACCCAGGGCGCGAAGCGCTGCCCGATGAAGGGATTGGTCAGGCACAAACGGTAGATGGCGAAGTCTATTCAATGGCTGCGCTCTACACGACCGATCCAGCACAGGCACTGGGGACAACCCATGTGGCGGCTTATGGGGCGCAGCCCTATCTCTTGGTCAAATTGCTCGACTCGGCAATGCGGCTGCATATCCAAGCACATCCTTCGGTAGCCTGGGCGCGTCAACATCTTCATGCCGATAGTGGCAAGACCGAAGCATGGTGGATTTTACAAACGCGCCGCCCAGATGCCTATGTCTACATGGGCTTTCAACAGCCACCCACCCCCAGCGCATGGCAAGCAATGATTGATCGGCAAGATCTGGCCGCTATCGAAGGGTGCTTTGCCCCCATCCCTGTCACAGCGGGTGACATTCTGTTGGTGGAAGGAGGTGTCCCCCATGCAATTGGCCCCGGCATCACCATGATTGAGATCCAGGAGCCGACCGACTATGTTGTCCGTTGTGAATATGCCCACGGCGGCTTGGCCTTGCCCGAGTCGGCACGTACGATGGGGTTGGGATTGGATAAGGTGCTCGATCTCTTTGACTACACAGCCTATCCGGCAGCGCTTGTCAAGGAACGCTTTGGGCCACAGCCGCGGATTATTGTTGAAACCCAGAGCGGAAGCGAAACCGCACTGCTGGCCACGCCACAGACCGACCGGCTGGAATTGCGGCAGATTGTGGCAACCGGGCCTTATGATCTGGCCGTTGATGGACGCTTCTCGATCTTGATCGTCACTGAGGGGGAAGGTACGTTGAGCGCGGATGGGGTGACCGTTCCATTGCAACCGTGGTCACGGATTTTTCTGCCGGCAGCCCTGGACGCGGTCCAAGTAAATGGCGAGTTGAAGCTTGCCCGCTGCCTACCGCCCTTACCGCCAAACCAGTGAGACAGTGGGACGGTGAGACAGTGGGACAGTCACTGATTTACCGTTCTACCGATTTACCGTCCCACCGATTTACCGTCCCACCATAGTTGCCAAAGAGGAACGCGATGTCCATCCAAGCAAAGCAACCAAACATTTTGATTATTCAGGCGGACCAGTGTGCACCACAGGCGCTGCCCACCTATGGCCACCCGATTGTCAAAGCACCGTACATCCAACAGCTGGGCGAAGAAGGGATCGTCTTTGAGAACGCCTACTGTAACTCGCCCCTCTGTGCACCCTCCCGCTTCTCGATGTTGACCGGCCAATTGCCCTCGCACACTGGCGTCTATGACAATGCCGCCGAGATGCCGTCGCAGATACCCACCTTTGCGCACTATCTGCGCCAATTGGGCTATCAGACAACACTCTGTGGCAAAATGCACTTTGTGGGAGCGGATCAGCTGCATGGCTTTGAAGAGCGGCTGACGACTGATATCTACCCGGCAGATTTCACCTGGACGCCTGATTGGGAGCAGCCCGAGCGCATACTCGAGTGGTATCACAACATGTTTAGCGTGGTAACCGCCGGTCAATGCGCGGCGGCAAATGATCTCGACTATGATGACGAAGTGGGCTTTCATGGGGTGCGCAAGCTCTATGATCTGGCACGCTCGCCAGACCAACGCCCCTTCTGTTTGGTCGTCTCCTTTACCCACCCGCACGATCCCTTTTTAGTACGTTCAGAGCATTGGCAACGATATCGCGAAGAAGAGATAGATTTACCGGCGGTGCAGCCCCCCTATGATAAGCTCGACGCACACAGCCAACGGCTGCTCGACTGCTTTGCGATTGACGAATATGAGATTACCGATGCACACATCCGGGCGGCACGCCATGCCTATTATGCAGCCATCAGCTATATTGATGACAAAGTTGGTGAGCTGCTCCATGCCCTCCAAGCCACAGGACGCGATCAAGATACAATTGTAATTTTCACATCCGATCATGGCGAGATGTTAGGCGAGCATAGCCTCTGGTACAAAATGTCGTGGCGGGAATGGTCGGCGCGAGTGCCGCTGCTTGTCCGTGCGCCTACCCAATATGCCCCCAAGCGCGTCGATACAGTCGTCTCTCTCCTGGATCTGTTGCCGACCCTCGTGGAGATTGCCACTGTTAATGGCGTCAGCCCGATAGCTGCCCCAATTGATGGGCAGAGTTTGGTGCCACTATTGCAGGGAGATGACGTAGCGTGGGCGGACCGCATTGTGGTGGGTGAGTATCTAGCAGAGTGTGTTGGCGCGCCATCGTTGATGGTGCGTCAGGGACAGTACAAATTTATCCATTGCCCCACCGATCCGGATCAGCTCTATGACCTGACGCGAGATCCACAGGAATTGAACAATCTGGCAGAACAAAGTGAGTATATCGACCTGACCAGCTCCTTGCGTCAGACCGTGGCTGAACGGTGGGACGTGGCTGCTTTGCGCCAGCAAGTGGTTGCCAGCCAACGGCAACGTCATCTAGTTGCCCAGGCTCTGCTCCAGGGCAAACAGAGCTATTGGGACTTTCAGCCCAAACGCGATGCCAGCCAGGAATATGTGCGCAATCACCTGGAATTCTGGGAACTCTATCGTCGCACGCGCTTTCCACCGGCCGAAACGCCACAGCCCCAGCGTGCTGTACAGCGTCACGCTAATCTGCCCCCCACTACCAATACACAGCGCAATGGATAGCGCAATAGATAGCCATATGCATAGTCGTTATAATTCTAATCATGGACTTCAATGTAGAGGTAGCGGTAGAGGTAGAGGTAGAGGTAGAGGTAGAGGTAGAGGTAGAGGTAGCGGTAGAGGTAGCGGTAGAAGTGGCGGATTAAAAATTGGACTTCCCGAGAGAGGTATAACGACTGTCGTGATGGCAGTCGTTATACCTCTCTCGGGAAGTAGATCCAATTCCAAACAGAAATAGACCGGTAGGATGGTTGAGCTATGTATGACTAAGCTAACTGCTTGGTTGATTCATGGCTCCAGGCTTCCTGCGTATTGCGCACAGCCTGCTCCCCCACGGTTGGGCTTACCTGGCCTGGATCTTCGGCCAATTCTTTGGCCACAACAAGGGGAATTACTTCGCTAATGTCAACGATCAAGGGCGTCCAGTGACGGAGGTGACGGAGTGCAATGTTCGCAGTCTCCTCGGAATTTAGCGCCAAGCCAGTAGTGTGCAACATGGTGTAGCTAATGGCGGCGAGACCCAACGCGGTATAATCATCACGTAACATTTTGGACGCTTTATCTGTACGTACTTTGTCATAGAGACCGGCGGCCGCGCCTGTTACGGCAGAGACAGCATCCTTTACGGGCGAAGAGCTATCACCACCAATGGCTTTTAGATGGCGCTCTAGATGTTCAATATGCTCATCCAAGGTTGATTCAATACGGCTGATCACGCCATGGGTTTTAGGGTGGCTCGTCACATTTTCATCATCGCGTTGACGACGCACGGCATCGTGGATATGTCGTTCCAGGGCAAGCATATCGCCGACATACTGTTGTAGGGTACTGTTACGGTCACTCATCGAAATTACTCTCCTCTACTTATTAACAGCAAATTCTGCTGCTATGATTGGGCTGGGCTTAGGATATTTGCCAATCCAATAGTACTGGAGCAATCAGGTTTCGGGCAGAGAGAGAGTTACAGACTAGCGGTATAGGAAGGGCACAAATCCATGATTTCTTGTTCGCCTCTGGCAACGCCACCGTTCATCTGCTCATTCTGCGCTGAATCTAGCACTTCCCGCACCTTTTGCGCCAATGCCACAGGTGAGAAAGGTTTGTTGATGAAGGCACACTCTTCGTGCAAGATGCTGTGCCGAACCACGGCATCATCCGTATAGCCACTCATATAGAGGACTTTGAGATTAGGCAGACGCTTACGAAGTTTCTCCACCAGAGAGCTACCGCCGATCCGCGGCATCACAACATCGGTGAGCAACAGGTGGATATGATCTCTCTGGCGCTTCACCACTTGCAGTGCGTCGGCCCCATCCTGAGCTTCAAGGATACGATACCCATATTCTTTCAGTGCAAGTTTGGCAATCTTACGCACAGCAGCATCATCCTCGACCAAGAGTACCGTCTCTTCACCGCACGCATGCGCGACCAGTGGCTGGGCGATCGGTTCATGCGTGGCCGCGCCAACGACAGGTAAATAGATCTTGAAGCAAGTTCCGACGCCCGTTTCACTGTAAACCTTGATGTGACCACCACTCTGTTTCACAATCCCAAAGACAGTAGCCAACCCTAACCCAGTCCCTTTACCAGCCTCTTTTGTTGTAAAAAATGGTTCAAAGATGTGTCGCTGGTCGGAAGGCGTAATGCCCACACCAGTATCCGAAAGCGAAAGGCGCACATAGAGGCCGGGTTTGATCTCGGGATGCACACGGCAATAGGCCTTGTCTAAGAGAATATTGTGCGTTTCTAAAGTAAGGTACCCGCCCCAAGGCATGGCATCGCGTGCATTGATCGAAAGATTAATCACCACCTGTTCGATTTGATTCGGGTCAACCTTAACATTGCTGCGGCGAGCAGCAAGAACGGTGCGCAACGTAATATCGTCACCAATCAATCGCTGTAACATCCCCTCCACATGATCAATAATCTCATTGAGATCGACGACCTTGGGCTCCAGGATCTGTTTACGGCTAAAGGCGAGCAATTGGCGCGTCAAGGCAGCGGCGCGTTCGCCGGCGTCGTGGATATTTTGGACGTATTGTTGATTGCGCTCATTGTCGGACAGTTTTGCCAAGAGCAGAGTGCTATAGCCAGTGATGACCGTTAGCAGGTTATTAAAATCATGGGCCACACCGCCAGCCAATTGGCCAATCGCGTCCATCTTTTGCGCCTGGCGCAGCTGCTCTTCGAGTTGCACGCGCGTGGTAATATCCTGAACAATTCCTATAATGTGGATGAGCTTGCCGGCGTCATCATATAGCGGATTTCCTTGGCATAGAACCCACCGCACCCCGCTGTCGGGGCGAACCGAGCGAAATTCCACGACATATTTCTCTTTTTGAGCAATTGCTTCGCGAATTGTCGCCAGCACTCGCTCCTTATCATCAGGATGAACAAGCGTAACAATGTCGGCTAGATCATTGCCTGCGGGTGTCATGCCGCAGATTGTGTAGCATTCTGGCGACCAATAAATCGTTTCTACTGACCATTCCCACACCCCCATCTGTGCAGCACCCAATGCAATCTGTAGGCGACGCTCATTTTCGCGCATCGCCTCTTCTACCACCTTGCGAGCCGTGATATCATGTACAATCCCAATGATTCCAATGGCCTCGCCATCATCATCAAAGAGCGGCGATCGGGTACCCATATAGGTCTGAACCTTACCATTTACCGTGAGCTGCGACTCATAACGATGGACCTTTTTCGTTTGGATGACGGTTGCATCGCGTGACATAATCTGCTCGGCATCGGCATCGGCAAATATGGATCGATCATCTTTACCCAACATTTCTTCCGGTGTTAGATTGACAAAACGGGCCAATGCAGGGTTGACAAGGAAATATCGCCCCGCTGGATCCTTAACAAAGATCCCATCGCTAGCACCGTTCATCACCGCCTGCAACAATTTGGTTGTGCGATCCAATTCAGCCGCAGTCTCTTTTTGCGCCTGAATATCGGTAGCCGTGCCATACCACTTAACAATCCGACCATCGACACCATAGACGGGCAACGCTCGACTCAAAAACCAACGGGCTTCGCCACTCGGCTGAAGATAGATACGATGTTCTGATTGATAGGGTTCCCCCGTCTGTAGTGAATCGAGCCACCGTTGCCGTACCTGTGCTAGATCTTCGGGATGAATCCGCTCTGCCATCTGTGTGACATCAGCAAGCCCCATTGCCTCAATCGCCTGTTGATTCAGATATTCGATGGTGCCTTGTGCGTTAGCAACATAGACAATTTGCGGCATGGCATTAGCCAGATCACGAAAGCGGGCTTCACTCTTCTGCAGAGCCTCTTCGGCCTGCCGACGCTCGGTAATGTCGCGCAAGATCACCGTAAAAAACGCACCGCCGTCGATCTCCACCTTGGCAATTGACGCTTCAATCGGAAATTCTTCCCCATCAAAGCGCCGACCGAAGATCGTTCTCGTGTGCCCCATGCTACGTCTTTCAAAAGAATCGTTGGCAAATGCCGCTATCTGTTGAGTATGGGTGGCACGAAATGCTTCAGGTAGAAAGGGGTCCAGTGGCTTGCCCAAGGCATCCTCGGCTCGACAACGAAACATGATTTCAGCAGCAGCGTTGAAGAGCACAATGTGATACGTTTGATCAATGGTAATGATAGAATCCATCGCCGAGCCAATAATTCCAGCCAATAATTGCTCTTGGGTACGATTTGCTTGTTCAACCGCAGGGGACAATAGAGAGGGGTGGATGAATCGGTTCATGATCAGGTTAGCTTTCTCAAAAGCATAGGGGGTACTTTCGTTACTCTATGTCTACTCCGCTGCAGCACATAATATCATTCGCTAATCAGCCGAAAATGTTAGTTGAGCACCTAAGCGGCACACTATTGCCTCCGGCAACTTACTCTTTTCACAGATGAGCCAATATTATTTGTACACGAGTAAAAATGAATCTTTATGGCGCAGCTCAGTATAAAGTGATGTGAGAATTCCTACTATACTTCATGGTAGCACAGGAGAGGATGTACAACGTCAGATTTTTGTTGTACCTTTGTGTAGCTTTTCTTCGTACACTACCCCTTACCTGGGTACTGGTAAAGAACGGCGTAAATAGTCGGATGATTTTGAGATAGTGGGACGGTGAGGCGGTGAGACGGTGAGACAGTGAGACGGTGAGACAGTGGGACGGTGAGTCAGTCACTGTCTTACTGAACTACTGGCTCACCGTTCCACTGGCTTATTAGGTCATCATGGACTAAGTCCATATGACGCTGATTAGAAGGTGTGTGGATCAAAAACCATACATATGTTCATCGTTATCAATCACCGATTCTTGCCAATCGAGCAATTGAGCTGCTTGCGCCAGAGATCCAGCCTCGCCCTCATCAACCATCGCTTGGAGGACAGCCAACTGCTCCAACGTCAGTTCCTCAGCGCCCAATGCCTGCACCCAACTGCTAAACTCGCGCCGTTCGTGGATAAATGCCATGGTTCACTCCTTACGGTAATCTCACAAAAATCAGAACAGGTAACATGTCTGTGGCACCAATAGCGATGAAAAGCGTCGTGTGGTCACACGACCAAGGGACCACACGACCAAATGACCACACGACCAAATGACCACACCACTATTTTCACATCAGGTTAGCATGATACAGATTATCATTAAAATGCAGCACGTTGGCGCATTTTTTCTAGCCGTGCTATTTCGTGTTGAACAAACCAGGCATCTTGGGATAGCACCTCCACCGCCTGTGCAAAATAGGGCTTTGCTTCCGTCATCTGGCCCAGGGCAACAAGATTCTCAGCGATCTCCTCAAACACATAGCCATCCGCTGCGCCCTGCTCAGCATGGGCTTGCGCCAAGGTATAAAGTATCGCCAACGCCTCGGTATATCGTTCAAGCGACCGCAAACAACGCGCCACCGACCAGCGTGCAACTTGGATCGGTTGCGGCTTGGCACGCGCTTCCCAGGCCATCTGGGCTTCTTGAAAATAGGCAAGCGCCTCGGTAAAGCGCCCCAGTTCATGCAGATCCCAGGCGATGTTGTTCAGCATCGCGGGGAGCAGCGCTTGTGCCTTGGGGGCGTCACTTAAGCGGGCAATGGCTATGCCCTTTTGTTGCCACGTGAGCGCTTCATCGGTGCCGGCTAAGGTGATCGCCACCATGTGGGCGGCATCCACGGCGAGCCCCTCCTCTTCCGCTGCCGTAGCCTCTTCCCATGCGCGGATAAAGCTTTGGCGTGCTAGTTCAGCGTCGCCCGCAGAGTTATAGGTACGCCCACGTTCCAACAGATAGCGCAAGCGCGGCAGAAGTCCGGAGTTCGCCAGCAACGGTGACAGCGCATCCAGTTGGGCATGGGCTTCTGCAAAGCGACGCCGCAACGAATAGGTACGGGCAATTTGGGTCAGCAGTTCAAGCCGTTCATCGGCAGAGGCTCGGTCAAGTGCAGCACGAAAGCGCTCCTCACTAGCCGCCGGATCCTCGTATTCCCAGAATGCATCGATATCAAGTATAGCCGTCATTGGTCACGTGTCTTTGGTGGTGAGCGCGTAAAATTCAGCGTGGGGGCAATTTCATCTATGGCCGCAGATAAAAGAACGCCGCGGAGTTTTTCTCTCTATACGCAAGAGCAGCCCAAGAAGTAACTCAATACTTATGCAAAAAGTGTTACTTCTTGGCGCTCGCCGGTATACAAGCAGATCGGCGCTTTCCATAAAGCCGCGCCCATAAATTGACCTGTTTGTGGAAGGTTGACCGGCCAGTAAAAGTCACTTCGAGTGTAGCACCAGCCAAACAAAGTGTGGCAACGCCAACATACGCCGCCAGCGCCACGGTTGCGTAATCAACCGGTGCAGCCATTCCAAGCCAAGCTGCTGCATCCACAGCGGGGCCCGATGCGTTACGCCGGCAACAAAGTCAAAGGCCCCCCCGACGCCGATCGCAACCTTTACCGGCAGATCTTGCCGATGCTGGGCAATCCAGAGATCCTGCTGCGGATTGCCATAGGCAACAAAGAGAATATCGGGCTGTGCTCGCTGCAGATGAGCTTGAATAATCGGCCACTCCATGGCACGCGGGGAACCACTATAGGTCCCGGCAACACGCAAACCAGGATACAATTCTTGGAGGCGAGAAGCAGCACGTTCTGCCACACCTGGAGCCGCACCGAGGAAAAAGAGCCGCCAACCAGTCTGTGCGGCTCGATCACAGATCTGATAAATGCCATCAGAGCCGGTCACCCGCTCTTTGAGCAGAACATTCTGCCGCCGCGCAGCCCAGAGCACTCCTCCCCCATCTGGCACACAAAGATCAGCTTGCGCCAGCACAAGGGCAAAGGCCGAATCCCGGCGGGCCTGGATCACAAATTCTGGGTTTACCGTACAAACTTGGCGTGTGACCGAAGGAGAGTCTGCGGGAGAGTCTGCGGGAGAGTCTGCGGAAGCGGCATGGATCCACTCGGCAAGAACCACCAATGTTTGCGCAAAATCAACACAGTCAATCCGCACGCCCAATATCTCGACCGATGCCCGGCTTGTACACGCAAGGGGTTCGGAACGTTCTGCCCCTTCTTCCCTATTTTCCATTGTCATCAATGCTCAACTCCACCACGACCCAAGAGCTTCTCAAAGACAGCTAACGTCTCACGTGCGGCCTTCTCCCAGGAAAAGCGTTTAACATTCTCATAGCCGGCGGCAATCAACTGTTGGCGCAACGCCTCGTCTTCACTCAGCCGCAACATGGCATCGGCCAGTGCATCAACATCCGTGGGATCAACCAAGAGCGCAGCATCGCCGGCGATTTCTGGGAGCGAAGAATTATTCGCAGTCATTACAGGAACTCCATAGCTTTGTGCCTCTAGTACCGGCAAACCAAAACCTTCAAAAAGCGACGGAAAAAGAAAGAGCTGTGCGCCCTGGTAGAGCGCCACCAGTTCACGTTCCTCGACATAGCCGAGAAAATGGACGAATTGTACAATGCCCAGCCTTTGGGCAAGCAGCGCAAGATCAGCCGTCTGTCGGCCCGGTGCCCCTGCCAATACGAGTGACCATGGGATCGGTTGGCGTGCACGCAATTGCGCATACGCCTCTAAGAGCCGTGGCAAATTCTTGCGCGGTTGCAACGTCCCTACATACAATCCGTATAAGGCTGGCAGTGGCTTGTGTAGCGGTGCAGCACGCTCTACCTCTTGGCCCAATGGAGCGTCACGCCCAGAGAGCGCAGAGGGTGCCTCATAGACCACCGTGATTTTATCACACTTCACCCCATAAAAGCGCTGTAGATCCACAGCGGTGGCCGAGCTAACTGCAATCACGGCGCTGGCAGCCCAAGTGCTCCATCGCGTACTTAGCGGTAGATAGATGCGCTGAAACCAGTCATGAGCCTTTGGAAAGATATGATACCCCAGATCATGAATTGTGACGACCCTCACGAACGGTGTGGGTGCTCGCAACCCCACTGAGACCAAAAAGGGGGTGACAGCAAAGGGCAAGACATGGGCCGGGACAAAGAGCAGATCCGGCGGCTGTTGACGAAGTTCGCGCGCCAGGGCACGGTGGGTCCAAAGCCGTTGACGGGGCAACAAGCAGAGCGTTACATGTGCTTGGCTAGCGGCGGTGCCAAAATAATCCGCGACCGGCATTTCATCGACATAGAGCCGCCACTGATAGTGCTGCGCCGTAGGCAGCGCAAGCAGATGGCGGATAATCTCCAACGCATACCGTTCGGTGCCAGTCCTTTGCGCACGCAGCGCACGCGAGGCATCAATGCCGATAATCATGGCAGCGTATCCATGCACGCGGTAGTATGTGGTAGATGGCCGGGTGAATGATGAACGTTAAGCCAATAACTTGGCATTGGTAATCGAGCAGAGGCTGAGCCTGCCGAAGCCGCTTCGGCTTCGACAAGCTCAGCCTCCGGTTGTCGAAATAATTTTTTAACTGTCATAAATGCTTGCCCGCCCAGCCTAAGGTACAAAGCGGTCAATTGCATATTTGGGGGCCCAGAAGTGGCTATCATAGCTACCGGGCGTGCCAGCCGCCAAATCGGCGAGCAAGCGCCCGATGCCAATCGTAAATTTAAAGCCGCGGCCACTAAAGCCGGCGGCCAGCAGGATTTGCGAATGTTCGGGGTGCCGATCAATCACAAAATCACGGTTGCCGGTTTCGGTGTAGAGGCAAGGTTCGATCTGCGCCGGCGTTGGATTCACTCCCCGAAAGTGACGCTCGATCACCGCCGAGAGGTCAGCCACATTTTTCTGATCGACCACGCGCGGCTGATCAGGATCGGTCGTCGAATCGAGCATCTCCAGCGCGACCTTGATATGCCCAGGCTTTTCCCAGATCGGGAAGCCATAGCAGTGCGGCTCGTCTGTAAAGATATAGATGGGACAATTGTCGGCACTATAGAGAGCAGGATCGTCGACGGCAAAGTAGGCTACCTGTTGACGAGTCACCTGGAGCGGCACCGGCCACGCAACAAGATCGCGCAAGAAGTGGGGAGCCCAGGGGCCAGCGGTGATAATCACCTGATTGGCGTGGATGGTTTCGCCATCCACAAGGTGAATGATCACCCCATCGGTGGTTGGCTCGACAGTTTGCACCTTGCAGTTTTCACGCAGAGTCGCGCCAAAAGCCACAGCCTGGCGCGCCATCGTCTCTGTACAGCGGCTGGCGGCCAGGATCCCCGAATCGGCCTGGTAGAAGCCAACCCACCCGGCCGGTGGTTCAAATTGGGGGAAGTCACGCGTCAATTCAGCCGGATTTAGCGTGCGATAGGGGTACCCATGTGCGGACAAAGCGCGCTGTGTGTCAACCATAAAGGGCTCGGTGGCTGGGCCGAGAAAGAGGCCCCCCGTCATCTTGAGCAAGGTGACATCACTTTCCGCTTCCAACGTACGCCAAAGTTCGTAGGTCGCTGGAATCACGCGCGCATCATCCCAATCGGGGTTAGCATACCGAGTAATGCGACTACCACCGTGGCTGCTACCTAGCGTGTGCCCCAAGCTAAATTGTTCAAGCAGCAAGGGTGCACGACCCGCTTTGGCGAGGTGATAGGCCGCGGCGCTGCCCATGCCACCGGCCCCAATCACCACAATATCTGCTGCCGTCTCATGGCTCATCATCGGTTCAATCCTTTTATCGCTGAGTGAATTTAAAAATTCCCATATTTTGTTGCAGTCAAGTCTCAATATTTCCATGATTTGATGTTGCGTGTATACTATCAAGGAGACCGTCTGCCGTCAATTATATCCGGTCTTCTACGCTACTCTATCGGCAAAATGACAAAGGATGGACGCGAATGATCACGAGAATGATCACGAGAATAATCCAAGGATGATCCAAATGTAGCGGATATAACGATTGGACTCTAGAGATGATGTTTTCACTGCAAGATGTATTGATCGATGCGTTGTGGATCGTGGGAATTGCAGGTGTGCTGGCAACCTTGAGCTACATGAATTGGTATCGTAGTGTGCATGGGTTGACCTGGCGTCGAATTCTGAGCCTGCCACGCACGCTAATACCGCTCTGCGTGAGTATGGAGATCTTTTGCATCGGCATTGCTATCAATGGCTTGCGTTCAGCCCAACCGGCCCCGTGGTGGGAAACTGCCGCCTGGAGTGTACTGGCACTCATGTTCGCCGTGCAGACCATTGCCTATGGTGTCGCCGGTATGCGCAACGGTTGGGATACACCGCTAGAAGAAAGGGATGAGGATGAGCGACCGAAACACCGCGGATAATTGGCGCTTAGAAGAGAGTGGCGACACAACCAGCCGCTGGAAATTGGAAGAGACTGAACAAAATCAGATCTCCCAATGGGAATTACAAGAAGAATATTCTGAGGAAGCCGGCTGGCAGCCTGTTAATTATACGCGCGAGCCACAGCGCCAAAGTGGTAGTTGGGTCTTACCGTCACTAGTTGGATTAGCGTTAATTGCTGTTGTGGCCTATGGCGCTTGGATTGGTATCACACGACTGCAACCCAATATGATTGGTCAGATCCTCGGCCAAGGCGATCTGTTTACACCAGTGCCGACGGTTGCTAACAGTGTTGCGGCGACGACACCCGATTCAACGGCTGCGACGGCAGCCCCCGTCACCGTTATCCCACCCACCGTCATCGCCGAACCGACGATCCCGCCAACAGAAGCACCGACCGTTGCGCCAACCCCAGTACAGGTGGAAGAGCGCTTTGTAACGATCAGCGCGCAATATGGCGTCAATGCGCGGCCTAATCCTTCAACCGAGGGCGATGCCCTCCAGATCCTGGAACAAGGCGGCGAGTATCTCGTTGTTGACTCAACTGCAGAATGGTTACAGGTTGCCCTCCCCACCGGGAAGCTGGCCTGGATCTCCTCTGACCCACAATATGTAACGGTTCGCTCCGAAACGATGGATGTAACGCGGGCCAATCAATTCCGTAAGCAAGTTGACGCGCCGCTATTGGAAGGTGGCGCGATGGCCGATCTGCCCCCTGCGACGACATCGATTACCGCGACCACAACCCCAATCGCCGATGCACCCGTGCCAACCGTTGGGGCAACGCAGATCGCCACAGGTGGTGCACCCATTACTGGGACCGTGAATATTACCGCTGGGCTGAATGCCCGTGGCACGCCCGATACCAATGGCGCGTTGATTTCGCTCTTGCCCAGTCAGACACTTCTTACCCTGACCGGACGCACGGCTGATAACGAATGGCTACGCACAACGCTATCAGAGACGATTACAGCGTGGGTCTTTGCCGATTTCATTGAGGTTGGTGGCGATATCAATGCCATTCCAGTCGTCGATGGGGCAGAGATCGGCACGACAGAACCAGTTACGACCACGGCTACCACAATTGAGCCAACACCGGCAGTGGCGGAGACCCCGGCAGCCACACTCACTGAGGCCACCGCGTCCGTCAACACCTTATTGGGTGCCGCGATCCGGGCAGCGCCGGCAGCGACAGCAGATGCCCTTGGCACAGCCGTCTATGAGAATGTGTTGACCGTCACCGGGCGCAGTGCCGATGATCTCTGGCTGCAGGTTGACATGGCAGGGACAGCGGGCTGGGTATTGGTATCGGCGGTCGATCTCAGTGTCGATCTTGAAAGTTTGCCGGTTGTAAACCCGTAAAGATAACATGATCACTCCATCAGGCAGCAACCATGCCGTACCCTTCGACAGGCTCAGGGTACGGCATGGTTGCCGCCTGAAAATTCCACATTCGCATGCACATGACAACAAGGATTCGTAGTCGCCAAGGATGGGCCATTGGGCTGGTGATCAGTGGCCTGCTACTTCTCGTCTGGAACTTCGATCTATTAGCTCCCTATGAGCCGTGGACGCAGCTCGTGCTCGCTCTTTTGCTGCTGGTGATCACAGTTGGCTTCTTTAGTGGCTATCTGGGGGGTGCCCAGTGGTGGCGTTTGATCCCCGCTTGGATTATGAGCGCCCTAACCGTCATGATCCTGCTCAACACCCTCCCGGCGGTGCCCCCCGAAACGTTGCCGGCCCTGCTCTTTGTGGGCATTGCTGCCGGCTTTATCCACATCTATCTGCTGCAACGCCAGGAGCATTGGTGGGCGCTCTTGCCCGCCGGCTTTACATTGGTGATCGCACTCCTGATTGCCGTAAGTACACTCACCCACAATATTACCTACCTTGGCGCGTTCCTCTTCGCCGGCATGGGCACCGTCTTCTTGGCGATCTACCTGCTCAGCCCAGGCGCACAACAGTGGTGGTCGCTGATCCCAGCCGGTGTCTTATTGGTCTTTGGGCTGCTAATTTTAACGGCCCAAAGTGAAGCGGATCAGAGCTTGATGCGCTGGTGGCCCGCTGTACTGGTGATTTCTGGGTTGGTGATCGGCTGGTATGCCGAGAGTCAACCGCCAAAACGGCCATCGACGATGGCTGCGAAATCATCCGCACCCTGGCGCAAATCGGAGGCCACGCCTGTAACATCTGCGACAACATCATTGGCCAAGCTACCAACTGACACCGAGGGCAACAGCGGTCATCTTGGTGACTATGCGCCCCCAGCCCCTGGCGCCAGTGTTGATCTTTTGTCCGAGCGGGAAGAGTAAAATCAGGCAACGGTGCGGCCAAAGCCAAAGGCAGCACCGTACCGTCGGTCGCGGTAAGTGTAGTTGTGTTGGTTAGGACCTCCGTAGCCGTCGTTGTACCTGAAGCTGTGATGGTGGTGGTGATAATGGTAACGATGGTCGTCGTTGTGATTGTGACGGCCGATGTGTCGGTGAAGGCAAGTGTATCTGTCACTGTTGATGTGAAGACGAGGCTCGCAGGGTCGATCGGTTCCATACTAAAACGCAGCAAATAGGGCTGAATCGAACGGTTGCCGCGGTTATCCACCACTTCCAGGTAGTAGACGCCTGGAGCGGCAATCGGCAGGATCGCCGTTGTATCGCCCCCAGCCGCCAAGGGATAGACCCAACCAGAGACCGCCTGCTTGCTTTCATCCCAAAGCCGCATAGCTAGTTCGAGATCCGGAGCGACATTGGTGATTAGGACATGCAGTTTGCCTGTGGTAGTCAACACCAGGCGACACCAATCGGCATCGTTGGCGGGCAGAATATTGGCGGGAATCGTCGTATTCAATGAGACCGGGGTAGCGCTCTCAATCGTGTCATTCGGCTCACCATTGTCTGCCGAACTGGTAAACCTGGTCTGCAAAGTAAAGGGCTGCACCGATCGTCTGCTGCCGCTATCCTCTGAGACTTCCAGATAGTAGCGCCCTGCCTCGGGTAGATCGACAAAGCCAGTCGTATCACCGCCAGCTGCCAGCGGCTTGATCCAACCGCTAATGGCATCTTTATTGGCATTCCAGACGCGCACATCGATGGTCAGGTCATTAGGGACATTGCTGACAATGATTTGCAGTTCGCCCTGGTGGGACACATCCAGAAAATGCCAATCACTATCAGCCGCCGGCAACATATTGGTCTGTACCGCCTGATTGATACCCAGGTTGCTCGCCTTGCCAAAGCTGTTGTTAGGTTCAAAGGGATCAACCGCCGGTGTAAAGGTCGCGGTGAGCGAGAAGGGTTCAATTGCGCGAACGGCTCCACTATCCTCCACCACTTCGAGATAATAGGAACCCGCCGCTGGCAGATCAAGAAAGTTACGATTCTCACCACCGGCGGCCAGCGGTTTGAACCAACCGCTAATCGCATCTTTGTTAGCATTCCAAACACGGAAATCCACGGTCAACGCCGCTGGTATATTGGTCATGGCTACTGCCAACTCACCGTGGCCCGCCACATCCACGCGATACCAATCGGCATCACCTTGCGGCAAGATGTTGATCAGCACTGGTCTATCAAAGGCAAGCGGGGTAGCTTGGCCAAAGTTGTTATTGGGTTCGTTCATATCGGCGGTCGCCGTAAAAACCGTTTGCAACGTGTATGGTTGCTCTGCTGCCGCTGCACCACTATCCTCAACAATTTCCAGATAGTAACGTCCCGCCTCCGAGAGATCGACAACACCGATCGTATCACCTCCTGCCGCCAGCGGTTTGAACCAACCGCTAAGCGCATCTTTGTTGGCATTCCAGACGCGCAAGTCCATCGTCAACGCTGGATCCACATGACTAAGCACAAGTCGCAATTCACCCTGGTGATCAACATCAAAGACGTACCAATCCGCGTCACCGGCAGGGAAGAGCGCACCAGTAACGGCAGTGTCAACGGCAATCGCTGTGGCTTTGCCAAAGTTGAGATTGGGTTCCACTTCAGCCGACTGGCGTACAAGGGCGGGTTGCAGCGGCGTGATGGTGACTGTGCTCTTGGTTTCCGCAGCAGTTTCGGTTTGGCCGGTAGCGGTAATACCCGCATTCACAGTGGTAGTAATAGCAGTTCCCGCACCAGAACCGTTGGTGTTTGTCTGAACAGTTGATGTGCCAAGGAGAGCGATGTCGGGTTGTTCAGTGACCGTGACTGCGGCGGTTTCAGTGATAGGTATGCGCTGCTCCACGGAAAGCGTTGGCAGAAGCGTCGGCGTATATGTTTGACCTGTGTCACTTTGAATTGGCTGCGGTGACGCCCCGTCGGTAAGCATTAGTGTTGCGGTGGCACCGGTTAAAATCGGAATGGGTGGGTATTCCTGGGCTGGTTGACCCGCATTTTGGGTGATTACATGGAATTCGCCATCACCAGTGCCAATTATTGTAACGGCAAATTCGCCTTCGGGCAGGGCGACGAACCAGGCAACACCGCCTTCCGGCTTGGGCATGGCAACAACTTCACTGGTCGGGATCTCATTCACACCGGGCTGGTCTACCTCTGTACGCAGCAAATGGCCCTCGCTATCACGAATTTCCAACCGCACCGGTGATCGTACGATCAACGCCTTCTTGGGCTGACCATAGAGTTCATCGACCGTGCGCAAGGTTGCCAATGCTGTTTTTCCTGGCGGCGCATAATAGGCACCGCCGGTGATGGGGAATTCCCCGCGAAAAAGCTTCGTATCAGCCTCAGGGATTGGTGTGGGGAAAAGATAGGTCTTGCCAGAACCGACCAGCCAGCGCGCCGAGTAGATAGAATTGGTTGCCCAGTCGCCGCTGCTGCCGGCCATCAGATAAAATTCAGGCTTTTGGCGTGGCCAGGGATCAAGGGCGATGCCGCCGGTCTGCCATGTTGATGGCACGACTTGGGCTAGTTCAGGTGCCAGCGCCGGCGCATAGGGCCAGATCACGGCAAAAGCATGGGCTGCCGGTATGGTCGTTAATCCGGAGAACATGGGGCCATAGGCCAGGCCATCCAACTTGGCCCGCTTCGCCGGATCGGGATCAAAACGAATGCCATTCAGAAAGCCCAAGACCTCGGCTTGATACCAGCCACAACGAAAACGCACATCGCTGACAAGGCCGGCGGCATACGAAATGTTCCAGGCCGCGCCGCTGGACCAGCCAAAAGCATTGGGTGGGATCGTCTGCAAGTAGAGTTCAAAAACCGCATCAAGGTTGTCGAGCAACTGTTGCGGCGCGACCGTCCCCACGGTCACATCCACCTCGTTCGACTTCTTGCCCGATTCGCCCTCTTCCGCCCACACTTTGTTGACGCCAATA
Organism: Caldilineaceae bacterium; assembly: GCA_034432375.1. GTDB lineage: Bacteria > Chloroflexota > Anaerolineae > Caldilineales > Caldilineaceae > JAHBVH01. Next base: position 54,152 of record DAOUCA010000133.1, read on the forward strand.
GGGGCGTCCTCGGGAACCCAGATCCAGGTTTCCGGCAATTCACCCTTATTGGTGGTCGTCTCAATCGTCCAGCGTTGTTGGCCTTCCCAGAAGAGGTTGACATGCACCCGCTTGCCACTGCCGCTGGCCTCGAAGCCGCGCCCTGTGACCTTGATGGCGCTAAAGCGCGGTCCATTTACACGATCCAGGGTAATCGTTGGCTGAGAAACGCCTTTGGCCTGAAAGAGATACGTTCCAGGCTGATCAGCGGCTACTGTCCAGCGCGCCCGTCCGTCGGTCGCGATCTCACCGCCAGGTTGATTGTTGACGAGGGTCTCGGTAATCGTACCGGGCAAGAGGACTTCCACCACAAAGCGCGCTTGGCCAGCTGCGTCGATGGCTTGTTGCAATTCAGGCGATTCGACGACCATCGAATTAAACAACGCAGCCCAGCCATCACCCTCTGCCGGCGGACTGTCTTGCGCTGGCTCCTGGCGAGGAATCAGGAGCTCGGTTGTCACCAGATATGCAAAAGAACCGGAGACGATCTCCTTTACCTGGACATCAGTTGCGCGGATAAGTGACTCAGTGTCAGCCGATGGATCAGCGAAGGTCTGCGGTAGCTGCTGTAACTCAGCCAACGTGGCAAAGCGTCGGCTCATGGTGGTGATCCGCCCCCCCTCCTTCTCTTCCACTGTCCAGCCGGGCAGCGCATCCGCCGAGCCAAAGGTGGAACCTTCCTTTTTTAGTTGAGCAAAGACCCCCTTGTCAATCTCGATTTGGAGGGAGACATTGGCACTGTGCGTGTTGTCCTGGTTACGGATCACTTCGGTAACATAGGTAAAGGTACCACAACCAAGCGCAGCCAGCGGCCAAAGGGCCATCAAGAGTAAAAAACACCAGCGCTGGCTACGAGAAACAAGGTATTTGGTCGTTCGTTGGGGGGCGATGGAGTGTGTCACGAGGAGCCTCCTGTTGATCTAGCGTTCTGTAAAGTAAGTAGTACGACAACGTTAAATTACATTTCATAGACAGGATTTATACGATTCACAAGATGTTTGTTCTGCTGTATCAATCCTGTCAATTCTGTCAATCTTGTCTAATTTAACGTTGTCGTAGTAGGAATAGGTAGCGTCGGTTGAGTAAACTGCGGCAGTTTGCAGTCGTATCAAAACCAAGCGGGGGATCCGGCGCTTGGTTTCGATACGCACGATAGTGCTGTGCTACTCAACCGGTGTTCGCTACCCACATCATAAGGCCATTCCAAGATTTAAATGATCCACGAGGATACACGAAGGCACACGAAGAAAAACCAATATTTGTGGATCCTTATTTTTCTGGAGTGGCCTAACTTATTTCACAAAACAGCCGTTTATGGTTTGGGATCGAGTCGGACCACCCATCCAACAAGGGTGGCCGCTATGGCTAATGTACTACAAAAAACGCTGTTCCTTGTACCGGTTTTGTGGTACACTGGGCGGTACAAGGTGGTACGGGCAGGCGAAGAGAGGGATGCATGGAGCAAGAAGGGGTGTTCGGCTCGTCTTTTGGCCAGTGGGTGAAATTACGTCGCAATGTACTCCGCCTAACCCAAGATGAATTGGCGCGCCTGGTGCTTTGCTCCAATGAGATGATCCGCAAGATTGAGTCGGACGCGCGACGCCCCTCCCTCGAAACGGCCGAACGACTCGCAGAGCATCTAGCGATTTCTAGCGATGTGCGCCCAATCTTTATCAAGGCCGCCCGTGGGGAACGCAGCGCCATTCATTTGCCCTCGCCCACGATGGAAAGCCCCGGCCTCACCCCCATCTACCTGCCAGCAGCAGCTCCTGCTCCACCCATTGTGCCTACCATTGTGCCTGTTGGCGACCCTAGCCGACAGCGGTTGCTTAACAAAGTGAATACCTTTTGGCTCGATGGCGTATTGGAACCATCCCTCTATAACCATGTGCTGCTTCCGCTAACTTTGATCAAAAACAGCAGCGCGGTTGCCGATCCTTGGGCGCAAGTGCTCCATCGGCCGCGCCAGATGCCCCAATTACTACCTGCGAACCGCTCCATCCTCGACATCTTTGATGAAAGTGATGGACAGCTCTTAATTCTAGGCGCACCCGGTGCGGGGAAAACCACCTTGCTGCTGACGCTAGCAGCCGCTTTACTCGCAAGGGCACGGCAAGAGGGTGAATACCCGATGCCCGTCGTCTTTACCCTTTCGTCTTGGGGCGAACGCGCGGGGACATTGACCGAGTGGTTGGCAGATGAATTGGAAAAGCGGTATGATTCGCCACGCCCAATGGCGAACAGCTGGATCGAGCAGGAAGCCATCTTACTCTTGCTCGATGGGTTGGATGAAGTGGCTGAAGAAAAACGTGCCGCCTGTGTGGATGCCATCAATGCTTTTCGCCAGGAACATCGCCTCGTCAAATTGGCGATTTGCAGCCGGCTCGCAGCGTACGAAGCCCTCGGTACAAAATTACAACTGGGAGGGGCGATCTGCATTCAGCCACTCACCCAGCAACAGGTTGACAGCTATCTAATGCACGCTGGCCCACAAGTAGAAGCAATTCGTGAGCTGTTGGCCCAAGATGAAAGTCTGCGCAAGATATTGCACTCGCCCCTGGTCTTGAACTTGCTGCTGGTCAGCCACGGTGCGCTTGAGCCAGAGACCACGCAGATACCGCTTACGGCTATTGCATGGCGTGCGCGGCTGCTCACCGCCTATGTGGATTACATGTTTGCGCGGCAGGGTGCTGCCGTGCGCTATTCCCGCGCCCAGACCACGCGCTGGCTAACCTGGTTGGCCAACGCGCTTGCCACCTATGAGCTGACCATTTTTCATGTGGAAGAGTTGCAGCCGAGCTGGTTAGCGACTGCACCACAGCGGCGGCTTTATGTCGGTGCAGTTAGTCTGATCATCGGTTTGCTGATTGGGCTAAGTTGGGCTTTGCCCTGGGTGTTGCTGACCGACAACTTATGGGAAGCGCCAGGCGGTCTATGGATCGGGCTTGTACGCGGCACCGTCAACGGCTTGGCCGCTGCGGGGTTAGTGAGTTGGGTTATCACACGTCACCACGCGCCCCCGGTTGTCATTGTTCACGGCTGGACAATCGCCTGGCCTACGCTGGGGATGGCCACACTGCTCGGAGGGATAGCCGGCTTAGTGGGCGCGGTGGTGCTTGCGCCAACCTTGGGCTGGGCCGCCGGTTTGGCGTTGAGCGAGAGCGCTGGGTTGACGATTGGGATCGCCAGTGGCGTTGCGTTTGGTCTACTCCCCAAACCAGCGCAAATTACACCGGTCGAAACAATGCGCTGGTCATGGTCAACCGCGATTCGTGAACCGCTAGCCAAGGGTGCGTTTGCTGGGGTGGCCGGCGTGAGCATCGGAACAATGTTAGGGCTGGCCACTAGCGTGGTATGGGGTGGGTCATTGGGCCTGGTCTATGGCTTTGCCAGCGGAGGCGCAGGGTCAGTTGCGATCGCCTCGATCTTGATGCTGATCGACGGTTTACGCCTCGGTGAGCTTGAAACCAAAGTAAAGCCCAATCAGGGCATCGCTCGTTCGGCGGGCAATGCCCTGCGGATTATGCTGGGGGTCGGCTTGGGCAGTGGTGCGGTTGTCGGCTTGATCTACGCGCTGATCTTTGGAGTCGCTGACACGACCTATGCGATCCACAACGGACTGTGGATTGGGCTCGCAGCGGGTGCCGCACACGGCGTCGGCATTGGCCTTTTCAGCGGCCTGATCTATGGCGGCTTTGCCTATACCCAGCACTGGGTCTTACGCACGATCCTCTGGGCCACTGGTGCCATTCCCTGGAACTATCCTCAATTCCTTGACTTTGCTGCGGACCGGATCTTTCTGCACAAAGTAGGGGGTGGCTACATCTTCATGCACCGCCTGTTGCAGGAGTACTTTGGCACGCTCACTTCCACAGAAGAAGAAGAGACAACTGATAGATAAAATCCTTAAAAGTCATACAGCTTCTCTCGGCTAAAAGCCAGCCTAATCTGTATAACTTTTAAATGATTCGTCTATGAGTAATCCGCCAAAGTGACAACAAGACGATTACCAACGCTCCAGCCCCAGCAACTTTTCCCCCAATGCCGTTAGGTTAGCGGTCTCGCCAAACTGCTGCTCACGCTCCCGTGGGTCGCCGGGGAAGGCTTTACCTGCGGGCGGCGTACGCTCCTGCCACACCTTGATCCGTGCCTGCCGTTGCTCCTCGTCATCCCGCGCCGGATACATCGTAATGTACTGCGCCAGCCGCGGCCGGTTGCTCAGATTCTGGCCATTGCCGTGGGGCAACATGCTGTGCCAGATCAGCAGATCGCCCGCCTTGCCGGGGATCGGCTTGCTCTCATAGCCGGTGAGATCGGGGCGGCGCGGGTCGCGGTCCGCCGGTTGCGTTTTGACCCATTCGGGGAAGATATTGTGGAAACCAGGTACACAGTGGAAGCCGCCCTGATTGGCGTCGGTGTCGGTGAGATAGAGCACCCCCTGCACATGAAAGGGAGGCGGCACTTGGGTGGTGTCGACATCCCAATGGGTGAAGCCCTTGTAGCCCCAGCCAGGTCGATCGGGTGGATTCATATTGACGCGGTCGAGGCTGACCCAGAGCTTCTCGGTGTTCCAGATATCGGCAAAGGCACCGTAGACGCGCGGATGTTGGCGGTTGTCCCACATCGTCTGGTTGTGGTAGAGCTCGACCATGCTCGTCCGTTGGCGCTCCGGTGGATACCAACTTTCCGGGTCGTTGGGGTCCATTTCGAGGAAGGTCCACAACGCGTCGATCACTTTGGTCAGGTTTTCTTGCGGCACGGCGTCATGGATAATCACATAGCCGTTCTCCTGCCAGAAGGCCATATCAGTTTCGGTTAGAGTATGCATTGGGTTGGGTACTCCTTTTGGGTGAATAGACGTTGACTCCATTGACTCTATTTTACTTGATTGGGGAGGGGGTGCCAAGTGGGGGAAATAGGGGGGCGACTTGGTAGGGTGGCCTGTTTAGGGGAGCAATTTATGATAAGCTTATGGCATTGACGCTCAAGTCAAATGAGCGATTGTATTCAGGAGAGTAAGTGTATACATCCTCGCATCGAACCAAATCCACCCTTTGTCACGGGAAGCCAGTTATCAAAGGCACACGTGTGATGGTTGCAACCAGTCTTGGCGCGCTCGCGGGTGGGGATACCGCTGAGATGATTTTGGAGGATTATCCCAATATAACGCAGAAAGATATCATGGCAGCGTTGGCTTTTGCCAGCGAGCTTAGCCAATTTGAAGATATTTCTTATGAGTTAAACCTAGCATGAACTTTTTTCTCGACGAAAATTTCCCGAAATCCGCAGAACGAGTGCTGGCTGAAATTGCGTTTGGATCGCTGCGGCTTCGACGGGCTCAGCCTCCGCTAGGGATAACGGGCGGGCTGCCGGTGCCTGAGCTTGTCGAAGGCTCGACGGTTTTGCGCGATGCGTTTGCGAATTACCCTCCCAGCAAAATGTCATTCAACGGGTCAAGCAGTTCCAATCCCCGTTCCACATTTCCAGCGGCCGTCAACATCCGGGAACGCACTTCGCTGTCGAATCCCGCCAATACCTAGGTAGATAATTCTTCAACAAGCGGCTCTTTGGGTCTGTCCAGAAATAAAGTACTCAATTTGTGTGATGTTACCAGAGTAAACCCGTCTAAAACCATATACTTTGATCTTGGACAGCCCCTAAGGGCCTGTCCAGAAATAACTTGGAGAATTTTTCCGTACGGACACGGTACACCGTGTCCGTACAATTGACTACTTTATTTCTGGACAGACCCTAAGAATCTTAGGAGGTTGCCCCGCTTTGGTTTCGATATACTTACGCTGCTCAACCGCCGCTAGCGTTATGCGAGCCCTTAAAAGCTGGTTGAACCCCAAAGCTTAGGCATTAGGACTTACGCACCCCTCCGGTTTCGATACGGCAAAAAGCTGCCTATTGGTTGCCTTCTAGGCGTGGCATCCCGGATAAGTCTTATGCATGCTGATTTTCCGGCGTATGCTACAATACGCCTCAACAATTCGCCAATGGCGCAGTCTATCAACACAATGATCGCGGAGAGCAGACCCATGCAACTACCCAAACAAGAGGTGGACCGCTTTTTCAGACTAATGTGGCCCCTACCTCTCACCCTACTCCTCATCCTACTCACCGCCACCAGTTGCCGTTTACTCGACACGGATCTCCTCGCGCCCAGCGTCCAAAGCCTACCCCAAGTTGAAGATTTTGTCAGCGCACCGCTGCCCACGGATGCCACAGCGATCCAATTTGCAGTCAAAGGCTTTACCGACCTGCTGATCCAATTACGCTTCACCGCGCCAGCAAATGAGGTGACAACCTTTCTCGATACGTTGGGTATTGCGCTGACACCCGGTACAACGCCACGCCCCACACCGCCACCAACCGACCCCTCATGGTGGACGCCCAGCACAGCCCAATCTTATGCCGAAGGTGCCCTGGATGACGACGACCACAATCGCTTTTACAGAGTGATTGTCGACCAAAGCGATCCGGCGCAGTGGATCGTCTATCTACAGGTCAGCTCGCGTTAACGGCAATGGCTCGATTCTCCGCAATGTAAAATTGACCCCCAATTGGCTCATCAGCCAAGTTGACCCATTCCCAAATGTGGCTATACTTTGTATATATTGGACTTACGCAGCCATCTGAGAACGAGTACCTTGTCGGTCACTATTTTTCTCTGGTAATCCGTTCTCAGTGCGTAAGTCGTAATATAGTACGCTGTTTTTTATAGTACTAGGACTTACGCAGCGCCCTCTAGCTTCGACATGCTCAGCCGCCGAGCGCTGCGTAAGTCCTAAGTACATCTCAACTTTATACCCCTGCGGTTCCCCTCGCAGTTTAGCCACAAGGAGTGTTACCCATGGATTATCGTCTCTTTGGCCGTACCGGCGTCAGTGTCAGCCCGCTTTGCCTGGGCTGTATGATGTTCGGCGGCAAGACGAGTGCAGAAGATTCGTATGAGATTATCGACCGCGCAATTGAGGGCGGCATCAACTTTCTCGATACGGCCAATGTCTATTCGCGCGGGCAGAGTGAAATTGTCACCGGCGAGGCGCTGAAACGCAATGGCAAGCGCCACCAGATCGTGCTGGCCACTAAGGTTCATGGCCGCATGGACGATGAAGATGTCAACATGGCGGGCAGCAGCCGGCGCCACATCATCGACCAATGTGACGCCAGCCTCAAACGCTTGCAGACCGACTACATCGACCTCTACCAGATCCACCGTCCGCGCTCGGATACGCCCATCGACGAAACCTTGCGTGCGCTCGACGACCTGATTCGCGCCGGCAAGGTACGCTACATCGGCACGAGCACCTTTGCGGCGTGGCAAGTGATGGAATCGCTTTGGGTCTCCAAGGAGTTGGGGCTCAACCGCTTTGTGAGCGAACAGCCTCCCTATCACATTCTGGATCGGCGCATTGAGCGCGAGTTAATCCCGCTAGCACAAACTTATGGCGTCGCGATCATCCCATGGAGCCCGCTCGCCGGTGGGCTGTTGACGGGCAAGTATGGTCGCAATACCAAGCCGCCGGAAGATAGCCGCTTTGCCGACGTGGCGAATAACCCGCGTCTACAGGCGCGCATGACCAGCGATCTATTTGATGTCGTTGACGGCCTACAGCCGCTGGCCGACGCCAAGGGCTGTACGGTGGCACAGTTGGCGCTCGCCTGGTGCATGCATCAGCCGGGGATCACCAGCCCGATTATTGGGCCGCGCACGATGGAGCAGCTTGAAGATAATCTCGGTGCGCTGCAAGTCGAGATTACGGCTGAGGATCGGGCCACGATTGATGGGTTGGTGTTGCCCGGCCGCATGGTTTCGCCTTTTTACGAAGCAGACTTTGGGCCGCATCAGTATCGGTAAAGGTGAGACAACAAGGTATAGTAGGGGCACGGCATGCCGTGCCCCATGTGTATCAAGCTAAGCATTTCAGGAACACTACAGCGGATTTTGGTAGTAACGGATTTGTGATTTCGTCGATTAAATTGCTGTTTCTTTACAAACTTGTCGATTCAGGCGGCATTTTCCCTAGCATTCAGGGCGCGCGGCGGAAAATCAGCTGCTTCCTTCATCCGTTGTAGGGTTGGTTACCGCCCTTATCCCTTACCTTGATACCAGTGGGGCACGGCATGCCGTGCCCCTATGAAATTATCTGAACGTCTATAGACGCTGGCGCGTGGAACGGGCTTTTACTCTTTTCATGGACGAACAAACAAACAAACAAACAAATGATGACATCTGATGATCGTACAGAAACAGCGGAACAGGTTCGTGTCGGTGCCCATGTTGAGGTTGCGTTGATCGACGAACTGGGCAATCGAGACGAGATGGCCTTTGACATTGTGCGCGAACAATTTGCTGACTTTGCCAAGGGGCTGCTAGGTGTACAGACCCCATTGGCAAAGGCCATTCTGGGCAAAGTGGCGGGTCGTACTGTTCCCTATCAGATGGGGGACATTTGTCAGGTGCAGATCCTGCACGTCATGGCGGCAGATGGTACTGACCTCGAAGATGCCGAAGAGCGACGGCAGGCTGAATTAGCGCTGGCCTTGGAGGCGGTGGAACGCACCAATGCCGAAATGTTTGCCGCTTCGTACAGCGGCAAATGGGGTGACTATCAATTGGATGACGCAACAACAATAGGTAAAAAAGATGATTAACGCAGCCAATCTACTTTGGAACTTTGAGCGCAACGCCAGCTATGTGCGCGAGTCGCTGGCTGGCCTTACCCACACCGATTCTTTGGTACAGCCACCGGCCGAGGGCAACTGCATCAACTGGATCTTGGGGCACATCGTCTGCTATCGTAACTATGCACAGGTAGTTTGCGCCTTACCACCGGTCGTTGCAGAATCTGTGACACAACGCTATGCGCGCGGCTCAGCAGCAGTCGTCGACGACGCTGACGATGTTACGAGCTTTGCTATGTTGCTAACCGCCTACAACCAATCCCATCAACAGTTGACCAGCTACTTGGAAGCTGTTACCACGGAAAGTCTTCAGGAAGTGGTAGATGCGGCTGGCTTTACAATGGCCCGTGGCGAGATCTTAACTTCGTTCATGCGCCACGAATCCTATCACGCCGGCCAATTTGAATTTTTGCGCGCTTGGGCACTGGCACAACGTCGCTAAGGGTCTGTCCAGAAATAAAGTAGTCAATTGTACGGACACGGTGTACCGTGTCCGTACGGAAAAATTCTCCAAGTTATTTCTGGACAGGCCCTAAGGCCATTCCAAGAATTAAATGATCCACGAAGACACACGAAGACACACGAAGACACAAAAAGAAAAGACAATGCTTTGTCTCGCTTCGTAGATAGTTTAAATTTTGGATCAACCTAATAGATAAAATCCTTAAAAGTCAGCGCGAACTGTATGACTTTTAAATGATTCGTCTATAAGTAAAAGCAAGCAAATCTTTGAAAGTCAATTTACAGGAGCGGAGGCTGAGCGGATGCCTGCTGGGTGCGAAGCCAAAGCGGCTTCGACAAGCCCTTTGCGCCCAAGAGGCCCCGCTCAGAACGAAGCTCAGCCTCCGTTTTCTAGCTACTTTCTCGATTTTACTTAGTGCAAACCAGTCCAAGTTTGAGAGTCCGACCGTCGCACAGTCCGACCGTCCCACTAAACTACCATAGATCTGTTTACGCCGAATATAGCAGAGCAGCTACAGGCCCTCGTAAAAATTATGGAATTTGGGTAATTATGCGCTATACTGCGCGCAGAGATTCTCAAACCGTCTTCGCAGTAGTCGCCTCACCGTGGTAGAGTTGTGCTGTATAACTATCCTGTACAGCAAGTTTAACAAGATATGCTCAACAACGACAAGTCTTATCCCAAAAAGCTAGATAGGTGTTTTATGTCCAAAATGAAATCGATACTCGCCCTAGGAATGATCTTCCTCTTGCTGGTGACTGGCTGCCAGGCGCTTATACCGACAGCTCAGATCCTGAGCCAGGGAGGCGTCAACCTACCGGCAGCACCAGCGGTGGCTGCGGAGGCCCCAGTTACGGTTGTAGAAGCGACCCCGACACCCACCGAGATACCGACGCTTGCACCAACCGCAACCGAAGAACCAACGCTCGCACCAACCGCAATACCAACCAAAGAGCCAACCGAAGAGCCAACCGTCGCACCGACGGCAACCGAGGAACCTACCACGCTGCCCACCGTAGCGGCTGAAGCGACCATGAGCGATACGGCGGCTATGACAGAAACAATGGCCATGACAGAAACAATGGCCATGACGGAGACCTCGTCTATCACTGAGTCAACGGCCATGACGGAAGCGTCAATGATGACTGAGACTTCGTCTCTGACGGAGCCAACGGCAATGACGGAAACAGCGATCATGAGCGATAGCACGGCGATGCCTGCCGCTGAAGTGGCCGCAGTCGATACCGCGACCGTCTTGGTACAGTCGCTGCGCATCCGCAGCGGGCCAGGTACAACCTATGAGGTCGTTGGCGGTGCTGTACAGGGTGAACAATATCCGATCACAGGGCAAGCATTTGATTGCCAATGGTTCCAGATCAATCATCCTCAACTCGGGCTTGTTTGGATTGCCGGTGGTGACTTCGCGGCCAGCAACGGGGCGTGTGATGCCATTCCCGCCGCCGATGCGACCATGAGCGAAGGTGCGGCAGGCGCAGCGGCCCTTCCAGCAGAAGCGGGGACCACAGCCACGCCAGCCACCTTACAGCCAACTCCTGTGCCGCTACCGGCCGTTGCGCCCACAGAAGCAGCCACGGCAGAGGCAACCACAGCAGACACAACCACAGCAGACACAACCACGGCAGAGAGCGCACCTGCAGAAGGCACAACCGATCCTTTCCCGTCCGACAAAGGGTGCATGCTCTTACAAAACCAGTTGGGGCCGCAACTGACCTTTACCTTTACTGGCGTAGATAGTGGGTTCACCGAAACAGTCACAGTAAACGCCGACGCCGATGTACCCTATTGCCTCGATCCTGGGCACTATACAGTGACAGTCGATGCGCCACCACCCTGGGCTGACATTAATGAAGAGTTTACGATTGCCGCCGGCGATCGCTTCTTCTTCCCAATTCGGCCCCAATAAGGGAACTACAACTTCCGTAAAAGTGGTGTAAAGGCCCGGTATACCGTACCTTTACACCACTTTTACGGAAGCTATCCTACCCTCCCCGCTTTTTCCACTTTTGACAAAGCTTCTATCCCATCATAGACTAATAGACTAATCATTTAAAAGTCATACGTAATAGAGTGCTTTTACACGAGAGAGGCTGTATGACTTTTAAGGATTTTATCTATAAATTCTATTCGTTTCTGTAATTCGTTAGCACCCTGGAAAGCGACTGTTCACCCGATGATGGATCAACAACAGGTGCAGGCGTTGTTGGAAAATGTAGCCAACGGCACCTGTGATGTAAAAAGCGCGGTTGACCGCTTGCGCATGCTCCCCTTTGAGGCGTTGGCCGATGTTACCATTGATCACCACCGTGCATTGCGCTGGGGCTTTCCCGAAGTAATCTTTGGGGCCGGGAAGACGCCACAACAGGTGGCGACGATCTTTACTCGGCTCAGTGAATTACACCCACGGGTTTTGGCCACACGAATTACGCCAGAGCATTATGCGGCGACAGTGGCTTTGGTGCCGGATCTTCACTTTGCCGAAGCGGCGCGCTGTCTCTGGATCGATCGGGAGCCGGCGCGCGAACGCCATGCCGGTGTGGTGGTGATCGCGGCCGGTACGAGCGATCTGCCGGTGCTCGAAGAAGCCTGCCTCACGATTGACCTGATGGGACACCGTCCTCAGCGGATCGTGGATGTAGGTGTCGCCGGCTTGCATCGATTGGTCCCCCATATCCCCGCCCTACAACAGGCGAATGTCATCGTCGTCTGTGCGGGAATGGAGGGGGCACTTGCCAGCGTCGTTGGCGGGTTGACCGATGCCCCCGTCATTGCGGTACCCACCTCGATTGGCTATGGGGCTAGCTTTGGGGGGATTGCGGCGCTATTGGCGATGCTCAATAGCTGTGCCTCTGGGGTGTCGGTCGTGAATATTGATAACGGGTATGGTGCAGGTCACCAAGCGGCCCTGATCAACAGCCGCATTGTCGGGCAGAGTAGCACGGGATCAAATCTGCTAGAATCAGAGGGATAAGAGAATGGATAGCGCAATCGTTGAAGAAAAATTAGCCCACCTGCGGGCAATTATGCACGACTGTGGTTCGGTGCTGGTTGCCTACTCTGGGGGGGTGGATAGTGCCTTGGTGATGGCTGTCGCCTATCAAGAGTTGGGAGAGCAGGCTTTGGCCTGTATTGGTGTATCGCCCAGCTATCCGGCGCGCGAAATGCGCGATGCGGTCAAATTGGCCGAAGAGTTGGGGGTGCCCTATCGGCTGGTAAATACGGAAGAATATCTCGATCCCAACTATGCTGCCAACCCAAACAACCGCTGCTACTTCTGCAAATCCGAGTTGCACAATCGGCTCAAGGAGATTTTAGCGGGCGAGGCGTGGGGCGTGGTGCTCGATGGCAATAATGCCAGCGACGTCGGCGATTTTCGCCCTGGCATGGCGGCTGCCCGTGAACGAGGGGTTCGCTCACCCTTGCTCGAAGCCAACATTACCAAAGACGAAGTGCGGGCCATTGCGCAGCAGTTGGGCTTGCCCGTGTGGGATAAACCAGCGATGGCCTGCCTCTCTTCGCGCGTGCCCCACGGCACCCCCATTACACCCGAGTTATTGCGCAAAATTGAAGCCGCCGAGGATGTCTTGGTTGCTCTGGGTTTTCAACAATTCCGGGTGCGTCATCACAATGAGATTGCGCGGATCGAACTACCGCCGGAAGATTTCCCCAAGGCAGTCGAAGCGCACATGGCGCTTACAAATGGCATCAAAGCCGCGGGCTACCGCTTTGTGGCGCTCGATCTCGCTGGCTTCCGTAGCGGCTCATTGAATGGCGCAAGTGGGGCAACCATTCCACTGCTCGTCTCGGAATTGGCGTTGGCTTGATGGATTTGCTGCTATGATTGCCTATCTTGACCTTCCCTCCGGCATCTCCGGTGATATGTTTCTTGGCTGCCTCATTGATGGCGGATGGCCTTTAGCTGCCTTGCAAGAGACCATTGCGCAGTTGGGATTACCAGAGCAGAGCTGGACGCTGACCGAGCAGAACGTGATGCGGGGACCGCTGCGGGCAACGTTGGTTGATGTACAGGCCACCGTGGGTGATGCGCATCGTCATCTTGGCGATATTGCAAAAATTCTAGAGCACTCTACCGTGGAAGCAGTCGTCAAGACACGGGCACTTGCGATCTTTCGGCGGCTGGCAGCAGCAGAAGCAATGGTCCATGGCAGCACGCTAGAGGAAGTACACTTTCACGAAGTGGGCGCGCTCGATGCGATTATCGACATTGTCGGTGTCTGCGCTGGTTTACAGGCACTGGGCATTGAGCAACTCTATGCCTCCGGTGCGCCACTGGGCGAAGGGTGGACCACTTCGGCACATGGCCGGATCCCGCTGCCCGCCCCTGCCACCTTGGCCTTGCTCACAGCAGTTAACGCGCCGACGCGGCCGTCCCCTGGCCCCGGCGAATTGGTCACGCCGACCGGCGCTGCAATTCTGGCAGAGTTGGCGATCTTTCAGCAACCACGGATGCAGCTAGAGCGTATTGGTCTGGGGGCAGGGCAAAAAGAGTTCAGTTGGCCCAACATTGCACGGCTTTGGTTGGGCGAAGCGGTCGAAGGCAGTGCGCTTGTGCAGCTCGAGACAAACATTGATGACATGAACCCTGAATTCTATGGCGCGGTGAGCGAACGGCTCTTTGCCGCCGGCGCGCTCGATGTGTGGACAACTGCGATCGGAATGAAGAAAGGGCGCCCCGGCGTGCTGTTGGCGCTGTTAGCACCGGCGGCCCTAGAAGGTGTACTGGCAGATATCCTACTCCAAGAGACGACAACGTTGGGAATCCGTGTCCATGGGATTCATCGCCACGAAGCGCGTCGCGACTTCTTACGCGTTGAGACCGTTTATGGAGCAGTTTTGATCAAACGAAAGTGGGTGTATAATAAAGTCGTTGGTGCCAAGCCCGAATATGCGGACTGTCTACGACTGGCAGAAGAACATCATGTGCCTGTACGCACTGTTTTTGAAGCAGCACAAGCGGTGGCCCATCTACAGATTCACCAATCCTCTACGGTCTAAGTCGGGTTGTGCTCGCCAACACTCATTAATCTGCGGCTATTGTAGCAAATTAGATGCTCTACTTATAGATAAAATCCTTAAAAGTCATACAGCTTCTCTCGGGTATACGCCAACGTAATCTGGATGACTTTTAAATGATTCGTCTATTATTTCTGCAGAATAGCCTTCGCAAAAGGAGAAAAACGTGTACGAATTTGTTCCATTGATCGGTGGCGTGGTGCTAGGTCTGGTGATTGCTCAAATCACTGGACGCATGCGCAAAGGGATTGTGGTCGTAGTGCTCAGTCTAATTATTGGCTATGCAGCCTGTGCGCTCAGTGGTGAACTTGCGTTAAGTTGGATCTATTTAGTCTTTGATGTTGGCCAAGTGCTCTTTGCTGCGCTAGCCACGCAGCTGCTCTTATCACGTTGGCAGCGGCGATCTGCCATCTAGTGCCGTTCATTGCGCCTGTGGCCACTGCCTTCAGTCGGTCACAGGCAACAGCTTTTCCTGCATGCTCCTCAAGTAGCCTCCTTCTTGCGACATAAAATTATCCCACCCCTCCTATTAACAAATTGATGTAAACACATTGATCGGCAGGTTTTACTTTACATTTTTTTATGCTACAATCTCCCCATACAATACCAAAGCGATTCTTGCTCCTGTAGTCACCTGATTTTGCAATTTAAACGCGTTGTATTTATGTTTACCTTTCGCCGCGCAAAGAAATTAATCAGGAAGAAGCGCAGAAAAGTGCGCTAATCACAGCTATCGCCGCTTGGACCTAGAGGGAAGCGCAATCGCCATTTGCCTGCTTATGTTGTCAATCCGCAGTAATAATAAGCCACCATCATCGCAGAATACTGTTGACGAAGCCTGTTCATCAACCCTGGCGGCCAAAGAGCATCGTAATCCTTGCACGCGTCGCTGAGTCAGTAACTGCTTTTGCCATAGCGATGTAGCGAATTCAGTGCCCCGCGCCGGGTTTTGCAAGTAGTCTCAGTCATTTTGGCATCTGAGGCAACACCCCATCAATGAATGAAATGAACTTATTTTTTGCAGTAATCAGCAGTGTTGTCGTTCTACTACTTCTCTGTGGCATCACGCTGTATCGCACAGAGATGCGCTATCGCACAGAGGTAAGGCGCAAGCAACATGAAGGGCCGTGGCAGGGTCTCACCCAAAGCATTCCAGTGATTGCCTGGTCAATTGACAGCAATGGCCTTTTACAGTTTTTGAATGTGCGTTGGACACAGTTAACGGGCCGCGCGGTTGAAGATTCACTGGGCAGAGCGTGGCTGGCGGCAACCCATCCCGATGATTGCGCTACCCTAAAGGCGATTTGGCAACAAGCGCAGCAATTCGGCGAACCTTTTGAAGTTGTCCACCGACTACAAAGTGTAACGGGGCACTATCGCTGGCAACGTAGCCGCGGGCAGCCACAGCAAGATGAAACGGGCACCATCATGGGCTGGCACGGCATTACGGATGATATCCATGAATTCTATCTGTCGGAACAGGCCCTGCGCGAAAGTGAAGAACGGTTGCGCTTGGGCACGAGTGTCGCCAGATTGGCAATCGCCGAGATTGACTATATCCATGATATTTTGTACACCAATGAGCAGATTATCGCCCTTTTTGGCCTACCTGCGGGTTGTGGTCCCACGGTATCGCGCGCGGCCATGCACGCACTTGTCCATTCCGATGATCGCCCAACGCTACTTGCACAGATTGAAGCTGCGCTTGATCCGGCCAGCGCGCGATGGTTTGCCATGGAATATCGCGTCGTCCGTCCAGATGGAACAATCCGCTGGTTAAGTGTCCGCAAACAGAACTTTTTTGAAGAGAATGAACAAGGCCAACAGTGCCCGGTGCGTGCGCTGTTGGCGGCACAAGATATCACCGAACGTAGGCAAGCGGAAGAAGCGCTCATCGAAACCGCACGGGAAAAGGAGTTGGCGCTTGCGCAGTTAGATGCGATCTTCTCAGCCGCCCCGATTGGTCTTGGCTTTTGGGATACCGATTTACGCTTTCTTCGGCTCAATCAGACATTGGCTGATATCAACGGACTCCCTATAGATGCCCAAATTGGCCGGCACGTTGCCGACGTTGTGCCACAGATTAATGATGTCGAAGACATGTTAAGCACATGGCAGCAGGTAATTGAAACGGGTGAACCTTTACTCAATGTAGAAGTGACAGGGATGACGAGGGCTACATCAAACCAGCAGCGCTATTGGCTCGACAACTTCTTCCCGGTACGGATCGGCGAAGAGCTTATCGGAATTGGGGCAACTGTCCTTGACATTACTGAACGCAAATTGTACGAAGAAGAGATTATACAGCTCAACAACCAATTGGAAGAACGAGTAGAGGAGCGCACAGCCCAAGTCTTAGCAGTCAATCAGGAGTTAGAAGCCTTTGCCTACTCCGTCTCCCATGATTTGCGTTCACCGTTGCGGGCGATAGATGGCTATACCCGCATTCTGTTAGAAGATTATATCTCTCAGTTGGACGCAGAGGCAATCCGAATCTGCGGCGTGGTCTGCAATGAAGCACAACGGATGGGTCAATTGATTGACGACCTGTTGGCATTTTCCCGTTTGGGCCGTGCAACCTTGCAGAAGGTACAGGTAGACATGGTGCAACTCGTGCAAACAGTCTATGAAGAATTGCGCGGCAGCCAGGGTGCACAGGATCCCGTATTTACGTTGCATCCTTTGCCACCCGCCTTGGGCGATCCGACAATGATGCGGCAGGTATGGCAGAATCTGTTGGACAATGCCCTAAAATTCTCTCAAAAACAGCCTAGTGTCCAAATTGTAGTAAACTTTGTTGCTACCGAACGTGAAACGATTTATTCGATCTGCGACAATGGCGCGGGATTTGATATGCGTTATGTAGGAAAGCTCTTTGGGGTCTTTCAACGTTTACACAGTACCCATGAATTTCCAGGAACTGGGGTGGGGCTAGCCATTGTGCAACGGATTATCCATCGTCACGGTGGCCGTGTTTGGGCAGAGAGTGCCGTCGATGCAGGTGCGACATTTTACATCGCGTTGCCCAAACCACATAAGTAAGAGTTACTGGAGGAGTTACTGGAGGAGTTACTGTCGGAGTTACTTATGAGCGATTTGAATGCGGTAGAAATTCTGTTAGTAGAAGACAACATCTATGACGCAGAGCTGATGGTACGCTCGCTAACCAAACGCGGCTTGGCGAATGAGCTCTTTGTGGTAGAAGATGGCGAAGCAGCACTCGATTTTTTATTTGCGCGTGGTCGCTATAGTGATCGCAATCTCAGCCGCAAACCGAAGGTAGTTTTTCTCGATCTAAAGCTGCCCAAAGTGGATGGGCTTGAAGTTCTACGCATCATTCGCGAAGATATAAATTTACACACCTTGCCAGTCGTCGTTGTCACCTCGTCAGCCCAAGATCCTGACATCAAAGCTGCCTATGCGTTAGGTGCAAATAGCTATGTCGTCAAACCAGTTGCTTTTGATGAATTTTTCCAGGTAACCGCAGAGCTTGGCTACTATTGGTTGTTAGTCAATCTACCTGCCCAATAAGCAGCTTCGGCGCAGCCAAGAAATGATTTATCGTCGCTCATCAGCTGAAAATGTGAAAACGCACTACTTTACAGCGGGTAAATCATCGGTATCCACCCTTTTCATAGATGAGCCTTTAACTTTCAATGGAGAGCACTATTGAAAGTGGTGTGTCGATAAGGAGAAGCATAGTGAGTGATGTAACGCATATTCTTCTGGTTGAAGATTCCGCAACAGATGCCGAACTAGCAAAGCGTGAACTCAAAAAAGTCCTACCCTATTGCCAGATCCTGTGCGTCGAACAATATAACGATTATCTAATTGCGTTAGAAGAATTTCAGCCAGATCTGATTATCTCTGACTATGCAATGCCATCCTTTGATGGTATTGCGGTGATTCAAATTGCCAAAAAGCAGTTCTCGATAGCGTCCATTATTATCTTAACTGGCTCGATTGACGAAGACACGGCTGTTACCTGCATGAAGGCAGGAGCCGATGATTATATCCTCAAAGAAAATTTACGAAAGATTGGGCCGGCAGCCCTACGTGCCCTCGCCGAAAAGCGGCTGCGTCAAGAGCGGCAAGAGGCACAAGAGGCGTTGCGCGAAAGTCAAGAACGGCTAAATATGGCGTTGGCAGCAGCGCGGATGGGGGTGTGGGAATGGAATCTACAAAATGATAGCGTAGTCTGGTCACCAGAATGCAATGCGATTATGGGGCGTGATGAGTTTGACTGCACCCTCACGAATTTCCTTGAATCCGTTCATCCAGAGGATATTAATTGGGTGATGACGAGTGCACACGCAGCAATTGCATCCGGCACGCTCTATGAAGCAGAGTTTCGCGTCCGCCGCGACAGTGGTGAAATACGCTGGGTCGCTAATGTAGGGCAGGCCAAATATAATACAATGCAAGAGCCGCTGCGTCTTGTTGGCACCGTCCAGGATATTACAGCGCGCAAACAAGCCGCAGCCGAACAGGAAAAGTTGGAAGAGCAATTGCGCCAATCGCAAAAGCTTGAAAGTATTGGCCGATTGGCGGGCGGTGTGGCCCATGATTTCAACAATTTACTCACAGTCATGGCCGGCTATACGCATATTGCCCAAAGCCGACTTGCAGCCAACGATCCGCTGCAAAAAACCTTAGCCCACATCCAACGGGCTAACGAGCGAGCAGCCAAATTGACCCATCAATTGTTGGCCTTTAGCCGAAAACAGATGTTGGCTCCTTCGGCGCTTGACCTCAATGCACTCACAAAAAATCTACACCATATGCTGGAGCGGCTCATTGGCGAAGACATTACGCTCACAACTCTCTTACAGCCAACATTGATGGCGATTACGGCCGATGTCAGTCAATTGGAACAGGTGATTATCAATCTAGTCGTCAACGCGCGCGATGCCATGCCAATCGGCGGCACGATTACCATTGAGACGTGCAATCTTGAGATCAACGGTGCCTATCTTCTCGCACACCCCTCCATTGATGTCCCACTCGGCCCCGCAGTGATGTTGGCCGTCACTGATACGGGACATGGCATGACGGATGAGATCAAGAGCCAGATCTTTGAGCCCTTTTTTACAACCAAAGAGGCAGGCAAGGGCACGGGCTTGGGCCTGGCCACCGTCTATGGCATCATCAAACAGAGCGGCGGTGATATTGTAGTCCATAGCACACATGGCAAAGGCACCAGGTTTCAGATCATCTTTCCAGCAAATACAGAAACAAAGCCAGTCCAACTGGAGCAGGCAAAACCAGAGGTAGACAATGGCGGCCATGAAACGATCCTGCTCTTAGAAGATGAAGAAATGGTGCGCAACCTTGCGGTTACCGTCTTGCGGGAGCAGGGCTATACCGTTTTAGAGGTAACACAGCTGGATGAGGTTTGGGCACTGGTCGAGCAACATCATGGGCGCATTGACATTCTCTTAACCGATGTGGTTATGCCAGAGGCTAGTGGCCCACAAGTGGCCGCGCAGATCAAAAAATATCGACCAGAGATTCGCGTTCTCTTTATGTCTGGCTATACTGATGATACAGTCGTTCATCATGGTCTTAAAACCGCACAGGTCGACTTTATCGCCAAACCCTTTTCACCAGCCAGTTTGGCGGCAAAGGTGCGTGCAGTGCTCGACAAACAGGTGGAGAAGCAGGCAATAAATTAGCCTCGTGCAGGGGCCGTGGATTGGCGCTTGAGTATGATACTGTTACAATAAATGCAGGAACTCTTCTGTATTTACAGGAGAGGCAAGCGCAAGAGATAGGAGATTAGATTATGATAGAGAAACGACCTTTTGGCAATACTGGCCACATGAGCACGGTTACGCTCTTTGGCGCAGCCGCGCTCGGCAGCGTTAGCCAAGCCGACGCCGACCGCACGCTCGATGTGCTCCTCGAATATGGTGTCAATCACATTGACACGGCGGCCAGCTATGGTGATGCTGAGTTGCGGATTGGGCCGTGGATGCCCAAACACCGCAAAGACTTTTTCCTGGCGACAAAGACTGGTGAGCGCACTTACGAAAAGGCCAAGGAAGAGATCCACCGCTCGCTCGACCGCATGCAGACCGATAATGTTGATCTGTTGCAGTTACACAATCTGGGCCACCCAGACGAATGGGACACGGCGATGGGTCCCGGTGGTGCGTTGGAAGCCGCCAAGGAAGCCAAAGAGCAGGGACTCGTCAAAAACATTGGCGTGACTGGCCACGGTCTCTACATTGCCGCAATGCACCTGCGCAGCTTAAAAGCCTTTGATTTCGCCTCGGTGTTGCTGCCCTATAACTATGTGATGGCACAGAATGAGCGTTACATGAAAGACTTTGAGGCAGTGGTCAAACGTTGTGAAGAGAAAAAGGTTGCCGTACAGACGATCAAATCGCTGATGCGCGGGCCGTGGGCAACCGCCGAACATACACACAGTGTCTGGTATCAACCCCTGACTGATCAAGCAGACATTGATCGGTCGATTCACTGGGTCATTGGCCGGCCGAATATCTTCCTCAACACAGCGGGTGATATTACGCTATTGCCCAAAATTCTCGACGCCGCCAACCGCTACAGCGAACGGCCAACCGATGCAGCAATGACAGCGATGCTCAAAGATCGTCACATGTCGAATCTCTTTGCGTAGTTGTCACAGTAATAAGTCTGTTAAACAAAAAAAGGCACCCAGCTTGGGTGCCTTTTTTTGTTTAACAGACTTATATAGATGTACCTTTCTTATATATCTAAATCTGTTCAGATCAGATCTGTTTGCTTCTATACTTCGGTTGTGTGAGAACAATATGATTTGTCAACGAAGATAATGACTTATTGATCAACAATACTCTGTCAAACAATTTGTGATGGAGTTAAACCCAGAGGAAAGAGAAGTATGAATCGAACGAGATCAACAACGGCCTATCAGTTGCTACCTTTACTGTTGCTAACAGTGTTGCTCAGTGGTTGTGGCCTTTTTGGTGGCGCAGCGCGCGAGCGTCAACAGGACAATGCCGCCATCACCAAGGGCGTACAACTCGGCAACGTAGTGACAGCCGAAGGCATTGGAACCAACAATGAGCCAGTCGGCGAGACCGATACCTTTAATGCGTCGCAGGATTACATTTATGTAGTTGCCGAAGCAGATCATATCGATGCCGGGACAACCTTCTTTGCCCGCTGGTATCGGGACGGAGAGCCTTTTGAAGATAGTTCTGAACTCAGCGCTAATCAAGACTATGACAATACATACATTGAATTTCATCTAGAAAATCTGCAAAAGAGCATGGAAACCGGCGATTACAGCGTCCAACTTTTCGCCAACGGCAATCCCCTTGATCAGGTAGAGTTTAAAGTCGAATAATATGGCACAGATCCTGTTACCGTAGCATAAGAGCCTATCTGTAAATTTGGTTGTGGCGTACGCTATCTCATTGATCAGGATAGGTGGACAGAGAGAATTTGCGGACAGAGACTAAGTGCAGTCAAAGGAGCATTAAATGAATACAACAACTATTGTTATCATCGTGGCAATCATCGCGTTGATTGCATTCTACCTATACAATCGCAGCAAGCCAGCGCCGCGTGGCACGTATAACGATAAAAACACGCGCAGTAGTGGCAGTATTGGCGGCGGTACGCGTGCCCATGATGATCCCAATGTTCGTAGCAGCGGTAGCATCGGTGGCGGCACACGCTCCTATGATTCACCGGTACATAGCAGCGGCGGCAGTATTGGTGGTCGGCAACGGAGTGAGAATAGCACTACGCAGACCGCAGCTAATCACACAGCACAGCCTCACATTGCGACGCAGGAACCACGGATCAATTCCAATGGGCAGGAGCACACGTTGCCACCTCTCCATGTCGGCCCAAAATCGAGCGCCGATCAAGTACGCTCAGATCAACGAAATGACGTGCAAGAGAATGAGCGACCTGTTATCGAACAAGAGCACAATGATAAATTCAACAGCGGTGGCAGCTTTGGCGGGTCACGTAAGTAACTATAGGCATTGAGGCGCTGCGCCTCGACCGCTCAACACAATCAATCTATCAATCAATCAATCAACGTAAACAGTAAACAGAGGAAAAGTGAATTATGGGTTTGTGGGATATTATTCTATGGATTATCCTTGGTGGTATCGCCGGGTGGATCGCTAGCATCATCATGGGGCGGAATGCTGCGATGGGCACCCTTGCCAACATTATCGTCGGCATCATTGGCGCGATTATTGGCGGGTTTCTCATGGGTCTAATCGGTCAAGCGCCGGCAACGGGCTTTAACCTGTGGAGCCTATTCGTCTCTATCATAGGGGCAGTTGTACTGCTCTTTATTGTTGGACTCGTGCGCCGCTGATAACGGCTACCACAACAAGGAATTACTAGCCGCCAGCAAATTTTACTGGTGTGTAACCTATACACAAAACGCCACACCCTAGTAAGGTGTGGCGTTTTGTGTTCAACTGGTCAGTACTAGCAGCAGGCAGAATTGAACATTTTCTATACGAGCAAAAATGGTCAATTCTGATTGCGCTGAGTGTCAAGCGCAATCATTCTTCCGCAGCAAGATTGGTCAAAGATCAACCACAAGGTATACTATATCAAAAGGGTGAATACAACCGTTCACTTTGTCACTTGATGATCCAAATTGGGCGTGCACACGTGCGTCCACGACCAGCTTACTTCTTCAGGAGCGAACCTATGCCGATTAAAATTGCCATGATCGGGGCCGGCTCGATCGGCTTCACACGCAAGCTCATGCACGATATCCTCGCCGTGCCCGAGCTTACCGATACCCATTTCGCCTTTATGGATATCAATGAAAAGAATCTCGACATGGTGGCGCAACTTGCCCAGCGCGACATTGCCGCCAATAACCTACCCGCCACCATCTCCACCCACACCGACCAACGCGAATCGATCATGGATGCCGATTATGTGATTTCGGTGATCCGCCAGGGCGGGCTGCGCGCCTTCCAACTCGATATTGATATCCCCCTCAAATATGGCATCGACCAATGTGTTGGCGACACGCTCTGTGCCGGCGGCATTATGTATGGCCAACGCACAATCCCGGCGCTATTGAGCATCTGCGATGACATTCGCGAAGTTGCCAAACCGGATGCGCTCTTCCTTAACTATTCCAACCCCATGGCAATGAATGTCTGGGCCTGTAACAGTTATGGCGGCGTGCCGACGATTGGTCTTTGTCATGGCGTCCAGGGCGGCCACTGGCAGATCACCCGTTGCATCGAGCTGTGGGCCAAGAAAGAAGGATTACTCGGCGAAGATGAAACGCTTCATCGCCGCGACGTCGATATTATTTGTGCTGGCATCAACCACCAGACCTGGTATATTCAGGTACAGTGGCGCGGCATGGATATGACGCCGATGATGCTTGACCTCTTTCAGTGGCACCCCAAGTACAGTGAAACCGAAAAGGTGCGCATCGACATGATCCGCCGCTTTGGCTACTACACCACCGAGTCCAACGGCCACGTCAGCGAATATGTGCCCTGGTATCGCAAGCGTCCAGAGGAGATCACCGATTGGATCGACCTCTCCAGTTGGATTAATGGTGAGACGGGTGGCTATCTGCGTGTCTGCACCGAAGGGCGCAACTGGTTCGAGACGGATTTCCCCAATTGGCTCAAGCAAGATCCGCCGGTCATCGCGGCGGACAAGCGCAGCGAAGAGCATGGCTCCTACATTATCGAAGCCTTGGAGACGGGGCGCGTCTACCGCGGTCACTTCAATCTGCCCAATGCCAATCACATTACCAACCTGCCCAATGACTGTATCGTCGAGATCCCCGGCTATGTCGACAAGAATGGGATCAACATGCCCGTCGTAGGCGATCTGCCGCTCGCCTGTGCCGCCACCTGCTCGGCCAGCGTGCGCGTGCAGGAGATGGCAATGGAAGCCGCCGTCAATGGCGATGTGACGCTCCTCAAGCAAGCGATGCTCCACGACCCACTCACCGCTGCCGTCTGCAATCCCGAAGAGATTTGGCAGATGGTCGACGAGATGCTCGTGGCGCAGGCCGAATGGCTGCCCACCTATGCCGATGAGATCGACGCCGCCAAAGCGCGCCTGGCCCAGCATGAAGAGCATGGCACGCGCGTCAAGCTGCGTGAAGGTTGGCAAGGGGCGGCCCGTCAACATACCAAAACGGTGGAAGAGATGGCGCAGGACAAAGAAGAGGCCCGTGCCAACGCTGCGGCCGCTGATAAGGGGAAGATGACGAAAGAGCCGGCGTAAAAAGGGAACAGGGGATTCGGAAGGGAAGGGATTATAGAAATCCCTTCCCTTCTGAATCCCCTGTTCAAATAGTAGGAGGAAGAAAGCAATGCACTTGACCCAAGAGGAGCTTGACCAGTACCACCGCGATGGCGTCATTATTGCGCGTGGCGCGTTGACCGATGCCGATCTACAGCCAGTGATCGATGAGCTTGTGGCGTGGATCGATGCGCGTGCCCATAAACTGCACGCCGAAGGAAAGCTCGAAGAGCTACACGAAGACGCCCCGTTTACGCAGCGCTACGGTATGCTCTTTGGCCAATCCAAGGAGATGGGCACGGGCATGGACATTATGCATTACCGTGGGCGTGCCATCTTCCACTTCCTGCACAATCAAAATTTACTCGACGCCGTCGAAGGCTTAACCGGACCAGAGATCACCTGTAATCCGATCCAACATCTGCGCGCCAAGCCGCCGGAGAAGTATGATCCCACCACCGGCCACTCCTTCCACGTTGTGCCCTGGCATCAGGACGCTGGCGTGATGATGCCCGAAGCGGAAGGATCGAATGTGATCACCTGCTGGCTGCCGCTGGGTGATGCGACGGTGGAGATGGGTTGCATGGAGGCGTTGCCCGGTGTGTATAAACATGGCTACCTGCGCCACAAAAAAGAAGGGGGCACCACGATTGACCCCGAGCAGATGCCAAGCGTGGAACCGATTGCGCTGGCGTGTCGCAAAGGGGACATTGTCTTCATGAGCCGCTTCACCCCCCACCGCTCCACCCCCAACCATTCCGAGCAGTGCCGTTGGTCACTCGATCTGCGCTACCAGACCACCGGTCATCACACCGGGCGTACGGCCCACCCCGACTTTGTGGTGCGTTCGCCAAGTAATCCAGAAAGTGTCATGAAGGATTATGAGGAGTGGTGCCGGCTGTGGGTGGATGCCTTTGAGAATCCAAAAGGCGTGGCGGCGCATCGGGCCGAGTAGGGTTAGCGTACACCGAAACCATCGCCCATACCCACATCCATGTCTATCTGGTGCGGCTGGGCCCAATCTTTGAAGAGACATGTTGAGAGATATGATGAGCGAATTGATTGGCAAATGGGAAGAGCGCTGGCATCCGCTGCGCGAGGAGTGGGTGATTGTGGCGGCCCATCGCCAAAACCGACCGTGGATCGGCGACACGTTGGAGCACACCACAAAGCAAATTCCTGCCTACGACCCCACCTGTTACCTCTGCCCCGGCAACACGCGTGTCAGCGGCAAAAGCAACCCCAATTACACGGGGACCTATGTCTTTGACAACGACCACCCCTGCGTCGGTGACAACGCGCCGACGGAGTTGCCCGACCCTGGTGGCATCTACCGCAATCGGCCCGCTACCGGCATTGCCCGCGTCGTCTGTTACAGCCCCAATCACAATTTGACATTGGCCGAGTTGGCACCGGCAGCTGTCGAAGAGTTGCTCACCACCTGGCAACAACAATACACGGATTTGGGAAATCGTCCCGACATCAACCACATCCTGATCTTTGAAAATAAAGGCGAAGCGGTCGGTGTCTCTAACCCCCATCCACATTGCCAAATTTACGCCACCAACTTTGTCTTCAAGACGATTGAAACCGAAGCACGTGCCAGTCAACGCCACCTGCAGGAAACGGGACGGGTACTCTTTCAGGATATCCTCGCTGCCGAAGCAGCCGACGGTCGCCGCATCATCCTTGAAAATGAACATGCCATCGCCTTCATCCCCTATTTTGGCCGCTATGCCTATGAGGTCTTTGTCGCGCCCAAGGCCACTCATCCCCATATTGCCGCGCTCAGCGACGCCGAGATCAGCGACTTCGCCGACATCCTACGCCGCACCCTGATCCGCTTTGACAACCTCTGGCAGATGGGGTTCCCCTACGTGATGCCGCTGCACCAAGCCCCAACCGACGGTGGTGACTACAGCGGCTTTCATTTCCACATCGAGTTTCATCCACCACTGCGCAAACCGAATCTACTCAAATTTCTGGCCGGGCCGGAGATCGGCGGTGGAAATTTCTTGAGTGACACTGCGCCGGAAGAGAAGGCTGCGGAACTACGTGCACTTTCCGATGTACACTGGACACAAGCGAGATGAGGTGGCCTGCTCTTGCTGAAATGGTGACAACACTTGCAACAGCCAACTGAATTTCCCGCCAACCTGATCTGTGCGAAACATGGCATTGCCATCAGCGACCTACAAGCGGTCATCGGCAGCTTTGGTAAGCAGATCTTCATGATCAATCGTATGTTCTTGCTGCGCTTGTCGACCAAACCCATGACACGCGAGCAGATAAATTTCCGCCGTATCGCCGCGTTGCCACAGGTGCCAAAACTCCAGCAGATTGGTCAAATCGAAGTGGCGGGGGAGCTCTTCTACTATACTCTCTTGACACTGTTGCCCGGGTGCGATGTCGTCGAAGCCTATGCTGCGACTACAATCGCGCAACAGGAGCAACTTGGCCATGCTGTCGCTCACTTTCTAGATAGACTCCACGCACACGCAGGTGCGCACTATGAGATTGGCCTATACATGCCAGCCATTCCTGGCTTCACTGGCACCTGGCTTGGGGGCCATAGGCAATATTGGGCACAGCTACAGGCACAATCTGCGGTGCGAGTATGGCAACCAGCGCACGATAGCGTGCTTGCGCGTGCATTTCGTTTTCTCGATGACAATGCCCACGCGTTAGAGTTTCAGCGCGGCCCCAAGCTGTTACACAATGACTTTCACCCCAAAAACATCCTGGTAACACAGGGCGGATTTTCCGGCGTGATCGACTGGGAGTGTTCACAATTTGGGGAAGCCGATTTTGATCTATGCCACCTGATCCATTGGTGTATCTATCCACCCAAACCCGAGATTGACTTTCGTCCGTTGCTCCGTGGGCTCTTTACTGCCACACCACACAGTGCACAGGTGCCCGACCTAGCTACGCGGCTGACCATCTATCAGATCGAGCATGAGATCCAACAGATGCTCTGGCAGGGCAATCGGGCGGAAGCAGAGAGAGTGCCACGGCTACAAGCTTGGCTGGATGGGAGTGTTGCACAATTGTTAAGCAACGTCTACGAACACCAGATAGATAAATCCCCTAAAAGTGACACACTTACTCCCGTGTAAAAACTTTCCAATATGTGCTACTTTTCAATAGGTTCTCTATAAATTATCGAGCCCAACAAAATCAATAAAGAAGCTCCAATAAAAACACACAACACATGTTCATGTAGAATCTATACTGCTCATCCGTGGCGGCATCTTCACGACATTTGCCAACCGCATGAAGCAGGAGATCGGCTATAACTACTGGGCGCGCAACATTGAGAGCAGCCGATCCAATACTGAGATCGATGGCCTCGTCCATTCAGAATCGCATAGCTGTAGTGAGCGAAGATTGAGCGGAGGCTGCGCTCAATCACCCAATTCGCCAACAGGTTTTTTTACCTCTCGCTATATCGCACTATTGTGCACTTTGAACATAATTTCCTCTTGGTATACCATATACTACGCCCTTGACAAATTCCGGCTTGTGGTATACCATATACCCACAAGTAGCTTTCTGGTATACGCAAGGGCATTTCTGTGGCGAATAACCTTTTATTAACAAACAGCGGTCTATCGGGTGCACGGCTCGACCGCAATACATTAAAAGAACAGAGCACCCGCCTACTGCGCAATCAGATCATCGGCGGCCACATTCCACAGGGCACCAAGCTGACCGAACGGGACCTGGCTGAGTTATTGGGCATCAGCCGCATGCCTGCCCGCGATGCGCTGATGGCGCTCGAAAATGAAGGATTGGTAGAGAGCAAGGCAAATGGACGCTATGTCGTTGAGGTAAGTGAAGTTGACATCCAGCATCTTTTTCAAGTTCGCCTTGTGCTGGAACGGTTGGCCGTCGGTGAAGCGGCTACCCATCCCTCGCCAGAAAATTGCGCGGCTCTGCGCCACAATCTGCAGAAGATGCAAGCGGCGATTACCCAAAGCGACCGCGAAGCTTACGTTCAAAGCGATCTCGAAGCCCATCAATTAATTTGGCAACAGGCAGAAAACCCCTACCTGCTAACGATGTTGAACTCGATTACCGGTCCCATTTTTCTCTTTATTTCCAGCCACACTGAATTTCAACGCAATTGGCAAGAGACTTTTTATCTACACCAAGAGTTGGCCGATGCCATCTGTAACGGCAATGTTGAGGCCGCCGTCGCCAGTATCGAAACCCAATTAAACAACTCCCTCGAACTTTCTCAGCAAGTTTTTGAAAAGTTGCGCGCCTAGCACTACGCATTGGTTTGTCCAAAAGCAGTTCCTATCTGTGCCACGATTCTCATTCCATCAGCGTGCGGTGTAAGCAACTGCCCCTCGCTCATCATGTATTTTTCTGTGTTCGCACCGTACCCCCATTTTTGTTAAGCGATTCCAAGAAATAAAATTCCGACGGAATGTCTCCGACACCAGCTAAAACCAATGTTGCCATCGAGGATGCGTGTGGCCGCTGCCGGGGATATGGGCTAGTTAAATTTGGGGATTAGCCGTAGTAAAGCTTACAAAGTTCGCCGGTTGATAGGATGCTTTGTCCTTTACCAAAACCAGTGCGCGGCGTGAGCTCTGTTTCATTCGTC
Source organism: Caldilineaceae bacterium (assembly GCA_034432375.1). Classification (GTDB taxonomy): domain Bacteria; phylum Chloroflexota; class Anaerolineae; order Caldilineales; family Caldilineaceae; genus JAHBVH01. The sequence continues at coordinate 83,284 of DAOUCA010000133.1, forward strand.
TGCATTAAGTATTTACAAAAAGGAGACTAGACTGATGACAACTTCACGTATGTCGCGGCGTGCCTTTGTGCGCCTTGCTTCCACAGTGACAGGTGGGCTGGTGCTAGCTGCCTGCACCCCAGCAGCCCCGGCTGCAACGGATAGCAGCAGCGGTACCACCGCCGAAAATGTCGAACTATCCTTTGCCATGTACAATTTCGATCCTTGGCTGACGGCGCTCGATGATATGTATAAAGTTTATATGGCAGACAATCCAGGGGTGACGGTCAAGGTCGAGAGTACACCGGGCGATGATTTCTGGCCGCGCCAGGAAGCGCGTCTGGCCGCCGGCAACCCGTCCGACATGAGCATTGGCGATCCCGGCTACTTTGGTCGCTACGCCCACAAAGGCTACTATTTGGCCCTGGAGCCATACATTGAGCGCGACGGCGTCGACCTGACGCAGTGGTTCGAGGCACCTGTCAACGATTGCCGCTATGACAGTACCACTGGGATCGTCGGCCAAGGGACTCTCTTTGGAATGCCCGCCACCTATGTCGGCACGGTACTCTACTACAACAAAGATCTCTTTGATGCGGCCGGGCTCGCTTATCCCGACGACAGTTGGGACCGCAACAGTCTCTTTGAAGCGGCACAGGCATTAACGCTCGATAGTGCTGGTAACAACGCAGCGAGTGGCGACTTTGATGCCGAAGATATCGCACAGTGGGGCGTCACGATGATCAACCGCGATGGCATTTCGACCACCGTCTGGAACAATGGCGGTGAGTTCCTCAACAGCGATCAGACCGAGTGTCTGCTCACCGAACCGGCCTCGGTCGAGATGTTTGCGTGGCTCGCCTCGTTGCTGCATGAGCATCATCTCCACCCTACCACGGCCCAACTAGAGGGGCTTCCCAATCCCTTCCAAGTCTCAAAGGTAGCCATGAGCGTCGACGGCACCTGGAATCTTGGCTATTATGGCGACAATCTCGAATTCAACTGGGATATCGCACCAATCGCCAAAGGTACTGTCGGGCTTGATCGTATTACTTACGCCGGGACAAACACCATCCACATCTTCAAAGATTCGGCCCATCTCGATGCAGCCTGGGATTTGATGCAATTTATGGCCGGCCCCAAGGGCATGGAAGCCTTTGCCAAGACCGGCACGCCAGGCCTCAAGGAGACCGCCAATTCGGATGTCTATCTCTCTGGGCCACCGGAACATCGGGCCGTCGCCGTCGACCTGGGAGCCTATGCCCGCAGCTACTATCCTGGGCTCAAAAGTGATCTCTGGAAGCAGGTCTTCAACGCCGAAATCGATGCCTTGTGGCTCAACAATGTGCCGGCCGCCGAGGTGCTCCAAACGATCTGCGACAAGATTACACCGATTCTGCAGACACCGATTGACGAGTTGTAGGGATCAGGCGTATTCATCCGGGGGGTAGGTCATGAAGTGCCCCGGATGAATACGCTATGAGTTGTAGTATGAGAGGGAGTGTTATCTTGACCACAACAACGACCGCGGCCACGGCTACGCCGCAGGCCAAACCCAGTCGCGTACCGGCCCAACCTTCTCGCTGGGCGCGCCTAATCGACAATGAGAACACCGTCGGCTATCTCTTTGTTGCGCCACTGCTGCTCGGCTTGTTGATCTTTACCTATGGGCCAGTGCTCGCCGCCTTTTTTCTGAGCTTTACCAAAGGGGACTACATCAGCACGCCGAAATGGATTGGGCTGGGCAACTATCAAGCGCTGTTGCAGGAGGATCTCTTCTGGACGAGCATGCGCAACACGATCTACTACGTGGTCGGCGTCGTGCCGGCAGGGCTGATCCTCTCCCTCTTGCTGGCGATCGCCATGAATCAGAAGTTGCGCGGGATTGTCTTCTTCCGCAGTATCTTTTTTCTGCCTACCATTACTTCGTCAGTGGCGATTTCGTTGATGTGGCTTTGGATCTACAACCCAGAATTTGGCGTACTCAACTTTCTGCTCAAACAGGTCGGCGTCAAAGGGCCGACCTGGCTCTCTTCCTCCACCTGGGCAATGCCGGCGATCATCATTATGGCGATCTGGCGGGGGCTGGGCTATAACATGTTAATCTACCTGGCCGGCCTGCAAGGCATTCCCGACGTGTACTACGAAGCCGCCGAAATCGATGGGGCCGGCGGTTGGGCAAAATTCCGCAACATTACGCTGCCCCTACTCACACCAACGACCTTTATGCTGCTGATTCTGAGCTTAATCGGTGCCTTCCAGGTCTTTGAATATACCTATGTCATGACCGGCGGTGGCCCCGTCTACGCCACGCTGACGATTGTGCTGCACATTTATAACAACGCCTTTCGCTCCTTCAAAATGGGCTATGCCTCAGCATTGGCCTATGTGCTCTTCGCGATCCTGTTAATCCTCACGCTGATCCAGCTTCGCTTGCAGAAACGGTGGGTGCACTATGAGTAGCTTGACTTGGCAGCAACAACATCAGCAACAGCAACGGTGGCTGATCGTTGGCAAATTCCTTGCCTATGGTGCACTATTGCTCACAGCTATCACCATGGTCTTCCCTTTCTATTGGATGGTCGCCACATCGCTCAAGTCGGAGGCGCGCGTCTTTGCCTTTCCGCCCGATTGGATCCCAAGCCCCGCGATCCTCTCCAACTACACCTATATTCTGACTGAGTTGCCCTTTGGGCGCTATATCTTTAACAGCGTCAAAGTCAGTTCGTTGTGGACCTTGGGAATTATTCTCTCGTCGTCACTGGCTGCCTATGCCTTTGCCCGTGTGCGTTTTTGGGGGCGTGAGGTACTCTTTGTGATTACGCTCGGTGCGCTGATGATCCCCGGCCAGATCACGATGATCCCGCTCTACGTCGTGATGACACGCATTGGCTGGGTCGATACCCACCTGCCGCTGATTGTGCCGGCCTATTTTGGCAGCGCTTTTGGCATCTTTCTCATGCGCCAATACTTTATGACAATTCCGCAGGAGCTCAACGACGCCGCCAAGATCGACGGCTGTAGCCACTTTGGCATCTACTGGCGCATTATGATGCCACTCGCCAAAGCGGTGATCGCCACTCTCGCCTTGCTCAGTTTCATGGGCAGTTGGAATGATCTACTCGGACCAGTGATCTATCTCTTTGACGAAAAGCTCTTTACCCTACCGCTGGCGCTGACCCGTTTCCGCGGTATGTATTATACCCAGTGGGCCAATATGATGGCCGGTGCCACTGTCACGTTATTGCCGATTCTCATCGTCTTCCTTTTTACCCAACAATACTTTGTACGTGGCGTCGTGCTCTCTGGGTTAAAAGGGTAGACCCATTCGAGAACCGTAGGCTGAGCTTGTCGAAGCCGCAGCCGCGCAGACTGAGCTTGTCGAAGCCGCAGCCTCCACTTACCGAATGATGAACGTCCGTAATTTCTCTTCAGCCTTGTACCAGTGCGGGAACCTTTATGACCGAAACACTTTTTGCCTTTACCAATGACGATCCCGGCATGCAGCAGCCGGAACTCTTTGCCGAACTGCTCGATTTTCTCGATGAGCAAGAGGTACCAGGCACCTTTTTTGTGGTGCCCTTTGCTGGCCATCAGTCATTGGATACCAAACCAGAATGGGTGACTTTGCTGCAACGGGCGCAGACCAGTGGCCACGAACTTGCCCACCACGGCTACACCCACGAAACGCCTTTCGAGTTTGGGGTGCCGCCAGGCTTCATGCTCGACATTATTCCCGATGCCAAAGCGCGCTGGGAGAATGAGCCGGAATCGGTGGCCCCCTGGCACACACCAGAGACGCTGCGCCGCAAACTGGCAGCAGGGCAAGAAATCTTTCAACGCACGCTCGGCTTCACCCCCATCGGCTTTCGCTCCCCGTGCCTGGGCATGTGTGAGACCACGTATACGGTATTGCATGAGATGGGGTTCCAATGGAGTTCCAACGGGGTCATCAACCCCATGGGCTGGCGCTACATCAACCGCGACTACAATGCCGGCGAATCGTGGACAGCAGGGCTGCCCCCGCACCCCCATCAACACATGGCGGGGATCACCGAAATCCCCATGCACTCGGAATATACCTGGTATCTAGAAACGGGTGATGTCGACCGCCACTTTGCCCTCGCCCGTGATGATTTTGAGCGGGCGCGCAGTAACGGCGAACCCTTCGTTGTGCTTTCACACTATTACGCTATGACCGGACAATGGGCAACCGGTCTGCAACTCTATGCCCGGCTTTTCGACTATGCCCGTGCCCAGGGGAATGTGCGTTTTGTAACGCTGAGCGAATTGGCCGCCGAGAGTCGATTGAGCGGAGGCTGAGCTTGTCGAAGCCGAAGCGGTGTCGGCTTCGCCAAGCTCAGCCTCCGCCCACCAAACTATGGCGTAATCCTCAATGAAATCCGCGACAAACATTACGAAAGACAAAGGACAAGATCCTATGCAATCAATCAAAGTTGGGCTTGTTGGTGTCGGGGGGAATGCCGTTGGTGATGGCCGCGGCATGAGCCATGCCCGGCATCTCGACGCCCTCAACGCTGGTAAAATTGTCGCCGTCTGCGACATTGTGCCCGAAGCCGCCGAACGGGTCGGGGCGCGGCTCGACGCCACCCCCTACAGCGATTTTGAAAAATTTTTGGGCCACGGCCTCGACGTCATCATTCTGGCCACCCCCGATACGCTTCATGCCCAAATGGCCGCAGTCGCGCTCGAACATGGCATCGGCGTCATCTCGGAAGTGCCGGGCGCGACCACCGTGGCCGATGGCCGGCGGCTGGTGCAGGCCTACAAGCAGCATGGTGGCTTTTATATGCTCATGGAGAATTATGGCTACCGCGACGAGATCGAGCTGATCCGGCGGCTGGTGCAGGCGGGCAAATTTGGCGATGTTTACTTTGGCGAAGGCGAATATCTACATGACTGCCGCGGCCTCAACCGCTTTGCCGACGGCTCACTCACCTGGCGCGGGCGTGACTTTTCTGGTTATGTTTACATCTGGCACAGCCTGCGCCCGCTGCTCTACATCCTCGACGACCGCACCACCCGCGTGACAGCGATGGCAACAATGCAGCCCGGGCGCCTCGAAGCAGAGATCAACATCCCCGACAATGTGGTCAGCCTTTTCCAGACCGCGGCAGGACGTATGCTCAAGATTCGCGTCGATATCGTCTCGCCCCGCCCCCATCTCATGGACTATTACGCGTTACAAGGCACCAATGGTTCCTTTGAAGGCACCCGCGGCTTTGGCGATCCGGCCCGCATCTGGCTCGAAGAATTGGAACCGGCGGCGCGACCGGGCAAATCTGGCCCCGGTGTCCACTGGCGTGAATTGGCTGGCTTTGAAGCCGAGTACATTCCGGACCGCGTCGCCGCTCGTGCCGATTCCGCCAAAGCAGGTCACGGCGGTTCCGACTACTGGACGATGAAAGCCTTTGTCGATGGCTTCCGCCAGGGCCAATCGTCGTCCGTCGATGTCTATCGCGCACTCGACTGTTCGCTGCCGGGTCCGCTGGCGCTGGAGTCAGCCAGACAGGGCGGGATGCCGGTCGATGTGCCGGATCCGCGGGAGTTTTAGTAGTGACCGATTAGCAAATTATAGGCATAAAGCTGAGTCGTGCACGAGTGCCGGTCGAGTAGGCTGCGGCAGTTTGCAGCCGTATCGAGACCAAGCGGTAGGCCCGCTCACTTTGGTTTCGATACGCTCCGCTACTCAGCCGCCGTTCACTCCATTTAGATGCGATTTTCAGTATGAGTTGATCAAAACGGAAATATTGTGTAACCAGAGATAATCATGCAAAATATCCATGCCCACGCCTGGGATCCTGAAATTCACATTGCCCCCGCCACGCGCGCCGAAGCGGATCGATCCCGTGGCCGCCCAATGGACCTGTCGACCCCCTTTGACAAATTCATGGCCGACAATGCACCCTTCGAGAAAACCGTGGTCTTTGGCCTCAAAGCACGACGGACCGGCTATTGGGTGCCCGATCAATATGTAGCGGACTTTGTCGCCCGTGCGCCGGAGAAGCTACTCGGCTTTGCCTGCTGCGACCCCACCCAAGAGGGCGCGCTCGACGAACTACGCCACGGCATTGAAGAACTGGAGTTGGTTGGCGTCAAGATGGTGCCAATGTACGCCGGTTTCGACCCGCGCGACGCACGCTGCCAACCGATCTACGCCTACTGTCAGGAGAATGGCCTGCCGATCCTCTTTCACTCCGGCACCACCTTTAACCAGAATGCACCGCTCGAATTTACCCGGCCCTGGCTCTTTGATGAAGTCGGCTTCACCTATCCAGAGTTACGCATGATTTTGGCCCACGTTGGCCACCCCTTTTGTGAGGAATGTCTGGTCGTGATCCGTAAACACCCCCATGTCTACGCCGACATTTCAGCGCTCTACTATCGCCCTTGGCAATTCTACAACATGCTCATCGCGGCGCAGGAGTACAACGTTACCAACAAGCTGCTCCCTGGCACTGATTACCCCTTTGCCGGCGGCGTTGAATCGATAGATGGCTTGCGCAACGTCAACCACATTATCGGCAACAGTGGCCTGCCTCAAGTGACGGCGGAGACAATCGAGGGCATCTTGCACCGCGATGCGCTGACCCTCCTGGGGATCACCGCATGAAAGCCTTAGTGTTGGAAGCACTCAACCGCGTCGTCTACAGCGACGTGCCGCAGCCGACGATTGGCGATAACGAGTTGCTCATTCAAACTGCGGTCAGCACAATCTGCACCTCTGACCTGCACGATATCGCGGCCAATCCCTTTGGGGCTACCTTGCCGATCACCCTTGGTCATGAAGGAGCGGGCGTTGTGGCGGCGGTCGGTGCCGCGGTGATGGAATTTGCCGTGGGCGACCGTGTGGTCACCCACCCGGTCCATCCGTGTGGATCCTGCAAGGCATGTGCCACCGGCATGGCTCACCTCTGCGAGCAGATGGGCCACTTCGGCTTGAACATGCCAGGCACCTTCGCCGACTACTACATCGTGCGCCGCGACCGCGCCCGTCACTTACCCGACGGTGTGCCCTTTACGGTGGCAGCGCTCTTTGAGCCGCTCTGTGTCTGCCTGGAAGCGCTGGCCCAGGCCAAGCTCACGCCAGGTGCTCGCCTGCTGATCATCGGTGATGGTCCCTTTGGCCTGTTGATGGCGCGGTTGGCAAAGAAGATGGCATTGGGCCGCATCGTGTTGGCGGGTCACAGCCCCTTTCGGTTATCCCTTGCGGATGGCGCGGACCCCGTCAACACAGCGCAAGTGATCAATCCGGTGGCAACGCTGTTGGCGGCCAACGCCGGTGCCGAATATGACGCCATTGTACTGGCCACCGAAAGCAAGGCCGCGGTGGCCGATGCGCTCACCCTCCTGCGCCGTAAAGGGCGGCTTGTCATCTTTGCGTCGCTGGCCGGTGAAACGCCGGTCGATCTAATGACGGTCCAAACCAAAGAGTTGGAGATTGTCGGTGCCTGCAATGACGAAGAACGACTTGACGATGCGTTGGCCTTTCTGGCGGCAGAGCATGCGTCGCTCGCCGCGTTGGTAACGCACACTTTGCCGCTTGCCGATTATCAGGTCGCGCTTGATCTGGCCACCAATGGGCAAGCGCGTGCGGTGAAGGTAGCGTTGCAGATTGGCGCACCCGGGGTTGAAACGCCCGGCTGATATGCAAAACCCGTTAAGAACAGGTTGAATGTTCAGAAACACACTTTGCATGTCAGTTGGGGTCAAGGTCAGTGGTAACCCGTTTCGGGTGCCCTATGGGCGCGGTTTTTACGGATCAGATGCCGAATTCATTCGGTAGCCTTGAACTAAAGTTCAGGCTAAAAGCTGAAGTCGGCCAAAGGCCGACTGGCTATGTGTTATAGCCCGTCTTTAGCGGTCTTGAGTTATCAGCCTGAACTTTAGTTCAAGGCCACCAATCACGAGAATATTTATGAAAATTACCGACGTAGAAGCGATGGTGCTCGACACCGGCAAAGATTACCCCGACCCTAACGAAGCAGCCGAGGCGCATGGCGTGCGCTTTGTGAGTCTGATCAAGATCACCACCGATGAGGGGATCATCGGCTGGTCCGACATTGAGACGCAGCCGCATGTGGGCAACGCGATTGTGAACGCCCCCTCGGGCGGCGCGGTGGGCTTCGAATCGATTCGATCGGCACTCATCGGCGAAGATCCGCTGGAGCGCGAGCGGCTCTGGCAGAAGATGACCCGTTACCTCGCCTACTATGGCCGCGAAGGCGCGGGGATGCAGATGATCTCTGGCGCAGATATTGCGCTCTGGGATATTGCCGGCAAAGCGTTTAATCAACCAATCTGCAAGCTGCTGGGCGCACAGTACCGCGACAAGGTCAAGGCCTACGCCTCCACCCTCTTTCGCCCCACGCCCGATGCGATGAAAGCCGCGGTGGCCGAGTATCTAGCCCACGGCTTCCGCGCCATCAAGTTTGGTTGGGGCGTCTTTGGCTATGATCTCAAACAAGATATTGCCCTAGTGAAAGCGGCGCGCGAAGAAGCGGGGCCCGATATCGAGTTAATGGTCGATGCCGGCTGGTATGGCACTAGCTATGCGAACCCCTACAAGCCGCGCCCGCTGCGCGATTGGATCCGCTTGGTCCATGCGCTGGAAGAACTTGATATCTTCTGGCTCGAAGATTTTCTCCATCCCAATAATGTGGCCGGCTATGCCGAGGTAGCCGCGCACACGAGCACGTTGCGGCTGGCGGCTGGGGAGCAGATGGCCGGCTACGAGGCGTTTGAAGAGCTAGCCACCGTTGGCAAGGTGCATACGTTACAGCCGGATCTCTCGCGCTGTGGCGGCTTAACGGTCGGCAAGCAGATCGCCGACCTGGCGTTGCGCAAACAGATTGACTGTGTGCCCCACGCCTGGCTCACCGATCTGCTCAAAGCGGCCTCGCTGCACCTCAACGCCTATGCGATGAACTCACTTTATCTGGAGTACAACGTCTCTTCGGCGTCGCTGCTCAACCAGCTCTGCACCGAACCGATCCAGATGACCGACGGCTATGTCCCGATACCGACCGGCCCCGGCCTTGGCGTCGATATCGATGAAGCGATACTGGCCCGTTTCCGAATTTTGTGAGTGGCTTGTCCCCGCCTTAGGCTTCGACAAGCTCAGCCTAAGGCGGGGACAAGCCACTCACCTACCCAGAAAGAACTCTTATGCTTCCCAACGATCGTGAGCTCTTTGATTTCGTACGGCAAAAGCTCTATGTTGCCGCTGTCTGCGATGTACTTGATGGCGAGGGTTGCCGCCAACAGGCCATGCACCACCGTCTGCGCCCACTTCTGCCCGATATCCGCAACTGTGGCTTTGTGGGCCGGGCGCGTACGGTGCGCTGGATGGAGACCGACTATATTGTTGAGGAGGATCCTTATGGCTTAGAGATTGATTTTATGGATACGCTGGCGGGTGGCGATGTGGTGGTGCATTCCACCGATTTCAGCGGGACCAATGCACCGTGGGGCGAGTTGATGACGACGATTGCCATGCGCAATGGCGCGGTCGGCTGTATCTGCGACAGCCAGGTGCGCGATGTGGTGCGCATTATCGACATGGGCTTTCCCGTCTACTACACCGGCATCCGTCCGCTCGATTCGCAGGGCCGCGCCCGCGTTATGGCCTACGATGTACCGGTGAAATGTGGCGATGTGGTCGTGCATCACGGCGACCTTATCTTCGCCGACTACGACGGGGTTGTCGTTATTCCGCAGGCAATTGAGCAGGCGGTGATTGAGCTGGCACTAGAGAAGGTCGGCAAAGAAACCGAGGCACGCAGCGAGTTAAAAAATGGCAAGACGCTGCGCGAGGTCTATGACAAGTATGGCATTTTGTAACAAGTTTTGTTATTTTTCAAAAGGAGTACACAACATGACAACGCAACTCTCACGACGAACATTTCTGCAACTGACCGGCGTCGGAGCCGTGGGCGCGCTGCTCGCAGCGTGTACCGCAACCTCGGCCCCTGGCACATCGAGCGACGGGGGGGCCGCACCGAGTGGCGACACCCAGACCTTGATCTTTTCCAGCTACACCTGGTCCGGCTATGAAGCGGCCATGAAAGATGTGATCGCGTCCTGGAATACAGAGCACCCCGATGTCACCGTCGAAGGGCAATTCTTCCCCGAAGATTATTGGACCAAGGTGCAGACGCAGGTCGCCGGCGGCACGCCGCCCGATGTCGGGATCGCCGATTATGGCCGTCTGCTCACCTACGCCAAGAGTGGGGTACTCTTGCCGCTCGATGATTATCTACAAGTGGATGATTTCGGCTTGGATAAGATGTTGCCCGCCGCGGTTGCACAATACCGCTGGCAAGAGGGGGACTTTGATAGTGGTGGTGAAGGGGGCAAGATGTATGGTCTGCCCAGCGACGCCCAATCGCAGATCCTCGCCTACAACAAAAATATGTTTGACGCCGCAGGGGTCGCCTACCCCACCGACGACTGGACATGGGATGATCTCGTTGCCGCCGGCCAGGCGATCACGCAAGCCGACCAGAATATCTGGGGCATGCAGATGATCAACCCAGGAATCATGGCCAAAGGCAATTTCCTCTTCGCCGCTGGCGGTGCCAATCACAGCGCAGATTTCCAAAAATCATTGCTAGACTCGCCCGAATCGATTGAGGCCTTTAAGTGGAATTGGGATCTGGTCTATACGCACAAAATTGCCCCCGCCCCAGGCGCGCAAGCCGCCACCAATCCCTTTATGTCCGGCCAGGTGGCGATGGTCGTCGACGGTGTCTGGTGGATCTCTGACTTTGCATCAATTGAAGAATTTGGTTGGGACATTGCGCTCTTCCCCAAACATCCGCAGACCGGTAAGCGCACGACCAGTTTGGAATCCGATGGTTGGTGGATCTTCCAAAACGCGACCAATCCCGACATGGCCTGGAGCCTAATGAACTATCTGGTCAATGAAGCGGGGCAGAAGCGCTTTAGCGAGCTAAACTATATCGTGCCGAGTAGTTACGAGTCGGTAGCCACGGAGTGGTACAACCAAGCGCCGCCCGACAGCCGCCCCAAAGCATTGGAGAATATCGTCCAAGATTCGGCCAAGGTCGATTACACCTACTTTGACTTCTTCACGATCTTTGATGCCTACCGCCCGTCGATTGAAAAGGCGTACGCCGACGGCGACGATATTGAAGCGGCCATGGTAGAAGCCGCGCAGATCCACACCGAAGAGCTAGCCAAGGCGTGGGAAAAGTTTAATCAGATGTAGGGGAAGGATAACAAGATGACAGGATGATACTGTTGGCCTGTCTTACGAAACACCATACGCTCTGCTGTAACACTGTCATGCCTGCGCGCCCAGCGGGCACCCGAGGAATCCATGTCGATGAAGTGGACTCCTGCCAGAGTTTACCCTCACGGAGGTGGGGGCAGGAGTGACACGGCTAGATTGTAAGGTAGGCCAACAGTATCACAGGATGACAAGATGACAGCAGCAGTCATCTTGTCATCCTTACAACAGGCACCCAGAGAGGGTTCCCGAATCCTGCCCTCATAGCGAGAAGTCGCCTCAGCGCCTGAGGGTGCTTCTCGTTGTTTAATACCTTCGCCAAACCTTGTTTTGGCGGAAATTTCCAGATGTCATTCCTGCGCAGGCAGGAATCTACTCGTGTAACATGAAGATGGATTCCTGCCTGCGCAGGAATGACGGCTCTAATTTCT
>DAOUCA010000134.1:0-20553 GCA_034432375.1 Caldilineaceae bacterium
GCCAAACCTTGTTTTGGCGGAAATTTCCAGATGTCATTCCTGCGCAGGCAGGAATCTACTCGTGTAACATGAAGATGGATTCCTGCCTGCGCAGGAATGACGGCTCTAATTTCTGAAATTGGCGAAGGTATTGACTAGTACGTAGCGGCGTAAATAAGCCTAGAGTGCTGTCATTCTGAAGAGCGGTTTTTTGCTCGGAAGAATCTTCAAGTTAGGTATTGGTCTATTCAGGCCCTAGTACACGACGGCTTAAATAGTTCGCAGTAGTAGAGGACCTCGCCGGGAAATTCGCTAGCCCTCATGAATTTTTTGACATTTCTTCAGAGAAATTGTATACCGTAGAGAGGATTGCAACTGTAATTTATGCTACGACCCACGTGAGTGCTTATCCTTTTCTTCAGCGAAGCCAACGTGAGCGGGTTGACCCGTTTGGTTTCGATACAGCCACAAACCGCTGTGGCCTACGCAACCAGCACTAGCCTGAATCGTTGCCCTTCGGCAACATTATTCTCCGCAATGTGACGATTGATACTGCCGGATGATACTGCCGGATGATACTGCCGGATGATACTGCCGGACCGCTCGTCGATGAAATCCGTCTATTCAAAGGAACAGAATTCTATGATCTTCAAACTCAACGGCCAAGAGAAAACGTATGCCGGCGATCCCGATCTGCCACTCCTCACCTATCTGCGGGAGCAGGAAGGGATCATTTCGCCCAAGGATGGCTGTTCCCCGCAGGCGGCCTGTGGTTGTTGCGCGGTGCAGGTGGATGACAAAGCGGTACTCTCCTGTGTCACGCCAATGAAGAAGATCAACGGCTGTAGTGTCATCACCACTGAAGGAATGAGCGACTACTATCAAGAGACCTTTGCCAATGCCTTTGTCGAAAAAGGGGGCGTGCAGTGTGGCTTTTGTATTCCTGGCATTGTCATGCAATCGAAGGTGCTGCTGGAGAAGAACCCCACCCCCACGCGCGACGATGTTGCCAAAGTACTTACACCCCACCTCTGCCGCTGCACCGGCTATAAGAAGATCATTGACGCGGTCATGTACGCCGCCGAAGCGGTGCGTGCCGAAGAAGAGATTCCCCAGCCGACGGGCAGCGGCAAAGTGGGTACCCGTCACCCGCGCTACGATGCCAAGCGCGCCGTATTGGGTCAGCGTCCCTACGTCGCAGATTTGAAGCTTGATGGCATGGTCTACGGCGCGCTAAAGTTTAGCGACCACCCCCGTGCCACCGTGCTGAAGATTGACACCAATGCTGCGGCGGTCATGCCCGGTGTCATCCGCATCTTCACTGCCGATGATATTCCCGGTGACAAAGTGATCGGGCTGATCAAGCAAGATTGGCCGCTGATGATCGGCGTGGGCGAAACTACGCACTACATTGGGGATGTGCTGGCCGGCGTGGTGGCGGAGAGTGAAGCCCAAGCGCGGGCCGCGGTGGCTGCCATCAAGGTTGACTATGAAGTGCTGACGCCGGTGGTCGATTGCCACGAGGCGTTGAAAGAGGAGAGTCCGCAGGTTCACCCGTGGGGCAATGTGCTCTCGCACATGGAAATCAAGCGCGGCGATGCGGACGGGGCGTTGGTCAATTCCGCGTATCTTGCCGAAGGGGTCTACCAGACCCAGACGATTGAACATGGCTTTATGGAGCCGGAATGTGCCGTTGCGCAGCCGCTGATTGCGGGGACCCCACGCGCTGGTGTCGAAATCTTCTCACAGGGGCAGGGCATCTATGAAGATCAGCAGCAGATCGCCAAAGCGCTTGGTTTGCCATTGGCGAATGTGCGTGTACAACTGATGCCCAATGGGGGTGGCTTTGGCGGCAAAGAAGATCTCTCGGTGCAGGGCCACGCTGCGCTCTATGCCTATCATCTGCAACGACCGGTGCGTGTTCTCCTGACCCGTGACGAGTCGATCTGTATGCACCCCAAGCGTCATCCACTCTGGATGGAATACGCGCTGGGCTGTGATGATGCGGGCAAGTTGACTGCCGTCCGTGCCCGCATTATCGGTGACAGCGGGGCCTATGCATCGGTGGGCATGAAGGTGTTGGAACGGGCCGCCGGCCACGCCACGGGTGCCTACTATGTGCCAATAGTCGATGTGGAGAGCACAGCTGTCTATACCAATAATATTCCCAATGGCGCGATGCGTGGCTTTGGCGTCAATCAGGCGACCTTTGCCCTCGAAAGCTGTATCGATGAACTCTGCGAAAAGGGCGGCTTTGACCGCTGGCAATTCCGCTATGACAACGCGTTGACCGAAGGGTTGACCACCTCGACCGGCCAAGTCCTCAAGGGCGGGACAGGAGTACGGGCCACGCTCGAAGCGGTCAAGGATCAGTTTTACAACGCCAAATTTGCCGGCATCGCTTGTGGCATCAAAAACACCGGCATCGGCAACGGCATGCCCGACGCCTCAAGCGTACGCATTACAATCAACGCCGCCGACCATGTGCTGATTGAGCATGGCTGGACAGAGATGGGGCAGGGGATCAACACGATGGCGGTGCAGATGCTCTGTGAAGAGACGGGGATTGATCCGGACGCCATTGAAGTACACATTGATACCGATGCCGGCACCTTTACCGGCATGACGACCGCCTCGCGCGCCACCTCGCTGCTCGGCAATGCGATCCTCAATGCGGCGGAAAAGATTCGAGCCGACTTGGCAACCAAGCCGCTGGCCGACCTGGTGGGCACCGTCTACATAGGCGAATGGATTGTCGATTGGACGACCAAGCCGGGTTACCACAATGAGCAGGGCGAAGAGATCACCCACTACTCCTACTCCTACGCCACCCAACTGGTCGTGCTCGACGACGATGGCCAACTGCAAAAGGTGACCGCCGCCCACGACGCTGGGCGCATCATCAACCCGACACTCTTTGAAGGGCAGATCGAAGGCTCGATCCACATGGGGTTGGGCTATGCGATTAGCGAAGAATTGCCCTACGAAGGGGGCCGCCCCAAGAGCACGATGTTGCGTAAGTGCGGCATCCTACGGGCCAAGGAGATGCCCGAGATGGAAGTCATTGGGATTGAGGTGCCCGATCCACACGGTGCGTATGGGCTGAAGGGGGTCGGTGAGATTGGGCTGGTACCGACGGCGGGTGCGGTGGCCAATGCGCTCTATCAGTTCGACAAGGAACGGCGGCATGTGTTGCCGATGAAGTTGCCGAAGAAGCGGCGTGGGGTGATGGGGTAGTGCATTTGTTGACAGCGCTTTTATGCCAACTCCGGCAATGGTGGCATCCGCGGCGCAATCGAAAAGTTTACGGCAAGGAAATCACTCACCCGAGCAGTCGTCACGACTGCCAGCACGGCTTGCCACAGATCCTCCGGCAAGCTACGCAGATTCATCAACGGAATTATCAGCGGCTGCTCGCGGTGGGCATTCATCAAGTAGCTGAAACTGATGAATGTCAACCCCACTGCCCTTGGTGGCTCGTCGGTCGCTTTACCCGTATCGAGACGCAGTAAGACGTCGTCGGTCAGTTCAATACCAGTGACATGCTTGCTGTGGCCAAAGGAAACATAGAGTACATCGGCATCTTGATCGTAGTTAATTTTGGTTTCGCTCATAGCTCTCTTAGAATGCTTGAAAATATGCAGTCGTCACGAATTTCTCTTCTTGGTCTGTGCACAAAGCCTCCATTCACCAGAAAATAAAGCATAGTGCCCTAGATCTAGTGTAAATGCGCATAAAGCCACTAACAAATGTAACGGTATCTGCTATGCTATACTCCGCTGCAGCACATAATATCATTTTGTATACGGGTAAAAATGATACTTTATGGCGCAGCTCAGTATAGATACACGATTTTTCGAGTAGAGGATACACAAACTGGGGCGAAGAGAGCGGGTTCATGCCAATGACAGAATGGCTTATACGGTTGCTGATTCTCCTGCTACTCGGTGTGACTGGTAGTTTGTATTTCCGTGGTTGGTTGCGGCTACGTCGCGTCGACTCACCAGTAGCCAAGCCGGTACGTCTCAGCCTATTCATCAGTAGCACACTGTTGTTGCTACTAGCCACTTTCCCCCCGATCTACCGGCTGAGCCACGAACTCCTCTACGCCCGCGCCGTGCAAAAGATCATGGTGGCAATGGTCGCCGCCCCGCTCTTCTGGCTCTCCTGCCCGTTGCATATTAGCCTGCGCGGCTTACCTGTGGAATGGCGGCGGCGCTTTATGCATAGCCTGCGCGCCGATACAACCAGCGGTCGATTCCTACGCATAGTGACGCCACCGGGAGTGGCGTGGATGCTCTACGTCGCCGCGATTGTGATCTGGCATGATATCGCCGTGGTCAACTGGACGATGGCCGATCAGAGCCGCCATTATCTAACCTTGGGATTGATGTTTTGCGCGGCGTTGCTCTATTGGGTTCATATTGTGGGGACAGGTTTTCATCTGCGGCGCGCGTTGCCAGGGTGGATGCTCTTTGTCTACGCGGTTGGGGTGGAGATTCCGAATATGACGGCCGGGATCACCATTGCTTACAGTGGCGTCCCGCTTTACGCCCACTACGTTGCGACCCATGCGCAATCCAGCTTTCCGATGGTTGAGGATCAGATGATTGCCGGCGGGCTCGTCTGGTTTATGGGCAGCGTTGTCTTCTTTTTTAGCGCGGTGATGATTGTCAACCGCCTCTTTGCGCGGCATGGTAGCAACACGCCGGAGCATTTCCCCGATTGGGATTCAGATGAGCGCATGATCGCGCCGGGGCTGGAACATCGGTTGGATGAGAAGCGGTAGGAACGATAGTTTATCACAACTGATTGCGTTGGATAGCGGGTGGCAAATAAAAAGTCGTTGCGGTCGTTCCTCAGCTTTATCCTGAGGAACGACCGCAACGACTTTTTTGCAAGCAAATAGATTTTTAGCTGCGGCGAGCGTCGGCATCGCGCAACTTGGCAATCACGATTCCTGGCTCACTGTAACGGGTGGTGGCAATTTCAACGCTGTAGCAGCCACTGTAGTTGTTGGCGCGCAGCGCGTCAATCGCATTTTCCAATGATTCATCACTGATGCCAGTCGAGAAGTGCGTGTGCATTGTCCAGGGTGCCACGAGGGCATCCCCAGCATCGGGATTGTCGCCGTGCCAGCGCCCGACGTGCAATAGTAGGCCAAAGCCAGGGTGATCAACTGCTTCGCATAGTTGCTTGATATTCTCCGGCACCATCTCGGCACCCCAATGATTCTCCGGCCCAATCCGATAGCCGTTGTCATAGGCACGCTGTGCCCATTCTTGATACTGCGGCACAATCAAGCCAAGTTGTTCATCGGTCCAGCCTCGTTCATCACGTGTGCCGCCGGCATCCAGGCGAACGGTCTGCGCACCGAGGAATTCGGCCGCCTCCAGGTTCGCCAGCGCATTTTGGTGATAGGCGGCACGCGTATCCGGGTCATTTTCCCAGATATTGGCGCGGTCAATGCAGATGTTGGCGATGGTGAGACCGCGCTCGGCGACCGCAGCTTTGACTTTAGCCAGGTACTCTTTATCTAGGTTGGCAAAGGTGCCATGCCAGAGATCGGCGGTGGTTAGGCCATAGCGATATTTAATTGATTCGAGATAACCGAAGGTGTCCATGACACCGTCCCGCGTCAGTTGGTGAAATGTGTAAGAGCAGATTGAAATATTCATAAGTTTGTCCAGGTGTGGTAAATAGTACGACAACATTAAATTAGACAAGATTCACAAAATTTACAGGATTTCTACAGCAGCGGAAAAATCTTGTGTATCTTGTGAATCCTGTCCATTTTATGAAATGTAACGTTGTCGAAATAGGTAGCATCAGCCCTTTAGCCCTGTCACCGAAATACCTTCGATAAAGGTCCGTTGGGCAAAGAAGAAGGCGATAAAGATCGGCAGGGTGATCAATGTGCTGACAGCCATTAAGTAAGGATAGGCCAGCTTGGTATTGCCAATCTCCTGCACGGCATTGCGCAGCCGCTGTACACCAAGCGCCAGCACCCACTTCTCCTCAATGTTAACATAGATCAGGGGACCGAGATAATCGTTCCAGGCATCCATAAAGGTAAAGAGCGCCACCACCGCCAGCGCCGGCACCGCGAGGGGCAGAATGATGCGAAACATCGTCTGCAACTCGTTGGCCCCATCAATCTTGGCCGCGTCGGAGAGTTCGGTGGGGATGCCCATGAAGAATTGGCGCAGGAGAAAGATAAAGAACGCATTGCCAAAAAAGTAAGGAACGACCAGCGGCAAAAAGGTGTTGAGCCAGCCGATCTGTTTGAAGATGATAAAGAGGGGGACCAAGCGTACCCAACCGGGGATCATCAAGGTAGCGAGCACAACGGCAAAGAGCGCGTCCCGCCCGATCCAGCGCAGCCGTGAAAAGGAATAGGCGACTAGACACGATGAGAGGACTGAGCCAATCGTTGCCGGCAATGCATAGCGCACCACCGTGTTAAAGGTGAAGAGCCAGTAATTTTCAGCGTTCCACGCATCCCAGAAATTACCCCACTGTTGTGGAATGGGAAACCAGACCGGTGGCACCGTGTAGACCATAGTGTCTGTCTTCACCGCGGAGGAGAGCATCCAATAAAAGGGTAACATGAAGGTGACCGTCAATACCAAGAGGACAAGATACTTCAGGATCCCCATGATCCATTCGGTTGCACTGAGGGCACGGAGACCAGGGCGTCCTTTTGCGGAGGTGAGCCGCACGCCAGTTCCACTCTGTTGCGAAACATGTTGAGTTGCCATAACAGAAACTTCTTTCCTGATTACAGTTAGCGTGACCCGCCTGCATAGTAGACCCATCGACCGGAGAGGCGAAAGAGCAGGGTCGTGAAGAGAATAATCACCACAAAGAGCAACCACGCCAATGCATTGGCTTTCCCCATGCGCAAGAAGATAAAGGCGTTGCGATAGAGAAAGAGCGAATAAAACTCAGTGGCTTGGTTCGGTCCGCCTTGGGTCAACAGCCAGGGCAACGTGAAGTATTGAAAACCGCCAATGAAACTCAACACCATATTAAAGAGAATCACCGGGCTAACCATGGGAATCGTCACATGCCAGAGCCGCCGCAACGCGTTTGCGCCATCCATCGTTGCAGCCTCGTAGAGCGTGCGCGGCACATCCTGCAGGGTGGCTAGAAAGATCACCATGGCCGCGCCCTGTGCCCACATGTGGATCATCACCAAGGTTGGTTTGACAATATCTGGATTAGAGAGGAAAGGCACAATCGGCAATCCGATGTATTGGAGCGTGGCGTTGACCGCGCCATATTGTACATTCAGCAGGAATTGCCAGACGAAGGCCGTTACAACCACCGGCACGATCGAGGGGAAGAAGAAGACGGCACGGAAAAAAGAGCGCGCCACAATTTGCGTATTCAGCAAGAGCGCCATTAGAAATGCAGACAGTACCCCCAACGGCGTGCTAAAGACCACCCACCAAATGGTGTTATAGGCCACAGTCCGAAAGTCGTCATCATCGGTCAGAAGGTTGACGTAATTGTCGATTCCCAGAAAGACTGGCGGACGGAGGAGGTCGTAGCGTGTAAAGCTATAGTAAAACGAGGAAGCGATAGGAATCAAGGTGAAACCAAGGAAACCAATGATCCAGGGTGACGCAAAGAGCAGTCCGATCCATAACTCACGGCGGTCGGTGCTCGTCATGTTGCGAACGCGGGTCAGTACACTCATAATCAGGTCCTTCAACTTCGAGCAGACGAATGCAATCAATCTTAGTCGATAAACCCCTTAAAAGCTGCACAGTTTCTTCCGTGTAACTGTACCTGCTATGCGTGCGGCTTTTAGAAGGGGTATCTATAAGAAGAAAGGCCAGCGTACAATACCGGCCCATCTTCTTGATCAACAGGGGGGCTTCTTATGCGAAACCAGCCTGTTTCCATTCCTTGACAGCATCCTCTTGCAGTTGCGCCGCGGCTTGGGTACCATTGATCTCGCCGCGGAAGACCTGTTCACGCAATTGTTGATATTGGGTTTCCACAAAGGATTGGATCTCATTGCGGATGTAGGGGCCCCAGAAGGTCGCTTCCTTGACCGAATCGAAGTAAAATTTGAGACCGGGGTATTTTTCTTGGTCGGCATTGTCGAAGTAGGGCAGGTAGGCGGGGAGCCAACCGATCTTGTCAAAGATCAGGTTACAGACATGATCGCTCTGAATCCACTCCGCAACCGGCCATGCTTCATCTTTGTAGGTACCCTCTTTAAAGATCTGCGCCATGTGGCCGCCACCGAATTGGATCTTGGTGCCGCGACGCGCTTCAGGCACGGGTACCCAACCGGAGCGGTTGAAGGGGGCCACTTCGGGCTTTTCATTGACTGTTTCACCGGGATGCCAATAGCCTTCAATAATCATCGCCTGGACTTCGGCATTAAAGGCTCCACCCCAGGTCCCTTGCCCTTCGACAGAGCGTAGACCCACCAAATTGTCCGGCCCGATCATCTTGACAAACTCACCCATGACATCAAAACTCTGGGCGACGGCTTCATTATCCAGATCAAATTCTTTGGTATCTTCATTAAAGTAGGTTACGCCCCACGATTCCATGGCAAACCAGCCATCATTGCCGGGGCCGGTACCGCCTTCAGCGTCAAAGGGGTCAATGCCAAATTGAATCAGATTGCCGGCATCGTCAAATTTAGTGAGCTTTTCATGCCAGCCCATGAGCTCTTCCCAGGTTTCTGGCGGGCTATTTGGATCGAGGCCAGCTTCCTCGACCAGACGGCTATTATATTCGAGCCCACGACGCACAAAACATTCAAAGCCGGGGACGCCGTAAATCGTGCCCTGATATTGGATCACATCCCAGTTGCCGGGAATAAAATTATCCTGGGTGATAATGTCACTCGTGGCAATATAATCCCCCAACGGAATGACGACATCACGCGACATAAAATCGAGATAGTTGTTCCAGATGCCAATATCTGGTGGCGTACCACTGGCGACCGCCGTCAAGATCGATTCCTGATTAAAGCCAGATTTGAAATCGATCGTATTGCCGGCACCGATGTAGCTCTCTAATTCTGGATCTGCTAGCAGATCATCGGCAATCGCGCCGGGCGAACCCCAGAAGACGTAGAATTTGATCTCTTTGCCAGCGGCATCGGGCGCAGCCGCACTTCCCTCACCGGCAGGGGCCGTGGAGGCACCCGGTGCCGCACAGGCCGCCAACATAGCACCAGCCCCAACTGTGCCTATTCCCTGTAAAAAACGGCGACGGCTCAAGAGCCCACTTGTAATAGAACTTTTTCGTTCAGACATGGAAACCTCCTCATACGTACCAATAGAATGATTGAATTGACATGGCGATTGGGGGAACAAAATGATTGCACAAACAGCTGTCAGCTTACCCGCTGCCACGTTGCGCGCCTGGGAAGTGCGATTGTGCAACGCCAACAGCGTATGGGGTCAAAATGATCGATTCTGCGAAGTAGGGAACTGACAACAGGGCTGCCTTGGAGCAACGGCTGTACCAAAATGGACTATATCATACTCCAACAGGGAGAGCAAACCTCATTTGAGAGAGCCAAAGAGCTTACGCATGTCGCTGGGTGTCTCTTGTGTATTAAGGAGTTAGGGGCTTAACCAACACTACAACGGATGAAGGAAGGCGCGGATTTGGCACGCCGTATCCGGAATTATAGGCTATTTGGGACTGTACGGGATCAGCGGCCCAAAGTAGAGTTAGCGCCAGTTAAGTAGTCCAGGCACTTTAGGACGGGAGCCTTGGGGCGCGAAACCAAAGCGGGGCTACTGCGGCAGGTCCCAAAGAGCCAAATTTTAAGGGCAATAGTACTTTGAACCGATAGTTTGTAAGCTGCCAAAAATGTCGTCAATCGAATTGTCTATCTGTTGTTTCCAAAATCCGCTGTAGTGTTTCCGAAATCCTTCGCTTGATCCACATGGCAACTTGGGCACAAAGCCGAGACTTACGCATCTCCGATTCAAATAGTTCAGGGCTAAGCCGTCACTCCCGCCATCATCAACCCAAGGGCTTCGGCGTTTGTTTCATCGCGCTGCATAATGCCCATCACGCGTCCTTCATAGAGCACCAGAATCCGGTCGGCCAGTGCCAGAATTTCATCGAGATCTTCAGAAATGAGTACAGTGGCCGTGCCAGCAGCGCGCTGATCGAGCAGACGCTGATGAATATACTCGGTGGCACCAATGTCCACCCCCCGTGTCGGTTGGGCCGCGATCAGAATACGCGGTTGGCGTGCCAACTCGCGCGCCATGATCACCTTTTGGATGTTGCCACCGGAGAGCCGTTTGATCTTGGTTTCAATCGTTGGCGTCTTGACCTGAAACTCCTGCACCAGTTGGCGGCTATGCTGGGCTATTGCGCGGAAGTCGAGAAAGCTGCGGTTGCTGTAGGGAGGACGGGTGTGATCCTGGAGGATTATGTTCTCGGCGATTGAAAAGTCTTGGACCACGCCATCGTGCATACGCTCTTCGGGAATATAGGCAAAGCCAGAGGCCGTACGCGCTGCCGTTGACCAGTGACTTACTTCGTCGTCGCCAAAGTAAAGGCGGCCACTGGTCACTGGTCGCAACCCAGCGATTACCTCGGCCAATTCGCGTTGACCGTTGCCGCTGACGCCAGCCACACCTAGAATTTCACCTGCCTGCACTTGAAACGAAAGATCACGGAGTGCCGGCTGCCCGGTCACCCCAAGCGCGTTGACGCCCCGTACCACTAGCATCGGCGCGCCCAATGTGACGGGATCACGGTGACGGTCAAGCAGCACATCGCGGCCAACCATCATGCGCGCCAACTCGGCACGCGTCACCCCTTCATTGGCGCGCGTGCCGGCCAACTGGCCATTGCGCAGGACCGTGATCCGGTGGCTGATGCTCAGTACTTCATGGAGTTTGTGGCTAATAAAGATCAGACCGTGCCCATCCTTGGTCATCTGGCGGAAGGTAATAAAGAGATCATCGACCTCTTGGGGGGTGAGGACGGCGGTCGGTTCATCGAGAATCAACAGCGCCGCTCCCCGATAGAGCGCTTTGATAATCTCAACGCGTTGACGCTCGCCCACGGCTAAGCTCCAGACCGGGGCCCGTGGGTCAATCGCCAGACCATACGCTCGTGATAGTTCCCGAATGCGCGCTTCTACCCGATCCAGGTCCAGCAGCGGTGCACGGCTAGAAGCGAGCCCCAATGCCACATTTTCGCGCACGGTCAGCGTGTCGACCAACATAAAATGCTGGTGGATCATGCCGATCCCCCGTTTGATCGCATCGGTTGGCGAGCCAATCCGCACCGGCTGCCCATTGAGCAAAATTTCGCCTTCGTCCGGTTGGTAGAGACCATAGAGGATCTTCATCAGCGTCGATTTGCCGGCTCCATTTTCGCCAAGCAGCGCATGGACCTCGCCAGCCTTGATATCAAACGAAACATGATCCGATGCCAATACACCGGGAAACCGTTTGACAATCTTCCGCATCTCCAAGTGATCGATACAGGGCAGACCCGTTGGCAGCAGACGCCCGCTGTTATTCATGTGTGAACCCTCGTTACCTCTCGGTTTGTCATGCCTATGTCCAATGTTTGTATCAGTGCCTATAGATCGAACGTTGATGTTCGTCTATTCTTGGCTAAGAGTAAAAATTCATTCCCCGGCACCACCACCCTTACGGTAAGGGAATATGGTCATTCCTGCGCAGGCAGGAATCCATCAGCGAAAAGGAGCAACAATGACTACAAGTACAATTTCTGCCCATTCTCAAAAATCGGTCGTCACTGATCAGTACACGGGGGCAGCGTCACGTAGCGATATCGTTCGCCAAGTAATGGTGATTGTCGCATTGGTTGTCACTATCTTCGTCAACTATCTCTCGCAGGCATTGCCGCTCAACGGGCGCACCGCCGGCGATATTTCGGACAGCTTCCCCGTGCGTTTTACGCCGGCTGGCTATGTCTTTAGCATCTGGAGTATCATCTATCTGGGGCTGATCGCCTATGCCATCTATCAAGCGCTGCCCAGCCAACGGGCCAACCCGCGCCTCCGGGCCATTACGTGGCCCTTTATTCTCAGTTGTATGGCAAACTCGACCTGGATCTTTGCCTGGCACTTCGGTTACTACACCCTCGCCGTATTGATTATCGCGATCTTGGCTGCGTCGCTGGCCATTCTCTATGCCCGCCTCTATCCAAGCTTCCCTAGCGTGTCGACAGCCGAGCGTTGGACAACCCACATTCCCTTTCGCATCTACCTCGGTTGGGCCACCGTGGCGACCATTGCGAATACAACGATCACGCTCTATAACCTAGGTTGGCAAGGTGCGCCCTTGGGGGCACCAACCTGGGCTGCCATTCTCATCGTGATAGCCACCTTGATCGGTCTCTTCTTTGCATTACGTCTGCGTGATGCCGCCTATACGCTGGTGCTCGTCTGGGCCTTTGTAGGCATCTACGTCGCCCAAGGCGACGCCCCGGTGACGGCTTATACGGCGATTGTTATGGCCGGCGTGCTGGCGATTGGTGCGCTGTTTGCACTTGTGCGCAGACAGGGTGACAGGGTGACAGGGTGACAGGGTGACAGGGTGACAAGATGACAAGGTGACAAGGTGATACTGTTGGCCTGTCTTACGAAATACCTTACACTCTGCTGTAATACTGTCATTCCTGCGTAGGCAGGAATCCATGTCGAGCGAGTGGATTCCTGCGTAGGCAGGAATGACACGGCTAGATTGTAAGGTAAGCCAACAGTATCACCTTGTCACCCCTTCACCCCTTCATCCTCTCTACTCCGCCGCCGGCATGGGATCGATCTCGCCGGCTTCGATGGCCGCGATGGCGGCTTCGGCGGCGGCGCGGATCTCGTCGGTAATCGCCGGGTTGTCACTGATCTGCATCTCCAACCCATCGGCCAAGGTGAGCGTATAGGCTTTGCCCCCTAGGGTTCCGCTGTTGTGTAGTTCGATCATATCCTTAACCGTCGGAATCCAATTATAAATCTGATTGGCCACGACATACTCGGGGGCTAATGGTGTCTGGTCAGCTTGGGTTCCCAACCAAAGGACCCCATTCTCGGCTGCGATACCAATCGCGCCAACCACCTGCTGTGCTGAACCGGTGAGCACATCCGCACCGGCTTTGATGTGCGTGTTGGCGGCTTCCGCGGCGAGTGCCGTATCGCCAAAGGAGCCGGTGTAGCTGATGTTGACTTCGGCATCGGGCTTGGTGGCCTTGACGCCGGCCACAAAGCCGTCGATATAGAGCTTGGCGTCACCCGCCTCGACAGGGCCAACCACGCCAATCACATCGGCCGTGCTGAGCATGGCGGCGATCACGCCATTGACATAGCCCCCTTCTTGCGCCTTGGCTTCATAGGCAAAGATGTTGGTCAAGCCATCCGCTTCGCCGGTATCGGTTGCAGTGCCCCAAGCAAAGCTCGTTTCGGGGAAGTCGCGCGCCACTTCAAACATCGAGTTGCCATATTGGGTGCCGTGGGCGATGACGAGATCATTGCCGTCGGCGGCATAGTCACGAATTGCGGCGGCGGCATCGGTTACTTGGAACATATTCTCGGAAACTGAGATCACCATGGCGCTTTCGCCACCCATCTCTTCCTGCACGGCAACCAAGGCCGAATACATCGTCTGGCTCCACGCCACATCCTCGGCGCTGCTGGGCATCACCACCGCGACACGGAAAGGTTCACCGGTTGCGGCTGTGCTATCGCTGCTTTCTGCCTCTGCTGGCTCGCTTGCTGCCGGTGCCGGCGCGCTAGCTGGCGCAACGCAGGCGGCAAGTAGTAATGCCAAGATGAGCACGAATGGTAGAAATAGACGTTTCATTGTTTTCTCCTAATTTGCTTTGTTGAATTGTCATTCCCCCAGCCGCTCCTCGCGAGCAAGAGCGGCTGGGGGAATCTATACTCATAGACTAATCATTTAAAAGTCATTCGTAATAGAGTGCTTTTACACGAGAGAGGCTGTATGACTTTTAAGGATTTTATCTATCAGTAGAGCGCAACGCTCGGCGGCTGAGCTTCGTCCTGAGCTGGTCGAAGGGCTTGTCGAAGCCAGAGAGCGTTGCGGTCTACTAATCCTTGCAAAACGTTACCCACCCCGTTCATACGGTTTGGTCAGCGCCGCCGGCTGTTGCACCTGACGCACGGCAAAGGCGAGCGCCAGAATCGTCAACACGTAGGGCAACATCACGGCTAAATCTGACGGAATGGCAATCCCTTTTACCTGTACCCACAGTTGCAGCGCATTGACTGTACTAAAGAGTAGCGCACCGCCCAGGATGCCAAAGGGACGCCAACCGCCGAAATAGACCAATGCCACGGCAATAAACCCCATGCCATTGGTCATATTCTGCTGAAAGACATTGGTCAGCCCAATGCTCAGCGAAGCCCCGGCCACCCCAGCCAACGCGCCACCCACCATCAAGGTGGCGTAGCGAATTACGTTGACGCGCACCCCTAGCGAATCGGCTGCCTCGGGATTGTGACCCACGGCACGGATTTTCAAGCCAAAGGTGGTTTTGTTGAGCACAAACCAGCTGAGTGGGACGAGGAGATAGGCCATGTAAATCAGCACGCTGTGATCAAAGAAAATATCACCGATAATCGGCAAGGTGCTGAGAAAGGGCAGGGGCAGCGCTGGAAAGCCGGAGACACTTACAACCGAACCGACCATCTTCTTAAAAAGCAGATCGCTCAACCCCAACCCCACGAGATAGAGACCAATGCCGCTGATTCCTTGTTCGGCCTGCATGGTGACGCTGATCAGAGCCATTAGCAACCCCATGAGGGCTCCAACCAGCAGTGCCACCAGAATCGCCAGCCACAAATTCTCGGTGTTGAAAACCACGTAGAAGGCGGAGAAGGCACCCATGAGCATGATGCCGTCGACACCCAGGTTGAGGACGCCTGAGCGCTGGGCAAACATCTCACCCAATGCGGCGTAAAGAAAAGGGGTCGCCAAGCGAATCCCGCTGTGGGCGATACCGATGAGGACAGAGAGGGTTAAGAGTTCGTTGAACAAAAGGATTGTCCTTGGAAACTGGGGAAATAATCAATCATCAATTGCTAATTTTTAATGGGTAAACGTCAGCTGGCGACGCGGCGTTGGCTGCGGCGACGGCTGTAGAGGTCACTGGCGACGACAAAGAGCACCACCAGACCATTGAGCACGGTAATCAGGGCATTGGGGACTTGGACTGTGCGCTGCATTTTGTCGGCCCCCACGAGTAGCGCGCCAAAGAGAAAAGAGGCGGGAATGGTGCCCAATGGGTGCAATTTACCAAAAAGCGCGGCGACAATCCCACTAAAGCCATAGCCACCAGAAAGCCCTTCCAACATGCGATGGTGAACGCCCGTCACTTCGACGGCCCCGGCCAGCCCAGCAAAGGCACCGCTGAGCACAAGCGATAACATCAGGTAGCGCGCCACCGGAATCCCCG
Source organism: Caldilineaceae bacterium (assembly GCA_034432375.1). Classification (GTDB taxonomy): domain Bacteria; phylum Chloroflexota; class Anaerolineae; order Caldilineales; family Caldilineaceae; genus JAHBVH01. The sequence continues at coordinate 15,430 of DAOUCA010000134.1, forward strand.
CATAACGAGCCGCCGCCGGGTTGAGACCAACGGCACGAATCCGATAGCCGATCGTTGTGCGCCAGAGGAGCAAATAGACCAGAATGGCCAGCACCACGGCTAGGATCGCGCCGCTGTGTAGGAGGGTTCGTGGTACCAGCCGCCAAAGCCAAACCTGCTCCGGCAAGGCGGCGCTTTGGGGGATGTTGGTGCCGGCCTCAACCTGTTTGGGGTCGAGCATGGGGCCGCGTAGCAGAAAGTTCATCAACTGCAGCGCGATCTGATTGAGCATGACGGTGCTTAAAATCTCATTCACGCTCAACCGTGCTTTGAGAAAACCGGCAATGCCTCCCCACAACGCGCCAGCCAGTGCACCAGTCGCCAATGTCAGCGGTAGCAGTAGCCAGCCCGGCCAAGAGGGTAACGCCAGCGCAATCGCGGTCGCCGCCGTCGCCCCCACAATGATTTGCCCTTCGCCGCCGATATTGATCACACCGCCGCGAAAGGCGATGCAGATGCCGAGGCCCACCAGTAACAGTGGCGTTGCCTTGGTTAGTGTTTGGGTAATGCCACTGAGATTGCCCAGCGCGCCGTTGACTAATGCATAGTACGCTTCAAAGGGATCGGCCCCGAGCGCCAACAACAGAAATATCCCGATGCCAAAGGCTAAGAGCACGGCAAAGAGCGGCAACAGGGCATCGACCAGATTAGCAAAAGCGCGAGCAAAGGTTCGAGATGGCACAGATGTTGATTTCATGAAGGAGCATGTTACAAATGCCGTCTGGCGCGCGGCATAGCCTGGCAGAGTAGAGAGCAGATTGGGCTGTCAGCACGGAGTAGGGCCAATCTGCAAGCCGCGCAATGATAAAATTGGCATTGGTGAATCGATGAGTTTATTTTACCAATAAATTATTGATCTTCACAGAACAGCATGACCAATAGTGAGCCATCGTTTATTGGTCATGCTGCACGATATACATGATTCAATCAAGGATCAAAAAAGGGGACGGCTTTCGGCGTCCCCTTTTTTGATCCTTGATTGAATAACAGAGATCAGACGCCCTCGTACCTATGCGCGCGGTAAGTCAAGAATCTCTTGCATGGCGTCCTGGACCGTCTGCAATCCTTCCTCATAGCTCACATCACCGTAGAAGAGATCCGGCGAGGTATTGGCCCAGTTGTCCTGCAACTCTGAAAAGCGCAGGTTGGCCGGCATCGGGAAGGGGCCAGGGATACTGGCATCGTTGTACATATCGACGACGCGGCGGAAGATCGGATGTGATTTACTGAGCAGATCCTCATTTTCCCAAACCGAGCGCCGTGCATTGGGTTGGCCTGTGCCTTGTTCCAAGGCGGACCACGTGCCGGCTTCGGATGAGGTCAGATAGATCAGCATATCGACAGCATCATCTGGGCTGCTCGTGGTAGCCGAAACCGAGAAGTTGGAAGTAAACGCGGTGTAGCCGCGATATCCTTCTGGCCCTTTGGGGAAGAGCGCAAAGTCAACCTTGAAATTATCCCCAACCGTCTTCAACGTACTATTGACGCTACAGGTACAATGTTGGGCGGTGGCAACCATGCCAGCCGTGAAGTCAAGCCCTTGGGCCGCTTCGCGATTGGGCGCACAGTTCAATTCCGTGCGCAACTTTGTAATCCACTCGGCCGCCGCACGACAGTTGTCTTCGGTAGCAAATTGTAATTGGGTGCGTTCCTCATTCAGGATGTCGGTGTTAAAGGCACGCGCAATCGATTCAAAGTCATAGTAGTTGCCGGGCATATAGTTGGTGCCAAAGTAATTTTCCTCGTTATTGGTCAACGCCACACACATATCGGCATATTGATTGACATCCCAGTCATCATCGGTGGGCACCGATAAGCCGGCAGCATCCAGCTTATCGACATTGAAGGCGATCAAGGCCGGGTTGCCGGGGTGGATCTCATAGGGTAGGCCATAGAGGCTGCCGTCGAGTTTGCCACCGGCCAACGCCGTGGGGAAGAAATCATCGAGATTGGCATCTTCGCGGCTGGCCAGGAAATCATCCAAGTTGAGGAACATATTTTTGGATGCCGAGAAGGGGAACCACTTGATGCCGCTAAAGACGAGATCCCACATGGTGCCGGATGCGGCACGTGCCAGTTGCAATTTGGCCATTTCCGCATAGACGACGCTCTCAATCTGTACATCGACCTCAGGATGTTCTTCACCCCAACGCTTGGCAAATTCGCGCTGCCAGTCGTGTAGCTCTGCATCAAAGGTAGCAACGGTTAACAGTGGTTTGTCACCGGATGCCGCACTGCTGCCCGTTTCGGCGGCCCCACCGGCCGGTGCCATGGCGGGGGCACAGGCGGCCAATGCCAATGTTGCGGAACCAACGCCGGCCCACTGTAGAAATGAGCGACGGCTAAGTTTTGAATGTTCCATTAAGATTCCTCCTCAGAATGATTTGACATGAACAAAGTTTAGATCCATAAATCTTTTGGGGAACGATCATTGCGTCTGCTGTCAAAAAACTTCTATCAGGATTGCCTAGCAAACAAAAGAATCGCAGTCTGATTTATAGATAGATTACCCTTTAATTCCCGATAAAACGATCCCTTGGACAAAGTATCTTTGGGCAAGGAAGAACAACAAGATGACGGGGAAGATCATCATGACGGATGCTGCCATCAGCAATGCTTGCATTGGTTCCCCCCCCATTTCGGGGAGCGTATTAAAGTAATTCAGCCCGACTGCCAATGTATATAATTGGGGCAATTGCAGATAGATCAGTGGACGTTGGAAATCATTCCAGGTGCCGATAAAGGTAATCACGGCGATGGTCGCCATCACCGGTTTGCAGAGTGGCATCAAAATCTGCCAGAAGATACGCCAATAATTGGCTCCATCGATCAGCGCCGCTTCATCCAGTTCACGCGGTAGGGACATGATGAATTGACGGATCAGAAAGATCGCAAAGGCACCGCCACCGAACCAGGAAGGTAGCCAAAGGGGGTAGTGCGTATTGATCCAGCCCAATTTGTGAAAGAGAATATACTGTGGAATCATCGTCACCTGATCCGGCAACATCATTGTGCCCAAGGTGATGATAAAGATCGCTTCGCGCCAACGATAGCGAAAGCGTGCAAACGAATACGCGACCAGCGATGCCGAAAGGACGGTGCCTAGCGTATTGAGGATGACAATATAAATGCTGTTAAATGCCCACATCAAGAAGGGCACGCGGGTTAGAACAGCCGGATAGTTTTGCCACTGCGGAATTGCCGGTAGCCAGGTTGGGGGAAAGGTAAAGAGCTCATCGACCGCTTTTAATGAGGTAGAAACAGTCCAGAAAAAGGGAAAGAGAAAGATGACACCTAACAAACATGAAACACCATAGAGCAGAAGTGTCTGGGTTACCGCCTTGACTTTGATACTTTGGTGAGCCGTGTTGACCGTCGGTGCTGTTCGTTGTAATAGTTGTCCCTGTGTTGCCATTACTCTTTCTCCCCCGCATAATAGACCCAGCGGCGTGATAAGGTTAACTGGACGTAGGTGAAGATCATGAGAATGATCACAAAGATCCAGGCCAGCGCCGAGCCGTAGCCCATGCGGAAATATTCAAATGACTGTCGGTAGATATGGAGCGCGTAGAACCAGGTGGCATAAGAGGGACCGCCGTTGGTGGCGACAAAGGCCAGCGTGAAAACCTTGAGCGCACCAATGATGCCAAGAATTAGATTAAAGAGTAACGTTGGCGAGATCATGGGCAGCGTGACATGGCGGAATTTGGTCCACGGTCCAGCCCCATCGATCTCAGCGGCTTCGTAAAGCTCCTGCGGCACCCCCTGCAGACCGGCAAGAAAGATCAACATCCCGTTGCCACCAATGCCAGACCAGAGGCTGATTAGAATCAATGCGGGAATGGCCCAATCTTTGGATGTCAACCAACCGGGACCATCAATCCCAATCGCACCTAGCATCGTGTTGATCGGGCCGACCGTCGGGTGCAGCAACCAGACCCAGAGCAACGCCAATGCAACAGCCGGCGTTAGATGGGGCAAAAAGAAGATCGTGCGGAAGAGATTGGTCGCTTTAGCCTTCTGGTTTAACAAGATCGCCAACGCCAACGAGCCAAAGAGCCCCAACGGCACGACCACGATCGAGTAGTAGAAGGTACGCCCAAGCGATGGCCAAAATTGCTTGTCACCGGTAAAGGCACGCACATAATTCTCTAAGCCGATAAATTTTGAAGGGGAGAGCACATCATATTCGAGTACACTGAAGTAGGCTGACGCTAAAATTGGCCCGATCCAGAAGATCAATAAGCCTAAAAGCCAGGGCGTCAGTAAAATGTAGCCCCAAATTGCCTCATTGGCCTGGAGCGCTGTCTTTGCACCCGCTAATCGCCCCAGCAAACCTGGCCCTTTTACACGTGCATAGGGGGTCTGACGTGGTTCTGTTATTGCAGCCATTTCACCTCCATACCCAATACAAAATCAATTGCGTCTAGCGCAACGCTCGCGCAGGCAACCAAAATAAAAGAGTAAGCAATGTTGCCCGACAACAGTTTGAAGACGCGCAGACATACACCTACATAGGTTGAAACGAATCTAGATTTTCATGGTAACCGTTGTCTACTGACCGGTCTATTGTAAGTCTATCCGCAAATTCTCTGTTTTTCTTGCCAACCACTAAATTTGCGAGTGGGTTTTATCTGTTTTACGTTGAGAATAGCCAGGCCTCTGAGTAGTAGGGAGGACCAAAACGACTCTTGTCAAAGCAACCGCGGTGTATCAAAAGACTATGTGAGTAAAGAAGAACCACTGAATCGTCTGAGTTTCTATCAAATGGGTCTGCTTGATAGATGGCAACAAGAACGAACAAGAATTGGGGAGCCTGCTTGTTACATTTTCAGATGAATGAAATGCGAAGGATATACAAATGCCGCTTAACGGCATGTTATCTACAATTAATGGGCGACCCTATTATAGCTATATTTGCCTAAACGTGCAAACTGGGGGCAGCATGAGGGAGCATCTCAGTTTGTGGGCAGGATTTGTAAAAGGAGAGGAAAGCGGAGATACTATACTGCGTTCAGAATGAGAACTGGAGTTTTGCGGACCAACGGGATCGCGTGCGTCGCACTGACGGAAGCATCTAGCGGA
>DAOUCA010000135.1:0-56735 GCA_034432375.1 Caldilineaceae bacterium
GGTAAATCGGTAAATCGGTAGAACGGTAAATCGGTAGACGATCTCCTTGTCTCCTTGTCTCCTTGTCTCCTTGTCTCCTTGTCTCCTTGTCTCCTTGTCTCCTTGTCTCCTTGTCTCCTTGTCTCCTTGTCTCCTTGTCTCCTTGTCTCCTTCTTCCCCACACTACGCCATAGTCTCTAACATGTCGCGGGTGACGGCAAATTTCAATGGTTCTTGGTCGAGGAAGCGGTGAATTTCGTCGACGATGTAGCGTCCCTGACGGCGGCGCGCTTGCTGTGATGCGCCGGCGACATGCGGTGTCACAATCACATGGTCGAGGTGCCGGAAGGGGCTGTCAACGGGCAACGGCTCTTCGTCAAAGACATCGAGCGCGCCGCGGATACGGCCGGATTGGAACTCTGCCAGCAGCGCGTCCTGGTCGACGGTCAGTGAGCGTGCCGTGTTGATAAAGATCGCACCATCGCGCAAGAGCGCCAACTGTTCCGCGCCGACCATGCGCGTTGTCTCGGTAGTGGGGGGCGCTTGCATGGTGACAATGGGTGACTCACGGAAGAGGCTGTTCAGATCCGGCGCTTTCTGCACACCTAACGCCGCGGCGCGGGCGGGGGAGAGATAGGGATCATAGACCCAGACCTCGGCACGTAGCCCATTGAGCCGCCAAATCAGTTCGCGACCGGTGTAGCCGGCCCCCACAACCCCAACGCGTTGCCCCGCCAATTCCTGCCCCATGCCGGCGATTTTGGCCTCGGCCCAGGGCGTACCGGCTTTCAGTTGCCGATCCAGGTCGTGGGCCTGGCGTAGCGAGAGCAGGATCAGCAGGACTGTCATTTCGGCGACGGCGGGAGCAATCGCGCCGGCGGCGTGCGTGACGGCGATTCCTTGTTCAAAGACCGGCGGCGGCAGCAATTTTTTGATGCTGCCAGCCGAGTGCGCGACCAATTTGAGGTCGCTGGCCGCGGCCAAGACTTCATCCGTAAAGGTTGGCGTGCCCCAGCCGCTGATCACGAGCGCGTGCCCCGGTAGCTGTTGGGCCAGCTCTGCGCTCGTTAAATTGCGGTCAGTGGTGGCAAAGGTAAGCTCGGTTAGATCCCGTAGTTGGGCATCGGCCGCATCATCAAAGAGATCGCGGTAGAGCTGCGGGGTGATAGCAACGAGTAAGGTATCGTTGGGCATGGGTGGCTCCTATCTGGTACGTGTTGCGTGTTGGGTGGACTATGATCGGCTTAGCGTAGCTCGTTCCACGCTCCCGCGTGGAATGCCGTCGGGGACGCTCCCGCGTCCAGTGACCATACTGGTGTGCTTGAAGCTATCCTGAAATTTGATTGTGGCTATCGTTACTACACCTACAGGAGAGATTGTCACAGAAAATATCAGGATAGATACTTATGTCCCGGCGGCGGCCACAACGCCTAGCGACGTGTCACAGCCGCAATCTGCTTTCTGTTCGCGAGCGACAATCTCCACGCGGATGATCAGATCGTCGGCGACGGTGAGGGTATTGGCAAAGCTGGGCGGGTTAAAGCCAAAGTCGGAGATCTTCTTGGCGGTGGTGGCGGTGGCGGTAAGGGTGTCGCCTGTCAATTTCGCCGTGACATCAAAGGTGACCGGCTGGGTAATGTCGCGGACGAGCAGATCGCCAGTCAGCTTAAACGAAACCTCTTCACCTTCCGTATAAGTGGCCGGTGCCCCTTCCACGCCCGTGGCGGTAAAGGCGGCGATGGGATATTTGTTCGATTCGAGCGCGTTGTCGCGAATCCAACCGTCGCGTTGGCTCCGTTCGGTGGCCAGGGTCGAGATATCGACCGTGAATTGCCCGGAGACGAATTTGCTCTGCTCGCTGTCGAGCAACAAATGTAACTCGCCGCTGACCTCCTGGGTACTGCCGGTCACCTCGGCATTGCCCACATTGATGCCATATTTGGCCAATGCGCCAGAAAAGAATTCTTCGTGCACAATGTAGGAAGCGGTCGACTCCTCCGGCACGATGACAAAGCGTCTGCTGCCATCGTCCGTGGTGATTGCCGTGTCCGCGTCCGCGCTTGGCACGGTGGTGGCGGTGGGCACCGGTGTCGCCGTCGGCGCGCTGCTGCCACACCCTACCAAGGCACCAAAGCTCAGTAGCGTAACCAACAGACCAAGGAAATATTTTTTCAACATACAGACCTCGCTTTTGTTATGAATGATCATTCTTTCGTCCTGTTTGATATCAGTCGTTCGATATCAGTAGATCGCAACGTTCGGCGGCTGAGCTTCGTCCTGAGCCGGTCGAAGGGCTTGTCGAAGCCAGAGCGCGTTGCGATCTACGATGGATAGGAAACGCTGAATTACTTACTCATGTTACGCAGTAAACATGCTGGTCTCGAGTACGCCGCATCCCCAGATGCGGATTGACCCGCATCTGGGGATGCGGCGTACTCGGGTAGCGTGGCGCCTTTATGGGAAGATGCGTAACATGAGTTACTTATCGCCAATCGGCGACGAATTTACAAAACCATCGGGCAGGTAGGGCGGAAGTGCTGCCGTGCTGTTGCCGTTGGCGACCAAAATCCGTACAAGCATCGAGTATAACCCCTCGTGTTTCATCGTTGGTTCGGGCTGGTTGACCCACAAGCCTGGCTCAAAGCCATAGTCGTAAAAGGCGGCTACCAGATTGGCGTCGCGACTGATGACATGGATCGGGGTGCCATAGCCGTCATTGCGGCGGGAGACGCGCGGTGGTTGGTGGTCACCAACGAGCACAAAGAGCGCGTCCTCGGTGCGGTGGGCCAGGATAAATTGGGTGAGAAAATTGAGCTGATAATCGATAGCGGCAAAGTAATCCTGGCGGCGTACATCGTGCTGGCGCGTTTCGTCATCAATCTTCTGTTCCTCACCACTGCCTGTGCTGCCACTGTTCATCGCCCGCCAATCATCGGCTAAAGGGGGGATTGGCGCAAAGGGATAGTGCGAATTCTGCGTGATGGTAAAGAGAAAAAAGGGTGAATCAGCACCGGCTGGTGCGTTTTGGGCAATTGCTTCCCGCGTGGCGTTGAGCGCGTATTGATCAGGTGGCGCTGGACCCCAGCCGTAGAGATCACCGTGATAGTGCAGATCTTCAAAGCGAAACCAGCGATCGGTATTGTAGAAGTTCTCGTACTTTGTCCAATCATCGGTCGCCAATTCCGACGAAATCGCCGAGAGACGATAGCTGCGGTAACCCTCCTGTTGTAGATAGACGCCCAGGTGTGGGTAAGCATGTTCTTGATAGGTCTCCAATAGCGCAAGATACTGAGGCTGGTTATCAATGTGGAGCCCAAACTGGGCGGTTGTAAAGGCCATCCAAGAGCCACCCCCCCACATGGGTGACTCGCTCAACGTAGAGGCAACCGCCATACCGGCATCATCCAGTTGGCGCTTGATCTGTTGGGTTAGCGCGGCGTAGTCGAGGCGGTAGTCGGGCCGTTTGTAAAGGACGCTGCCATAGGATTCGACCAAGAGTAGATAGACGTTTGGTTTGCGGGTCAAGTGGTAATCGCTGTAATCATACGCCTGGCGCAAGGTTGTGTCATCATATGCGCTCACCTGTTGGTAGAGCGCGAACGACTTTTCAATATTCTCTTCGACTTTGTAGCTCAAACTGCTAAAGACCATGGTTGGTGACGCGAGCGCACGTTGTTCGGTGCCAATCAGCAGGAGCATGAGGAGGGCGAGAGCGGCGACGCTAACTCTGGTTGCAACATTGAATGGCGTGGTCAGCGCGGCCTGGTAGAGCAGTAGCGCCAACTGATAGACGGTCCAGACCGCGACGATCAGCAACAACAACGCCATAAGATAGAGGCTGATCGCCACGTTGAGATGGTCGAAAACATAGCGCAGGCCATTGACCGCCAGATAATAGTGGCTGTAAAAGATCGGCTCGGATTGGTAGAGCGAGACTGTGATTGCTTCAAAGATATAGTAGAGCAGAATGATAAAATAGAGCAGGACAAAGAGATGGCGCAAGCCGGGGCGGCGCAGCCAACGGATGTTAACCCAAAGCGCCATCCACAAGAAAAGCTCAATATTGAAGCGAAAAGGATCGAAATTTTCGCGGCCAATCACCAACTGTTTGAGCAGCGAGAACCAATCAATGCCGCGCCAACCGATCAGTGGCCAAAGAGAGGTGCTATCCAGATTGAGCAGATAGAGGGGCAAAAAGAGTAATCCATTGAGCACCAAAAAGGCGACGACAAAGAGCCAACCGGGGTGTTGACGGATCCACTCATGTGCTACTGTCTGCTTTTTAAGTGGGGCGATTAGGCGCTGTGATGATAGATTCATCGTTTAGCTCTTTGTTGCTGTGTGGGCAATGGATGGATTGTTGGCAAGGAGCAAGTCGCGCGTCAATTCGGCGTGGGCCAGATGTTCGGCGGCGTGACGGGCGACGACGAGCAGAATTTCGTTGGCGCTCATTGGGCCGCGGCGGGGGTGGGTGCGCATGGCGGCCATGTCGGTGGCGCTGAACGTTGCAAGCCGAACCTCGATCTGCTGTCGTAGATTGTGCCAATGGGCACGTAGCTCTGCCGGATCAACGGCGCAGGCTTGAAATTCAGCCTCGCGGTCGCGGTCGATTGGATTGCCACAGACGATCCCCCAGACCGTCTCTTCGATATTGCCGATCATGTGGGTCGCCAACACAAAGAGGCTGTTCGCTTGGGGGATAGGCCGCCAATTGAGGGCCGCTGCGTCCAATCCATCGAGGCAGCCAAGCAGTCGCTCGACCGAACTTGCGGCATAATCCCATGTGCTGCGTTTTGCTCTGTTTAGTATAAGAAGTGCCTGGGCCAACGCTGTCGGCTCATCGTAAAAAAGCACTTGGCTCGCAATGCCGGCCAACGTCGTCGAAATATCCGCGCCAGTGTGGGCCGCCACGGCGACGGGAATACCCTGCGCGTGGGCATAGCCGGCCTCAATGCCGAGCCCCACCCCTTTTTCGCTCAGTTCGACCAGTACGAGATCGGCCGCGTCAATCAGCTGGAAGGAGCGGCGCATCAATTCCTGGGCTGAAAAACGCTTTGCCCCCCACGCTTCGAGATCGCGCGCCACGCAGACCGTGCTGTGGCCGGCTGCGCTGAAGGCTATGCTAATCGCCTCAATCAGGGGACGATTGCGGGCATCGGGGTGATATTTGATGGCTAGATAGAGGTTCATTGGCTGATACATTTTGCGAATTGGTTGTTGAGATTGTAAGGGGCCTACAGGTTTGGCTGCACTCCACGGAGAACCCGGGTACAATCAATAGGCTACATCCTCAATTTCCGTAATAGTATAGTGCAACCCCTGATGTGGGGCAACTGTAGTGCGCAACTGCCGATTCCATGCAACAAAAGGATGCAATTCACTCTGAATCGCACCTACAACAATATTGGGGGTTGACATATTGATACAAATCGATATAATAAGCTTATGTCAATTGACCACAGTGTGATCACCTTTGCTAAAGCGCTTGCCGACGAAACCCGGCAAGAAATCATGAAGCTGCTCTGTTGCGAGTGGTTGAGCGTCAACGATGTGGTTGATGCCTTGGGTGGGCGCGTTAATCAGCCGACGGTCAGCCATCATCTGAAGTTGCTCGCCGAGGCGGATCTGGTGCAGGTACGCCAGGAGGGACGCCAACGCTTTTACACGCTCAATCAGGAACGCTTCACCGTCTGTTGCGGTACGCTCATGCGCAACTTTGCGCCAGATTTTGCCGACCGTGATTTTGCCGACCGTGATTTTGCCGGTGCAGATGAACTCGTTTTAACGCCAAGCCCATCTCCAAACTGATGGCGGTGACGCCCCAGCATGTGAGATGGGTAAATTTTTTACACAAAAGCATCGACATCTATCGATATAAGGAGCAGAAAATGGATACAACTACGTTGCCGGTCGCTATCATTGGAGCCGGCCCGATTGGGCTCGCCGCCGCCGCGCATCTCATCCAGCGCGGTGAGACACCAATTATTTTTGAAGCAGGTGCTGAAATTGCCGCTAACATCCGCAGTTGGGGGCACGTTCACCTCTTTTCGCCGTGGCGCTGGTGCGTCGACAAAGCCGCGGTGGCGCTGTTGGAGGCTGAGGGCTGGCAAATGCCGGATGCCGACAGATTGCCAACCGGCCAAGAACTCATCGACAACTATCTATTGCCGTTGTCAGAGACGCCGGCGTTACAGCGCCAGATCCATTTTAATAGCCGGGTAACGGCGATTAGCCGGCGGCGCATCGACAAGATGAAAGACCGCGGTCGAAGCGCTGCGCCTTTTGTCGTCCAAGCTGAAGTCAACGGCGAAGAAGAACGCTTTCTTGCCCGCGCCGTGATCGATGCCAGCGGCACATGGACAACCCCCAATCCGATTGGCGCAGATGGCTTATACGCCCCAGGCGAGCGTGTAAACCGCGACAAGATTGTCTATGGCATTCCGGATGTGTTGGGGGCAGGCCGGGCGCGCTATGCCGGTAAGCGGGTGGCGGTCGTTGGCGGTGGCCATTCAGCGATCAACGCCATTTTAGAGTTAAGTGATCTCCATGAAAGCGCCCCAGAGACCCACATTACCTGGGTCTTGCGTAAAGCTAACGTAGCCGCGACCTATGGTGGATTGCAAGATGACGAACTGCCGGGGCGCGGGCTGTTGGGCGTGCGCATCAAAGAATTGGTCGAAGCGGGCGCGGTTGAGGTGATTACCCCCTTCTTCACAACCCAAATCGAGCGCGTTGGCGATCAAGTCAAGTTGATCGGCGATATGCCCGAAGGTGAACGTACGATTGTCGTTGATCAGATCATTGGTGCGACCGGTGCGCGCCCCGATCTCGATTTCTTGCGGGAATTGCGCCTCGATCTGCATTCCAGCGTGGAAGCGCCCAGCGCAATTGCCGGGCTAATTGACCCGAATATCCATAGCTGTGGCAGCGTCCCGCCCCACGGCGAAAAGGAGCTACGCCACCCCGAACCTGGCTTCTACATGGTCGGCATGAAGAGCTATGGCCGTGCGCCGACCTTCCTGTTGGCGACCGGTTACGAGCAAGTAAGATCGGTCGTCGCCGCGCTCGTTGGCGATTGGGAAGCCGCCGCCGATGTGCAATTGGAATTGCCGGAGACGGGTGTCTGTGGCGTGCCGGCTGGTGTGGATGCCAATGGGCTTGGCGGTGGTTGCTGTGGCAGTGCTCCGGCCGCAGTGAGGTCACCACTAATAAATGTCGATCTGTCGGCGCTCAAATTGCCCGCAGTTTCGGTTGGGCTGGAAACCATTGTACTAAACGACGATAGTTGCTGTGGTGTTGACGCCTGTTGCACGGCAGAGGCGTCGGTCGCCGCCGACGCCTGTTGTACGCCGGAGACAAAGGCCGCAACCCAGACAGCGCGTGTGCGTGTCGGGGGTGAAACCTGCTGTAGTTAATTGCATTGTGTCTGTACCTTCTGCGATTGTTTGATCGATATAGTACAAGAAGTCGGTAGAAGTCCGGCTTTGATTCTATCCATATAAAGCTGCAAAATGCGGATGAAAAGCCGGACTTCTTTTTTACAACTTTCTCTGTTCTACGTATGCTTTCCTCCACCGCTGTTTACTCCTCCTGTCACCCCATCGTTTGCACCACACAGTTGCTTCGGCTCAAGCGTATCACTTGCACTTAATTAGTGGCTGTGAGCTGCACTTCCTCTTTCTACAAGGTGTAGTCAACAGCCGTCGTGTGAGCAATCGCCTTGCGTCACGGTAGCGCTGACAGCAAAATGAAATATTGTTTTCTAGTTATGTATCTTAACTGTACAATAGCTTACTACCAATGTATATATTGAATTGACCTGTTCGGTCTCATACTCACAATCCGTACGTCTCGTACAAATTTCCATTACAAAACTAGTGTGGTGGGAATAGTGTAAATTTGGTGGGAGATAGCAATGCCACAAAGCAGATATGAAAAAGATGTGACCGTGGTCGACAAGGGCAATGTGACGCCAGTGGATCGGGTGCGGTGGGGTCCGATTATTGCCGGTTTGTTTGCCACGCTTTCCGTGCTAATTGTCCTCAGTGTGTTGGGCTTAGCCATTGGGTTGAGTAGCTACAATCCAGGCGATGCACTTGGCAGCTTTGGGATGGGTGCCGGCATTTGGGGGGCACTTAGCACAATTATTGCGTTTATCTTAGGCGGTTGGTTGGCTGCGCGTACGGCTGCGCTTGGCGGTCGTGGCAACGGTCTGATTAACGGCGTGATGGTCTGGGTTGTGACAATTCCGCTATTGCTCTACATGCTGAGCAGCGGTATTGGTTCACTGCTCAATACGGCAGGCAATGTTGCCGCAACCGGTGCCCAAATTGTGGCACCAGCCGTCGGTGCCGCCGCACAGGAAGCTGCCAATCAACCGGGGGTGCAGGCTACGGCGCAGTCAGCTGGACAAGATGCCACAAATGCTCTCCAAGCGACTGCAACGGCCGTGAGTGGATCGATCACCCCACAGCGAGTTGAACAAACCGCCAATGCCGCTGGTGCTGGCGCATGGGGCACGTTAATCGCTTTGCTCGTTGGTGTCTTGGCCGCTGCTCTTGGTGGTTTCCTGGGCGCACGTCCTGTTGCCTTTGAGGCGATACCGACTACTGCGTAGGAGATGTCAGCTCATCCTGTCATGGGGATTGAGGAGCGATATTGCATGGCTAATAAAAGTGCTGGCTGGAAACGGGTTTATCCCGACAGTTGATAGCGTACAAAGTTGCCGTTCGCATAACTGAGACGGTATGGGTAAGTAGCTCGAAAGAGAGGGGTGCGACTTTTTTGCGAAGTCGCACCCCTGACCTATTTTACCCTTGTTGATCTACAACAGCGAGGCCACCTCAGGGCTCACTCTGTATATTACGCCGTTGTCTGCATCTGCGCTTCGGCGCGCTCTTCGTAATACTCTTCTACCCGGTCATAAACGTGCTGTGGGAACTGCAAATCGCTGTAGACGTTGCAACTGTTTGGATCATCGGGCGTCGGGCAGATCAGAAAGTCCTGCTCGGCCTGCCACTGCATGATCTTGTTGCGCTGCGGCGGGCTATAATCGCGCTCTTCGACCTGCATCACCAGCACGCGTGCTTGTTTTTCGTCCAAGTCGGGCTGCTGCGTCAGCATCTGCACAACTGCTTCGTTGTCAAGAAAATAGCGTGCCACCATCACAAACACTAACTGGCCATAGTGGCCGATATCGGTGCCTTCGGCCAGCGCATCGAGTAAGTGGGCCATCATCGGCGACTGGCGTAACTCACTCGTATCTGGCTGGGTAGAGGTTTGTTCTTTCTTTGCCATAACGGATTATCCTCGTTTCTACACAATTTCTCTGCCACCGCTTGCATATAAAATTACGCATACCCTCGTTGACAAACTAGCGGGTGGCCCCATTATTATAGGCGAACATTTGTTCGGATTCGGTAGGCTTGCGAGGATTTTTACAAATTACCGCCGCCGCTCGAAGGTCACCGTCCAGCTATAATGACCGATGCAACTGACGTTGTTGGCAAAGGTCTGGCAGCTGGCACCATCCTGACAATAACCGGCACTGATCAGACTCTCTTGGTCAATCCCACGCGGGTCGGTCGATAACCCCGTGGCCTCCTCGCTGCTGACCGGGCTGCCGTCGGCATCGCGGATCACCTTCACATTCTGACCGTTACCCAAGACAAATTCGGCGACCCCATCGCCTTTGCCCTGCGAGCCAGTGACCCACACTTCTTTCGCCCCGTATTCTGCCTGCACCGCCACGCCGTTGAGCCGGTTGCCATTCTCATCGAGCACATTGACTGTGAGGTTACGCCCCTGGCCACAGTGCACGGAAGGACCATCGGTCGAGCCGCCATTCTCCCACGGATTCCAGAGCCGCCGGCGCGTGACGACAAAGGTGCTATTGCCGCTGCTCGACGGTTCATTCCCGGCGACGGGTGTATCCGTTGGTACATCCTGAGCCGCCGGTGCTGCTTCGGCGGTTGGTGTAGTTGGCACTGCTGTTGGCGTGGTAGTCGGCGCGACCGTGGGAATGCCGGCAATCACCGTGGGAGCCACGGTCGGCAGTGTCGGCACATCTGGGCCCACCAAAAAGGCGGCGATCCAACTGCCATCACGCAGTTGATACCACGTGCCATCACTGGTACGCCCTTGTAGATCGAGCGTCTCGTCACCCCGCACACCACCGACAACGGCGTAATTGGTGCCAGGACCGGCGCGTAGGTTGGCGTTGCGCAAGGCAGTGACGCTTGGCACCGCTTCTGTTGCGCTTATTGCGTGCGTAGCGGTGGGCACGGCTGTGGCGAATAGGTAGCGCAACGGCGGCGTCACCGTCACCGGTTGCGTTGCCGACAGTGCGGGTGTCGCCGTTGCCACCAAACGGTTGGCCGCGGCTGATCGCGCGGTTGGCGGCGTCGCTGGTGTGCCCAATGTTTCACTTGGCCGAACCAGAAAGGCGGCGATCCACTGGCCCTCACCAACCTGATACCAATTGCCATCCGGGCTTGTTGCTATAATGTTTACTATTTGCCCGGCGCGCACCTTGTCGCCGGCGCTGTGGGCTGTTCCTGGCCCAGCGCGCAGATACGTATTGTACAAAACAGTGCCCTGTAGAGGGCTAGATGTAGAAGTGGAAGTAGAAGTAGGTATGGGCGTCTGAGCCTGCGCGGTGATACCGGCCCACAGACTCAAGAGGAGTACGGGCAAGATTAGTAGCCCCCACCGTTTTACCCACAGCTGTTGCAGATGCATATCTAAGTTGCTTTCCCTATACAAATGACCGGTATTCAAATGAACGCTACACAAGGCTCGGTTACAGTTCATGTAACACGAATCGCGTCTCACCACCATGTTGGCCGTTCTGCCGCTTTTTGTCAAACCGTTCCTGCTGCTAACGATGTCAACTAAACGATACTATCCAGATGGCTAGGGCTAAACTCGCTGGCTGCCGAGGGCGAACGCTGTTCATTTATTGTAGACTTTCAGGAGTATATACGTTGAACCAATCGACCCATTCCCCTGCTGTGTCGACAAATTTGCATGATTCCTGGGACAAGAAGGAGCTTTCTATGACAGTTCGTACGCGTCTGCTGCGTTTGCTCACCGGCATGATCGTGCTTGGCGCGCTGCTCGTTGGACTCTTTGCGGTCACGCTGCCGGCCATCCATCGCTGGGGCGCGACCGACGCAGAAGTGACCAGTCGCCTGCCTGGCGACGAATTGCTCGCTCATCCCCTGGTCCACTGGACCCACGCCACCACCATCAATGCGCCGCTGGCCACGGTCTGGCCGTGGATTGCCCAACTGGGCGACACGCGCGGCGGCTACTACAGCTACACCTTTATCGAAAACCAAGTGGGTGCGCTGACCGGTGCGGCCGATTACAATGTCGTCTATGTCAACGCCGATCGCATTCACCCCGAGTGGCAAGATCCGCAACCGGGGGATGCGCTGATCCAATCGGTGCTCAAGGTCTATGCGGTTGAGCCAGGAAAGTACTTGTTGGCCAATTCTGTAGATCCCACCCTCATGAACTGGGTTTGGCTCTGGTATCTGGAACCCGTGGCCCAGGGGCAACAGAGCCGTCTCGTTGTGCGCATGGCGATTGAGACCAGCGCGGAGATGGCAAATCCCGTGGCGGGCTTCATGATGGATATTGGCGGCTTTGTGATGGAACAGAATATGCTGCAAGGGATTAAAGTGCGCGCTGAGGGGGGCTATGAACCAGGTTGGACCGAGCCGGCTGAAATTATGCTGTGGGTGACGGCGCTACTGACTGGGCTGGCCGGAGCGCTGCTTTTTCTCTTTCGGCCCGCCTGGCAACTGCCCATTATCGTTGCGGTGAGTGCCATTATTGCGCTCTTTATACTGACCTTTGTCCAGCCACCGCTTTGGATGCGTTTTGTGATCGATGGCGTACTGCTGATTGGGGTGGTTCTAGCCTGGCGCTCGACAAAGAGGGCCTCTCAACGTAGGGGCAACCCGACCGTATTCGCTGGTGTACCTTCGTAGAAGTAACATTGAAATATTGATTGGCTAAGGAGTTTACAAATGATGACGCGCCTACATGAACAACAACTGGAACAGCATGTCACGGTTTTGGGATGGCTGCATATCATCGGCAATCTCTTTTTCGTGCTCATCGGTCTCTTTCTCTTTTTCTTCCTGCGCACAATTGGCGCGGTCAGCGGCGATCCACAAGCGCTTGTGGTTTTGAGCGTGGTCGGCACCTTTGTGGGGACGCTCTTGACGGTGCTCGGTCTGCCTGGAATTGTAGCGGGCTTTGGCTTGTTGGCCCACAAAGAATGGGCGCGCTATCTGGCCATCGTGCTGGGGGTGCTCAATCTGCTCAACGCGCCCATCGGCACGGTGATTGGCATTTACACACTGTGGGTGCTCATGCAAGAGGATGCCGCAGCGTTCTTTGCAACAGAGACGCCGGCCCCACCGAGAAATTTAGTCCATCAGTAGCAAGCAATGAAACTACAAAGAGCTGCAACCATGCGTAGAAGACAGATAGGAGAACAATTCAACCGCTCGCATCAACAAGGCAAGCAACAACCGCTACAGCGAGTGCTGTTTACCTTGCTGGGTGGCATACTGCTATTGACGAGCGGCGTACCATATGCCCAAGCCGCGATACCCTTGACGGAGACGCACGATATTGCGCCTGCTGTCCCCGTGACCGCGGCGAATGTGGCAGCTTTTTTCGATGCTATGATCGCGCAGCAGATGGACGAATTCCATGTTGTGGGGGCAACGCTTTCTGTGGTCAAAGAGGGCGAACTGCTTTTTGCCAAAGGCTACGGCTATGCGGACCGTGAGGACAAAATTTTGGTGGATGCAGGGCGCACGCTCTTCTACCCCGGCTCCACCGGCAAGCTGCTGACGTGGACGGCATTGATGCAACTGGTCGAACAGGGCAAGGTCGATCTTCACGCCGACATCAACCAATATCTAGACTTCACAATTCCCGCTACCTTTGACAAGCCAATTACGATCGAGAACTTGTTAACTCACACGACCGGTTTTGAGGAGCAGTTAGCGGCGTTACTGGTGGCGGAGCAAGGTGACCTATTGCCGTTGGGCGAATTTCTGCGACACAATCTGCCCACCCGCGTCTATCCACCCGGCACCACCTGGGCCTATTCGAACTATGCCACGGGGTTGGCGGGCTATATTATCGAGCGTGTCTCCGGTCAATCGTATGCGGATTATGTGACTGAGCATATCCTTAGGCCATTGGGCATGTCCCACAGTTCGGTTGAACAACCGTTGCCGCCGGCGTTGCTGGCCGACTATGGCAAGGGCTATCACTATCGGGACGGTCAATATACATCGGTCGATTTTGAGTGGGTTTCGAACCTGCCGTCGGCACCTTTGCGCACAACCGCGACGGATATGGCCAATTTTATGTTGGCCTATCTCAACGGTGGTCAATTCGGCGCGGGGCGGATTTTAGAGGAAGCAACGGTCGCGGCAATGCTGCAAAAGCAATTCGCCCACGACCCGCACGTCAACGGCATGGGCTATGGCTTTATGTGGTCCATGCAAAATGACAAAGAACTCCTCTGGCACACGGGCGGCAGCGCCTACTACAACACGATGATGGCGCTGATTCCGGCAGAACAGGTGGGTTTCTTTATCTCGTACAACACGCCGGTTGGCGATCTCTATCAGCCGTTGGTCAGCTTTGTCGATCACTTTTATCCGGCAGCACCAGCCGCAGTTCTAGAGCCACCGGCGGATACCGCAGAACACATTGCCGCGCTGCAAGGGAATTATGTCTCTTCACGCGTGGCCCATACATCGCACCAGAAGTTTGTGACCTGGCAGGCTGAGGCGTTGACCGTGCAACCTGGCGCGAATGACACGTTGCAGGTGGGCACACGCACCTATCGCGAGACGGAGTCGGGGATTTTTGAGCAAGTGGATGGCCCGCGCACCCTCACCTATCGCACCGATGCGCGGGGGGACGTTGTGCAGCTCTTTTGGGGACAGTTCGCCTATTTCAAAATCCCTTGGTATGGAACCGCAGTGACGCAACTCTTCTTTGCCGGTGTTGCCCTGCTCCTTATGCTCATCGGTATTATCGCCTGGCCACTTGCCTGGATGGTGCGCCGCCGCAAGGGGCAGTTGGTTGTTCCTTGGACGCGCTGGGCGCGCTGGATTGCCGTGGGCACGGCGCTGCTCAACCTGCTCTTGTTTGGCTGGTTTATTGGCGCGTTGCTGGGGTTTGCCGAGAGCTTTGTCTATCCCACCGCGACCCTAAATCTATTAACCTGGCTCTGGTGGATCAACCTCCCGGCATTGCTCGCGCTGGCGAGTTTCACGGTGCTGGCTTGGTGGCGTCACGCGTGGCGACCGGCGTGGCGCGTGCATTATACGTTGGTTGCCCTGGCCAATCTGCTCTTTGTCGCGTTTCTGATAAATTGGCACTTGCTGGCTGGCCTATAGCAGCCGCCCGCAGGCGCTCAGCCTGGATCACCAGATTCAGGCTGAGCGTTGCGGAACCCTTGGATGCCTTTGGCACGAGAGTTGCGGTGTACGGATCCCACTTGGCTTGGAGTTACTCATCCGTAGAAAGTGTAGGATGGTTCGTATGAAGCTGAAAACGCTTGTGATTTTCCTCGGTAAAGTGCTGACCGCTGTCCTCACCTTTGTGGCGGGATTGATGCTGGGCGGGATGCTCGCCGGCATGAGCGGTCTGCAAGCGCCTGTGCTACCAGCGGGGATGGATGCCGACGCGACAATGCGGATCCTGCTGCTCAGCAGTCCGCTGCTCGTGCTGGCGCTCTACTTGGTGGGGCGCGAGTTAGCTGGTGATTGGTTTGTGCGCGCCGGGGTGTTGGCGCTGCTGACCTGGATCGCTTACACCCTCAACAATGTGATCGAGGCGGTCATCTTTAGCAGCTATGTAACGTCGCCGTGGTTCAATCTACTTACCTTTACGCCCGCGGTCCTGCTCTGTAGCGGCGTGACGGCCTGGCTCTTTCCACCACATGGCTCTATCCAGCCGTTTATGCCGCGCTGGCGGCAGCACTTTCAACAGCAGCGAGTCGGCACCTGGCTATGGCGGCTATTGCTGGCCGCGGTTAGTTTCATACCGATCTATTACGGCTTCGGTCTATTGGTGGTGCCCTTTGTCGGCGATTCCTATCAGCAGGGGGCGTTTGGCCTGGCGCTGCCGCCCTTGGCGACGCTATTGGCGGTACTGCTGGTGCGCAGTGTATTGTTTGCGGTTGCCTGCCTACCCGTAATCATTGCCTGGCAAGGCACAAGGTGGCAGCTCTGGCTGCGCCTGGGTTTTGCGCTCTTTGTGATGGTGGGGCTACTTTACATGTTGGCCGCCACCTGGCTACCGCCCCAGATGCGCTTGATCCACTCGTTGGAAATCCTGGCCGATTCGTTTGTCCATGCGGCGGTGCTAGTTTGGCTGTTGGCGCCAGGGTCTGTCGTCCGGCCAAGGTTGACTTCGCCCCATACCGATCGTTGGGTAGGGGCTTGAATGCGCGAGCGGTGGACAACAGCCCTGTACCTCTTGTTAATCCGGTTTAGCGATTGAAATTTACCGTGGTGATACTAGGATCATCAATGGGGCACTCGTCAAAGACCGAACGTTTTGGAAGGAGTGATTACGTGACGCTACAACAACGCAATCTGATTACCTCCCGTCCGCTACAAGGCGAGGCGGATTTCTGGCGGGTACGCGAACTGCTGATTGCAACCTATCCAACCACACCGCTTGGCTTTAACTGGGATGTGCGCCGTTGGGATGGTCAACGCTTCCACCACGCCACTGACGACTGGTCGAAACGCACCGTGGGCCGTTTGCAATTGTGGGAGACGGTCGACGGCCAATTGGTCGGCGTGGTGAATCCAGAGGGCACTGGCGATGCGTATCTGCAACTCCACCCCGATTTCCGTGCCATCGAGCCCGAGATGGTTGCTTGGGCAGAGGAACATCTCGCCGCCGCCAATGCTGAAGGCCAGCGGCAGTTGGAGATCTTTGTCTTTGACTACGATGGGCAGCGCCGGCAGTTGCTTCAAGACCGCGGCTACACCCAGCTTGCGGATGGTGGTGTCACGCGCCGTCTGCGCCTGGCGGAATGCACGCCCCCGCCGGTTGATATGGCCGCACCCTATCAGTTGCGCACGACTGAACCGACTGATCCGGCAAACTGTCAACGGATCGCCGATCTGCTCAACGCGGCATTCAATCGCGATTTTCACACCGCGGTGGAGTTTGCAAATTTCACCCAGGGCGCGCCCTGTTATCGCCCCGATCTCGACCTGGTGGCTGTGGCCCCCGATGGCACCTTTGCCGCCTATGTGGGGATCGCCTATGACGAGGTGAACGGCCACGCCACATTTGAGCCGGTCTGCACCCATCCCGATCATCGCCGGCATGGGCTGGCGCAGACATTGATGGTCGAAGGCTTGCACCGCCTCAAAGCGCTTGATGCCACCGATGTGATTGTCGACACCGGCGATATGATCCCGGCCAATCGTCTCTACGACAGCATTGGCTTTACCGAAATCTGTCGGGGACATGGTTGGCGCAAGGAACAAATTTTATGAAACCGTCATGGGTTGTCATGGTACTGGCGGCCTTGATTGTCGTGCTGACCCTTGTTGCGGTGGGTGCTGGCTTTTTCTGGCCGGATGAAGGTGCACCTGTTATTGTTACCTCGCTACGCGGGCAGGAGGTACAAATTTATGGCCACGGCCTCTATCGCTACGACGCGCTCTTTACGGGGGCCGCCAATCGTGGGAGCGACGTGGTAACGCTGGTGCTGGGTATTCCGTTGCTAATATATGCCGCCATGCGCTACTGGCGCGGGTCACTGCGCGGCGCTCTGTTGTTGTTGGGCACGCTCGTCTACTTTCTCTATCTCTACAGCAGCTATGCGTTGGGAGCGGCCTTCAACCCGCTCTTTTTGCTCTATATCACGCTCTTTTCCGCCAGCCTGTTTGCCTTTGTGCTACTTTTTGCCGCACTTGTGCCCCAGTTTAGAATGGACCAGTTGACCCCAGATCTGCCCCGCCGCGCCGTCGCCATTTTTATGTTTATCAGCGGCCTGGCGACGTTGGTAATCTGGCTGCAGCCGCTGCTCGATGAACTGGCGCGCAATCAACTGTCGGTCATGCTGGGAGCCTACAGCACCAAGGTTACCGATGTACTCGACTTGGGCATCATCACCCCCGCCACCCTCATTGCCGGTGTCTTGATCTGGCGGCGCAAGGCCTTTGGCTATCTCGTGGCGTTTTCACTGCTGGTGCTGGAAATGCTGTTGCTGCCGTTGATTGCCGCGCAGACCGTCAGCCAATTGCGCGCCGGGATCGGGTTTACGACTGCCGAAATTATTGGGCCGATGGTGGGCTTTGCCACGCTCGGTCTCTTTGCGCTGTGGGTGATGATCATCCTGTGGCGCAAGACGGTAGAGCGGTGCATCTGTACGCGACCCCATAGCTGTACTGGACGTACAAGGTAAAGAGAACTAATGGCAAAAGCCGAAGCAACGTGCGACGCTCTGCCGGAGAACGGGCTGCTTATCCGGCTTCGAAGGAGAAAATGATGGCTGTTCGTGAGGTAGAAGTACGTCAATCCAATTTCCTGGTGCGCTGGTTAATTCCGGCTATCACCATCATGCGGACCCACCGCCGCGCCTATTTGTGGCTGAATGGTCTCTACTATGGTCTGATTCTGTTGGGGATTCTGTATACTTTCTATGATGCAACGTTGCAGAAGATCGTGACCGCAGCCGCGGGCACGGCCTTTAGCCAGGGCCCATTGGCCGCGGTCGGCGAAGCGTATGGCAGCGGCCAAACCCTGCGCGCGATTCTGCTCACCTTTGGGATCAATCTCTTTGTCGGCAGCGGTGCAACCATCACAGTGCCGTCGCTGATCATTCCCTTTAGCGGGCTACTGATGGGCGCCTATCGCGCGGTGTTGTGGGGCTTGATCTATGCGCCGACCTCGCCGGAACTGCAAGTCATCTTTCTACCCCATTTGCCTACGCTGTTGCTAGAAGGGCAGGCGTATGTGCTGGTGCTGTTGGGCGTGGTGATCCAAGGGCGGGCGCTCTTTGCACCCCGCACGGTAGGCGCAACGACGCGCCGCCAAGGCTATTGGCAAGGCATCAAACTGACCTTCCAGCTTTATCGGCTGGTGTTGCTTGTCTTGGCCGCGGCCGCAGTTTACGAAGTGTGGGAAGCGGCGTTGTTGATGGCTTGGTTACGATAATGTCTATATCACAGGGGAAGCTCGCGACCCCAAAGCACGATTCTTAAGGAGGATCACCCATGATTATCCAACCTGACTATGCTAATGATGCGGCGCGTCTGGAAATCGACTATCCCGAGCAACGGGACAAGCTGACCGTCTTCTTCCGGTTGCTCTGGATCATTCCCATCGCCATCATCCTGGGTCTCATCGCCGGGGCCGGCGAGACGGTGACCTATCGCATGTACCTCAATGAAGCCGGCGATATAGTGCGTCGCACGCGCGATACGGCGAGCGGGTTTGCCGGTGGGCTGGCGGCCGCCACGGCCCTGATGATCATCTTTCGCCAACGCTACCCCCGCTGGTGGTTTGACTTTGCGCGCGAGCTAACCCGCTTCAGCTACCGCGTGGGCTCCTACCTACTGCTCCTGACCGACCAATACCCGTCGACCGTTGAGGAGCAGTCTGTCCACCTGGAGGTTGACTATCCCAATGTGGAAAGTGACCTCAACCGCTGGCTGCCGCTGGTCAAATGGCTGCTGGCGATTCCGCATTATATTGTTCTCTTTTTTCTCGTGATTGGGGTTTTCTTCGTCACCATCTTTGCCTGGTTCACGATTCTGTTCACTGGCAAATATCCGCGCGAACTCTTTGACTTTGTCGTCGGCGTGGGGCGTTGGGGGCTGCGGGTGAGCGCCTATGCCTTTCTGCTGGTGACGGATCGCTATCCGCCCTTTCGTTTGCACTAGCAGCTTCGGCATAGCCAACGGGCGTAAAGTGCCGCCCAAGGAGATAGCGAAATGAGAACTGTGCTGCCGCAACAAAGCCTTCAGTTTTCGCCTGCTAAGCGCTTTAGCCTAAAGAAGTTGCTGACACTTTCCTTTTTTGTCATTGGTCTGGTTGCACTGTTCTTGATCGTCCTCTTCATTGCACTCAGCCGCGCCGAGTCGCCGACCTATGCCTGGCGCATTCTGCGTTACGGCCAATCCGATACAGAGGATTACAAAATCTTTCCGGCGCGCCCGATTGCAACTGGACCAACGGTCTCCGCCATTCCGTATGGTGAGCAAATTTCGCTTCATGAAGTCGCCTATCTTTACAACGGCACGCCACGCACAGAGACGCTGGCTGACCTACTCAAGCGCACCGACACCAAGGCGTTTTTGATTATTCAGAATGACCAACTGATCGCAGAAACCTATCTCAACTCATCGCGTGACAGCATCAACACCTCCTTCTCGTCGGCCAAAGCGGTCAACTCCGCCCTGATCGGCGCCGCGCTGACCGATGGGTATATTGGGTCGGTTGATGACTCGGTGATCAAGTACATTCCTGAAATTGCCGGCCGCGGGCTCGACGCGTTGACCATTCGCGATCTGCTGCTCATGAACTCGGGTATTCGCTATGTGGAAGGAAATGAGTTGCCCTTCTACTACGCACCCTTTGCCGACGATGCTTTAACCTACTATGCGGCTGATATGCGCAAAACGGCCCTGAGCGTGCGCGCCGGCGACACGCCCATCGGTAGGGCCTTTCATTACAACAACTATCACCCCTTACTCGAAGGGGTGATCCTGGAGCGCGCCACCGGCATGCCGGTGGCCGAATATTTACAGGAACGCTTCTGGCAACC
This sequence comes from Caldilineaceae bacterium, assembly GCA_034432375.1. GTDB lineage: Bacteria > Chloroflexota > Anaerolineae > Caldilineales > Caldilineaceae > JAHBVH01. The sequence goes on from DAOUCA010000135.1 coordinate 19,826, forward strand.
GATGGGCGCTGAGTTCTCGGCTTCGTGGAGTTTGGACAGTGAAGCGTCCGGCTTTGAGAAGATGGAGAGCGGCATCAACGCCCGTGCGGTTGACTTTGCGCGCTTTGGCCTGATCTTTCTGCACAACGGCTTCTGGAATGGTAAGCAAATTCTGCCGGAGAGTTGGGTTCGTGAGTCGACGGAGCCGTTGCGTCCCGACCCGCGCATCTGGGAAACGATGACCGACTGGCCGGATTACAACGGTTACTACAAATATCACTGGTGGGGCATCAACAACGCCGATGGCTCCTACGATTTCTACGCCCACGGTCACTATGACCAGCTTGTCTATGTCGCGCCGCGCAAGAACGCGGTGATCGTGCGCCTCGGCAACGCGCCGGATGAGCAACTCAAATGGCCACTCGTCCTACACAACATCGTGGATCAGTTGCCCTGAGGATGAGTGGATGACAAGAAGTACAGCAGTGACTGCCCTGCTAATGACCTGATTTTCTTTGCACAAGCAACGCATTCGCTGAGCCATTGCGATGAATCACACCATGAAAAAAATCTTGCGCATTAGTGGAATCATCTTGATCGCGCTGCTCCTCCTGGTCGCCATTTTTGGTGGAGTTTCCTACTACCTGTACTACTCGCCCCAAGCCGCGAACTTGCCTTGCCGCGGCTGTGATGGCGCTGCCCAGGCGGTGCCTATTAACGGCTTCGACCTCTATTATCGCACCATCGGGAAGGATCGAGCGCATGCACCGGTTGTCCTGCTACATGGTGGGCCGGGCCAATCCAGCCAAACATTCAAAGATGGTTTTAATTTTCTGGCGGACAAGTACTGGGTTATCTTTTATGATCAGAGAGGATCGGGCAATTCACAAATTAAGCCGGGTGCATCTTTTTATACTATCGAAAACCTCGTTGAGGAGTTGGAAACGCTGCGCCGGGATGTGATTCGCAATTGGTGATTGTGCTCGGGATCGTCACCTATTTTATCTGGCCCTACAGCCCCAATAATGCTGCCACTGCGGATATCTTTCTGCTCTTGCAGCGCGATCAGCTGGCCGGCTGATCGCGCTGGACCTATTCTTGTTTATCTGATTTGGTATCTCTTGCTGGCGCGCCACGTCTTCCGGCTGGCGCGCGATGGCGCATTTCTCGGTACAAAAGAGCCAATTTATGCGTGAGTTCTGTAGCCTAACCATGCGACCAGGACCAAAGCTCTCTGTCTGACGGGTGTCAGCGGGGAGCTTTTCTTTTAGGCTATAGGGTGGCGTTGGATATTGTTGCTAACCTTATTGTGCGCCCTTATGGCATCTTGCTGAAACAGGGAGATTGTCAAATGTTCAGAACAACAAAACGACTACTACCGGTTGCGCTGGCGCTCCTTGTCGTCGCAACCCTTCTACCCGGCTGCCTGGCCCGTCCCATGGATACGATTCCCAAGCCGCTGCTCGGCACCTGGCATGGCGACACCACGGTGCGGCTGCCGATTGTCTTTGTGCCGGAGCCGGATGATGACCCCAGCGACGATGTGGTGCTGCCGGTCGCGCTTACTATCACCATCCACGACGATGGTACGGTGACCGGCACCGTGGGCGACGCGCAATTGGTTGATTGCGTGCTCAAGCAGAATCGCGGCGAATTGGGCCGCCAACTGAAGCTGGCCACCGACTACATCATTATGGACGGCTATTTGCGCGGCCCGATTGTGCCCGAAGATGAGACGCCGGAGAAAAATCTTACGATCCCCTTTAACCTGGTGGATGGTAATCTACGCGGCACGCTCTTTTGGATGAAAGAGGGGAAATATCCGCTGCCACTGCTGCCGCAGATTGAATTAGTAAATGAAGATTGAATCAAGAGAAGGAGAAAAGGCCTATCATGACAACTATACCCTATCCGACTCTCCAAAAAAGGGACAGTTCCCATATACATCCTATTCTACGTCGATTGCTCAGCCTCCTATTTTGGGTCATCGGCGGGGTGATTGTCTTCTGTAGTGCACTGCCGGTGTTCCTCTTGTTTTTCGCCACCGCCGTGCCGCTCTACGTCGCGCTCATCCTCGCCCTGATCGACGTGGCGCTGGTGGTAACGCTCTTTCGCTTTACACGGACGGTGACGCTAGTTGGTGGCGTGATCGTGGGGGTCATCCTGATTTCGGTGGCCGCGGTCTGGCTGTCGCAGAGCTACGCCATGACGCCGCCAATTACCGATGCGCAAGGGCAAGTTGTGCCAGGGAGCATTGCCACGCTCGAACAGATTCCCCTCAACGGCAGCAAGCAGTGGGTTTCCATCCGCGGGCGCGATGTGGCTAATCCCGTGCTGCTCTTCCTAGCGGGCGGGCCGGGTGGCAGTCAACTAACTACGGCGCGCCACGAATTGGCTGGGCTAGAGGATTACTTTGTGGTGGTCAACTGGGAACAGCCAGGCGCGGGCAAATCATTCAATGCCGTGGCGCGCGCCACGCTGACGCCGGAACGGTACATCGGCGATGGCCTGGCCCTCGTGCGTCACCTGCAGGCACGCTTTGGTGTGGACAAAGTCTACTTGCTTGGCGAATCTTGGGGCAGCGCGCTCGGTGTGCTGATGGTGCAGCGCGAGCCCGACCTCTTTCACGCCTTTATCGGCACGGCGCAGATGGTCGCCTTCCTGGAGACCGACCTGATCTGCTACGACTTTGCCATCGACTGGGCCCAGGAGCAGGGCAACAGTGACAAAGTCGCACAGCTACGCGAGCAAGGGCCGCCACCCTATTACGGCGACGGCGTGGCGTGGAAGCAGGTCAACTATCTGCGCGATACCTATGGCTATATGAACCAGAACCCGGCGATCAATACTGATTTCAATACGCCGCGCGACTTGGGTAGCCCCGAATACGGCCTGCTCGACATTGTCAACTGGGCACGCGGACCGCTCGACACATTGGGCATTGTCTATCAACAGTTGTGGGGTATTGATTTTCGCGAGGACGCGCCCAAGGTAGATGTGCCCGTCTACTTTCTGCTCGGTCGTCACGATGTCAATGCGCCGGCCGCGCTGGTCGAGGAATACTACGAACTGCTCGATGCACCACATAAAGAGATTGTCTGGTTTGAACACTCTGGCCACAGCCCGTGGGTGAGCGAATCGGCGAAGTTTGTCCAGGTAATGGTAGAGACCGTGTTGGCGCAAACAGCCGCCACGCCGTGAAACAAACGATGAGGGAACCTCCGATCGAGGTCTCTAAAGAAAGGCGTACTCTAATGGTTCATAGTAATTTCACCGCTCAGCATCGCGCAGTGGGCCGAGCCGCGGCCTGGGCCGTATTTGTCTTTGGGGTGGCCTATGCGATTATCACAAGCCTTGGCTTTCTTTCCCTTCAATCGCCACAAGATCCGATTGGCCAGCCGTACGTCACCTTGATGGAGTTGCTCATCGTCCTCATGGCACCCTTGTACATCATGAGCATGGTTGCCGTTCACGCCTATGCGCCGCCGGAGCAGAAGCTCTATAGCCTGCTGGCGCTCATCTTTATGATCTTGCTGGCGGGGCTGACCTCGACGATTCACTTCATGGTGCTCACTGTCGGCCCACAACTCGCCGCCAGCGGATTGGCGTGGGCTCCGCTCTTTTTTACCTGGAAATGGCCGTCGGTCGCCTATGCCGTCGATATCCTGGCTTGGGATTGGTTCTTTGCCCTGGCCATGCTCTTTGCCGCGCCGGTCTTCAGGGTCGGTCGGCTGGCGCAGACGGTGCGGCTGCTGCTAATCGTCAGTGGCGTACTGAGTCTCGCCGGGTTGCTCGGTGTGCCCCTGGCAAACATGCAAGTTCGCAATATTGGCATCATCGGCTATGCAGTGGTAGCACCCGTTGCGTTTCTTCTGATGGGGATCCTTTTCGGGCAAACAGGAGAGGCATCAATACCTAGCCGGCAAAGTGCGGTTCTTGCGACGGCGGAGGGCTAGATGGCTGATCGTCAACGGCTCGCGCTCATCCGCACCATTCACACCGCCATCTACCTGGTGATGGCTGCCGCCACCTTTATACTCGTCTATGCCGGTGTCACTGGGGCCCAAGGAACCTGGCTCTGGATCGCGCTAGGACTGCTTGGTGCCGAGAGCGTGGTCTACTTGGGCAATGGCATGCGCTGTCCGCTCACGGCGTTGGCCGTGCGCTATGGCGCAGAGAAAGGCTACGTCTTCGACACCTTCCTGCCGGAGCGCGTAACCCAGTACACCTTCAATTTCTTTGGCACGGTGATGGTAGTAGGGCTGGGGCTGTTGCTCCTGCGTTGGGTGGGCATTTTGTACTGAACGAAGGCAGGACTTACGCAGCACTCTTTGGCTTCGACAGCCCTTCGACCGGCTCAGGACGAAGCTCAGCCGCCGGGCGCTGCGTAAGTCCTATGAAGAGAGAAAATGCGGGAAAGGTAGGAAATCGAGCGGGTGTTGCGGTGACTTTCTCTGAAAGAAGGAAGATACATATGTGGTGGCATGACTTATTGTGGGGTTTCTGGAATGGCTTTACCGCCTGGATTGTCTTTTTGGTCCATGTGTTTGGCGGCTGGCAGCACTATCCATTTTATAACATCGAATTGAGCGGTAATTGGTACGACTTTGGTTTTTTGCTGGGCGCTGGATCGCCTTTTCTCGGTGCATTTGGGGGGAGAAAGCGGCGAGACTGATCGTCGAAAACGCTTTCGCGCCGTGTGAGACCTTCTACTTTCAGGATATCGCTTGCGATTTGACAAAGGTATCCCGCGCCCATCCTCCTCGGATTTTGCATCTCTTCTCCTAGGAAAGCCAGAGGCAGCAGTACCATCGTTAATCTGAATGAAGGCGGTAAATTATGAAAACCGAAAGAAAAATTGCAATTGTTGCTGGGATATTGTTTATCATGGCGACCGCGGCCAGCCTCATTGGCAACGGTTTTACCGGACCAATCCTCGATGCACCGGATCTCCTCGCCAGCGTTTCTACGCATGGTAACCGAATCATAATTGGCGCGCTTTTGACATTTTTGGCAGCGGCCGGATCGGCCGGCATTGCGATTGCGCTCTATCCGGTTTTGAAAAAACAGAACGAAGCTCTGGCGCTGGGCGCGGTTGGTTTCCGGCTGATTGAGGCCGTCTTCTATATGGTCGATGCGCTCTGTATGCTCTCCCTGCTCACCGTCAGCCAACAGTTTGTCAGCACCGGAGATCCGAGCAATCCCTACTTCCAAACCATCGGTCACCTGTTGCTGGCGACGGGTGAGCTGGCGGGCTTTGTCTTGGCTGTCATCGCCTTTTGCCTCGGTGGGGCGATGTATTACGCGATCTTTTATCAAGCAAAGCTCATTCCCCGTTGGTTGTCCGGCTGGGGCCTGATTGCGCTTGGGTTGCTGTTGGCCGCGGTCTTCATCACCCTGTTCGATGGCGAGCCTTATGCCGTTTCGGGCAACTTGATCTACCTGGCGCTGCCCATCGCCGTGCAGGAACTGGTGCTGGCGGTCTGGCTAATTGTGAAGGGCTTCAAGCCCATCGATGATTCAGCAGTGGATTCGTCCACCACCCGCCACCCTGTTGCTGCCAACGTTGCTCCGCTGCATCCGTAACGCGGCGGGGCAACCCAACCATATCAGACTATTACTGATCATCTGGAAAGCCTGGCAATGGCGCGACGCAGGATCTTAGACCGCTGCAAGATTTTGAATCCCCTCCGTAGGGGCATCCGCTTGCCGGTGTCCCAAAGGCGACCGCAAGGGTACGCCCCTACGGAAGGATTTTGTTTCTGGGAACGGCCTTAATCAATTCGTAACTATCTAGGTGCCTCTGAACGTAGCGCCGGTTGAGTAGCGAAGCGTATCGAAACCAAAGCGGCGACGATAAGTCGACCTGGACAGTTACAGCAATTCGACAAGAAAGAGGCACACTTTGAGGAAAGATCATGGAGAAGAGCAACGGCAACCGGATCGAACCGTTTGGCAGCAGCCGGCAAATGGTGGCCGCCGCCGCCGCTGTCAATCATGAACAGAACACAATCCACCTTATGACCGAAGTGGACATCACCGAACCACGTCGCCTCATCGCTGCCCATCGCACACGTTTGCCGAATATGTCGCTGCGCCTGAAGATGCATTCGTGCTGAAACCTGCCAACCAGACCTTTGCGCAAGCCGCGGCCGTCCCGGAAGCAGCAGTCACCGCCCTCCAAGGGCTGCGCGATCATGGGCAGATCCAGCCGGGGTAAAAGGTGTTGATTAACGGCGCTTCCGGTGGTGTTGGCACCTTTGCCGTGCAGATTGCCAAAGCGCTTGGTGCGGAAGTGACCGGTGTGTGCAGCACACGCAAAGTGGAGATGGTGCGCTCGATTGGGGCAGACCATGTCATTGATTATACCCAAGAAGATTTCACGCAAAATGGCCAGCGCTACGATCTTATTTTTGACGTGGTGGGCAAAGGCTCCTTTTCACGGAGCATACGCGCGCTAACCCCTAAGATTGAAGCGGGCAAGCTAACCGCGGTTATCATCAATCCTAACAACTGGCTCATATGGGTGACGAACTAAAATTGCATAAATTCTCGGCGAGAATCGCGCCAATTTCACCGCATCACCCATATGAGCGAAATCTTTTGAATATCCCTCCTGTATTGTGCTATAATGAACTACATTCATCTTGGGAAGTGGTACGAACGGAGGCATCATGTTACGTGAGTATATTCAGCAGGCACTTGAACAAGCTACTTACGAAATCATTGAAGATGATGACCCATATTATGCAGAAGTTCCTGCCCTCCAGGGAGTTTGGGCGACCGGCGGTTCCTTAGAGGAGTGTCGCCGCAATTTAATTGAAGCAGTAGAAGACTGGTTGTTTCTTAGCATTACGAAGGGGCTGCCGAACCGCCAGGATATCGGCGTCAGCTTGCTGACGAGACTTCTCAACCAGGCTGGTATATCACGTGAAGAATGGGAAACGGAAGAGTAGAGTATAGGAACCTTGTTATGAGTATCAAGTACATCCAGCGCCTTTATGAGTACAACGATTGGGCTTGGCGACAGGTCTTTCCCAGCCTGGCCCAGCTAGATGATGTTGCCTACAAAGAGGACCGGGGCTTTTTTTGGGGCTCCTTCCATGGTCTCATGGTCCACGCGATGTCAGCCGAACATATCTGGTATCAGCGGCTCATCGGTACCAGCCCTCGTGTCATGCTGGATCCGGCGGACTACGCCACCTTTACCGTTGTCCAATCCCAGTGGGCGGCGATCGATGGCAACTTACGCCAGTTTGTGGCCACGCTGTCTGAGCAAGATCTGGCGCGGCAAATTGAGTATGTTGATACGCGCGGCCAGCCTTTTGCCACAGAGCTTGGCGATATCCTGCTGCTTGTGGTCAATCACGCCACCGAGCATCGCAGCCAGATGACGCCGGTGCTCTTTGCGTTGAATGTGCCAACGCCGCCGTTGGACTACATCTTCTTCACACGCGCATAGGTGAGAATCGTACACTCGACTAGTGGGTAATCGCAGCCAGTGACGCAACCGCGCAGCAGCCAACGCCTGGGGCGCCCGTCACTGGTGCGCATAGCATGAACAAACAAGCGCTCATCGCCGAAGGATTCTCCAACCGCGGGATCGCAGAGACGTTAGTTATCTCCATTGGCACGGTCAAGCAGTATGTGACGAATATGCATGGCAAGTTGGGGGTCTCTCTTTGAATTGATCCCAAATAACAACACACTTTTCTAGTAGATAAATAAGATGGGGCAGATGCTCAATGCATCAATCCGTTCAAACTCATGGTGATCTGATGTAACCAAGGTAGCCCGCTGTGAATGGACAGGGCCAGTGCAAAGTAATCAGCCAAGAAGATTTTCCCTGGATTTACCTTCAAATTGCCAGCTTGTTGCCATAACGGTTCATCCATATCGTTCCCTACTTGTACACCGGCCGCCACCAGGGCTGCAACTGCCTGTTGTGCGAACTGGAGTAAATCCACTTGGATAAGTAACTCCTGATCTATCCCCCTCGCCTGCTTCGTGGGCTAGTTCCGCCACGGGGAACTGCATAATATATAACTGTTCCGTATGGTTTAGACTTTGCAATTCCGGCAATAGTTGTGTCATTTCCATGAGAGTTTGTTCTCCACTTCTCCACCTGATATATCTTGCACCTAGATTCGGTTTAATAAGCAATTTCTGTTAGTTGCGTGATTCCATCTAATTTCACAACCAGTTGATTCAGGGCATCCCGTCCCAGAATGACTTCAGAAGTTTTCTCGTTTGCGACGGCGTCAAGTCCATATACTGTATATGGACCTATTGTCACTTTAACCGAATAGAGTCTAACAGCGTACCGCGTACTATCAGCATTGCGCGCAAATTTTGTATCCACGCGACGTGCTTCGATAGATTTCAGGATATCGAGTGGAATCAGTGTTGCATCTGCGCCTGTATCTATGAGAGCAGTCTGCACATCTGTTGTTTGGCCGCTTTCACTGGTAATTGTGATTTCTGCAACAGGGAAAGCAGGTCCTGGATAAGTGAGATCGTAGTTGAAAGAGATGCTTATGAAGAATGTACAGAGAAACGTGTTGAACGGAAATGGAGTTCCGGCTCAGGCTCATCTTCGACACGCCGCATGAGCACAAATTGCTCGGGATAACTGTTGTGGATGCGCTCGTACAAGGCCAGCTTTTCGACATCATGATCGACAACGTTTCGATCCTGGATCGCCACGAATTCCCCTGGATACTGTTGTAGCAAAGTTGGATGTAATTCGTGAAATGCGGCAATTTCACGCGCTACTACTTCTTCAAACGTATCATCGGCATCAGGGTGAGATTGAATCGTTGGAATTTTTTCCTCGGCAAGATTGGATTCCTCAAGCACTTCCCTAAATAGATCGCGAAATAGATCACGTCTTTCCTGAAATAGTTCGAAAAGCGCTTCTTTCAAGGCACTTTTCATATCTGCGTAATTTTCTGTGGATAATGACATTGAATCCTCAATTTCAACCAGAGCGAACGGTGTTGAACGCAACGAGTGCAAGCCAACCTCATTATACCACGAATATGCATATACTCCGGCAAAATCTGCAACAAGTCTAGTCTCCCAATCAATCTCAACAGGACCAGTGATTTGCAACTCTCCCTCATTTCTGTTAAGCGCTTCGACGCACAGAGGCGCGACTCAGGTTTGGGACGCAGGTAACATACTCTTAATCTCCAATTCCGTTTTTACGCTGCCGATACAGCAGATAGCCAACCGCCCCAAAGATCACCATCATCAACGCCCCTTCCACCCCAAACGAACTCAACCACTCCTGGCCGGGTGACAGCGTGACAAATGCCTGACCACCCAGTCCTGCTAAGAGCGTGTTGGCCACCGTATTGCCCATCCAGTGCATGAGCACCGCGGGCCAGAGCGAGCCGGTGCGGAGGCGGATTTCGCCGTAGACAACCGCCGAGATCATCGTGCCGAGAACAAAGCGGGGCAGCAGCGTCACCAACCCCTCTGACGTGTGCGCCCACAATTCCGTCATATACGGAAAATGCCACGAGGCCCAAATCAGCCCCACCAGCACATGGCCGAGCAGCCCGTCGTGGATGGTAGCGACTCTGGGTGCCAGGTAGCCACGCCAGCCGACCTCTTCAAAGAAGGCAAAGACGAAGTAGATGATGACCGGCGGTCCGACCGCGGTAATTAATGCCGGTAGGGTCAAGTTGTGTACCGAAGTGACACCGGTCAGCAGCCCAATGCCAAGCACCGCGAGAATGGCGATGGGATAGAGCAAGAGACCCAAGAGATACCAGCGTCCATTGCCCCGCAAATATGGACGAAAGCCCAATGGCGTGCCATCCCGCAGCACAAATTTCATGATCAAGGCGGAAGCGATGGGCGCTATACCCCAGAGCAGGAAGCCGAGGCCGGGATTGGTGGGGTCGCCCCCCAAGAGCGGGCCAAGCCAGGCCAACCCGTTGACCAAGAGGGCAAAGATGATGATGTTGCGGAGTGCCTCGCTGCGGGAGACATGTTGTACAACGGTGGCTTGTCGATTCATGATGATCAATTCTCCGGTCCTTGTGGATGATTGCGCTAGCTGATAACGGAGGCTTGCGTAGGATAGCGGAGGCTGAGCATGTCGAAGCCAAAGCCGCTTTGGCTTCGACATGCTCAGCCTCCGCTACATCTATGGCGCGTCAGCAAAATAGTCACGGATCACCCGCAGCGTGTCAACCGGGTTCTCTGTAATCATATTATGACCGGCATCGGGAATGACGACAAGGCGAGGATTGGGGAAAATCGTCATCTGCCGGCGTTGAAACGCTTCACCGATGAAATTATTACATGCCGAGGCGATAAAGAGCACCTCATTTGTGTAGTTGCCGGCGTTGGCGGCAATTGCGGACAGGTCTGCCCCTTCGCCAAAGATGGCGTTGAAGGCGGTGGCCCCAAAGCGGCGCGGTGGGACGGGCACACCAGGCATTACCTCAGTTATACTTGCGTCGGCACAGCGATAGCTCGACGCTGACGATCCAACAAATGCCTGTGACATGCGGCCAAAGATGTAATCCGTGCGTGCGTCGGCATCGGGTGGCGTCATGTGGAACGTCTCAAAGATGGTGGGGATCAAGATGCGGTAGTAACGGACATCGCGTGCTGTCGCCTGCCTTGCCTGCAACGCTTTGGGGCTGGCGTTGGTCAGCTCACCCGGTTCGGCCAACACCACCTTGGTCACAAATTCGGGGTACTGCCCCAGATAGCCGGCTGCCAGCATCGCCCCCCACGAGTGCCCTACCAGGTGCACCGGTTCGCCCTGTCCGTAATGGGTGACAATGCGGTGCAGATCTTCGATGGAAGAGGCGAGTGAAAGTTCTGCTGCATCTACTCGTGGCGACAGACCCGCGCCCCGCTGGTCACCCCAAAGCCTGTTCGCCTGACCAGTTGTTGACTCGCCCGGAGGCTAGTTCCTTTGCGACAGTTTGGTGTCATACTAAAAAAGAATGGTCGTAACCATTTGTCCAGCTAGACCCGCCGCAGGCCAAGCTTTACGCACCCGCTGTTTTGGCGTTGGCTTAGATTGCGTCCGTCAATCTATCGGTTTTTCAATGGCCCTGGCAGGAATCCTTGCCAGGGCCTTTTTCGTCTGTGAAACGTTGTAAAAAGGAGTCATGAATCGGCGCGCCTGTGCGCCAACAGAGAAAGGGAGGCTCACCATGGCTGAAGTTCCGTTGCGACACATGAACGAAGTCCCACAGGCAAAACGGCAGCAACGATGTACCATACAAGCGTTCACTCCGTCAAGCCGGCCACTAACACCCAGGTTTTCCGCCTCTTCTTTATTGACCATCTGCGCGCTGCGTTGGTCATCCTCGTCGTGTTGCACCACGTGGCCGTGATCTATGGCGAGGGGACGGCCTTTTATTACGTAGATCCGCCAAGCCAACAATCCCTGACTTATCTGCTCCTATTGCTCTTTGTGTTGGCGAATCAGTCCTGGTTTATGGGCGCGCTCTTCTTGTTGGCGGGCTATTTCACACCGGGTTCCTATGATCGCAAAGGCGTCGGCGCCTTTCTAAAGGATCGCTTGTTACGGCTGGGCATTCCGCTTGTCGTCTGGATCTTTGTGCTCAACCCGCTCACCTCGCTTGGGTTATACCTGGAGCCGAAGCCGCGCATTCCCGGTCCACTCACCTGGCAAAGTTTTTGGCAGGCGTACCCCTATCTCCTGGGACTGGGACCGCTTTGGTTTGTTGCGCTGTTGCTGATCTTTAGCGTTGGCTATGTGGCATGGCGGCTGGTGGCTGGCAGCCGCGCCGCGCCGGTTGCAGCGCAGGGGGCACAGCCAGGCTACAGAACGATTGCTCTCTTCGCGCTGGCGTTGGCGCTGGTCAGTTATCTCTTTCGCATCATCGTTCCCATGGGTCAATCGGTACACCTGTTTGTCAACTTTCTCGACTTTCCCACCTTTGCCTACCTGCCGCAATATCTCAGCTTCTTTGTCGTCGGCGTAGTGGCGGCGCGCTACAGCTGGTTCCAAACGTTGCCGCGCGCGCTGGGCGTCGCCGGCATTGTGGCGGCGGCTCTGGCGATGGTCCTGCTCTTCCCGGTTGCGTTTTTCGGCGGTCTGCAGGGTGAATTCCTGGGCAATGGACAGTGGCAATCGGCGATCTATGCGCTTTGGGACTCGATCGTTGCCGTGGGGGTCTGCCTGGCGGTGATTCCTTTCTTCCGCCGCTTCTTCAATGGAGAAGGGCAGTTCGGGCGCTTCTTATCGCGGCAGAGCTATGCGGTCTACATTTTGCACAGCCCCATTATTGTGTTGCTGGCGTTGGCCTTGCAGGGCACTGGTCTGGAACAGATGGCGAAGTTCGCTTTGGTCTCGGCCATCGGGGTACCGCTCACTTTTGCCGTCGCCTACGTGGTCCGCAAGCTGCCGTTCGCAGCGCGCGTTCTCTAAGCGTCCAGAAATAAGCTAGACGATTTTGCCGTACGGACACGATACATCCTGTCCGTACAACTCACTAGTACATTGGGGCGTAGATACTTACGGCGATAAACCGTTGCAGTACCTTGGGTGAATACGGGTAATGATCTCTGCAACGATTTATGCCGAGATCTACTAGGCTATTCCTGGACGAACCCTACTCAAGACCGCACAAATAAGGAGAAAGTATAGAATGACCGAGCCGTTAGTCACCCAATTACGCTTTACGCGTAGCGAGTTGGTGCGTTGTCTACAAGGTGTTTCTGCAGAGGACGCACAACGGCGCTTAGAACCCATGAACTCGCTTGGTTGGATTGTGGGCCATCTGGCCAGCCAGGAGCAATTTCTCTGGTTAGAGCGGGCCCAAGGTGAGATCCTCTCTGCCGAATTGTATCGGTTGGTCGGTTACGGCCAACCGGCAACGACACCCCCCTTGGACGAAATGTGGCGCCTGTGGCGCGAAATTACCCAGGCCGCCGATCGCTACTTGGATACCCTCACACCGGAGCTGTTGCGAACCCCCTTGTTTTGGCAGAATGAGCAAACGTTTGAAGATGTGGGCACGTCGCTCTTGCGCAATATTTATCACTACTGGTTTCATGTGGGGGAAGCCCATGCCATCCGCCAAATGCTCGGCCATGCCCAGATCCCACAGTTCGTTGGGGATCTCTCCGCGGTGCGCTATGGGTCGGGAGAGTAGGCAATAAGTCGTCGCCACGCTTTTGGATGGCGACAAAGAGAGCGCTTGAGAAGGACAGGGTTACTGGAGAATACACCTATCGGGGTAAACGAGCTAAGCCGACTCATGCTATGATCGTTGAAAGGAGGCAATCCCAACGATGAGGAAGCGCTTGTTCAATGGGCTGGGCGCTCTGCAGGCGTTCATCGGCGTCGGCGCGGTGGCGGGTGGTCTGGGGCTGGCGCTGGACCCCAGTGGTGCGAATCTTGGCCTACCGCTCGAACTGCTTGCAGAAACACCCTTTGCGACCTTTCTCGTGCCGGGCATCGTGCTCTTTGCTGTCAATGGTCTGGGCACGCTTGCCGGAGCCGCCGCATCCTTCGCACGCCATCGCTACGCTGGCGCGGCAGGGCTGGCTCTCGGTGCTTTTCTCGTGGCCTGGATCCTCGTTCAGGTCTATTGGATGGCGGGATTCCACTGGCTGCATTGGCTCTATCGCAGCCTGGGGATCGTGGAGGCAGCTCTGGGATGGTCAGTCCGTAGGACGATGTCAGCCGGCGGTTTATGAACATTACTGGTTCTGGCCCAATCTGTGGCGTGCCGCAAAAGCGCCGGGGAATCAATTCCCGGCTGACAGCCCAAGTCGTCTAAAGACGACTACGCGCGACTGCCCCACGGTTTGGCGGCGGCAGTCCACTTGAGTGGACTTGCGTTGTCAGCCAGCACTTTAGTGCTAGGCGACAAATTCGGTATACACCGACCGCCCTGCGATAAATCGCTGGGCTAGTAACAACGCCCGCTTCAGCGGGCGTGGCAACATAGCCTGGTGGCTTTAGCCCCAGGCGGACAGCCCGACAGAAAATCGTAGAACCTGGAAAGGAGACTAACAATGAATGCAAGCAGAAAGATCGCCATCGCTGTCGGCGCGTTATTTTTAGCTGGATATGTGGGTGTATTTGGGGGCGGTTTCCTTGCTGAACCCATTCTAACTGCACCCGATTTCCCGCTGAATATCGCGGCAAGCAGATCCCGTTTGATCAGCGGCATGCTGGTTGAGTTGCTCGTCAATGACGCCGCCGTGCTTGGCATTGGTGTCTTGCTGTTTCAAATTTTACGAGTGCATAGCGAAACGATCGCGATTGGGTACCTCATTTCCGGTCCAAAAGATGGCACCACGCATACCGCAGGCGAAGATCGAATACGCTTACAAAGTGGATAAAGGAGAAGCGTTTGGATCGGCGTTTTCGAGTGCGGAATTGATTGAAAAGATCAAAAACGAAGTTGCCTATCTCAAGGATCAACAACCAGTTGCGGTCCTCACCGGATCATACGTAACAATTCCCGTGACTTGTCAGATCCTGCACATCCCATTGGCCTGGGTTGTGCAATCCACCTGGCTGCCCGGTTTCTTTGCCCACGGCGCGGGCATGACCGACAGCATACGGTTTGCGCCGCTCAAAAAGGTTGCTGATCTGGCGGTATTGGCCTTGATCAACCTGTGGATCAGAATCGGCCTATTGGGGGCGCTGAACAAAGCTGCCCGCCATTTTGGCGTTCCCGGCTTTCAGTCCATTTTCGACTATTGGCGCGGTGATCTCAATCTGGTGGCCGAACCGGCTGAATTTTCTGGCGCCGAGTTGCCGGCCAATTACTACTTCATCGGCCCGCTTATCGCCAGGCAGGATTTCCCGATCCCGGAAGCTGTCAAGCAGATTCCGCACGACCAACCATTGATCTATTTCGCCATGGGCAGTTCAGGCACGCCGCAGATCATTGCCAACATCATTGAAAGTTTCGCGGGCAAACCCTATCGCGTGATTGCGCCGGTCAAGGCACATCTCAACAAAGTATCCGGTGTACGTGTGCCTGCAAATGTGATCGTCACGGAGTGGCTTCCGGCGTTGCAAATCAATAAACTGGTCGATCTCTCGGTAATTCACGGCGGGGTCGGCACGGTGATGACGGCCGCGTACGCCGGCAAACCAGTCGTTGGCGTTGGTATGCAGCCGGAACAAGTGGCCAATCTTGCCTGTCTGGTGCGTAAGGGCATTGCCGTGCGTGTGCCCAAATCTAAGCACCTGGCCGGTGCAGTGCAAGAGGCGATCCAACACCAGTTGCACAATGAAGATGCCAAACGCAAAGCCGCTGCGTTTGCCGAGATCATGGAAACCTGGGATGGACCCAAGATGGCGGCGCAACTGCTCTATGAAACATTCGGCTGATCACCTTGCCAAGGCACGGCGTGGCTATCTCTAGGCGCGCGCCAAGATTTTAGCTGCGCCACGCCTGGGTGCTGGGGTTGAGGTAGCGGCGACGATGGTGTAGAGGATGCGCATGCCCACGCTGGCCAGGATAATGAGCGTTGACATTGCGGCGGCCGCGGCCGTATCACCGGCATCATCCATGTTGACAATAGCGACGGCTGCCAGTTTAAGTTGGGGAGAGTAAAGAAAGATGACTGCCGACACGGTGACGAGCGCGTTGACAAAGTAATACATGCCAATCTCCAACACCGCCGGCAGACAGATCGGTAAGGTGACGCGCCAGAAGGTGCGGTAAAAGGGTACACGCAGCGACGCCGAAACGGCCTCAAAACTGCGGTCAATCTGCTTGAGCGCGGTGGTGGCGGTCATAAAGCTGACCGTATAAAAGTGGACAACATTGGCGAGCACCAGGATGCCCATCGTGCCATAGAGGAAGTTAAAGGGATTGTAGATCGCCAGACGCCCAATGGGCCAGGCGAGGGGGTTGAAGAAAAAGATGTAGGCCAACCCAATCACCATGCCGGGTAGCGCCACGGGGATCAGCGAGAGGAAGTAGACGACGCTGCGCACCACGGGCCAGGTGTCGCTCTTTTCGATCAGATAAGCGCTGCTAAAGGTAATGACAACGCCGGCCACCGCCGAGTAGAGGGCCATGCGCAGGCTGTTGCCAAAGGCATCCCAACCGCCACCGCCCACGGAGCGAAAGTCATAGTGCTTGAAGGTCAAAGCCAACTTGTAGGGCCACACATCGACCAGGGAGGCATAGGCGACAACGCCGGCAACCAGCAGAATGACCGCGGCGATCACCGTGCAGTAGATCAGGGCGGCGCTGTCGACGGTGCGCTGCGGTGTGGGGCGTAGCGGTACCGCCCGTTCACTCAAGACCGCGCTCTGCCGGCGCTGAACCAGGCGATCGATCACAAAGGCGAGGACGGTCGGCACCAGCAGCAGCGTGCTGATTGTCGCGCCCATTGCAAAATTCTGTTGACCGATCACCTGCTTGTAAATATCGGTGGCAAGCACATTGTAGTTGCCGCCCACCACCTTGGGCACCCCAAAGTCGGTGAAGGTCAACGTAAAGCAGACAAAGCAGGCACTGACCAGGCCATATTTTAAGCTGGGCAACGTTACGGTCCAGAAGGAACGCAGTGACGAGGCACGCAGGACAAGGCTGGCTTCGTATAGCCGAGAATCGGCCAGGCTGGCCGCTACCAACAAAATTAAAAAAGCCTGGGGGAAGCAGTAGAGCAATTCACCGAGAATAATCCCGGTTCTGCCGTAGAGACCGATGTCGAAGCCGACCGGTATGCCCACGATCGCTTCAAGCCGTCCTAGCAGCCCGGTGGTCACCAGGCCTTTGTTGCCAAAGAGATAGATCAAGCCGATCGCTAACGCCACCGAGGGGATGAAAAGGGGCAAGAGCGCCACGGCATGAAAAAAGCCTTTGCCAGGCAAGCAGGTGCGTGCCAGCGCCAGGGCATAGCCAAAGGCCAACCCAACCGCCAAGAGGGTGGTGAGCAGCGAAACCGTCAGGCTATTGATAAAGGATTGGGCAAGGCCGACGCTGCCAAAATACTTCGCGTAGTTAGCAAGGCCAATATAGACGCCATCCGTGTTCTGCAAACTTTTCAGCAGGAGCGGCAACAATGGCAACGCCACTCCCAACAGTAGCCAGGCCGTAACTAAGAGCAGCAGGCCGCGTCGCCACCAATCTTCGCTGGTCACGAGCGGACGTATGGTGCCGCTTGTCGTCGGTTTTGTCGGCGCAATCAGTTCGGCACTCATGCGCTTTCCCCTGTGGCAAAGATGCGCAATGCTTCTGCCGGCAGGTGAACCGCAACAGTTGCCCCGGGTGTGAGTTGCGTCTGTGTAGCCAACTGTTTGGGCGCTTGCATTGTCAAACGGCTGGATGTTGGTGCCGTGTCATTGCCGGCATAGGTCAGGTGCAGGCGATAGTGTGACCCCATGAATTCGACATTGCGTACCTCGGCGTGCAGGATATTGCCTGTGCCGTTCGGATGATCGACCAGGCTGATCTCTTCCGGACGAATCGCCAGTTGTACCCGACTGCCGGGGGCCAGGTCCGCCGGCCACGGCTTGATCTGCAAATGGGCCGCACCACTTTCTATCGTACCGCCGGCAGTCGTGCTGACCTGGCCGTGTAGAAAATTCATCTGCCCCACAAAATCGGCCACAAAAGGCGTCGACGGCTGCTGATAGAGCTTGGTCGGTGTGTCGACCTGGATGATGCGCCCTTGATCCATCACCACAATGCGGTCGGCCATCGTCAGCGCTTCTTCCTGATCGTGGGTAACCATGATTGTTGTTACGCCCAAGCGGCGCTGCAAGGTCGCAATCTCAATCCGCAAATTGGCCCGCACCCATGCATCGAGCGCGGAGAGTGGCTCATCCAGTAGCAGCAGGCCAGGTGCCATCGCCAATGCGCGCGCCAACGCCACCCGCTGCTGTTGCCCCCCCGAAAGCTGCGTTGGGTAGCGCCCCTCCAATCCCGGCAGCCCCACCAACTGAAGCAACTCCTGCACCCGCCCCGTGATCGCGCCACGCGCCGTGCCGCGATTTTGCAAGCCATAGGCAATATTTTGGGCAACGGTCAAATTGGGAAAGAGCGCATAGGATTGAAAGACAATACCAAAATCGCGCTGCGCCGCCGGGAGCCGCGTGACATCGCGTTTGGCTTGGATGATCTGCCCGGCGCTTGGCATTTCCAGACCGGCAATCATACGCAGCAAGGTCGTCTTACCGCAGCCGCTGGGCCCGAGTAAAAAGACAAATTCACCCTCGTGGATGGTGAGTGAAATGTCATGCAGAACGACTGTCTTGCCAAAGGCTTTCGCAATGTTCTGGATTTGCAGATACGGTCTTGGATTGGACATGGGCGAATCCTGTGAAGCGTATACAAAATGACAAGATGATACCGTTGCACTGCCTTACGCAGTGGGATTGAAATCCCCTGCTAACAGCGAGAAGTCGCCGCAGCGACTGGGGAAATGCTTTCAGCCCCTGCGGGGGCTTCTCGCTGTTCTACTCAAATCAGAATGAAAGCCCTAGTTTCGGCCAGCGTGCGTCGCACTGACGGAAGCATCTAGCGGACTGGAAGCAGTTGGCGGTCAGTGCGACGCACGCGATCCCGTTAGTCCGCAAAACTCCGGTTCTCATTCTAAACGCAGTATAACAGCGAGAAGTCGCCGCAGCGACTGGGGAAATGCTTTTAGCCCTGCGGGGGCTTCTCGCTGTTAGGGCAGGATTTTAATCCTATTGTAAGGCAGTGCAACCGTGTCACAGGATGACAAGCACGTTCATCTTGTCATCCTGTCATCCCTTGACGTGTTTACCGCCTACTGCGGCTCGGACTTGCTGTCGTAGCGCTTGGTCCACTCGGCCAAAATAGCTTCGCGTTCGCCAGCCATCTTGACAAAGTCGTTCTCGACCAGTTGCGCAATCGGATCGGCGGGGTAGCCCTCGGGAATCGCCACATCCGTTTGTGCTGCGGTGATCGGGTAATTTTTGGCATATTCCTTCATGATCTCGTCGCTGATCGCCCAATCCAAGAAGGTTTTCGCCGCCGGGTTCATCTCGGCTTTTTTTACCAACGCATTCGCTTCAATATCCCAGCCGGAGCCTTCGGTGGGGAAGACCGGTTCAATCGGTTCGCCGGTCTCTTTTTCCTGAATGGCGCGGTAATCAAAGGAGACGCCAATCGCCACTTCGCCGGCGCCCGCCATCTTGCAAGGCTTGGAACCGGAGTGGGTGTAGACGGCAATGTTCTCATGCAACTGATCTAAGTAATCCCACCCGGCCTGTTCGCCCATCATCTGCAAAATCGCCGCGACCGAGAGAAAACCGGTGCCCGAGGAGGCCGGGTTGGGCATGGCGATGAGCCCCTTGTATTCGGGCTTGGTCAAGTCCGCCCACGAGGTTGGCACCGCGGCATTGTGGGCTGCCAATTCAACGGTGTTGGCACAGAAGGCCGAAAACCAGGTATCGATCCCCACCCAGTGCGGCGGGTCAGCCGGATCACGGAAGGACGCTTGGATGCGGTCGAGACCGGCCGGGGCGTAAGGCTCCAACATGCCCTGTTGATCGGCAACCAACAGACTGGTTGCTGCCAATCCCCATATCAGATCGGCTTGGGGATTCTCTTTCTCGGCCAGCAATTTGGCGGTGACAATGCCGGTTGAATCGCGTACGAGGTTCACTTTAATGTCGGGGTAGACGGCATTGAACATGGGTACATAGGTCGAGAGTTGGTCATCTTCCAACGCGGTATAGACGGTGATTTCGCCACTGGTCGCATCGCCGGCCGTTGCCTCGGACGAAGACGCGGCCTCCGATGCTGGTGTCGTATCCGACGCGGCAGGTTGCATGGCAACACACGCGGTCAATACCAGCACCAATAGCAGCATGAGCAGATTGGCAAAAAATTTCGTGCGCATAAACACTCCTGTTTGTAAATGGCTTGTGGGTCTAGATGGTGATAGGGACAAGCCGATGGTTAGTGGTGCGAACTCACTTGGTGCAGCAACCATCGGTCAAAAATAAGCTCTGTTGCCAAAAGCAGGGGTATTGATCGGTTATATCGTAGATACGTTAATGTGGAAGACGCTTTTTTGTTAACTTTTGTTTAATAACAGTCGACCCCACTGCAAACAAGTCAAAAACCTTCGCGCAGTTGGCTGAAGCGAAGTACAGATATGACGCATCTTGCCTGTACGGACGCCTTCAATTTTTGCACGTCGAGCTACCCAACAGACCAGGATTAAAACTCTCTGGCTGACTGATCTCGGTGGCCGGTTCTTCTTTTATCCTGAGTAGAACTATTGTTTTGTTACGAAAGTAATGTTAGGTTTAGCGAACGGCGGTTGCGTAGGAGTGAAACGACGTATCGAAACGACGTATCGAAACGACGTATCGAAACCAAAGTGAGCAGCCCCCACTTAGTTTCGATACGGCTGCATACTGCCGCAGCCCACCCAACCAGCGCTATCAATCTATCAAAACTTATTTCACAAAACACCATGCTGACGTGGGCACGGATTCGACACCCCCACTTCCCCCGACCCCTTCTCCCCCGCAACCGGGGAGAAGGGGAGAAAAATTTCTTTCTTTGCGTGAGTTTGGCGGCGAAGCCGCCAAACTCACACAAAGTTGACCAATTCCCCGCCCCTTGGGGCGGGATTAGGGATGGGGAAAATCCTTTCCTGCGTAACTCCTACGTAAGTTACTAAATGGGGTGACCTTGCCGTCACTATGAAAGCTACAGCAAAGGAATTTACCATGACCAATATCGAGTTCCCCAAGGAGTTTCTCTGGGGTGCAGCCACCGCCGCCTATCAGATTGAAGGTGCCTGGGAAGCGGATGGTAAAGGTGAGTCGATCTGGGATCGCTTCACCCACACACCGGGCAACATCATCGATGGCAGCAGCGGTGATGTTGCTTGTGATCACTATCACCGCTGGCCGGATGATATCGCGTTGCTGAAGTCACTCACCATCCAGGCGTACCGCTTCTCCATTGCCTGGCCACGAATCTTGCCGACCGGGCGCGGTCCGGTCAACCAGGCGGGCCTCGACTTCTACAGCCGGCTGGTTGACGGACTGTTGGCGGCGGATATCATCCCCTTTGTCACGCTCTATCACTGGGATCTGCCCCAGGCGCTACAGGACGAAGGGGGCTGGCCGCAACGATCAACCGCCGAGGCCTTTGTTGACTATGCCGATGTGGTGAGCCGCCACCTGGGCGATCGGGTCAAAAACTGGATCACCCACAACGAACCGTGGTGCATCGCCTTTTTGAGCCACCAGATCGGTGAACACGCGCCGGGTTGGCAGGATTGGCCGGCGGCGTTGCGTACGGCCCATCATGTGCTGCTTTCCCACGGCTGGGCAGTGCCGGTGATCCGCAGCAATAGTCCCGACGCCGAGGTCGGCATTGTCCTCAACTTCGAGCCCGCCGAACCCGCCTCCGCCAGCCTGGCCGACTTGCATGCCGCCCGTCGGCGCGAAGGCTACTTCAGCCGCTGGTTCCTCGATCCGCTCTATGGGCGACACTATCCGTCGGATATGGTCGCGGACTATGTGGCGGCTGATAGTTTGCCCAATGGACTTGATTTCGTGGCCGATGGTGACTTGGATGCCATCGCCGCCAAAACCGACTTTTTGGGTGTCAACTATTACACCCGCGTGGTGGCCCGCGATGAAGCCGCTCCGGACAACTTGCCCCAAAGCCGCTTCGCCGCGCCAGCTGACGAACGGACTGAGATGGGCTGGGAGGTCTATCCGCAGGGGCTCTACAACCTGCTGAATCGGCTCCACTTTGAGTACCAGGTGCCCAAGCTCTACGTAACGGAAAACGGGTGCAGCTATGGCGATGGCCCGGACGCTGACGGGCGCATTGCCGATCAGCGGCGGTTGACCTATCTGCGCGATCACTTTGCCGCCGCGCAGCGCGCCATGCAGAACGGTGTGCCGCTGGCCGGCTACTTTGTCTGGTCGCTTCTGGACAACTTTGAGTGGGCCAAGGGTTACACCCAACGCTTTGGCATCGTGTGGGTCGACTATGCGACGCAGCAGCGCATTCCGAAGGAGAGTGCGTTGTGGTACAAGGAGGTGATTGCCAATCGGGGGTGGATGGAAGGTTAGATAAATCGTTTAACCTGTTTGATCCTGCACAAGCGTGATGATGAGCTGTCGCAGCGCATCGATAGACCGCCTACGCCGTAGACTACCCACCAGACCAGGAGTGAAGCTCACTCTTTGGTGGGTCTCTACGGCCTTTTTGTGCGCTAAACTAGAGCGTAGAGAAACTATGCGCGGGCGCAGAGAAAGGCAGTGGTATACGCATGATTGGGAATGTTGGTGTTGGTGCTTTGACAAACCGTTCAGGGGCCAGGACGCCTGTCGACAAAGCGGCCGGCGCACCGTGGCGGCTGCTCTATCGTATTGGCGCGTGGGTAGGCGTACTTGCGATTACATTGATTCCCGTCAGCATCGTCGTCTTTGCGGTATGGCCGCCGCCGGAGACGGTGAGCGGTCATTTTGCGCGCTTGCAGGAGAATTTGTGGCTGGGCTTGCTCAGCATCGATCTCATTTACCTGATTGCCAATGTGCTCATGGTGCCGATGATGCTCGCCCTCTACATGGCGCTGCGGCGGGATAATGAATCGCTGATGTTGCTGGCGATTACTTTGGTTCTCGTGGGGACGATTGCCCTGATTGCAGCCAACCCCCTGGTGGAGATGTGGACGCTCAGCAATCAATATGCGATGGCTACCACGGAAGCGGCACGCACCCTCTATTTGACCGCGGGCGAAATGTTCTTAACCGGCTACACCGGCACCGCCTATCACGCACACTATATTCTCGGGTCAACGGGTCTATTGCTGATGGCGTTTGTAATGTTGCGCAGCCCGCTCTTCGATCGCTTTGCCGCCTACATGGGTATCATCGCCAACGTTGTTGCTTTTGGTCTCTATGTGCCAGTAATTGGCGTTACGCTTTCTACCCTCTCGGGGATTGCATATTTGATCTGGTTTGTGCTAATCATCCGCACACTCTTTCAGCTTTCAACCGTGGATTCGCCCAGCGCTGGATTGCCGAGCGGATCTCTGCGATAGGAAAGGAGATGAGATGAACATCTTGCGCTGGATTGCCCGTATTTGTGCTCTGTTGAGCATTGGCTTCGTGTTGATCTTTCTGTTTGGCGAAGGGCTTACCGTCGATGGGGTGTGGCCAACCCCAACTGAGTGGATTGGGTTGCTCTTCTTCCCCTTCGGCTTGGCGATTGGCTTGTTGATTGCCTGGCGCAACGAGCTGATGGGTGGACTCATTGCGGTCGGCAGCCTCGTCGCCTTTTATCTGTGGAACTTCGTTGTTCGTGGCGAGTTGCCGAGCGGTCCTTACCTGTTGCTGTTGGCCCTGCCGGCGCTGCTCTTCTTGATCCTGGCCTGGCGGAAACCGGCCACCGCAACGTGACAAAGGAGAAACAATATCTATACCAGTTGAACCGACAACTGTGCTAAGCGAAAGGCGGAGCGGTGGTCGTTGCGCGAATCGTTAGAATCACGAAAGGGTTGGTATCCCTGAGTTTGATGACGGGAATGCTGGGGGCAGCCGCGCTTTTCCTGTATACCCTGCCGGCACTGCGTCGGCTGCCCAGGCAAAAGGAGCAGTCACTCAATGGCATCACCACCATTGACGATGCCGTAACTTATTTGCGCAACAGTGGCAAGCACGGCTGGAATCTGGTGGCCGCGGCCCAGCAGTTGGTCAATGCCAAGATGGCCTATTCGCGGCGCAACGGCTGGGATACCCCAGCGCGCGCCTTTCGCCGCGGCATGGGCTATTGTCAGCAACAGGCCGCAGCCTTGCTGATCATTCTGCGCGCGTTGGGGATCGAGGCCCGCCCGGTGCAGGCGCTGCGCTGTCAATTCCCAGCCAAACCGCTCCACGAATATTGGGAGCCGGGTCGGATTTCCGGCCACATGTGGCTGGTGGTGACCATTGATGGCGTCGAAAAAGATGTCTGTCCCGGTCATCCTGCAAATGCGCCGGGCAAAGTGCATTTCACTCGGCTCTCGCGCCGTACAAGCTATGGCCCGATCTTGCAGCTGCTTGGGCACATCGGTTCGATGATCATTAACGTGCAGCGGGATAACGCAGCCTTGCAACGTGCTGCGAACAGAAGCGACGGTGGACAATAGGTTGAACTCGAATCGCACAGAGGAAAGGAGACAATATGAACCGCGCAACGCGAATCAACGTCACCACTGTTGGCGTGATCTTTGGCCTCAGTGGGATCACCCATGGCTGTTCAGAAACGCTCCAGGGCAACACGCCGACAAACGGTTTTCTGATCAATGCCATCGCCGCCGGTAGCCCCTGGACGCGCTGGATTGACGGGGGCGAGGGTGCCTTTACGCTTGTGCCGAACTTTCTGCTAACTGGTATGTTGGCCATGCTTGTCGGTCTGGCGATCATTGTCTGGTCACTGCGCTTTGTGCACAAGCCGCGTGGCCCGCTGGTCTATCTGCTGCTCTTTGTGCTGCTCTTTCTCGTGGGCGGCGGCGTTGGCCAGGTGATCTTTTTCATCCCGGCGTGGGCAGTAGCAACGCAGATCCATTGTCTGCCCACCTGGTGGCAGCAGGTGCTGCCAAACAGGCTACGCCGCGTGCTTGCCAATGCATGGCCGTGGCTGTTGGGCATTGCTTCCCTAGCCATTGTGACGGCGCTGGCAATTTCCATTTGGGGCTATTTCCCCGGTATTGACGATATGGAACGGCTGCTGAACCTCACGCTATCGATGGTCGGTGCGTCTTTTTTGATATTTCTGTTGGCCTTTGTGGCCGGCTTTGCCCATGATATTGAGCAATCGCACGCAACGATGGCCGGTGCAGCACCTGAATGGGAGGAGACAATGACAGATTCTGTGTTAGTCACCTATGTAACCCAAACTGGTTCGACCCAGGAAGTGGCGGAAGCCGTGGCGGCGAGGCTGCGTGAAGATGGGCTGGCCGTTGATCTGCGGCCCATGCGCGATGTGCAGGCCGTGGCTGGATACCATGCGGTTGTGTTGGGCGCGCCGCTCTACATGTACCGCTGGCACAAGGACGCCAAGCGCTTTCTGGCACGCCACCGCAATGCACTCAGGGAACGACCGGTTGCCGTCTTTGCGCTGGGTCCCTTTGAGGATAAGGCGGAAGATTGGCAAGGGGTACGCGCACAGCTTGATAAAGAGCTGACAAAGTTTTCCTGGCTAACGCCGGTTGACATTACCATCTTTGGCGGCAAGTTTGACCCAGCCAAATTGAGCTTTCCCTACACCTTGATTCCAGCACTGCGCCACATCCCCCCCAGCGATATTCGCGACTGGGCGGCGATCCGCAGCTGGGCCGATTCCCTGGCCGCAATGTTTCAGCTCAACCGCCATCCGCGATGGCGCGAGGGCAGTTTCGTTCCGTAGGAACGGGTGAGTTTAGACGCTGCCAAAGAGCAATGAAACCATTCCCATCGTGGCGATTTGGCATGGCTGTTTCGACTTTATGACGGCGACCAATGCCGCCCATGGTCTGTTGCCCGCCTGCATCAGTATGATTGTGATTGCATGGGCTGTTGTGATTGTGCTCATGCGACAACAAGGAGATAATCATGACAGTGCAATTAACAACCGAACAAGTTTGGAATGAAATTGGGCAGAATCTCTTCGCCGTGCTCGGTGTGGTCACCCCCAAGGGGGAAGCACGCACGGTTGGCATTGTCTACGTGGTTGATGATGGTAAGTTTTATATTGGTTCGCAAAAAGCGGCGTGGAAGGTGAAACACATCGCGCGCAACCCCGGCGTTTCGCTAACGATTCCGATTGCCAAACGCGTGCCTTTCCTGCCTTGGATCAAGATCCCCGCGGCGACGATCACCCTGGCAGGCACGGCGAACGTGTGGGAAACCCGCGAAGTCAACCCCGCCGTGCTCAAAAAACTCTATCGCGATGTCGTCAAGGATGAACAGGCGATGGCCGCGTCCTGTGTGATTGAGGTGATTCCACAGGGAGAGTTCATCACTTATGGCGTTGGCATTCCGCTGATGCAGATGCGTTTTCCCGAGAAGGCACGCGGGCGGGTGGCCGTTGCGGCCACCTAATGGGTATGGAGGAAAGTAGGGAGGAAAGCCCAATGAAAGTGTTAATCATTTACGACTCGATGTTTGGTAACACCGAACAAGTGGCACAGGTGATGGCGACAACGCTGCGTAGCCAGGCCGATGTCGTTGTGCACAGGGCTAGCGATATAAAACTAGAGGAGTTGAGTGCTGTAGATCTGCTGATTGTCGGTTCGCCAACCCAGGCCTTTCAGCCGCTACCAACGACCAAAAAACTGTTGGATGACCTGCCCGCGCACAGCTTGCATGGCGTGAAGGTTGCGGCCTTTGATACGCGCATTGACGTGAAGGAGGTTGGTAATTGGTTTCTCACCTTTATGGTAAACATCTTTGGCTATGCGGCCAAGCCGATTGCCAATCGTCTGCAGCAGAAGGGCGGTCAGCTTGTCATGCCGCCGGAAGGCTTCATTGTCAACGGCAAAGAGGGGCCGCTGAAAGCGGGTGAACGCGAACGCGCCGCGGCTTGGGCCACGGCGGTTGCAGTGACCGTCATGCCGGCAGTAGAAGCCGTCACCGCACTTTGACGCCGGCCCCAAGGAGGATTCCATCGTGAAACGCAATCCTTTCGTCGCAGCCCTGTTGTCGCTCCTCGTGCCTGGGTTGGGCCAGATCTATGCCGGCGCAGGCAATAAGGGCGGGGCGATCTTGGCGGCTGCGATCATCTTCGGCAATCTCAATCTGATCTTTTTGCCCATCTTTATCATGGCTCATCCAGACTCGGCGGTGGTCTGGGCCTATTGGATTCCCAGAATTGGCCACGATGTGATGGCGGCGTGGAGCCTCGTCTTTTGGCTGTGGGTGGTGGCTGATGCGTATTCGGTTGCAAAGTAAAAAAAGTAGAAGGATCGAATGCCCAACGAATCTACGGTATCGTCGCCGGCTGAACGCTTGACTGTGCAGGAGGATGAATGTTTACAAAAGACTTGTTAGCAGTTTTCCAGTGGAGGGAATGGAAGCAATGGATGTATCGCGGTGGCCACCCCAACTGGCTGGCAACTTTGCTCAACCGCGGCTGGGGGACAATTCATGCGCTAGGCGTCGCGCCGAACTATCTGGTGACGTTGGAGGTACGCGGTCGCAAATCGGGGCGCAAGATCACGCTGCCCCTCGCAATGGTGGTTCTGGATGGCGAACGCTATCTCGTGTCGATGTTGGGAAGGGAGGCAACATGGGTACGCAATGTCCAAGCTGCGGGCGGTCGGGCAACATTGGTGCATGGGCGGCGTGAGACGGTGCGGCTGGAGGAGATTGCCCCAGAACTGCGCGCACCCGTGCTGAAACGCTATTTGCAGCGCGCACCGGGGGCAAGACCGCATATTGCCGTCGACAAGGATGCACCGCTGGCCGCGTTTGCGCAAGTGGCCGCCCAATTTCCGGTCTTTCGCGTGGTAGCCACAGCTAAATCCGGCTCAATCAATGAACTCAGGCAGGCAGGATGAGCGGCCATCGTATTATCAAAAAACTACTTGCACTTTCCTACTTGATACCTACCGACTCGTCGATGCCAACTATCCAACACCGGACAACGGCAAGATTCACTCGCTCTGGACGAAAGTCAGCTTTCCGCTCTTCTATCAGGTCGATATTCTGTTCACGTTGCGTGTGCTGGCAGAACTCGATGCCCTCGACCGGCCCGGTGCCCAGCCTGCGCTGCAATGGCTTGCGGCGCAGCGGCAGAATGGCCGCTGGCGGGGCGGCAACCCCTATCGCGCCCGTACCTGGCGCGCCCTGGGCGACAGGGAAGAGACAGATCGCTGGGTTTCGCTCTATGCCGCCGGTATCTTGAAACAAGCAAACTAAAGGAAAACCTTTATGAGCAGACGCGCGATTAGTCTTTTGCACCTTGAAGGAATGTTGTTATGGGAGCCACTGTTTTACTTGTTGCCCTTGTCGTTGAAGTTGGCTTTGCGCTCTATCGCTTCGCCACCCGCGCACGGCAGATACGCGTTCGCAGCTACCTTGGGATCGGCGCATTTGCTGCTTTTGTGCTTTTTACGTTCACATCCATCATTCAGTGGAGTTTCCGCTGGTACCTGCTCGTTGGGCTGCTGCTCATTTGGGCGCTGATGGGGGTGTGGCGACTGTTGCGACAGCAAGCCACGCCCACACCATTTTCGCCGACCCGTATCCTTTTCAGCGCGATGGGCACGCTGCTCTTGCTCTGCGTTGCCGTGATACCGGCGCTGATCTTCCCGCAGTACAATTCCCCCATGCCGACCGGTGCGTACGCAGTGGCGACGGCCACATTTACCTACACCGATGCCAACCGCGTTGAAACCTTTACCAACAATGGCGAGCCGCGCAAGGTCAATGTGCAGTTCTGGTATCCCCAAGACGCCGCCGGCCCCTATCCACTGGTCATCTTTTCGCACGGCACCGGCGGGATCAAGGCCAGCAACAGCTCCACCTTCGTGAATCTGGCCAGCAACGGCTATGTCGTCTGCTCCATCGACCATCCCTATCACTCGCTCTTTACCATCGATGATGAGGGCAAACTCGTCCGCATCGACCTCGGCTATTGGCAGGAATACTTGGATGTCGTGAACCACCGCGTTGACGCCGCCACGCGGTACCAGCTCTCCCAAAAGTGGCTGGCACTGCGCACCGCTGATATGAATTTTACGTTGGATGCGCTTCTGGCGCAGGTCAAAGATGACAACGCTGCTGCGGTCTACCGGTTGATTGATCCGACGAAAATTGGATTGATTGGCCACTCGATTGGCGGTGCAGAAAGCGCGCAGGTGGCGCGGGAACGCAACGACATCAGCGCCGTGGTCAACCTGGATGGCGATCTGATTGGGGATTATGTGGCCTTTGTGAACGGCCAGGAAGTGCTAAACCCGCAACCCTACCCCGTGCCGATCCTGAACATCTACACCGATGATTTGCAGCGCGAGTTGGCTACCATTCCTAACGCGGCGGATGTGGTGGCTGCCGCGCACGTGCTCGCCACCGCGCCCCACGGCTACCACGTCTATCTCCCCGGCACCAACCATTTCAGCGTGACCGACCTGCCGCTCGTCTCCCCCGTGCTTGTGTCACTGATGACCAGCTCCATCCCTGGTGTCGGAGGCAGTAGTGCCGACCCGTCCGCAACGATTGCGCAGATGAACGCGATCATCCTTCACTTCTTCAACGTCTATCTCAAAGGTGACGGCACCTTTACTGGTGATTAAGGCGTTTCCGAGGGCCAACTGATCCACCGTATATCTTTGTATGTCTTCGTGTGCTTTCGTGGATCGCTGAAATCCTGATTTCCTGACGATGCCCGGTTGGCGTTAAACTGGCGTTATTAATTTACGAGTATGCTGCTATTTGGTATCGCAATTTGTTCACGTAAGCCAAGGTGAACGATCACAACTGAGAAGAAGAGTGCATGAAGAACCCTACGAAGAAGACCAAAATTGTCTGTACCATCGGTCCGGCCTCCCAAGAGCCGGCGGTGTTAGCGCAATTGATCCGCAACGGCATGAACGTGGCGCGCATCAACTTTGCCCACGGCGACTTTGCCGCCCATCGGCACGTGATTGCCAACATCCGCCAGGCCGAAGCCGCGGTCGGTCGCCGTGTCGCCATCATGGGCGATCTGCCCGGTCCCAAGATGCGTATCGGCGAACTGGCGGAAGAACCAATTGAACTGGTGCGCGATCAGTCGTTTATTCTGCAAACGGAGGAGATCGTCGGCGACAGCAGCCGCGTCTCGCTCGATTTCCAAAAGTTGCCACAGGTCGTCAAGCCGGGTGACGAAATCTTTCTAAATGATGGGTATATCCAATTGGAAGTCACCGAAGTTGTGGAGAAAGAAGTGCGTTGTACCGTCGTTGCGGGTGGAGAGTTGCGCTCACATAAAGGGGTCAACTTTCCCGGTATTGACCTGGGGATCAGCGCGTTTACGGATGAGGATCGGGAATTTCTCGCCTTTTCCGCCGAACAGAAGCTCGATGCGGTGAGTCAATCGTTTGTGCAAGATGAACAGGATATCGTCGCAGTCCGTACCGCTGCGGAGGAGTTGGGTTATCATCCTTTTATCATCGCCAAACTGGAGCGGGGATCGGCGGTGCAAAATCTGGAAGCGATTCTGCAAAGTGCCGACGGCATCATGGTGGCGCGCGGCGATTTGGGTGTGGAGATTCCGATTGAAGAGATCGCCATTCGGCAGAAGCAGATGATCCGTCAGGCCAACCGCTATGGCAAGCCAGTGATCACTGCCACGCACATGCTCGAATCGATGATCCAACACCCACGCCCCACGCGGGCCGAAGCGACCGATGTCGCTAACGCGATTCTCGATGGCACCGACTGTATCATGCTCTCCGGCGAAACCGCAATTGGCGACTATCCAGAGAAAGCGGTGGCGATGATGACGCGCATTGCCCAATTTACGGAAGCGCAGCGCGCGGCGGATGAAGGAGTTGAAACGCTGATGAGCGCGGAGAATGGCCACGACGCGTTGAGCCTGGAAAATCGCACCGCACTCAGCGTCTATCACACCGCGCGCGAACTGGATCCGGTGGTGATCTTTACACCGACGGACAGCGGGGCCACGGCGCGGCGGTTGGCACGCTTCAAGCTGGCTACCCGTATTGTTGCCTTTAGTCTGCATGAGGCCACCTGTCAGCAACTCCACTTCTCTTATGGCGTCGAACCGGTGTACATGCCCACGGGTGAGCCGCCATGGAATGACGAAGTACGCGCGTGGTGCAAGGCAGAAGGGCTGACAGAAGGATTGGTGTTGCTGACGCAAGGCACCAGCCAGGTACGCAGCGGTGGTACAACCCACATCTCGATTTTGTATTTGTAAAGGAAACCCCGACCGCATAGCGAACGGCGGTTGAGTAGCCCCGGCCGAATGGGGCGTATCGAAACCAGCGTGCGCTTATACACAACCCATATAAAAGTCGCACATTTGTAGACAGAGAAACATCTATCTATTTGTGCGACTTTTATGGAGTTTATCCGTTAGAGCGCCAATAGATCCACCGCCAGGAGCAACACGAGAAGGGCGAACGTTGTCAAGGTTGCGGTGAGGACCCGGCGGCGCTGTTGCTGTGCGGTATCACCGGGGGCTGTTGGCAGTTGACTGGCACGCTGGTAGTAGAGATAGACCCCAATCAACACCATCGCCAACTCCACCGCCGCGCTGAGCCACGGATAGTTCCACAGACCAAGCCCCAGCAGCGGCAGATTGCCAAGGTTGCCGGGCAAGATTGGCAGGTCGGGCCGGTGTACCAGTAGATCGAGCACCCAGTGTGAAAAGACCACCGCACCAATCACCAAGCCCCCTTGCCGCCCCCACCAGCGCGTGACCAGCCAACCCGTAAGCGCCGCAATCGCAAGCGCACCCACCAATGAGTGGGTGTAATAAGCGTGAATCAGCGCCCCACCATACGCAGGATGGGCAGGATCCACTTGGGTCAGCCCTTCGATGGCGGCCGCAAACAGGAAAATAAAGATCACATCGAGCCAGAAACTGGCCAACAGTAGCGCCCACAGCGGCAGGCGCGGCGCAACCGCTTTGGTGCCGGTCGCCAATGAAAAATGGCCGGTAATCATGCTTTCCTCCCTGCGCTCCCTCTTGTCTTCGCCGGCTGCCAATTTAAGCGGGCGTCAAGCCAACCCGCCACCACAATGAGCACCACCATCACCAATAACGACATGTTCTCTCCAATCTCTCTCCATCCTCATAAACTCACCGCATAGCCAGTCGATTGGCTCACCAGATGACCAGGGGATCGTGCGGTTCATTGTACTACAGTAAGTAGAGTTGCAAATAAACTTGGGTCTTCAGGAACTCAGGGGGTGACAATGACAAGGAGAGTAGCGGAGGCTGAGCTTCGTCCTGAGCCGGTCGAAGGGCTTGTCGAAGCCAAAGCGGACCACTCCCTGAACTCCTGAAGACACATAAACTGTGCAGTTGCTACGCAGAGGAGCATTTTTATGGTTCACGTGGGCAAACGCTTGATGGGGCTCGCCGGAACGTTGCTGGCGTTGGGTGGAATCGGGTGGCTGGGGTTGCAAATTCCGCCGCACACGCTGCCGCCGGCGACCGACGCGGCACAGGATTTGGGCACAGTCACCATCCCCACCGATCTCCCGGCACCGCTCCGTCGCTACTTTACGGTTGCCTTTGGTAACGAGGTGCCACGGGTCGCATCGATGGTCACCTGGGGGCGGGCGCGGGCGCGCTTTGGGCTGTGGATGCCGTTGCGCTTTCAACTCTACCATCGCCCCGGCCAGGCCTTTCTGCGCAAGATGGAGGTGACCTGGTTTGGCCTTCCGGTGCTTCATGCGCTGGACCAATATCTCAACAGCGAAGGTGCCACCGGCCCGGTCAATAACTTGGAGACCGGCCCCAAGGTGAATCAGGGCGCGAACCTGATCCTTTGGGCCGAGGCGACCTTCTATCCCTCGATCTTACTCACCGACCCCCGGCTGCGCTGGGAGTCGATTGACGAAACTTCGGCGCGGCTGATCTACCCCTTCGACGGTAAAGATGAGGAATTGATCTTCTATTTCGATCCCGATACCGGTTTGCCCACCCGCACATGGGGGCTGCGCTATCAAGGGGCATCGGGGGAAAAGGTGCCCTGGTTCGCCGAAATTCTGAGTTGGCAAACCGTTGATGGTCGCCAACTGCCCCGCCGCGTGGCCGTCACTTGGGAAGCGGATGGCGCGCCCTGGTCCTACTGGGATTTTGAAGGGGTGCGGTGGAATGTCGATGTATCGCAACAGTTGCCAAGCGCGATCAGGGACAGCGACTCGGTAGACCGACCGCTGGCCCAAGTTGCGGAGATAGGAGCATGGGCACGATGAGCGCAAATTCGATGATCATCATCGGCGCGGGCATGGCTGGTCTCTCCGCCGGCTGTTATGCGCAGATGAACGGCTATGAGTCGCAGATTTTTGAGTTACACAGCATTCCCGGCGGCCTCTGCACCTCGTGGCGGCGCAACGGCTATCTCTTTGACGGCGGCGTGCGCTACCTCACTGGCACCAATCCAAAGGCGAACGCCTATCCCATGTGGCAGGAATTGGGCGTGCTGGCCAAGACGGCGATCTACTACTACGACGAATTTATTTGCGTGGAAGATCGGGCGGGCCGTCTCTTTCATTTCTACACTGATTTAGAACGGCTCAAAGCAGAGATGGTGCGTCTCTCGCCCGGTGATTACGATGCAATCGCGACCTTGATTGACGCCGTCCGTGCGCTGGATGACTTTGATCTGCCCATCGACCCGACGCCCGACGACGCGCTGGAGAATCTGCGCATGGGGCTGAGCATGTTGCCCTTTGTCGGGCCGTTGCTGCGTTGGAAAGATGTCACATTGGGCGACTTTGTCGAGCGTTTCAAGGACCCGCTGCTGCGCCGTGGGCTGATGGAATTTCTGCAATTTGCGCGGCCCGACTTTCCCGTGCTGATGTTGCTGATCACCCTGGCCCAAATGGCCGATAAAGTGGCCGGCTATCCGATTGGCGGTTCGCTCGAACTCGCCGACCGCGTTGCCGACCGCTACCGGGCATTGGGTGGGCAGATTCATTTCAACGCACGCGTCGCCAGAATTTTGGTCCAAGATGATCAGGCGATCGGCGTGCAACTGGTTGACGGCACCGAGTACTATGCCAATCAGATCGTCTCGGCCGCCGATGGCCACACCACGATCTTTGATCTGCTCGGCGGCGTCTATGTCGATAAGCACATTCACGATTACTATCAGACGCTGCCGGTGGCGCCGTCGATTCTCCAGATCGCGCTCGGCGTCAACCGTGACTTCCGCGACCAACCGCCGGCCTTCTGTTTCCCCTTGCCCGAGCCGCTCAACTTTGGCGATCTGCGCCACGACCATCTGACCGTGCGCCACTACGCTTTTGACCCGACGCTCGCCGACCCGGGCAAGAGTTCGCTCAACATCTGGTGCGCCGCCGACTATGGCTATTGGAAAGGCTTGCACGCATCCCAGGAAACCTATGAACGCGCTAAAGAAGAGGTGGCTGACCAGGTGATCGCCGCGCTCGATTGGCGCTACCCCGGCTTGGCGGGAGCGGTTGAAGCGGTCGATGTGGCGACGCCGGTCACCTATGAACGGTACACCGCGAACTGGCGCGGCTCGATCTACGGCTGGGCGATGACCATGCGCAAGATGGCGCTGATGATGGGCACGAGTATGCGCAAGACGCTGCCGGGGTTGCAGAACTTTTCCATGTGTGGCCAGTGGGTCGAGCCGGGGGGCAACGTGCAGTTGTCGGCGGCGTCGGGGCGGGATTTGTTGGAGGTGATCTGTTTGAATGAGGGGCGGAAGTTTGTGACGAGTGTGGTGTAAGCTGTCAAGCGGGCGTGGGTCATTGGGTGCGTACCACATTTTCGGGGGTGCTCAGACAAATCGGTTTTTCATGCTCGACCAATCCCCCCAAAATGGGACGCACCCTGGGTCATTTGTGCATTCTTCCTGCACAGAGTCGAACAGTTGCCACCAGCCACCACAGAACTAACCACATTCTGCGCTGATCGGTAAAAAATAATCATGCGCTCGCTTATAACTCGTTGATGCCGGAGCCTTGGGCAGGTAACCTGTACTTCTGTTTGTGTATACACTTTCGGGGAATGAGTGTTCCCAGCGAGGCAACAGCACTACCGCCTAATCAGGCTATTTGTTTTCCCTCCCACCCCATGCTATACTCCTGCAAGCCCTTGGCGTGAATCATCTATCGAACACCCTCATTTTGGTGACTCTCATGCTTTCATTGATTCTGTAATCAGAGCACGACGAATTGATACTCTTTCCTCCAACTTACACCATCCGGTGTAGGTTTGGTTTCGTTTAGCTAAATTACTGAATCAACCATCGCTTGGGAGACGACTTCATGCGTTCACCTTATTGGTCTTTCTTCGTCCAATACCTGACGCCGTTGCGGGGCAAAATGGCGCTGCTGGCGCTGCTCATCTTTGCCTCGATCGGTCTACAACTGCTCAATCCCCAGATCATCCGCTACTTCATCGACAGCGCGTTGGCAACCGGTACGCAAGTTGCGCATGCTCCCACCGGCTTTTTGCTCCTGCTCGCCGCCGGCTTCTTTCTCGCCACCCTCCTGCTGCAAGCCGTCACCGTCGCCGCCACCTATGTCGGCGAGGATG
This sequence comes from Caldilineaceae bacterium, assembly GCA_034432375.1. Taxonomy (GTDB): domain Bacteria; phylum Chloroflexota; class Anaerolineae; order Caldilineales; family Caldilineaceae; genus JAHBVH01. The sequence goes on from DAOUCA010000135.1 coordinate 55,006, forward strand.
TGGGCTGGCGCGCAACCAATCAACTGCGCAATGACCTGGCGCGCCACACCCTGCGCCTCGACATGCGCTTTCACAACCAACACACAGCAGGTGAATTGATCGAGCGACTCGACGGCGATGTCACCGAGATCGCTATCTTCTTTGCGCAGGTTGTGTTGCGTGTCGTCGGTAATCTGTTCCTACTGGTCGGTGTGCTGATCGTGCTTTTTACAATTGACTGGCATGTGAGCTTGACCCTAGGCCTCTATGCGGTGATCTGCCTCTTGTGCCTCTTCTATGGCCGCGGTTGGGTGACGCCCTTCTGGGAAGCGACCCGCCAACAGACCGCCGACCTCTACAGTTTCTTTGAAGAGTATCTGGCGGGCACCGAGGATCTGCGCTCCAGCGGCGCGGTCGACTATACTTTGCGTACGCTCTACAAACTGAGCCACAATCGACTTGTAGTTGAGGTGCGCGCGGGGATGCGCGATCTGCTCTTCTGGCTCTTCTACAATGCTCTCTACACCGTTGGCCAGCTGATCGCCTTTGGCTTTGCCTATTGGCTCTTTCGCAACAATGCCATCACCATCGGCACGGCCTATCTAATTATCTGGTATAACGACCGCCTGTTGCGCCCGCTCAACGAGATCACCACCCAAATGCAGAATGCACAGAAGGCAATGGCCGGCGTCAACCGTGTGCTGGCGCTCTCTACCACGATGAACCAGCTTCACGCCAGTGGCACGGAACAACTACCAGCCGGCGCGCTGGCGGTGACTTTTGATGGGGTAACCTTTGGCTATGCCGAGGAAGCGGTCTTGCATGAACTCTCGTTCCACTTGCCTGCCGGCCAGATATTGGGCCTGCTGGGGCGCACCGGCAGCGGCAAGACGACCATCGCCCGCCTGCTCTATCGCCTCTACGATCCAACGCACGGGGCAATTTGTCTGGGGCCTGAGGGTGACGCCGTGGAGATTCAGACCGTTAACCTGGCCGCGCTGCGTGGACGGATCGGCATGGTGACGCAGACTGTACAACTCTTCCACGCCACCGTGCGCGATAACCTGACCTTCTTTGACCAAACCGTGACGGATGAACGCATCCAGGCGGCCATCACCACATTGGGGCTCGATGAGTGGCTGCGTCGGCTGCCGCAAGGGCTCGATACCGAATTGCAGAGTGAAGGGAGCAGCCTCTCCGCCGGCGAGGCGCAACTGCTTGCCTTTACCCGCGTCTTCCTGCAAGATCCCGATCTGGTGATTCTCGATGAAGCCTCATCGCGGCTCGATCCCGCCACCGAACGACTGATCGAGCGTGCCATCGACAAATTGCTCATGAGCCGCACCGCCATTATCATCGCCCACCGCCTGGCCACCGTCCAGCGCGCCGACCAGATTCTAATTCTGGCTAACGGTCGCGTGCAAGAACAAGGCCTCCGCCAACAACTAGCCGCCGATCCCGATTCCCGTTTCGCCGCGCTGTTGCAGACGGGGCTGGCGGATCTGCTGGCGTAAAGCAGTAAGACGACAAGATGACTGGATGACACGATGACGCACACCCAAGTCACCTGCCATCTTGTCGTCTTGTCATCTTGTCATCTTGTCATCTTGTGATACTGTTGCGCTGTCTTACGAAACACCTTACGCTCCGCTGTGGGCTGTCATTCCTGCGCAGGCAGGAATCCATTTATTCGCTGTGGACTCCTGCCTACGCAGGAGTGACATAATCACTTTGTTAAGATAGTGCAACAG
>DAOUCA010000136.1:0-134267 GCA_034432375.1 Caldilineaceae bacterium
CAGATTTGCCACGGCGCATCCGAAATTTCAGTGAAATTGTACGCCAACGAGCAGTAAACAACACTACAACGGATGAAGGAAAGAGCAGATTTGCTACGGCGCATCCGCATTTTCGGTGAAATTGTACGCCAACGAGCAGTAAACAACACTACAGCGAATGAAGGAAAGAGCAGATTTGCTACGGCGCATCCGAAATTTCAGTGAAATTGTACGCCAAGGAGCAGTAAACAACACTACAGCGGATGAAGGAAAGAGCAGATTTGCCACGGCGCATCCGAAATTTCAGTGAAATTGTACGCCAACGAGCAGTAAACAACACTACAGCGGATGAAGGAAAGAGCAGATTTGCCACGGCGCATCCGCAATTTCAGTGAAATTGTACGCCAACGAGCAGTAAACAACACTACAGCGGATGAAGGAAAGAGCAGATTTGCTACGGCGCATCCGAAATTTCAGTGAAATTGTACGCCAACGACAACTTTGCCACTGATACGCTTAATCCGCTACTTCCAAAATCCGCTGTAGTGTTCTTCTTACTTGATACACATGAGGCATGTGATTCACAGAAGAATCTGCGCCGTGCTGCATATCCCTACAGAATTGAATGAAACTCATGCTAACCGATCCGCTTCTTTGGAACGACTGGCATCCAGTTGCCAGCATTTACCAATTGCAGGAGACGCCCATCCTGGCAACGCGTCTGCTGGGCGAGGATCTGATCGTGTGGCAGGCGGATGATCAGATCCAGGTCTGGCGCGATCTCTGTATCCACCGCGGGGCAAAGCTCTCCAAAGGGCAGGTGACCGGTGGCTCGGTTACTTGCCCCTATCATGGCTGGCGGTACGACAAAACGGGCCGTTGTGTCCACATTCCCGCTCACCCGGAACAGACGCCGCCCACCAAGGCGCACGCCCAAACCTATCCGGTGCAGATCCGCTATGGCCTCGTCTGGACTTGCCTGGGGGAACCGACTCAAGATCTGCCCCCTTTCCCCGAGTGGGACCAACCAGGCTTTGCCGCCGCGCCCTGTGGACCCTTTGCTGGCGTGCGAGCGCATGGGCCCCGCATCATCGAGAACTTTCTCGACGCCACCCACTTTGCCTTTGTCCATGCTGGCGTTCTGGGTGATCCAGCGCAGGCGCAGATCGGTGAATACGACGTGGCGATCCGGCCCGATGGGGTCTTTGGTGAGCCGATTGCAGTCTATCAGCCGAACCCTTTTGGCGACAGCAGTGGCAGCGTGCATTACATCTACAGTGTCTTCCGCCCGCTGACCGCGCACTTTACCAAGCAGTCCCCCAATGCAACCAACGGTCTGCTGCTGGTGGTGACCCCCCACGATGAGCTCGACTGCACGGCTTGGTTTATTGTCGCGACCAACACAACGCAGGATAGCGAACAGTTGCGCATCGACTATACGCCGCGCATTGGGGCGATCTTTGCCGAGGATCGGGCGATTGTCGAGAGCCAGCGGCCAGAGCTGTTGCCGTTAGATTTGCAAGCCGAGTTGCATTTGCGCTCGGATCGGATGGCGATTGGCTATCGGCGTTGGTTGGGCGAGTTGGGGCTGCGGTATGGGGCGGCCTGAACAGGGGATCGGACAGGGGATGGACAGGGGATTCGGAAGGGAAGGGATTGAGAAGGGGCGGATGGAGGGGCGAGGGACTGAGATTCGGTTGGCGGTAATTGAAGATGTTGATCGCTTGGCACGGTTGGCACAGCAGGTCTTTAGCGAGACTTATGGGATGGCGATTCCGGCAGGGCTGTTAAACGCCTATCTAACGCGTGTTTTTGCACCGGAAGCGTTTGCGGCAATAGTGCTCGAGGGAACAGCCGCACTTTTTGTGGCGACGGTTGATGGGGCGATTGGTGGCTATGGGAAGTTAGTGGCTACGCCGGTGCCCGATGAACGCATGCCATCGCCTGCCGTCGAGTTAAGTACGCTGTATATTGACCGACGTTACCAGGGACTAGGGCTCGGTACCGCGCTCATGCATCATGCCTTGGCGTGGGCAGCCCATCAGTTGTATGGGACGATGTGGCTCTGTGTTTGGCAAGAAAATCAACAGGCATTGGCCTTCTATCAGCGCTTTGGGTTTGTAATTGGCGGCGAAACAGAAATCTTGGTCGATGGTGTTGTCTTCCACGACTGGATTATGCACCGATCAACCAGCGAAACCCATACAGCGCTGCCATCCCCAGCAGCAGCGTTAGCAAGATATTCTTGGTCCACCACGCCACCGCCACCGCCACCAGCCCAGCCAGGAACCGTTCATTCTGCCAGCTAACAGCCAGCGCACCATTGCGCACCAACAGTTCTGGCACAACGAGCGCCGTCAATGCAGCTACCGGCACAAAACGTAGCGCCCGTTGAAGCCAAAGCGGTAACTGAAGTTTGTCCACAAAAAAGATGAACGAGGCGCGATAGGCAAAGGTGATCGCGCCGATGAGCAACAGTGATAGCCAAATTGTCCCCATAGATTTCTCGCCTTTCTACGCTCTCTGATTGAACCCACAGAATAGCGGGCCACGTTCGACAGCAATCAAATGGAACGTGTTACGTATACTGCAACCGTCTCTTTATACAGGACCGAAGACATGGGCGGTTTCCAAAATAAATAGTGATCCACAAAGCGGCACGCAGGACCTATATCGCTTCCTGTGCCTTCGCGCCCCCTAGGCACCCGCTTCGTGGATCAGGTGTTCTTGGTGATGGCTTTGCTTAGTCGTTCGATGCCATAGCCGGCCAGGATCCCCATCACCATCGCCGTGACCAGCCCCAATTTGAGGGGCATGGCCAGTGCCACCACAACGACCGTGCCCGCCACCAATGCCGATCCCAGCGTTGCCCGATCGCGCAGCGCCGGCACGACAATCGCAATAAAGGTGAGCGGCATCGCAAAATCTAGCGACCAGGCGTCTGGAATTTGTGCGCCCATAAAGATGCCTACCGCGGTGCTGATCTGCCAGGTAATCCACAGCGCAAGCCCTGTGCCCAACACAAACCAATGTTTATATTTACTAGATTGTTGACCATCATCTTGCTGTCCATCCGCTTGCCAGTAGCGGGTGATGGCGATAGCATAGGCTTCATCGGTGAGCAGATAGGCAAGGAGCGCTTTCCAACCGCGGTTCAACGGTTGCAGATGGGGAGCCAACGAGGCACTGTAGAGCATATGGCGCAGGTTGAGCACCGCGGCGGTCACGATGATGACCAGCAGTGGCGCGCCATCACGCAACAGCTGCGTGGTCAGGAATTGTGCCGAGCCGGCAAAGACAATCATGGACATCCCTTGCGCCATCAGCGTTGGTAGCCCAATGGTGACGGCCAATACGCCATAGATCAGCCCAAAGGGCATCGCGCCCAACAAGAGCGGCGCCACGCCAGTAACACCTGCCCAGAATTCACGTTGTCGGCTACCCACCGCGCCAATATGGCTATCATTACTGCTTTGCTCTTCCAAACGCGACGCCATTGCTACCTCACTTGCCTTGATCTGGTACGACTCCATTGTTAACCAGACACAGTCTAAGCGTGGTAGTGGTGGCTGTCTTGTATAATCTTGCGGAGTTACAGAGATGGCGTTAGCCGGAGAAATCACCCACGCCGATATTGGCCCGGCGGCACACCGACAATGCGTTTGAAGTGACGCGTTAGATGGCTCTGGTCGGCAAAGCCCACCTGTTGTGCAACCGCAGCAATCGGCAGCCCGCTATGCAACAGCCCTTTGGCACGCTGCACGCGCAATTGGGTTAGATAGGTGTGGGGCGGCAAGCCCAATTCGGCTTTAAAGAGACGAACAAAGTGATAGGGGCTCAGATGAACAAGGGCCGCTAGCGCATGGAGAGAGAGCGCGTCGGCATAACAATCGTGCATATAGGTCAAGGCCCGTTGGATTGCCCAATGCGCGGCACCAGGAATTGGCGAGGTAATCCGCTGATGGGCATCGGCGTGGCGCGCAATGAGTGCCGTCAATAAGGTCAACCAAAGCGTTTCACTGGTGAGCGGATCAATGCCACTTTCCAGTTGCTTGTGAAGCTCAACGAGTTGACGCGCGACAAGTAAATCCTGGACAACCGCTATTGGGAAAAAGGGATAGTCAGCCTCCTTGCCGGTCATTTGGGCAACCACCTGGCGTAACTGGCCCGCCGCAGGGTAGAGCATCCGATAGGTCCACCCTTGAGGGGCATAGGCCTGCCCCGTGTGAACTTCGGCAGGGTTAACCAACACGACGCTACCGGCTCCGGCAATATGTTCTGCGCCGCGGTAGGCAAAGCGCTCTGCCCCCTGCTCGATCACCCCAATCGCATAGCCCTCGTGGCTATGGGGAACAAAGCTGTGGGTCACATAGGTGGCATGGAGCAATTCTAAGTTGTCAAGGGTTGCATCGTGCCAGAAGTTGGTCTGTTCTGCCTTGTTCCTCATGCCAATCTCGTTTGATCCCATCACCGCTACAAAACAATGGCTTGCACCACCTCGATCAGTATGTTTGACACCGATTGAAAATATTAATCTACCTATTCACTTGTTCTCTTTTCTATTTTCTCGATTTGCGCTTTGTCGTAACCTTAGTTATACTGTAGTTATGATAAAGCGCATGATTTCTTTCACTGAACCGCAAGACGACTGGTTGAACAAAGAGGCCGAACGTCTTGGCATATCCGTTGCTGAACTTGTTCGACGCATCATTGATTGGTATCGTGAGCCGCAATCAGAGCGAAAACAGAGCGAAGATGCAGCTAGTTGAGCAGATTGTCATCAAGCCGAATAGCCCTATCTTTGCCGAAATTGCCGCTGCTGCGTTTGCTTCCAAGAATCTCTACAATGCTGCCAACTACGTTATCCGTTTTGGTTCAGACAAAGCAAGGTCGCATCGCCTCACCCGCATCACTGACAAGCGCAACCGCAGAGTTGGTCAGTACCTCCACACTGCAAGTAAGCGCATCGTGGACATGCTCGTCGCTGAGCGCATTGGCGTGTTGGTGGTTGGTCGCAATCCCGACTGGAAGCAGTCGGTCAACATCGGCAAGCGTAACAATCAGAACTTTGTCCAAATCTAGCCTTTGTCATGTTTGATAAAGAAACTAGGAGCTATAATACCTGAAAATAGGAAAAGCACCTAGTGCGTCATCTGCGCTAAAAATTCGGGCGAATGGAGCCGCCTATACCGAAATTTAAGACTGGATGATGCACTAGATATTTTGTAACGATATTTTTAAGAAGGGTAGATAACGGTGACGAACTCTGCTTCTCAGAAGGTATTTCAACCTGCGCAACGTGTGCGTGGCTTTGGGACCACGGTCTTTGCCGAGTATACGGCATTGGCCATCGAACATAATGCAGTTAACTTGGGGCAGGGCTTCCCCAATTTTCCCGCGCCTGATTTTGTCAAAGAGGCCGCGCAGCAAGCGATTGGCGATGATCTAAACCAGTATGCGCGCAGCGCCGGTCAGTTCCGCCTGGTCAATGCCCTCTCTAAGGTCTACGGCCCGCTCTTTGGCCGTGAACTCGACCCCCAACGCGAAATTGTGATCACGACCGGGGCCACGGAAGGGATCTTTGCCACGGTACAGGCGCTCGTCGAAGCGGGCGATGAAGTGCTGCTGATCGAGCCCTTCTACGACAGCTATGCCCCCTCGGTGATCATGGCCGGCGGCACCCCAGTCTATGTGCCCTTGCGCCCCAAAGCCAATGCGCAGAGTTCCGCCGATTGGGTGCTCGATATGGCCGAGTTGGAGGCGGCGGTGACCGAACGGACGCGGCTGTTGATTATCAACACGCCACAGAATCCACTGGGCAAGGTCTTTAGCCGGGCGGAGTTGCAACAGATCGCTAATCTGGTGCAGAAACATGACATTCTGGTGCTCAGCGACGAAGTCTACGAGTGGATGACCTATAGCGATGGCGCACGCACGGACAATCAACGCATTGCACACACCCGCATCGCTACCTTACCCGGCATGTGGGAACGCACCATCACGTTGGGCAGCGCCGGCAAGACCTTCTCCGTCACCGGCTGGAAGATTGGCTGGGCGATTACCAGCGCGCCGCTCGCCCACGCGATCCTCATGGCGCACCAATGGATCCCTTTTACGGTGGCAACACCGCTGCAGGAGGCGGTAGCGACGGCGCTCGAAGTTTCGCCAGAGCGCGATTATTTCAACTGGCTGAGCAATCTCTATCAGGGCAAACGCGATTTTCTGCTCGGGGTGTTGCGCGAGGTTGGCCTGTCGCCATTGACACCAGACGGTTCCTACTTTATTTTGATTGATACCAGCCATCTCCCGGTACCGCTGGAAGCAGGGCAGCGCCGCGATCGATCGGTCTGTCGCTGGTTTACGCGCGAAATCGGCGTGGCCGCCATTCCGCCCAGCCCTTTCTACAGCCCCGAACATCAATCTCTGACCGATAACCTGGCACGCTTCTGTTTCTGCAAGACCGATGAGATGTTACAGGAAGCGGCGGCGCGGCTGACAAAAAATCTTGGGAAGTAGATGACATAAAACGTAATGCGTAAAACATACTTGCCGCACCGTCGCACGCTATGTGCATTACGTTTCACATTTCACGTTTTATGCGCAGGTTCGGATAAACAGCAAATGAAAGGCATCAACGTTCATGGATATCTCTGTTGCACAAGGCAACTTAGCCGAGCAACAGGTTGATTGTATCGTCGTCAATCTGTTTGAAGGAGTCACTGCCCCTGGTGGGGCCACTGGTGCAGTCGATAAAGCACTAGGGGGCGCGATTACGAAATTGATTGCCGGGGCTGATTTTACCGGCAAAGCCGGAACTACGGCATTGCTCTACACCAACGGCCAACTCGCCACGAGTCGGATCTTGATCGTTGGGCTGGGTGATGCGGAACGCTTTTCGCTCAAGGGTGTGCGCAAGGCGGCCGCTACTGCGCAAAAGGCGATCCAAAAGCTCAAAGGGGTTCAACAGTATGCCACCATTGTACATGGTGCTGGCATTGGTGGGCTGGATGTGACAGCGGCGGCACAGGCAACCGCAGAGGGCGCGCTGTTGGCAACCTACCAAGCCCCCAATTATAAGCGGGAGGAGCCGGCCACTGGTCCGGCGACCTGTACCGTTGTGGAATTTGACGGTGCTAAGCTGAGCGCCGTAGAACAAGGGGTGGCGCGCGCCCGTGGGATTGTGGCCGGCGTCTTTAGCACCCGCACCTACGTCAGTGAACCGCCCAATGTGCTGACACCGATCGAATTTGCCAACCGTGCGCGCGTTATGGCTGAGACAGTTGGCCTCGCCTGCACGGTGCTCAATGAAGCCGAGATGCAAGCGCTCAAGATGAACATTCTGCTGGCGGTGAGCCAGGGCAGCGAAAATGAGGCGCAGTTGGTCATTTTGGAACATGCGCCTGCCGGCACCGAGCAGCAAGCCCCTTTGGTGCTCGTCGGCAAGGGCATCACCTTTGACACCGGCGGGATCAGCATCAAGCCGTCGGAAAACATGTGGCTAATGAAGGATGACATGGGCGGGGCCGGGGCTGTCATTGGGGCCATGGAAGCAATTGCGAAACTCAAAGTGCCGCGCCGCGTGATTGGCGTGGGCGTCTGTGTCGAAAATATGCCCGATGGCCGCGCCTTCCGCCCGGGTGATATCCTCACCGGCATGACAGGCAAAAGTTGCGAAATTCTCAGCACCGACGCCGAGGGCCGGCTCGTCCTGGCTGATGCATTGGCCTATGTGGCACGCTTTAATCCGGCGGCAGTCGTCGATCTGGCAACGTTGACCGGTGCGATCGGGATCGCTTTGGGCCCACAGGCGGCTGGTCTCTTTAGCAACGACGACAACCTGCAAACGGCGCTACTCACCGCGGCCGAGCGCAGTGGTGAACGACTTTGGCCAATGCCAATGTACGACGAGTATCTCGACGAGATCAAGAGCGATATGGCCGAAGTGAAGAATAGTGGTGGCCGCTTCGGCGGGGTCGCCACCAGTGCCAAGTTTATCGAACATTTCACCGAAGGCTACCCTTGGGCCCATTTGGATATTGCCTCGATGGTCTGGAGCGCAACCGAGAAAGATCCGGCCACGCCAAAAGGTGCAACAGGCTATGGCGTGCGTCTATTGGTGGACTTGGCGGAAAACTTTTAACCACTCACCCACCCCTCCCAACCTCCCCTGCGAGCGAGGGATGAGTTGTGCTCCCCTCCTTGATGTCGGGGAGGGGCCGGGGGTGGGGTTGAGAGGGGGTGAGCAGTTACGAAAATTTTAATAAAAAGGAACAATTTATGGATACAACCGGCATTTTACCGGCATTGACCCCGTTATTGACGGCGGCGGTCGGCGTTGAACGGGCAATTGAAATTATCTGGAATTATATTGAGTGGGCACTGCTGAGCTTTGTGGGCTGGCAGCCGGAGCAGTTGAAGACAGCGCAATATCTGCAATTCAAAAGTGGCACGAGCATGGTGCTAGGAGTGATCCTGGGCATCCTCGTGGCCAATTTTATGGAGATGCGACTTTTTGCATTTTTGAGTCCAGCGGTGCCAGGTCTGCTCGACAATGTGCCGGCGACTTGGGATCTGCTGATTACCGGCTTCTTGATCGGGGCGGGCTCCAAGCCAGCGCATGATATTCTGGGCGTGATCACCCAATTCAAGAATTTCTTAAACACCAGCGCCATTCGCCAGCGCGAAGCTGCGGGGGCTGCGTTGGCGGAGGGTGTACTGAAACTGGCCCAGAGTGAAGCGCAAGCGATGGTCGACGTACCCGGCGTAGGGCCGGCACGGTTGCCGATGGGCGGCAGTGCACGCGGCGCCGCGACAGCGAGTGACGAGCCAGAGGCAGAAGAGGTATCTGCGACTGAGCGCTATATCGCGATCCTACACAGCCGGACAGCCGTGTAACGCCGCAGGTATCAAGCACTCGTTTCACGCTTTGCATGGAATGCTGCCCTAGACGCTCCAGCGTCAAGTGAGAGAAGAATTGTAGGTCGATCCTCTCACTGACCGGCCCCATAGACGCTGGAGCGTCGGGGGCAGTGCCTACGCTGGAGCGTCGGGGGCAGTGCCTACGCTGGAGCGTTGGCACCAGCAAGCAAGGTCCCTACCCCAGCCGATAGGCCCGTTTTGGCAGCTCGTAGGCCATCGCGCGGGCCATTTCATGGGCATCTTCTTCACTGACGATGTGGCGGGCGACCAAGCCGGCCAACCAGTTGGCGCTGGCGCGGCGCCAGAGATCGTGGCGCACGGGAATCGACGCAAAAGCTCGTGTATCATCGTTAAAGCCCGCGGTATTGTAAATCCCCGTTGTCTCCATCACCAGATCGAAATAGCGATTCATCCCATTCAAGCTATCATAGAACCACCAGGGCGGCCCGAGCAAGAGGCTAGGATAGTGGCCGGCGAGCGGTGCCATTTCGCGGCCATAGGTGGTCTCGTCCAAGGTGAAGAGAATGAGCGTCAGGCGATTGTCGTTACCGTAGCGGTTGAGCAGCGGTCGCAGACCGTGGGTAAAGTCATGGGCGATCGGAATGTCTGCGCCCTTGTCGCGGCCAAAGCGACGATAGAGGGGCTCATTGTGGTTGCGGAAGGAACCCGGATGTAGTTGCATCACCAGCCCATCCTCAATGCTCATGCGTGCCATCTGCAGCAACATGTGGGCAGTGAAGCGCGCCGTGTTATCGGGGGTGATTTCACCCTTGAGCGCACGTTGAAAGATCCCATCGGCTTCCATTGGTGAAAGTTCAACCGTAAAGGGAGTTAGCGCGGCATGATCGGTGGCAGTCGCGCCCATTGACTTGAAATAGACACGGCGGTTTTCGAGTGCCTCGATCAAGGTCGCATAGTTGTGCACGGTGATCCCACTCGCCTGGCTCAGTGCATCAATGTTGGCGCGCCAGTTGTCAAAGTCAAGATTAACCACACTATCAGGGCGAAAGGTCGGACGAATATTCCCGGCCCAATCGGAGGCCTGCAACGCTTGGTGGTGAGCGAGCGTGTCGGTGGCGGCGTCGGTTGTACAGAGCGCCTCGACATTAAAACGCTCAAAAAGGGCGCGCGGCTTAAAGGCTGGCTGCACCAGTTTATCGGCCAACTGATCATAGATCAGCTGGGCATTTACGCCATTGAGCGGCTGCGCGATGTCAAAGATTGTCACCAACTCTTCGGTGATCCACATGCCGGTGGGTGTGCCGCGGAAGAGATAAAAATGATCGGCAAAGAGCTGCCAGATCTTGCGATGATCGCTCTCGACCCAGCCATCATCATTCGGCTTTACGCCAAGTGATTCCAGCGCGATGCCTTGCGAGTAGAGCATACGAAAGACATAGTGGTCGGGAATGATAAAGAGATCGGCGGGTGTGCCAAGGGTCGCATCGGCGTCGGCCAGCAGCGCCGGGTCGACATGGCCGTGGGGACTAATAATGGGCAGATCAGCGATACCACCATACAGAGTAGCGGCGATAGCACGAATGGTGGGGTTGGGGTCAAAATAGCGATCTGGGGCAAGTTCAATCATGGTTGTTGCACTCATTCTACTTCATCTTCGGCGAACCCAAGCGCTCGCAATTTGGCAGCAAGACGGTCGGCACGCGCTTTTTGGGCTTGATACTCAGGTAGGACAAAAGAACGATAAACCGGATCCTCAGCCAATTCAATCAATTTGGGCTGACGATGCAGATCACCGATCCGAAATTGAAAACCGGGCAGAACGGTTGACCGAATCAGATCGCCATCAACCGGTGCAATTGGTGCATAGGTGCCGGCAGTGGTACGGGCATAAAAAGCCATGTGCGTGTTGCTGGCATCCAACATATAATACTCCTTGACGCCAATGCCTTCGTATTCACCCTTTTTCTGCACCGTATCCCGCTCGATCTCGTGGCGGGTTGAGTCGGAGAGCGATTCAATCGCCAGATCGACAACGCCGCCGTAGTTGCGGTCGAGATCGTGTAGTGGCACGGGGTTATCATGGCGCACGGCAAAGAGATCCGGCTTGCGGATCGTAGTTTTCTGGGGCAGCGCCAGGCTGAAGCCAATCTCCAGGTTGACCAATTGGGCGATAGGGTGAACTGCTAAGTAGGCGCGTAACAGACTGAATAACCACTGATAGCTAAGCGAATTGCGCACATCAGCCATCGGCTTCTCCTCCAAGATGCCGTTGTTCCACTCATAGGTGAACTCGGGGTGTTCATAGTAGTCGCGCCAATAGACCGCTTCAGAGACAGCCTTGCCATCTTCCGAATGCAGCTTGGATTCGGCCGAGTGGCCGTTGTAGGGGCGATGGCCATTTTGCTCGTCGTCTTTAGTTTTGTGTGCGAGTCTCTCTGCCAAGATTGCCTCCATTCGGCATAGAAGTATCCTAACCAACAATGTAACATAGCGTACGTCTGTCGTCAAGGCGATGGCGAACGCATTTTCTCCCTGCGCCATCTGTGGTATCCTGAATAATCAATAACAATGGATAGGAGAGTCAATCATGCAAATTACCGACATTGAACCAGTTGTGATCCATGTCAATCACCGTGGCGACTGGATCTTTATTCTCGTTCACACCGACAACGGCATCACCGGCTTGGGCGAAGCGAGCCACAGCAGCAATGATGCGCTGCTGCTCGATCTCTTGGCGCGCATCAAGCCGAAGCTGATTGGCCAATCAGCCACCAACATTCATGCGCTCTGGCAGCAGTTGGCTGGGCTGAATATGGGGCGCATTGGGCACACGTTACTCAGCGGGATCGAGATGGCGCTGTGGGATGCCTTTGGGCAACAGGTGGGGCAGCCGATCCATGCGCTGCTTGGCGGTGCCTTACGCAAGCGGCTGCGTCTCTACGCCAATATCAATCGCCACGTACGCGATCGTTCACCCGACGGCTTTGCCCAAGCCGCGGCGCAGGCGGTGGCGGAAGGCTTTACGGCAATCAAGCTGGCCCCCTTTGACGAATTGCGACCAACTGATCACATTCGCACGGGGCCCAAAGCGACCTGGCGCGCCGGGGTGGAACGGATCCGTGCCGTGCGCAAAGCGATCGGCGAGGAGATCGAGTTGGCGGTCGATTGCCACAGCCGCATGGAACAATCCGAGGCGATTCTTGTCGGGCATGAGTTGGCCGATTGCAATCTCTTCTGGTACGAAGAGCCGGTTCATCACTCGTTGCCCAACGAATTGGCTGCCGTGACGCAAGCGGTGCCTCAGACGACGGCGTCAGCGGAGAGCATCTTTGGGATTGAAGCCTTCCGCCCCTTTTTCGAGCGCCACGTTGTCGATGTATTGATGCCCGATGTCAAACATGCCGGCGGCTTGCAAGAGACTAAGAATATTGCTGAAGCGGCCAGAGCCAGTGGACTGCTCGTTGCGCCGCACAACCCCTCTGGTCCCGTGGCAAGTATGGCGAGTGGACAAGTTTGTGCGACGTTGCGCAACTTTTACATTTTAGAGTATGCTTGGGGTGAGGTTGATTGGCGCACCCAATTGCTGGAGCCAGCCGAACGGGTTGAAAATGGCTATCTGATTGTGTCAGACGAACCAGGGCTAGGTCATCGATTGAATGCGGTGCTGGTCAGCCAGCATCGCGTGGAACAGGCCAGCACGGCGGATTCGTCAAAGGCACAAGTTGACTAAAGTAGACAACGTGTAGTCGTTTTAGCCACCTGGGGCTTGTCATGTTGAAAGCATCTTCGATGCCAAATAATGAACTCGTCATTTGAATAACCATTGCAGGAAAACCAAAAAGGGAAACACTATGCTCGCTTTTGAACGTGTAAGCAACAAAGAGATCACAATGAGTGAACTCGTGGCCGGTTTAACGGTAGAAGAGATGCACGATCTGACCGACGAGATGCTCGATACCATCTCGCAGTTGATCGATGGCTGTACGGATGCCGACGTTGTCTTTGAGCCAGTCGATCCCAAGGCCAATGACACCTTTGCCACCAACCCGGACGAAGTGGGGATTGCCTGGACATTGGGTCATTTGATTGTCCACTGCACCGCGTCCTCCGAAGAGGCAGCCTTTTTGGCGGCGGAGATGGCCCGCGGGGTGGAAAATCACGGCCGCTCGCGCTATGAGACACAGTGGGAGAGTGTCACAACGATCGCCCAATGTCAGCAGCGAATCGAGGAGAGTCGCCGGATGTGTCACGCCTGTTTGGAGATCTGGCCGGATGAGCCAAATCTGACGTTGACCTACCAACCGTGGTCCAGCCGCCCACCGATCAATGCCGTGGAACGCTTTGTCTCGGGGCTATCCCATGCCAACAGCCACCTGGCGCAGATTGGCGAGGTTGTGGCGCAGGCGCGGGCGTAACGGCAGGACAGGATGACAAGATGACAAGATGACAAGATGACAAGATGACAAGATGACAAGGGAAATTGTCAATAATCAATTAAAAATTGACAATTGTTAATGAATTGCGTTGGGCAAGTTTGCGGGGGCATGACTCAACTACCGTCCTGTCCTCCCTTCACCTTGTCACCCACTCATCTTGTCATCTTGTCTTCTATTCCCCTATCCCCAATACCTCGCGACAGTAGCGCACGCTCTTCTCTAGTTGGCTGCGCTGATCCTGCGCAATGGCGACCTTGACTTCCGGTGGCATATTCCCCCAATTAGCCGTTAGCAGCGGCTGCGTATAGGGCGTGCCGTTGTGGACCATTTGTAAAAATTGGGCAAACTCGGCAGCCGGCAGTTCTGGGTACGCGGTCCAATAGCTATCGTCCAGGTAGTTGAGCACCTTGGGCGGCAGACTTGTAATAATTTCCAACGTGAAATTTGTAGCGGGACATTGCTCCTGATAGAGCTTGGACCAACGGGCAATATCGGTTGAGCCATCCCCCATCGCTACCCACTGCACAACCGCACCTTGGGGATGGGGTGAGACCGCAGTGTCCCGAATATGGCTCATCACCACGTAAGGGGCCAAATGGGCCAACGTAACGTAGGGACTTTCCCCCATCCAGAGCGGATTGCCGGAATCGATACAGACGCCAACAAACTCCGGTCCAGCAGCCTCAACGAGCGCCTTTAACTCATAACCTAGCAGATCACCGGCATGGTTCTCGACGGCGATCTTAATTCCCAGATCCATTGCCTGGTCACGCACCGCTTGGAGGGTACTCACCGTGTTGGCCACATGTGTCGCTAAGGAAATCTCTGTGCGGCGATCGGCATTGGAGCCAAGCAACGTGCGCATAACCGGCGAGCCGAGCACTTCGGCCACATGCAGCATGGTGCTCACTTGTTCTACCGCCGTGCCACGGCGATCCGAAAAAGAGGTGGAGGTTGGGCAGCAAGAGTACATACCGACTTCCAAAGCCAATCCCAAGCTATCAGCGTGACTTTTGACGCGCGCCAAATAGGCATCCTCTAAACTTTCAAAAAAATCGGGGTCGGGGAACATCACAACTTCCAACCCGATCCTTTTGGCATAATCCAAATAGCCAAAGGCGTCCCACTCGTTAAAGCGGAGACTAAAGACATCGACGCCAAGTTTCATTGTATGCTCACTTTCTATTCGTGCACCCCACTCTCGGCCCCTCCCCGACATCAAGGAAGGAAGTTAACACTCCTCCCCTGGTGCCAGGGGAGGTTGGGTGGGGGTGGGTATCAGGCAAAGGTCATTTCACCGGCGGCGGCCATCGTATGCATCGGTGAATCATCAATATCCAGCGGCAGGTCGACGCGGGCGCGGCGGCGGCTCGATTCATAGGTGGCAAAGATCAGTTCGGTCGCCTTGAGCACGCGCTGGCCGGAGAGCTCTGGTGCGCGGCCATATTTGAGCGACTCAACCAAGTCAAGTACCCCTAGGGCGACTTGGTCCCCTAAGCCGGTGCCGTGCAGCCCTTCCCCGACATCGATCACTTCCCAGTCGCTTTGGCCTTTGCCCCACATGCGCAGGGGCACCTCCTGGCTATAGCCCAACTCAATGGTGCCGTGCGTTCCCATAATCCGATTAGTCAAGCCCGGACCGCCAACACCTGTCATCAGCAGCCCCATAACGCCGTTGGTGAATTTGAATTGGCTGATGCCATGCCCTTCCAGATCAACCCCAAAGACGGTGCTGTGGTTGCGCGTGTCAATTTGGCCGATGACCCATTCGACCGGTGTCTCTTCATTGTAAAAGAACATCATGTCAAACCAGTGGGTGCCCCAATCATAGAGATTGGAGCAGGTACCTTCTAGCCGCACGAGCTCGCCAACCGCGCCCTCGCGCAACAGTTCGCGTGCTTTGCGGTATGGCTTACCAAAGCGCCGTTGGTGGTTAAAGGTCAGTTGCGTGCCACTCTTTGCACAAGCTTCGACCATGCGCTTTGCATCGCCATAGGTCGTTGCCATTGGCTTTTCACAGTGGACAGCGCGCACGCCAGCTTCGGCACAGGCGATGACCATTGGTGCATGTAAATGGGGCCAGGTCGCGATGCTGACAATATCGAGATCTTCTTTGGTCAACATCTCGTGGTAATCCTCATAGAGCCGTTCACCACCGTGTGTCGCTTGAAAAGCTTGGGCATTCTCCAGGCTAATATCAGAGAGAGCGGTGATCACACAGTCCGGTGAGGCTTTGTAGCCCTGGGCGTGGGCGTGGGACATACCAAAGCCGGTGGCACCGTCCGTGCGTAATGGGCGGCCACAGCCGATAAAACCAACTTTAAAGGGAGCCATGATTCTTGTTCCTTCTATAGGTTGTTGTAAGCATCAAGTGATGCGTAATGCGTGATGGTGATGCGTGATGCGTGATGCGTGATGCGTGATGCGTGATGCGTGATGCGTGATGCGTGATGCGTGAACGATTATAGGCCGAGTGAGCGCAGATACGCGCGACTGACGATGGCACTTTCCAGCGGGGTGGCGAGTTGGGTGACATCGGTCTCTACAATGATCCAGCCACGAAAGCCGGCATCCCGAAGGATTTGGAAGACGGCAGGGAAATCGATCGCGCCTTGGCCCAACTCGGTCCAGATGCCTTTATCGCTAAAGGTGCGATAGTCCCACTCGGCAGGCACCCCTTCGGTCAAGACATCAGGATTGATATCTTTGATGTGCATCGTCTTGATACTGTCGGCATAGTCGCGACAAAATTGGAGAACATCGGCACCTGCCCATGCCAGATGACCTGTGTCTGGTCCCATGAAGACAAGATTGCGGTCGACCAGGGCAAATAAGCGGTCGATCTCTGCACGCGTTTCAATTGTGCTGCCAACGTGATTGTGAAAGCAGCTCTTGACCCCATGCGCCAAGGTAATTTCGCCGACCGCATTGAGGGTCTTGGCGAATTGGGTAAATTCTTCGTCGGTCATGGCATCTTCGAGGCGGACATTGCCGGCGATTTGATTGCGCGTAAGACCGCGACTCGTCGTGTAATTGTTAAAGCCGCCAGCGGCCACATAGAGTTCGGTCAGGCCGGCCTCCTGGGCAAAGAGAGCCTGTGCCCGCGCCCGCTGCAGAATAGCCGCTTCTTGCGTCTTATCCCAGTAATCAGCTCCGAGATAACCGGGGGCTGGTTTCAGACCGTAGCCGGCGTACTCCGCCAACACTGCCGCCGTTGTTGTCCCTTCCCGTGGACCGGCGGGTGCGCCGGCGTAGCCGGCTTGGGCAATTTCAGCCAACGCCTGTTCCGGTGGAAAACCGCGCCAGGTAATCTGGCCACATCCAATTAAGGCACTATCCAACATAATCTCTTCCTCTCATTCCTGATGGTATCTCGTAATGATTCATGTGTATTGTCACCGATTTTGGGTGAACCGTCAACCGCTACACGACGATGGGATGCGTACCACATTTTTGACATGAAACCAGACAATTACAGGGCTCCTTTGCTGTAATGCCAATAAAATGGGACGCATTCACGGCGATTGCTTGGCAAACGCCAGGCGCGATCTGATGAAAGAGATCCTGATTAAAAAGATTCGCAACCGCTGCCCGGCATAGCAAGTTAAGCAACTGAACAGGAGAACAAGCGGAGGCTGCGCTTGTAATTTTGTCGATCCGCTATGCGGGGCAGCGGACCGAATGGCGTTAGTCAGTAAGCAAATTTATTGATTTGACAACGCTAGATCCCTATGGTACGATGCATCTGCAAACGTTTACAGATTTCCCATACTGATAATTGAATAGCTGGTTTTACTTCTATGAAACGTTCTCGGAAACCTGGGTCGGCCACCAGAACGCTCAACAGCGCCAGATCGTTGAATAGCGACAGCAATGTCACGATTATCGATGTTGCGCAACGCGCCGGCGTTTCTTATGCGACAGTCTCCCGTGTCATCAACAATGAAGCCTATGTAAAGGAAGAGACCCGTCAGCGGGTACAGCAAGCCTTGATTGATTTGGGCTACGTGGCAAACCGCCAAGCGCGCAGCTTACGTGGTGGCCGCACCCACATGATTGGTCTACTTGTTCGTGATTTTGATTCCGGTTATATCGGTGAGATCATTCGCGGCATTGATCGAGAGTTGGGCGAACGCCATTATGATCTGGTGCTTTACACCACCCACGGGCGTAGCCAACGAGAATCGGACTATGTGGCAACGCTCATGCGCGGCATGGTGGATGGTCTTCTCCTGGTCTTGCCACGCACACCGGAAGCCTATCTCACCAAGTTGCGTCAGGCCCACTTTCCCCACGTCTTGATCGACCACCAGGGCATTGACACGGCTGGTCCCGCGGTCGGGGCGACAAACTGGCAAGGTGGTTATGATGCAACAGCTTATCTTTACAGTTTAGGCCATCGGCGGATTGGCCTGATTACCGGCGAGTTGGGGATGGGCTGTGCAGTTGAGCGCCACGCCGGCTACTGTGCAGCATTGGAAGCGTACGGTGTTGACGTTGACACCGAGCTGATTGTGACCGGCGATTTTTCCCAATCGACTGGTTACCACGGTGCCCAGCAATTGCTGGCATTGGGGTCACCCCCGACAGCGATCTTTGCCTCTAATGATATGATGGCCTTTGGGGCCATGGAGGCGATCAGAGAGAAAGGGCTGCGCATCCCAGAAGATCTCTCAATTTTAGGCTTTGATGACATTCCCCAAACCGCCGGCGTTCATCCGCCGCTAACGACGGTACGTCAGCCACTCGAAGCAATGGGCCGGGTGGCCACGCAGATGCTATTTACGTATCTTGAAAACCCCCAACACATCGAGGAACGAAGAGCGTTGTCAACCCAATTGATCATACGCCAATCTTGCCAAGCGCCCCCCTTGTCAAACGCGTAGGGTCGATGGGTTAAACAAATAGACTCATCTGTTCAACTTGTGAAAACCGATGATTTTAGCGCTGAAAAATTATTGGTTTTCATCGGGTGCCCATTGGGCGCGGCTGATGAGCGAAACAAATATAGGACTTACGCAACCCTCCCGTTTCGATACGCCGAAAAACAGGCTACTCAACCGGCGTTTTGCGTAAGTCCTAAAATAATGTGACTTGCGCACTGCGAACGGACGAGCGAATAGAAGCAATATCCCAGCAGGGGTTCGTTCTTGCACAGCGACGCAAGTCCTCAATCAAAGGAGCGATAGATGAAACGAAAACTGAGTTTTCTCTTTACGTTGTTGACGCTCGTGAGTTTGGTGCTGAGCGCTTGTGCTGGTGCGGCCCCGGCACCAGCCGCCGAGTCCGCACCGGCAGCAGGGGAGCAAGCAGCAGCCGAAGAACCGGCCTCCGGCCTCGGCGATCTGCCCAGAAACGAGACGCTGATTGCCGACATCCTGACCGGCCGCGTTGGCTCACCTGACGATTTCAATAACTGGGTCGGTTGGAAGTGGCGCGACCGCGGGATGCAGAATCTAGCCAACGAACCGCTCTGGTCAGTCGATTTCGCTACCGGTAAGATTATCAACGGCCTGGCGGATGGCGATCCGGTCTACAGCGACGATTTCCTGCAGGTCACATTTCCGCTGCGCCAGGGGGTCACCTGGTCCGATGGCGAGCCGTTTACGGCGGACGATGTCGTCTTCACCGTTGAAACGTTGATGGCACACACAGAGTTCAACGACAATAGCTTTTTCGTTGAGAATGTGAAGTCGGTCTCTGCGCCCGACGATCACACGGTGGCTTTTGAACTCAACCAGCCAAACTCCCGCTTTCACACGCGCTTCCTCGACCGTTGGGGCTGCGCCTGGATTATGCCCAAGCACGTCTGGGAGTCGGTGGAAGATCCGGTCACCTTCAAGTTCAACCCATTTGTTGGCACCGGCCCCTACAAACTGCACAGCTTTGACCCGTCCGGCTTCTGGACCATCTGGGAGAAGCGCACGGATTGGGACAAGAGCCCGACCGGCATCATGTTTGGTGAGCCGAAGCCCAAGTACATTGTCTTCCAGTATTTCGCGGATGAAGGTGCCAAGATCCTGGCACAGTTAACGCACCAGGCCGATGTGCTCGGTGTCTCTTCGGATGGCCTTAAGGCCGTGCTGCAGCAGTGTGAGACCTGCCGTGCCTACCGGCGCACCTGGCCCTATGTCGTCAACAACGACCCGGCCGAAACGGGCATCACCTTCAACACCGCCAAACCACCCTTTGACAACAAGGAAGTGCGTTGGGCGCTGCTGCTAACCTTTGATATCGCCGACTACATGGGGATTGCCGTAGACGGTACCGGTGCGCTCAGCCCCGTGCAGATTCCCTCGCTCGCCAACTATCCCGACGATTTCATCAAGCCGATGATTCCGTGGTTGGAAGAGTTTACGTTGGACATTGGCAATGGCGAAACTTTCCAGCCCTTTGATCCGAATGCTTCGCAGCGGATCGTCGAGTATGCCAAGGGTCGCGGCTACGAAGTCCCTGACGATCCGGCCGAGTTGGGCAAGCTCTTTGGCTATGGCTGGTACAAATATGCGCCCGATGTCGCCGAGAAATTGCTGGTTAAGAATGGCTTCAGCAAGAACGCCGATGGCAAATGGCTGCTCCCCGATGGCAAGCCGTGGCAGATCGCCTGCTTGAGCGGAACGGTTGCCGTCAACCACGATTTCCGCAACTGCGCAGCGGCCGTCCAGGCCTGGAAGCGCTTCGGTATCGACGCCAGCCAATATCCGTCTGAAGCGTCAGGCAGCCTAGGGCCCACCGGTGATTTCGACGTTTCGGGTGCATGGCCGGCGCAAGAACCCTGGGGCGCAGGGCCGGACCTCTACCGCGTGTTGGATTACTATAACTCCGCGTACATTGAACCGATTGGCACCACCACCAAGGGCCACCCCTCACGTTGGTCTTCACCCGAGATGGACGCCGTCATTGAGAAACTGCGCAACACCGATCCAACCGACTATCAGGCGGTCGTTGATGTGGGGATCGAAGGGCTCAAACTCACCGTCGCCGACATGCCTGGCATTCCGACTTACGGCTATGTGGGCTTCGTGACTTGGGACGAGCAGTACTGGACGAACTGGCCGGGTGCCGAGAATCCGTACATCGAGCCCTACACCCACTGGGGTCCGTTCAAGTACATGACGCCATCCTTGGAGCCGACCGGCAACCAGTAAGACCATTCCGCAGAAGTAGATAGTCGATTGTGTGATGGATCCGTGTTGCGTATTGCGTGAACGTTCACTGCCCTTTCCCGCGCAACCAGCCTTAAAAGACTGGCCTACGTTCTGTCGTCACTCCGTGACTGTGGACCGTTGCGACCAATCACAATTTATCTGATAAAACAGTACTGTTTTGTCAGATAAATTGTGATTGGTAAGGGACGACGATGCGTAGGTCCCATTTGCAATGGGACAGGCGTTGCATAGCGACAGTGCCATCAGCAGCATTGCGACACTTGTCACGCTTGTAGCGTGACCTACGGCTCAGGATAATATACCCATCATTACTTACTCATGTTACGCAACCGACATCTCGGTCCCGAGTACTCCGCATCCCCAGATGCGGGCCATCCGCATCTGGGGATGCGGAGTACTCGGGTAGCGTGTCGCCTTGTGGAAACATGCGTAACATGAGTTACTTATACTCAGCTCTGAATGGGAACCGGAGTTTTGCTGGGGTAGAAACTCCGGTTCCCATTTCAACCGCAGTATAGTTGACAAAACAGTAGCCTTTTGCGAAGAAATAGACAAGGGGTTGTGCAGGCAATTGTCTACACAACCCCTTGTCTACACCGTTCCGGAGAAGCACTGAGGGATTAATCTGCATGTTCTTACGACGTTATCTCATCCCCCGCCTCATCCAATACATTCTGGTCATCTTTTTTGGGATCACGGCGGTCTTCTTCATCCCGCGCTTGCTGCCCAATGATCCCGTCCTGCGCACCATCGATGCGATGCGCTCGCGCGGCGCGTCTTTGGAACCCGGCGCAATGGACAAGATCATTGCCGACCTGACTGAGATGTACGGCCTAGGCGGCTCATGGCTCGATCAATATAGAACCTTCTGGGTGCGGCTGGCGCGCGGGGATCTGGGTGTTTCCTTTTTCCAATTTCCCACGCCTGTGAGTCAGCTGATTGCCACAGCCTTGCCCTGGACGGCCGGCCTGTTGGTAACAACGACGCTCCTCTCTTGGGTCATTGGCAATATCCTGGGTGCCTTTGCCGGCTACTATGCGAGCAGTCGTTGGTCGCAAGCCGCCGATGCCGTGGCGATGGTGGTCCGCCCGATGCCCTACTACATTTTCGCCTTTGCCTTGCTCCTGCTCTTCGCCTATGCGATCAGGTGGTTTCCGGTTTCCGGCGGCGCTAAACTGGGCATGCAGCCCAGGTTTGCCTGGCCCTTTATCCAAAGTGTGCTCTTGCACTCCTTCCTGCCCGCGCTTTCGATTGTGATCCTGGGCATGGCGGTCTGGTTCCAGACGATGAAGCTTGTGGTGCAGACCGTAGTCGGCGAGAGCTATGTTCAGTATGCGCGGCTTGCGGGTGTTACAGAACGCAGAATCGTCGCGGGCTATGTCTTTCGCAACGCCTTGCTGCCCCAGATCACGGGCCTGGCGCTCTCACTTGGGTTAATTTTTAGCGGGGCCTTGATCACCGAGATTGTCTTTTCGTATCCAGGGCTGGGCACGCTCTTATACCGCGCCATCATCAATGGCGACTACAACCTGATCATGGGGATTACGATCTTCTCGATCCTGGCGATCACCACGACCGTCTTGCTGGTGGATCTGCTCTATCCGCTTTTCGATCCGCGGATCAGATATTCCTAACCGCTGTGGGCGTTGGTGTAGGGGCACCGGCAAGCGGATGCCCTACATATTACCCCCAATTCTTCCTTTGCAAGTACATAGTACGACAACGTACCATTCGACAGGATTCACAGAATTTATAGGATTACTACAGCAGAGGAAAAAATCTTGTGCATCTTGTAAATCCTGTCTATTGATTGAAATTTAACGTTGTCGTAATAGGTACCCGTGCAAAGGATTGACTGGCTATGTATGAAGAGGAGCGCGGAGAGCGTGAAGTTATTAAGAGACCTACTTAGAGATTACCGTTTTGCTTTGGGCTTTGTGATCGTGCTGCTGATGCTCATTTACGCCGGCCTTTCCTTTTTCTCCCCCTATGACCCGACCCTCTGGGGTGAGGTGCCGCGCGATATGCGCCCATCCAGTGAGTACTGGCTGGGCACCGATTCCAATGGTCAGGACATCTTCTGGATTGCGACCTTTGCGGTCCGCAACTCGTTGACCATCGCGCTGATCGCGGGCATTGTCTCCCGCATCATTGCCGTCACGGTGGGCATGGTGTCGGGGTATCTGGGTGGCAACGCCGATCGGGTGCTGATGTTCATTAGCGATGGGTTGCTGGTGATCCCACTCTTTTTGATGATCATTATGTTTGCCATGTTGATCCGCGACAGCATGAATGTGACCAGCCTCGGCCTGCTGCTGGCGGGCTTTGGTTGGGCCTGGGACGCGCGGCTGATTCGCTCGCAGATCCTGAGCTTGCGCGAGCGCGACTTTACCAAGACCGCGGTGCTCTCCGGCGTGGGCACCGTACAACTGGTCTTCAACGAGTACATGCCGTACTCCACCCCCCTCATCTTCTCGACCTTGATCAACAACATGGCGTGGGCGATTGGGTTGGAGATCACGCTGGCCATTCTTGGCCTGCTCGATCTCGCCATTCCCACATTGGGTACGATGCTCTACTGGGCGATCAACTACCAGGCGGTGCTCTTGGGCCGCTGGTGGTGGGTACTCACGCCGATTGTGCTTGCGGTCTTACTGTTCGTGGCGCTCTACTGGCTCTCGGTCAGCATCAGTGAATATTTGGATCCGCGCAAGCGCATCCAACGTGTGGGAGCAAGGTGAACGCAATGGAGAATACGATTCTCAAGACCGAAGTACTCAAGGCCTACTATGTGCTCGACCTTTATGGCAAGTCGAAAGTGGTCAAGGCCGTTAACGAGGTGGATCTCGATATCAAGGAGAATGAGATCTACGGGATTGCCGGCGAGAGTGGCTGCGGCAAGTCAACACTCTTGAAGACACTCGTTGCAGCCGTGGAGCCCCCTTTGCGGGTGGTTGGCGGCCGCGTTACCTACCGGGTTGCGGGTGTCGATGTCGACGTCGCCACGCTCAGCGACGAGGAAAAACGCAGGCTGCGGCTGGAGTTTATCGCCTATGTGCCCCAAGGCTCCATGAGCGTGCTCAACCCAGTGATCCGGATCAAGGACACCTACCGCGATTTCATCGAGAGCCACATCAGTGCCCAGCAGAAGGCAGGAGCCTACGAACTGGCACGGGATCATCTGCGGGAACTGGGGCTGCCGGTTACCATTCTGGAAGCCTATCCACACCAACTCTCCGGCGGCATGCGTCAACGGGTGACCATTGCCCTGGCCACCCTGCTCAAGCCGCGCCTCATCGTCGGCGACGAACCGACGACCGCGCTCGATGTCGTTGTGCAACGGGGTGTCGTACAATTGCTCAAGGATATTCAGTCCGACCTTCACAACACGGTCGTTCTGGTCACCCATGATATGGGGGTACACGCCAATGTGGCCGACCGCATTGGGATCATGTATGCCGGCAAGATCGTCGAAGAGGGAACGACCGAGCGCATCTTTGCTGACCCACAACATCCCTACACAAAATACTTGATCGAATCCTTACCCAAGTTCGGCGATAAGACACCGCGCAACAGTGTACCGGGTGCGCCCCCTTCGCTGGCCGACTTACCCAGTGGTTGTCCTTTTCACCCCCGTTGTCCCCATGTCAAAGCAATCTGCAAAAGCGAAATGCCGCCATCGCTCCGCCAAGCGGATGGTCATCGCGTCGCCTGTTGGCTCGTTGAGGATGGCGTCGCCGGCAGCAGTCAGCCAGCAGCACAAGTGAGCGGAGAGGGAACGCATGCAAACGTTGCTTGAGGTCAACGCGCTGACCAAAGTCTACACGCAGGGCAATCTGCTGGCGCGCGTCAATATCATGGCCGTCGATCGGGTCACGTTTGATATTAAACCGGCCGAGATCTTTACGTTGGCCGGCGAAAGCGGTTGTGGCAAAACAACGACCGCCAAGATGATCATGGGCTTTGAAGAGCCGACCACCGGGGTGATCCGCCACAACGGCAAGCCGCAGCGCCCCAACGAACAAGTGTGGCGGACCGAAGGGGTACAGGCGATCTTTCAGGATCCTTTTGCCACCTTCAATCCCCTGCGCACCGTGGATCGCTATTTCTTTGAGACGGTCTGGAGTTATAAGTTAGCGCCAAACCGCAAAGCGGCGATTGCGCTCATCGACCGAAAACTCCAGGCCGTTGGCCTCTCTTATGAAGAATTTGCAGGCAAGTACCCCAGCGAGTTCTCCGGTGGCCAGCTCCAGCGCATCTCGATCGCCCGCGCCTTACTCACCGACCCAAAGCTGTTAATCGCCGATGAGCCGGTTTCGATGGTCGACGCGTCGCTCCGCATGTCGATTGTTAACCTCTTCAAGCAGCTGCGCGATGAATTTGGCGTCAGCGTGCTCTATATCACCCACGATCTCGCCACTGCCTACTACGTCAGTGATCGGATCGCGATCATGTTCCGCGGTAACATTGTGGAGATGGGGACAGTTGAAGAAGTGTTGATGGCCCCCAAGCACCCGTACACACAGTTGCTGCGCGATTCGATCCCCGAGGCGGATCCCCAGCGGCGCTGGCAAGGCAAAGTGGTACTCTCCGATCTCGAACAGGAAGAGTACTTGCAACAGGGCTGCCGCTTTGCCGGACGCTGCCCCATGGTCATGCCGGTCTGCCGCCAGGCCGAGCCGCCGGATCTTCAGATCGACGGAGTGCTAGTCAAGTGTTATTTGTATAGTGAAGAAACTGTCAGCGGCTACACTCAGCTCTGAATGGGAACCGGAGTTTTTCTGGGGTAGAAACTCCGGTTCCCATTTCAACCGCAGTATAACATCGAGAATCAGAATGAGACCGCTAGTTTCGGTGATCGTGCGTCGCATGGACCGAGACAGCTAACGGCTGGGAGACCGTTGTTGGTCAGTGCGGCGCACGCGATCTTACTGGTCCGCAAAACACCGGTTCTCATTCTGAACGCAGTATTGCAGACGGTTAAAACCTTCTAAAATCCCAATACAAGACGATACTGTTGCGCTGTCTTACGAAACGCCATACGCTCCGCTGTGGGCTGTCATTCCTGCGCGCCCAGTGGGCATCCGAGGAATCCATTTGTTCGCTGTGGACTCCTGCCAGAGTTTACCCTCACGGAGGTGGGGGCAGGAGTGACATATTCGCTTTGTAAGGTAGGCCAACAATGTCACAAGATGAGCAGGTGACAAGGTGACAGCGGTTGTTATCGGCTTTGCGCGTTGCCAACCTCATACCACGTTGTAACTGCCGCTTCTAGCGCTCGCTCGTCATACTCCTTTGTCAACCGCTCCATGATCTCTGCCACTTCTGCCGCCGTTGCCTGTAACTCTTGTAGCGGCAGCGCCAAGTCATAGACCGACCCTACTTTCGGCAGCACGTGGTCGATCCACAGCGTTTCGACATGGCGATGTTGCAACAGCCGCTGGTAGACGGCCGCATAGATCGCGGGATCATAAGCGGGGGCGGCCACATTCTCTTCTGTTGCTGTCGCGATGCCCATCCGCCGCGCCACGGCATACAACTCCGTCCACAATAGCTGCAAGACCTGGGGCATGGCGTCGGCTGCCTCGCGCGCATGTTGCGGATTGGCTGTCGATTGCGCACGAGCCGCTTCAATCGCCTGCCGTACTTTGCGCGTTGGCACGGGCAGCACAAAGGTGGTTTGCCCACCCGCCAAGAGCGCTTCTGCGGCATCGTCCAGCGGCTGCACCAACTCGATCAAGCGATTGCCGATCAGGGGCACTTCGCCGATGAGCATTTCGTATTGCGCTGGATGGTCGATGTGCCAGCGCTCGATGGCTGTGCGTGCCCAGAGCCCCACGCCTTTGCGGATTGCGGCGTGGGTGATGCCATCGATTTCGGGGTAGCACGCCAGCAGTGCCGGCGTTTCAAAGGCGGCACGTGTAACATCCCATTGCAAGAGATGAACCGCTCGTCCTGCCTCGTGAGCAAGCAGTGCCAACTGTTGAAGAAACAGGCTCTTACCCACTCCCGGCAAGCCGGCAAAGAGGACAATGCGTTGCCGCGCGGCCACTGTGGCTAGCGGCTCGTAGAAGGGGGTATTGTATAGGATCGAGGTTGGTAACTTCATTATACACCCCGAATCTTCGGTAAACGCCGAAACCGATCGACGCTTGGTAGATCGCCAACGGGGATCTCGATCAGCGTCGGTAGATCAGTTGCCAAGCCTTTGCGGATCGCGCTGCGCAACGCATCGAGTGTCGTCGCCCGAAACGCCTGCGCGCCATAACTCTCGGCCATGCGGACAAAATCGGGGTTGTGCAGGTCAGAAGCGATCACTCGATTGCCATAGAGTTCACGCTGCATCTGTTGCACGTTGCCATATTGATTGTTGTTAAAGAGTAGGGTCACCAGCCCAATGCGCTGCTGCACCGCGGTCGCCAACTCCTGCACGGCAAACATAAAGCCGCCATCGCCGGTGACCGCGATGACCGGCACATTCGGCCGGGCAACTTTGACCCCCAACGCTGTCGGGAAGCCGTAGCCGAGGGTACCCTGATAGCCGGTGCTGATAAAGGTGCGGGGGTGATAGGTGGGGTAGGTAATGCGGCTGGCAAAGCCTACTTGGGTTAGCTCATCGACAAAGATGCCCTCTTCGCCTAACTCTTCACGGATTACCTGGAGATAGCCCAATTGCTCCCCCAGATAGGTGGTCTGCTCGGCCCAGGCGGCGCGCAAGGCGCTCAGCTCCGCTTTGCGTGAGGCGCGGGGATGATTGTAGTGCGCCACCCGTTCCAGTAACTGAGGCAGTACGGTTTCGGCACGCGCTGTAATCGCCAGATCCGGTTGGCGGATGATCGCATGGGAAGCGGGGTCTACATCGATGCGGATAATTTTCATCTGTTGATCGACGCCCCAATCCTTGATCGGGTTGCGTAGATAACTGCCAATCGCCAGAACGGCATCGGTCTTTTGCCAGTAGGGATGGGCCGCCGGTAAAAAGAGACTGAGATCGTTGCGGCCATCGATCACCCCGTTGCCATTGCGATAGGAGACAACCGGCGCCTGCAACGCCTCGGCCAACGCTCGTACTTCGCTGCTCACCCCTTGCGCACCACCGCCAACAAAGATCATGGGATGCTCGGCCTGCCCCAGTATCTTGGCTGCTTCTTCTAACAGAGCCAGCTCTACAACCGGTTCGGTGATCGGCAATGGATCAGGGAGGAGTGGCACCGCTTCCCGTTTGGCTAGTACATCCATTGGTGCTTCTAGCCCGACGGGGCGGGGACGGCCACTGCGCAACTGCTGAAAAGCCTCGGCAACCCGCTGTGGCGCTTCTGCCGGGCGGTTGATACGTTCGGCCCATTTTGTCAACGAGCGTAGGATGCCCAACTGATCCGGGATCTCATGGAGCTGCCCCTCCCCCTTACCGATCTTGCCGATGGGGATCTGCCCGACGAGGTAGAGCACTTGGGCGTTGAGGCCATAGGCTGTCGCCAGGGCGGCTGCGGCGTTGAGCAAGCCCGGCCCCGGTACGACGCTACAGACGCCGACATCGCCGCGCGCCAACGCATAGCCAAGTGCCATGTAACCAGCCCCTTGCTCATGGCGGGTGTGGATCACCCGAATCTTATCCTGCTGATCATAGAGCGCGTTGTAGAGCCAATCGTTCTGCACACCGGGCAACCCAAAGAGCGTATCGACGCCGTGGGTCAGCAGCGCCCGGACGATCGCTTCGCCGCCGGTTAACTCCATCATGATGCGCCCTCCTCGCGCAGCACCTCTGCCAACGCGGCGATAAAGGCACCATTCGCCTCCGCCGACCCCACCGTGACGCGCAGTCCCTCTGGGTAACCAAAGCTGTCGGTTGGCCGCACCATGATCCCGCGCGCCAAGAGTTCCTCATAAACTTGTTGAACCGGTCGATCGGGGCGAATTAAGACGAAGTTGCCTTCGCTCGGCCACGTCTGTACCTGAAGTTGCTCCAACTCGCCGTAGAGATATTCTTTGCCCGCAGCCGCCAGTCGTGCGGATTCGTGCATGTACGCCTGATCCGCAAGGGCCGCCACCCCCGCCGCCAACGCCAAGCTGCTGAGGTGAAAGTTACGCACCTGTTGACGGAGTTGCGCGACAAGCTTTGGTGGGGCAATCGCATAGCCCAAGCGCAGCCCCGCCAAGCCATAGCCTTTGGAAAAGGTCTGCACAATAATCACCGGTTTATCTTGGATGACATACTCGATTGTGTTGGGGAAATCCTGGCGACTCACATAATGCTCATAGACTTGATCCGCCACCACCGTGACTTGCGGTGGGAGGGCTTCGAGCAATGTTGCAAACTCACCGGCGGTCACGATGGCACCGGTGGGGTTGTTGGGGTTGCAAAGGAAAAGCAGCTTGGTGCGGTTGGTTACCGCGGCTAGGATCGCCGTGATATCATGGGTAAAATCGGTGGCACGCAATGGCACATCAACGGCATGGGCTCCTTGCGCAGTAGCAAAACGCACATACGCGCCAAAGGTCGGCGAACAGACAATGAACTCATCTTCTGCCTGTAAAAAGGCGCGGCAGATTACCTGTAACACTTCCGAGCCACTGTTGGCACAGAAGAAATGGTCGTTTGTTAGCCCCTGGCCGTGGGTCTCAACCAGCGCCTGCCGCAAGGTTTCGTCACCACGCGGTGGATAGCTGTTGAGCGATGGGGCCGCGGCCTGGATCGCCGCAACGACGGTCGGCGAAGGGCCGCGGGGGTTTTCATTGGAGGAAAGCTTATGGATCTGGGCAGCTTTGCTCTGGTTGCGCACCTCTGCCACGGAGAGGCCACCCTGATAGTTGATGGTTGCCATGATCAATCTCGCTAGAAACGCTTGCGCTGACGAGCAGCTCTTTGATGGTATAGATCGTCAGAAAAAGATCCGCGATGGAATCCATTTTTCGTAGGGCCACGGTGTACCGTGGCCCTACGAAAAATTATCTGAACGTCTATAGATACACTTTGTAGTTTAGCACAGAGGTGATTTACTATCATCATTCAGGGGTATATACACCTTGATTATCGACAGGGCTTACATAGAGCGCCGATGGCGTAGGCTGCTTTTGCCGGGTGCCTATTGGGCGTGAAACCACAAAGGTGTATAACGCCAAAACCACTCCAAAATTTAAAATGTCCCCGAAGTCACACGAAGTCACACAAAGATTGGCTTTTCTTCGTGTGACTTCGTGGATAATAATTTTTTTGAGTGATCAAAAATAAAACAATTAAATCAAGAGGACAAGACCTATGCAAAAATCGCTCGATGCCAAATTGCACGATATCCGTACCAACCCCAACAGCAAGGAATTTATCCTCTGTTACGCCGCCGACCCCGACATGGGCGCGGGCATCAATCCACTTTGCGATTCCTATCCCACCTTGCAAGCCTATTACGATGAATTGGCCACGTTGGTTGAGCAAGCCGCGCTCGACATTCTGCTCACCTCCGTCTCAACGATGGATGTGCTCGCCCGCGACCGGCGGCTCTTTGCCGAATCGCCGATGACGCCATCAATCCGGGCCAACGACGCCACCGACATTTGGAGCGGTCGCGGCTTTGACTATACCAAGATCCCGTCGCGCCCTTTTGCCACGACAACGATTGAAGAAGCGCGCTACGGCACCTTGACGCCGGTACCCGGTCAACAGCCCGATGTCAATTTGGGGCTCTACTCAATTACCTTTAACAATGACTTTGAGGCCGACTGGTTTGGGCAAGAGCGCTTTAAAGAGTTTCGCATCGAAGCGACGCAAAAGGGCTTTGCTTACTTTTTAGAGGTCTTCAATCCCAATGCGCCCGTCAATCTGGATCCAGCTGTGGTGCCGCACTTTGTCAACGATTCGATCGCTCGCATGTTGGCTGGTGTGCCGCGCGCCTCACGGCCGGAATTCCTCAAGATCGCCTATAACGGTCCCAAGGCGATGGCCGAACTCTGCACCTATAGCTCGCTGGTGGTGGGGATTCTCGGCGGCCCGGCCAGCACCACCTATGACTCCTACAAACTGATCGCCGAAGCTAAAAAGTACGGCGCACGAGTGGCGCTCTTTGGGCGGCGCATCAAACAAGCGGAAGATCAGCCAGCCTTTGTCGAGCTGCTACGCGCCGTCGCCAACGAGGAAATCGGTCCCGAAGAGGCGACCAAGGCTTACCACGGTAGTCTCCAAAAGGCCGGGATCAAGCCGGTGCGAGCGTTGGAAGAGGATATGGTGTTACATACGGCGGCATTGAAAGGCTGAGACGCACGATCCATTCATAAAAAATTTAGCTGATCTCCATAATTTCTTTGCATTTGGCTGCTATAATGACATTGAAGCTGGCTCGCTTCAATGCTCTTTGTGGGATTACCGAATGGATCTGCTTGTGCTAATAGATAAAATCCTTAAAAGTCATACAGCCTCTCTCGTGTAAAAGCACTCTATTACGTATGACTTTTAAATGATTAGTCTATAAGTATCATTGCAAGCAGATCCATTCACCCTATTCACAGCCAACATGAGTTACAATTCTTCCCACGCTACTTCGCGACCATCTCCAACGCACTGTACTGACTCTGAAACGCCCGATTCAACCCTGCCAAGATCGCCCGGATCGAGGCCAAATCAATGTTGGTATCGCGCCCAGCACCAAAGAAGGTTGCGCCCGATGGTGTCTTGATCTGAATATAGGCGATCGCTTCGGCTTCCGACCCGTAGCCCAGTGAATGTTCGGCATAGGTGACCAGCTCAAACGCCGGGACAAGCTCTTCTTTGATCGCCATCATAAAGGCGTCGATCGGACCGTTGCCGTTGGCGCTCACTTCATAGACCACGCCATCTACGACAATCTTAGCGATACAGGTCACAGCCCGTTCCTGCCCTTGCTCCAAGTGGGTTTCGGTCCGGAAAGATTCCAGTTTAAAGGGCTTGGTCGTCTCCAGATAGGTCTTGACAAAGGTCTGGTAGATCGCGGCCGGCGCTAACTCTTCGCCTTTGGTATCGGCAATGTCATTGATCACTTTGCCAAATTCGATCTGCATCGGCTTGGGCATGGTGACGCCATAGTCGGCTTCCAAAATATAGGCAACCCCGCCCTTGCCGGATTGCGCGTTGATCCGGATAATCGCCTCGTAGGTCCGCCCCACATCTTTGGGATCAATCGGCAGATAGGGTACTTCCCAAAGCACGCCCGCGTGCTGATCCTGTGCATTCATCCCCTTCTTGATCGCGTCTTGATGGGAGCCGGAGAAGGCAGTAAAGACCAGATCGCCGACATAGGGATGGCGCTCATGCACCGTCATGCGCGTGCAACGCTCGTAGACTTCGCGCACATGGTTGATATCGCTGAAGTCCAACGCCGGATCAACCCCTTGGGTGTACAGATTCATCGCCACGGTGACAATATCGACGTTGCCGGTCCGTTCGCCGTTGCCAAACAAGGTTCCTTCGACGCGGTCCGCACCGCCCAACAGCCCCATCTCCGTTGCCGCGACGCCTGTGCCACGATCGTTATGCGTGTGTAGGCTGATGATTACACTATCTCGGTCGCGCAGATGGCGGCAGAACCACTCGATCTGATCGGCGTGGACATTAGCCGTTGCCACCTCAACGGTAACGGGCAGGTTTAAGATGATCTTTTTATCAGGCGTGGGCTGCCAGACATCAATGACCGCTTCGCAAATCTCCAGCGCAAAGTCAATCTCCGTCGAAGAGAAGCTTTCCGGTGAATATTGCAGTTGAATCGCCGTCGCCGGCAAGGTGGGGATCAGCTCTTTAATCAATTCAACACCATTGACGGCAATGTCAATAATTTCCTGCTTGGTGGCGTTGAAGACGACGCGGCGCTGCAATTCTGAGGTTGAGTTGTAGATATGCACAATTGCCCGTTTCACCCCTTGCAGCGATTCAAAGGTGCGGCGGATCAGATGCTCGCGCGCCTGCACCAGCACCTGCACGGTCACATCGTCGGGGATCAAGTTGTCATCGACCAGCCGCCGCAGAAAGTCAAACTCAATCTGCGAGGCGGCCGGGAAGCCAACTTCGATCTCCTTAAAGCCCAATTCGACCAGCAGTTGAAACAGCTCGACCTTCTGCGCAACACTCATCGGGATCGCCAGCGCCTGATTGCCATCGCGCAGATCGACGCTACACCAGATCGGTGCCCGGTCGATGATACGATTGGGCCATTGGCGGTCGGGCAGCGTGATTTGGGGAAAGGGGCGGTACTTGGTGATTGTGCCCTTTTGCATACCACTCTGGTGGTCGAATTGCGTATCGCCCTTTTTGTGGCCATTCCCATTACTGCCATTGGTTGGATTGGCCGGCTTAACACCGTTAATCATACTGACACCGTTGCTCCCATTAATGGTACTCATTGTTCGTCTCTCCCTGATCTATTTGATGAATAAGTTCAACTGGCACACGGGACTTATTTACTCCGCTCAACCTCACGCACAAATAAGAGCTGTTTGTCTTGCTGGCGGGAGAAGCAGGCATGGCTGTAAAAAAGCAACAAAAAAAGGGCCCCCTGCTTAGGAGGCCCTTTACTCACAACCTGTTACAAATCCTGTGGTCGTCAGTGCTCGCTGTTCTCTCAGCGCCTGCCCAAGCAAAAATACCCCCTCGGAAGGAGGAGGCTAAGGCTAAGCAGGCTAAGGTTACTAGCGTTGGCAACAACAACTTGGCGATTCATAAGGCTCTGTATGTTACATTTTACACAAATACTGCAATAGAATGTTGCTAACCATATCACAGCCTTGGTGATTTGCCAAGTCCCCAAAATCAGCGAGATTAATTTCCTATTGCCAATGGAGGCTACGATGTACCGATCCGTGTGGCGAGATAGTCTGGGAGCGCGATTCCCTCTCGCAATTGGCCGTCGGCTTCCGGTGCGAGAAAGTGCTGTTGGATCGGCAGCACACCGGCCCAGACATCCAAGGCGTAATCTTCCTCGTCATCCTTCGGCCCACCGCTGCGCATCTTGGCCGAGGCACTCTCTATCGCAACAGCAACTACGGACGTTGCCTTGAGTTCGATAGCCGTGGGGACACGGGCATCGTCCCACCTTCCAGGAATCAGCTTTTCGGTAAAGGTGGCGAGCGCAGCCATCTTTTCCGCTTCATCCGTCACCAAAGTGCCATGCCCAAAGAGGACGGCAGAACGGTAGTTAGCAGAGTGGTGGAAGACCGAGCGCGCCAATACCAGCCCATCGACATGGGTCACCGTAATACAGAGCGGTGCACCGGAAGCCGCGACTTTCATTAGCCGGCTGGTCGATGCACCGTGCAGCAAGATTTGGTCTCCACGTCGCGCATGCAACGTGGGGATCACCACTGGTTCTCCCCCTTCGCCGACCATGCCCACGTGGCAGATCAATGCTTCATCCACGATTGGGTAGATGATCGCTTTATCATACGCCCCGCGTTCCGGCATACGACGCACACGGTTTTGGCTGGTTTTTGCAAATTCGCTCATGATACTCTTTCCTGTCTATAGAATGTGGTACGTATTGCGTATTGCGTGAACTGTTATGGGACGTGACACTCAATCCAACAACGTCAACCTACAGTGATAGTGTTTGGGCAATTCTTCATAAAATACTGATCCACTGTCCGCGTCCAGATCCAGTGACAGTACACGCAAAACGCATCACGCACCTATCACCGCTGTCACTTCAATTTCAACCAACAATTCCGGGCCAATCAGCGCTGACACTTCCACCATCGTCGCCACCGGTCTGATCTCTCGAAAGAATTCGCCGTGGGCACGGCCAACCGCCTCCCAGCGGCTGATATCGGTGACAAACATCCTTGTCCGCACGACATCTTGCATGGTCGCACCGGCGGCGGCTAACGCTTTCTCGATCTTCTGCAAAATGTAGCGGGTTTGCGCACCGGGGTCATCGACGCCGACGATGTTGCCGGCTTCGTCAACGGCGGTTGTGCCGGCGACTTCCACCACATTACCAATGCGCACGGCGCGCGAATAGCCGACAATCTCTTCCCACGCCGCGCCAGATGAAATTAGCTGTTTCATTGTTCTTCTCGCTTGGTTTGTTTGCCACAGAGGCCACAGAGAGCACAGAGTTTTGGCGAAGGTGACTGTCACTGCCCGCAGCTCAGCTCATTTACTCGGCTGCTCGTGGGCAGTGACAGTCACCTGGGGCTTTCCCAACGTTGGGTATCGTTAGAAAGGATAGTCATAGCGAATAAAGCCTCTGTACTGGCCAACTTTGTCATAGAGTAGTCGCGCCGTGCTGTTTGTTTCGTGGGTCAGCCAGTAGTAGCGCGTGGCACCGCGTGCCCGTGCCGCTTGGGCCACGGCTTCAATAAGGGCGCGCGCCACGCCTTGGCCACGCACCGCCTCATCGACAAAGAGATCTTGCAGATAGCAGGCGTCGGTTGACCACGCGCTGGTGTGAAACATGTAGTGTGCAATGCCAACGAACTGACCATCAAGGTGTGCGCCAAAGCCAAAGACATCCTCTCCAAGCATCAGTCGAGCCCAAGTTTTGTCATATTCCGCATCGGGCAGCGGTGTTTTGTAGAAAGTCTTATAGCCGCGGGTAAGAACCTCCCAACGGGCATGATCGTTTGCATTGAGCGCGCGTACTTCAATCATCGGTTAACTCCTGCATGGCATGGCCCACGGCCTGTGCCGCGGAATCGGTCTGTTGGAGCAGCGCAGTCGCCACCCGTTCCTGATCGCCGATGGGCCGGTTTTGACTCAATTTATATTTCCCCTCTAGGCGAGAGAGCATAATTTCAAAGGCAACGATGCCGTTGAGCATACCACGCTGAAACTGTTCGGATTGGGAGTCCCACTGTTGCTGGTGACCGGGATCGGTAGCTACGATGAGCCGCGCCAACGAGGCGAATTTTCCCACTTCATCGGTCACCAATTGCGCAGAGCCATAGGCATGGACGGCAATATAATTCCACGTCGGCACGCTCTCCCATTTGGCGTAGTGACGCGGTGAGATATAGGCGTGCGGTCCCTGAAAGATCACCAAGATCTCTTGCTGCGTTGCCAGCTCCTGCCACTGTGGATTGGCCTTGGCCAGATGACCATGGAGTACAATCTGCCCCGCCGTTTCGACAATCGTCAGCGGAATATGGCTGGCAAAGAGTTGCCCCTCAACATGGCTAACCAATGTGGCAAAAGGATGTGCGCGCATAAAGGCCACCAACTGCGCCTGCTCATCAACCCGATTTGCATTCGGAATATACATCAGCACTCCTAACGTTTATACCAACTTCTTTGAGAATTGATACCACCTGGCTGGGTTGGTTTGCAAAGATGGTACGAGTGGCCTACCTTATAATCTAGCCGTGTCGCTTCTGCGTAGGCAGGAGTCCACTCATTGTACATGGATTCCTGCCTACGCAGGAACGACAGTCCCACAGTAGGACGTAAGATTTTGCATAAGGCAAGCCAACAGTATCAGAAGATGACAAGACCACAAGATAAAGCATCGATTTATCCTTGGTTAGAGGCAAAAGTGCATTGACTCCGCCAAAGAGCATCTGTCACGCGCCAAGCGTCTTCGAGTTTATCTAGCCGTCGTCATGCCGCCAACCCCAAGTAGACGGTGCGAATACTCTCCATGTGGTGATCGACATGGCCACCCGTGATATAGATCCAGGTGCGGACGCGGCTGGGATTCCCGCTGGCGATCCCTTGGCGCAGGATCGCTTCGGGGGAAAAGCTACGGTATAGGCACAGGGTTGCCCGACGAATGGCAGCAAGTTCGTCACAGAGGTCAGCCACGGTCCGTGCGTTAGCGTTGGCGGTGGCGACATAGTCATCCTGTTCAAAGCCGGGGAAGTGGGCCTGATCGCCGCGGGCAAAACAGAGCGCGCGATAGCTAAAGACCCGCTCGCTGTCCGCCATGTGACCGATGATCTCCTTGATGGTCCAATCGCCAGGCGCTGGGCGTCGCGTCACCGTTGCTTCGTCCAACCCGCGCAAAAGGGGCAAGGCTTCGTCTAGTTGGCGGTCAAGAAAGCCCAATAAATCGCCGGTTGGGACGCGCCGGATATACTCATATTGATAAGATACATATTCACCGGCAATGGGTGCACTGATAGTCATGGGATCGCTCCTTTTGAGATTCTACTTCTAATCGGCAGCCGACTCTGGCGTGACTGGAATGGTTGTACGCTTGAAAAGTAGCGCAACGTTGAGATTGACAATGGCAATGCTACCAACGATCAGGATTGCGCCAATGAGCAAGCGCAGGTCGATCTGTTCATGTAAAACGATGGTACCGAGCAGAATCCCCACCACGGGGATCACATAGGTGACCATCGATGTGCGGGCGGCACCGAGCGCAGCAATCAGGGAGTAGTAGATAAGATAGGCAACAAAGGTGTTGAGTAGCCCCAATGTCATCACCGCCCCCAATACACGCGGTGTCAATTCACCAAGACCCAGCGGCGGCTCCCCACCAACGAGCGGTGCGCCATAGGCAATGATGCCGGTCACCACTGCGGCCACGGTCAGCGCGCCGCCGGCCGTAACAATCGGCTCCAACCGGTTTTGCATTGCTTTACGGCCATAAGTGTTGCCAAAGGCATAGCAAAGCGATGCCAGCACAACCGCCAGTTGACCGAGCAGATGCAGCCTTGGCGTCGTGCCACTCAAGTCAGCGTCGCCGCTTCGCCCGGCCAGAATAACGACGCCGGCAAAGCCAATCAGCAGACCGCTTAGTTTGCGCCAAGTGATCCGCTCGTCGGCAAAGAGGAAATGCGCTGCGACCAGTGTAAAGAGTGCAGCTGTGCCCTGCAGGACGCTCGCCAAGCTGCTTTCAATCTGGACTTCTCCCCAGGTGATGAGCGCAAAGGGCAGGACTGTGTTGAGGATGCCCAAAACAAGTAGATCGCGCATGCTGGGCCAATCAGTCGGCAGCCGCTTGCCCCGCGCATAGATTACCAAGTTCAACCCAACCGCGGCAATGGCCGTACGGATAAAGACCAATTGGAATGGCGGCAATTGTTCCACACCAATGCGAATAAAGAAATAGGACGATCCCCAGACGAGGGAGAGGATCCCAAAGCCAATCCAGGCTTGTTTGTTTGTCATACGATATCCTTGGCAATGTGCTTGGATTGGTAGTTGCCTACTGGCGACTGAAAAGTAATCGCAATGCGATTCCAGCCGTTGATTGTCACGATCGCCAGCATGAGGTTGACCAACTCTTCATCGCTAAAATGCTGACTCGCTTCCTCATAGAGGGCGTCTGATACATGCGCGTCGGCAATACGGGTGGCCGCTTCAGTCAGTGCCAGGGCCGCCCGTTCGCGGTCGGTATAAAAGGGTGTTTCGCGCCAGGCATTGAGCGCGTAAAGGCGCTGCTCGCTCTCGCCCAGTGCCCGTGCATCTTTGCTGTGCATATCGATGCAATAGGCGCAGCCATTGATCTGTGAGGCGCGCATCTTCACCAACTCCAGCAGCGAATGCTCCAGCCCACACCCCTCAACATAGCGATTGAGCGCCGCCATCGCCCGATAGCCGGCGGGCGCGCGCTGTACATAATTTAATCGTTCTGGCATCTTCTATTCCTTGCTATAGGTTTTAAGCGAAAGAGTCTCCAACCTTTCCCTTCGACAAGCTCAGGGGCCGGTTGGAGACTCTTTCGCTTGCTGACTGTATTTATTGCGCCGCTAATGTCCGCGTGATCTGCTCGATATGGGCCTCGCCATGCGCGGCATAAATGGCCAACTGCCCTGACAACGTCACGGTGCCACTCTCTGGGTGATGGCCAGTGCGTGCCCAAGCATCATCGGACAGCGTCTCCCAAAAACTCACCCACCGACGGTGCAGTTGCGCCAACATCACGAGTGAACCGCTCACATCGGCGGCGCGCGCATCGGCAAACTGCGCCCACGCATCTTGATCATATGGCTTGAGCGTCGGGTGATCCTCGGTGGCGATCAACTTGCAGCGGATATAGCTGTTCATGTGCGAGTCGACCAGATGATGCACATTCTGCGCCACCGTCCACTCGCCGGTGAGATAGGCGGTGGTCAGTTGCGCTGCGCTCAAGCCAGCGACCAGATCGGCGATCTGTTGTGGCAGGTGACGAATTTTATCGATCAATGTACCATATTCTTGCTCACTCATTCCCGATTCCTCTCGATTGATCAAGCATTGCAAAATAAACTCATATTGTCCACGAAGTCACACAAAGACACACGAAGAAAAACAGCGCTTCATATTATCCCCGATGATTGCCGGTCAACGCCACATAGCCGCCTAAGGCAATTAGCCCACTGCCGGTAAAGATGCGCTGCCCTGTTCGCAATCGTTGGCTGGTCTGTAATCGCTCACCAATCGGGCCGGCCAGCGCAACCACCACAAAATCGGCACTTGTGTTGAGGAAGACGACAAGCGTGCCCAATAGCAGAAACTGGGCAAAGACAACGCCGGTCGAATCTATAAATTGGGGGATAAACGCCAGAAAAAAGAGCGCGGTCTTTGGGTTCAATAGTTCGACAACAATGCCCTGCAAAAACGCGCGCTGTGGAGCCGTGGTTGTGTTCGTTTCCGCGATATCTGTTACCCCTAGCGCCTCATCATGACTGAATAAAGTCTTGAGGCCCAGATAGATCAGATAGGCAGCACCGACATACTTAACCAGCGCAAAAGCGATTGCCGAAGTCGCTAGAATTACTGATAAGCCCAAGGCCGCCGCCAGCACATGGCCCATGCCGCCGACGGCCGTGCCCGCCGCCGAAGCAATTCCTTCGGCTCGTCCCCCCTTTACAGTGCGCGCCAACACATAAAAGATACCTGGCCCCGGTGTAATTGCCAGCATACATGCTGCACCTAGAAAGAGGATAAAGCTGGTTGATGTTGCGAGCATATGAATTGCTTCTCCGTTAATTGGCAGTTGGCAGTTGGCAGTTGGCAGTTGTTGCTATTCGTAGCTCTGCCTATTGTACGCTAAAATGGTCAGAGCACAAGAGCCATTTTTAATAAATCGATGGAGCCAATCCATGGCAAAACAAGTCACTGCCTTTGACCTCGCGGTACTCACAATCGATCCCAGCCAAGCGACCTCGCGCTATGCACAGCTTTACAGCGCGCTGCGGGATGCGATTCTCTCTGGACAGATCGTGCCGGGGGCTCGCCTGCCTTCGACGCGCGACCTCTGCCGTACGCTAGGCGTATCACGCAACACGGTCACTGCCGCCTTTGAGCAGTTGGTGGCCGAGGGGTATTTAGAGAGCCGCGTAGGGGATGGCACCTATGTGAGCCCGGCGTTGCCCGATGATCTGCTCTATGTGCAGCGTTCTCAGCAGCCGGCAGCGCACGACAGCCATGCCGCGCCCCTGCATTTTTCGCAGCGCTACCGCACAATTGTGACAACCCCCATGGGTGGCTCCAATGATGAACAAGCGCCGCTCCCCTTTCGCACGGGGATCCCGGCGCTGGACACCTTCCCTTATGGGATCTGGTCACGTTTGGTGGCGCGGCGCTGGCGCACCCCAACGCCGGATCTGCTCACCTATGGCGACGCCGCCGGCTATCTGCCATTGCGCCAGGCGATTGCCAATTATCTGGGGAGCGCGCGTGGCGTGCACTGCACAGTCGATCAGGTGCTGATCACCGCCGGCTCGCAACACGCGCTCGATCTGATCGCGCAGGTGCTGCTCGATCCGGGCGATCCAGTTTGGATTGAAGATCCCGGCTATCGCGGGGCGCGGGCGGCGTTGTTGGGAGTGGGGGCCAAACTGGTGCCCGTGCCGCTGGATGAGGAAGGGCTCTCGGTAGCGGCAGGGATCCAGACCGAGGCCAATGCGCGCATGGTCTATGTCACGCCGTCGCATCAATATCCAACGGGCGTCACGATGAGCGTGGCGCGGCGCCTGGCGCTAATCGAATGGGCACACCGGGCCAATGCCTGGATTCTGGAGGATGACTACGACAGTGAGTATCGCTATCATGGTCACCCGTTGGCGGCGCTGCAAGGGTTGGATACGCAGGAATCTCAGCGCCGGGTGCTCTACACCGGTACTTTTAGCAAAGTCCTCTTCCCCGGTCTACGCTTGGGGTATGTCGTGACCCCGCCGCGCGTAACCGCCGCCTTTACCCAGGCTCTGCATCTGGCCCATCGCTATCTCTCCGTCATGGATCAGGCGGTGTTGGCTGACTTCATCACCGAAGGGCATTTTGCTCGCCACATTCGGCGTATGCGCGCGCTCTATGCCGCGCGGCAGGCGGTGCTGATCGATGCCATCCGCCATGAACTGGGCGGTTATCTGACGGTCGATGCTGCGCCTGCCGGTCTGCATCTGGTGGGCTGGTTACAAGCCGGCTTCGATGATCGCGCGGTCGCAACCGCGGCGGCACAACAGGGCATCGAAGTGGTGCCAATTTCTAGCTATACCTTGTTGCCGAGTATACGACACGGCTTGGTGATGGGCTATGCGATGTTGAATGAGGGGGAGATTGTGGCGGGTGTACAAGCATTAAAACGGGCGTTGAAGCGGTTGTAGTCGGCTCTACTTTATAGCGACGCATCTGGGGAAACCTATGTGGTATACTAGCGCAAACAAACTGATGCACCTAGAGAAGGTTACCATGCTCAAGCCAGTGCAAGCGAGTACCTATACATTTCGCAGTATCATTGAAGGCGGCTTTTTGTATGTCGATAAGACCCGTTACCTCTATCAGTTGGTAAAGCCTGGCACTGGCGTCTACTTCATGGCCCGGCCACGGCGCTTTGGCAAAAGTTTAATGCTTTCGACGCTGGCCGAAATTTTCCTGAGCCATCGGGAACTCTTTCAAGGATTGTGGATCGATGGCAGCGATTATGAATGGCAACCTTATCCCGTCCTCCGGTTTGATTTTAGCCGGCATGGCGTTAGAGACGCGGCAAAGTTGGAACAGGTGATCGATTACTATACGGAAGAGCTTGCACGGCAATATGGAATTACGCTGCGCGGTTTTGATTACCAAACGCGTTTTGATAATCTGATCTTGCAACTTGGCAGAGGCGGCCGGCGGGTTGTGATTTTAATCGACGAGTATGATAAGCCGATCATTGATAATTTGGATAACCTGCCTGAAGCCCAAGCAATTCGTGATACGCTGCGTAATTTC
The DNA here is from genome assembly GCA_034432375.1 of Caldilineaceae bacterium. Lineage (GTDB taxonomy): Bacteria > Chloroflexota > Anaerolineae > Caldilineales > Caldilineaceae > JAHBVH01. Next base: position 41,559 of record DAOUCA010000136.1, read on the forward strand.
TACACGATCATTAAAGCGATGGATCAGTATATTCGCTTTGTTTTTGTGACCGGTATCAGCAAATTTGCCAAGGTCGGCGTCTTTTCGACGATGAACAATCTCGATGACCTGACGATGGACCCGCGCTTTGCAACTGCCTTGGGTATTACCGAAGCGGAGCTCAACCACGACTTTGCCGAACACATTGCCGACTTTGCCGCTAAATTGGGCATTCCCGACAAAGCCCTGCTCGACCAAATTCGCGAATGGTACAACGGCTTCTGTTTTGTTGAAAATTGTGCCGGTGTCTACAACTCCTATTCGACTCTCCAGCTTTTTAAAAAGCAACACTTTGCCAACTACTGGTTTGAAACAGGCACGCCGACCTTTCTGGTTAAGCTGTTGCACCAAAATAATTATGATGTCGCCACCTTGGATCGCTTGGTGTTGGAAGAGATCGATTTCAGCACCTATGATCTGGAACAGCTCGACATCGTTGCGCGCCTCTTTCAAACCGGCTATCTCACCATTAAAGAGGCGCGTGTAAAATTTGGCGAAGAGACCATTTATACCCTTTCGTATCCCAACCGCGAGGTCGAGAACGCGTTTATGACCTATCTGCTCAGCGCGTTCTCCTCGCTAGAGCGCACCCTCTCGCGCAGCCACCTCTATGAATTGATTGCCGCATTACGCACCCATAATCTAGAGCAGATGTTTATCGTCTTGCGCGCCTTTTTTGCCAACGTACCCTACACATTGCAAGTCGACAGGGAGGCCTATTACCAGACGATCTTTTATATCCTTTTCAAGATGATTGGCATTGAAACCGAGGCCGAAGTCGTGACCAACAACGGGCGCATTGACACGGTCGTCGTGCTCGATGACCATATCTATCTCTTTGAATTTAAGGTGGATGGCAGCGCGCCCGCGGCGTTGGCGCAGATCAAGCAGAAGGAATACTCCGCGAAGTATTGGCTGAGTGGCAGGCCAATCACCGGTGTCGGGCAAATTTTGATACGGCGACGCGCACGGTGAGTGAATGGGAAAGTGAATGGGAGAGTGAAGAGCTTGCCTAATGCCCGTTGACATTGCAAAAACGGCCAATAGAATTGGCCGACTAACAGCGAGAAGCCGCCTCAGCGGCTAAGTTCCTAGCCGCTGAGGCGGCTTCTCACTGTTAGCACAGGGTTTTAACCCTGCTTATCTTCCGGCAATCGCCTCAATATAACCCATCGACCGACAGATAGCGTTCACCCGTATCATAGCAGAAGGTTAAAACACGGGCGTCCGCAGGAATCTCGGCGAGTTTCTTTGTCACGGCGGCCAACGAGGCGCCCGACGAAATCCCGATGAAAATCCCCTCTTCCTTGCCAGCACGTTGCGCCATCTCAAAGGCGGCATCCTTACTCACCTGGATTGCACCATCAATGGCGTCGGTGTGCAGGTTGACGGGGATAAAGCCGGCACCGATGCCCTGAATTGGGTGCGGACCAGGGTTGCCACCACTGATCACCGGCGAGGCTTCCGGCTCGACGGCGAAGACCTTTAGGTTGGGCCATTTTTCCTTGAGTACCTCGGCACAGCCGGTGATGTGGCCGCCGGTGCCGACGCCGGTAATCAGATAGTCGATTCCTTCGGGAAAATCGTTGAGGATCTCCTGGGCGGTGGTTGTCTTGTGAATGTTGATGTTAGCGGGATTCTCAAACTGCTGCGGAATCCAGCTGTTGGGGTTCTCTTTCTGCAACTCAACCGCACGGTCGATGGCCCCTTTCATCCCCTTTTCGCGTGGGGTCAAGTCAAAGGTTGCGCCATAGGCCCCCATGATCTTGCGGCGCTCAATCGACATCGATTCGGGCATCACCAAGATCATCTTGTAACCCTTGACCGCGGCAGCCATTGCCAGCCCAATGCCGGTGTTGCCGGAGGTTGGCTCGATGATGGTACTGTCCGGCTTGAGTTCGCCAGACGCTTCGGCGGCTTCGATCATCGCCAGCCCAATGCGATCTTTGATGCTGCCGCCGGGGTTGGCCCGTTCCAGCTTCATCCAGACCTCGCGGTCGGGGAAGAGGCGGTTGAGGCGGACGTGGGGCGTATTGCCAATGGTCTCTAGAATGCTGTTTACACGCATGGTTCTTCTCTCTCTTTCCTACTTGTCTCTCTTAAATCACAAAATCGAGCGGTAATTTGTCATGTTGATTGCGGACGCTAATCCGACTTTCATGATAAACCAATGAATAGGGTTGCACACTCTTGGTCAGCCAAACGTTGCCGCCTATGACTGAATGGTGACCCACGACAGTTTCGCCACCGAGGATGGTGGCATTGGCGTAGATGATCACTTCATCTTCGATGGTGGGATGGCGTTTGGTATTGGCCAGCGATTTGGCCACCTGTAATGCACCAAGCGTTACTCCCTGATAAAGTTTAACATTGTCGCCGATAATCACCGTGGCCCCGATCACCAGACCGGTGCCGTGGTCAATAAAGAAGGAGCGACCAATTTGTGCGGCGGGATGGATGTCGATGCCGGTTTTGCTGTGGGCATGTTCGGTCAACATGCGGGGCAATAAAGGCACACCCAGTTTCACCAGTACATGCGCCAGCCGATAGATGGCAATGGTATAGAAACCTGGATAGGTGGAAATTACCTCTTCCAAGCTGGTTGCTGCTGGATCGAAGTCAAGGGTTGCCTGGGCATCTTCTAACAAAGTTTCATGTAGCGCGGGTAATGCTGCAAAAAAGTCATCCGTAACGGTTGTCGTCTCCACATCAAGGGGAGCGAGCATACGCTGAAGCTGGTCAGCCAGATTGACATATTGGACAGCGGCGCGGTGTTCCTGGCGACAGTTGATCGGAAAGAGAAAATTAAAGATCTCTTCCGCAAAGTGCTGTAACTCCACCTTTGCCGGCAGGTCCCGATAGGCAGTCTTGGTTTGATTATCCAGCTTCGCAAAGAGCTTGGTAAGTGAGGCGTCAGCAGTTATCATAAGCTTATTGTAACAGAAGATTCTTATAGTTCTGCAAATCTCACTACAAATTCTATAGCGAAACTTTGCAATTGGTGGTTACAGGCGTTCGCCGGCTGAGCTTGTCGAAGCCCTTGAGCGCCTGTAACTACCCGACATTGGCGATTTATGAAAAATTTTCTTGGCGTTATCGCCGACACACACGGCCTATTGCGCCCCGAAGCGATTGCCGTGCTCCAGGGCGCAGCTATTATCATCCATGCGGGCGACGTGGGCAAACCGGAAATTTTGACGACATTACGGGCCATCGCGCCAGTTTATGCCGTGCGTGGGAATGTGGATAAAGGGGCGTGGGCCGTGGCACTACCGGCGACCGAGGTTGTACCCTATGGGGATTATCAGATTTATGTGCTACACGATCGCAAGGAACTCGATCTGACCCCGGCCGTCGCCGGGTTTCATGCGGTGATTAGTGGCCATTCGCACCAGCCGAGCATCGAAACCCGCGACGGCGTACTTTACCTCAATCCGGGCAGCGCTGGACCGCGGCGCTTTCAGTTGCCTGTCACCGTCAGTAAACTTAGCATAGTGGATGGTGCGTTGCAGGCAGAAATTATCAATTTGGTGGTGTAGAGTTTTGTATTTATGCCTTAATCGCGCCGCTCGCCAACCCTTCAACAAAGGGGCGCATCGTCAGCAGAAGGTGCCTATTCTGGTTGCGCCTGATCAGGGAATGCCTTATACTTTGAGCAAAATGCGACTGAGGCCACAGAGCACAGAGGAAGAAAAGTTGCTTCTCTCGGCAATTTTCGTGCGCTTTGTGGCAGAAAAATGATGTTGCCCAGCGAAGACAAAAGTCATCAAACAAATCTTATGCTAACCATCGGCCAACTTGCCAAACGAACCGGATTGCGCACCTCTGCGCTGCGTTACTATGAAGAAGAAGGGCTCCTTCAGCCCACCGCGCGCACCGATGCTGGCTATCGCCTTTATGACGAAAGCGCCGAACAGACCGTGCGGTTTATTGGTCGTGCTCAGCGGTTAGGCTTTTCGCTTACAGATATCGAGCATCTGTTGCAAGGGCTGGCGGGTGACACGCTATCTCTGGAAGATGTATCACAGATCGCCGGTCAGCGCTATCTGGCGCTTGAACAGCAGGTCACCGATCTCTTGGTTCAGCGCCACGAATTAGGCCTCTTTCTGCAAGATCTCCATCGCCGCACGCAACAAGCGACTGCGGATAGCTCAGCCAATCATCTTCTAAGCGAACTCGTCACTCACATCTGTAGTAATCCCAATGCCCAAGCCACAACGACGCTGCTTACCTGGTTATTGCGCCAGACCGGCTGTGTGCTGGCAACCCACGAAGCGCAAACGCTCTTTCGACAGTTGCGTGGCCGTCATGTCCATATCTGGCAAGAAGAGGAGAGTTATCAGATCCTTGTGGTCGATAAAGACCCGGCGATTGGCCTGGCGTTGCATGCACTTGCCCAGCTCGAAGCCGGCTGCCAGGTCCATGATCACCAACAGCAAGGTCCCGACTTTTCCCACAACGACGAAGGCTATCTGCTCACTGCTCGTGGTCCCGGGGCCTTTGTCTTTGCTCGGCTATTTCTCAGTTTGGCTGAAACGTGAAAACAGTATGACAGTATGCCAGTAAATCGGTAAGACAGTAAATCGGTAAGACAGTAGATCGGTAAGACAGTAAATCAATGACCGACCGTCCGACCGTCCGACCATCTCACCGTCCCACCAAATGCTATTGTCGCTATGTACGATGTACTAGATATAATCAACGACCGGTTTTCCGATACTATTAAAATAAGTTATTATAATCGTGTGATCCAACCCAACCTTTTATACGTCAATCAAACTGTAGGACTAAACTTCAGAAGCTGCAATGCAAAATAATCGAACATATGCACAAGCAACGGATGAAGCCTTGCTACAACAGGTAGCGCAACAAGATGTTGCGGCCTATGAGGTCTTTTATGATCGACATACACAGGTCGTTTACAGTTTGATCTTGCGTATTGTTCGACAGACGACGCGCGCCGAAGAGCTATTGCAGGAGACATTCTGGCAAGTGTGGCGTGGTGCCGATAGTTTTCGAGGCGAAGGCGCGGCTGTAGCTTGGCTCTTACGGATTGCACGCAATCGGGCGCTCGATGAGTTACGGCGTCAAAAGGCTCGTCCACAATCAGATGAAACAACCGTTGATGAGATGGCGCGTACCGAGCAGATGGAGCGTGCAATGGCGCAATCAGCGCCGTTGGAAGATCCTGTCGAGCGAACGGTTACACGGCGCTGGAATCAGCAGCAGGTACAGATTGCATTGGCAGAAATTCCTGCCGACCAACGCATCTGTCTGGAATTGAGCTATTTTGAAGGCTATTCCCATCGTGAGATTGCTGAACATCTGGCTCTGCCAATCGGCACGATTAAAAGCCGGCTGCGGATTGGCATGGAAAAGCTTGAGTATCAACTGCGCATTGTCGGTTTTCCGTAATTCTAACAGAGAAGTTGCGCACGTCTCTGGTTTCAATATAGGCGCTGTGCTCCTTACTCAATTGCCGAACTCAATTGCCGAGATGCGTAACGCCTGCTACCTTTATTGTTTTTGGGCTTATAGATCGCGAGCCTTCTGTTCACAGACTTGTCTTAACGACTTTCGTCTAATGGTTTATTATGGATCAACACAATTTCTCTGACCAAAATCCCGAGCAAGAGACTGGTCAATTCTGGGGACAATTTAGCGAACAGTGGCAGGAAATCCTGGCCGGCTATGTGCTTGGAGCCCTAGAAGCTGATGAGATGCTTGCCGTCGAGGAATATTTAGAAGATCATCAGGAGCTTTCTGCCACTGTGCACCGGTTGGAAGAGACCATGGTAGGCCTGGCCTACAGCGCACCCACGATGACCCCTTCGCCGGCTATCAAAGCCACCTTATTGGATCGTATCCATGCTGATATGCGTGCAACGAGCGCAGCGTCAAAACCTGTCGCGCCCGTATCTGCACAAACATCAACGCAACATCATTACCGGCCGATGGGTACAGCTGGTAAGAGCAAGCGTACAGCTAACGTGGGCTTTAGTGGAGAAGATTCTACAAAACGAGTGCGCAACGGGGTGCGCCCCCGATCAGTTGTGCGACGAAGGTCTACGTGGTGGTCCTTTGATGGCTTCTTTGATTTTGCTACTGGCTGGAAGTTAGCCACGCTGACCGCTTCTGCGGCCTTGCTCTTCTTTGTCGTAACCACAGTACAGTTGAGTGGTCGGTTGACCAACGTCGGGCAGCAAGTTGCAACGTTGAATGAACTCGTCGGTACGCGAACTGCCGAACTCAACAGGGCAACGGGGCAATTGTCGAGTGTTAGTGACCTGCAGGATGAAATTGCGCAACTTCAAGCAGAAAAGGCGCAGTTGCAACAAACTAGCCAACAGGTTGTCGACCAGCTACAGAATGAGCAACAGCAAATCTCTTCCCTTTTGACTGTAAGCCAGGTCGTGGAATTGGGTGGGACAAAGGCTGCCCCGCAAGCCCAAGGCACCCTCTTTGTTGGAGAAGAGTCCCTCGTATTGGTCTTACGTGGTCTGCAACCGCTGCCACCAGGAGAGACCTATCAGCTCTGGTTGATCCCGGCAGAAAGTGATCCCGTCTCGGCAGGGCTGGTCCAAATTTCGGATGAAGAGAACCCGAGTTTGACCACGGATGTCCATTTGACGGTCTCTTCCTTTGCGGTGGTTGGGCTAAGTATTGAGCCGGCGGGTGGGAGTGTTCAGCCGACGGGTGACATTGTCATGTTGGGCAATCGGACGTAATAACGCTAGCTTGATTTTCGCTCTATTACAGCGCTCACTCTTCCTATTTTCACTTGTCAAGAGCACCTTTCTTTGTGGAAGGTGCTTTTTAATTCTAGCCACTAGCTATATCTTTTCTCTATACCCTTACATCATTACACTTCCTCCAAATTCTGTAAGATAAACGTGAGGGTCGTTTTATCACTCATTGACGAATCTTTGTTTCCACACTGTGCCACCCTCTAGCTTTATATCCAACCTACTACCCGATCACTACATTTCTCCCTTTTGTAGAATCGCCAATTGTTTGACCTAAAGTGATTGATCATAGATGCACGGCCAAGTCTATTCCCATTACAACCGATTATCGCCAACGAGCTATCTTTCGTAGGGACAAAGCACTTCACTAGCTGTGTATGTGCTTTTTTCGTCGTCTTCAAACCGGAAGCGACCGATCGCGATTTGATTGATTTTGAGCAAAAACTGAACAGTTTTTGGTCTCGACTCTGGCCATCGTTCTACGATAAGCTATGGTCGGTCTGGAAGATTTGAAATAGATTTTGCTCCACAAAAAATTCGGGTGATCCATTGCCGTGGTCCATGCGCCAAGTAGAGTAGTAGAATGCAACAACATGTGCCGCACCAACCATGAGTAAGGTCAAGTAACAGAACATGTCACATGCGATTGCCATCTATCCTGTTTAGTTGATAACCCAATATCCACAATGGGTGAGCGTGCACCAGCAACCCAATAGACCACCCGCAACACTGTGGATTGACAATAATTACCCAACAATTGATAACCCGCTGTTCAAGGAGACCTAACATGAAGTGTGCCGCCACCTTTAGGCTGCCCGCCTATCATACCAACTTACGCTTGCCATCTGCACTATTGGTTGCATTGGTGCTCCTGCTTGCCATGCCGGCCACTATGTTTGCCCATCCCCTGGGAAACTTTACCGTCAATCGCTACAGCCGCATTGAGGCGGATCAGGGAGAGCTATCATTAACCTATATTGTTGACATGGCCGAGATTCCTGCCCATCAACAACGCACCGAGATTGATGGCAACCATGATGGAAATGTTGATGAGGCAGAGCAGCAAGCGTATCTGGATACGCTAACGGCAAGTCTGGAAAACACATTGCAGCTAACGTTGAATGGGCAAACCGTGCCCTGGCAGCTACTCGATCAGGAATTGACTTTTCCCGTCGGCCAGGCTGGTCTGCCCACGTTGCGGGTTGTGACGCATTGGCAGGCCGCGGTCGCCGATGACGCCGCGGTTTTAGACGCTACCTATAGCGACCAAAGCTTCCCTGATCGCTTGGGCTGGCAAGAGGTGGTTGTCGCAGGGTCGAAAGCAGTTTCGCTGCTCGATTCGTCTGTACCCGCTACAGGTGTTAGTGCCGAATTAACAAAGTATCCGCAAGAGCTATTGCAATCCCCGTTGAATGTTCATGAAGCGACTTTCCGCTTTGAACCACTTGCAGGCAGCACTAGCGATAGTTCAACCCAAGGCGTTAATGTGGGGGTCAATGCGGGGGTCAATGCAGCCGAAACTACGATTACCACGGCGATGGCACCGCTACGTACCGGTCTACCAGCTGACCCCTTTACCGAACTGATTAATATTGGTACGCTCAGCCCCTTTGCAATTTTGTTGGCCCTGCTCGCGGCCTTTGGCTGGGGCGCTGCACATGCCTTTTCGCCTGGTCATGGCAAGACGGTGGTCGCTGCCTACCTGGTTGGTTCGCGAGGGACCGTTGCCCATGCGCTCTTTTTGGGGGTAACCACAACGGTCACCCATACCGCCGGGGTCTTTGTGCTTGGGTTAATTACGCTCTTTGCCTCGCAATATATCCTACCCGAAACGTTGTATCCGTGGTTGAGTGTGCTTTCGGGTTTGTTAGTGGTAGCGATTGGTCTTTCTCTCATCTGGTCACGCTGGCGCAACCCGAGCCAAACGCATCACCTTCACGAGGAGATACACGGGGAGATACATGGGGAGATGCATGGGCATGCTCACGACCATGATCATGGGCATGCTCACGACCACGATCACGATCATGCTCATGCACATGGGGTCCACTCACATGGAGGCCATACTCACAGCCACTTGCCTCCCGGTACAGATGGTGCCCCTATCACATGGCGTAGCCTCTTGGCCTTAGGCGTTTCCGGTGGTCTGCTCCCCTGCCCCTCGGCGTTGGTATTGATGCTGGGTGCGATCAGCCTTCATCGGGTGGGGTTTGGGCTAGCGCTGATTATTCTCTTCAGTCTAGGGCTAGCCAGTGTGCTGACCATCATTGGAATCACATTGGTCTATGCCGGTAAATATTTTGAACGCATTCCCGAGAGTGGCCGCTTGTTGCGACTCTTACCCGTCGCCAGCGCAATTGTGATCACGGCGGTCGGTGTGGGGATCACCATCCAAGCGCTGCTCAACAGCGGTGCGCTACGGCTCGCCTGATTGATAACCCCTGTAGGCCCTACGGTTTCTCCTACCTAAAAGCGCCTACCAGTATATGACTTTCCCAGGATTTGTTCAGAAGAAAGGAGTGGTAAAAACAAACTGATCTTAACCGTAAGAGCTGGCTGAATTATCCATTATTTCAAACATTTTCAACGATCGTCTAATCAACATATCTATCCAATCCATCTAAAGGGAAGCGCTTTATGCAATCAACATCATCCAATCATTTTGAAAAAAGGGGAGTCAAACCCTTTTTTAGACGGACATTTGGTCTGTTTGTGCTCATCTTGACACCACTCTTGTTGCTCGCTGCCGTCCTGGTGGCGGTACAGTCACAGGCGCAGGCCTCCAGCCATCGCGAGGCCCCGCTGATTTCCAAGGATACCTTTGCCGATAACACCGATACCTATGCCTTTATTTCACCGGAAAACCCCAATAACGTTGTCTTGATGGGTAGTTGGATCCCCTTTGAAGCGCCAGAAGGCGGCCCCAACTACTTTGAATGGGACGACAACGTGCATTATTCACTCTTTGTGAGCAACGATGGTGATGCCGCACCAGAAATCACCTATACCCTTTCAAGCCGCGTCGAACTGGCCAATCCGTTGACCTTTCTCTACAACACCGGCCCCATTGCCAGCCTGACCGATGCCAACTGGAACCGCAAACAGTTCTATACGGTGACGGAGACGACAGAAGATGGTACGGTCACGGTCCTCGTCGGCAACAAGCCAACGGCACCCGTCAATATCGGTGAAAAGTCGACCCCGAACTACGCCTCGCTCTTTGAATCTGCCATCTACGACAGCGCCGACGGTGTGCCCGGTGGCATCAAAGTCTTTGCTGGTCAGACGGATGATCCCTTCTGGGTTGACCTCCAGGTCTTTGATCTGTTGACCCTACGGGGCCAAGAGCCGCCGATCGGCTACCAAAATTACAACGTGCCGGTTGACTCGGTTTCAGCCTTCAATGTCCACAGTCTGGTGCTCGAAATTCCCATCGCTCGCCTGAAGAGTGGCAGCGAGCCGGTCTTGGGTGTGTGGGCAACAGCGGCACGTAAATCGAGCCGTGTGCTCAATGGCCTGGGTGGCGTGGTCAGTGGTGATGGGCTTGAAACCCAGAGTGGTGGCTACGTGCAGGTCTCCCGCCTTGGCATGCCGTTGGTCAACGAAGTTGTAATCCCCTTGGCGCTAAAGGATGCCTTTAATACCCTGAAGCCAGAGCAGGATCTGACGATCTATACTAACCCAACCTTTGGCCCTATCCTCCAGAAGAGTGTCGAGGATCCGGAAATTGGCCGCCTGCTCTGTGCGCTCTATGGCGTGCCGTTGCCTGGTGATACCAACAAGGATTGCTCGACCGAAGTAACCACAGGCACCCCCCGCTCCGGCCGTGGCGATATCTTTGACATCTTCCTGACCGGCTTTAAGTTGGCAGCGCCTTTCACAGTCAAAACAGCTGGGGGTGATGTTGAATTACCAGTTGGGTTCAATGTCAATCAGCCGGCCGGTGCTGTGCCTTCTGAAATGATTCGCATCAACACTGACATCAAAGGTGACACCTGTTCACCGACACCGAGCCGCTTGGGGATTCTTGGTGGTGATGCCTGTGGCTTCCCCAATGGGCGCCGCTTGACCGACGATGTGGTGGAGATTGAATTGCTGGCCGTCGCCGGTGCCGCCTACCCTGTCATCGACGGGCGCGACAGTAGCTTTAGCTTCAATGGTGATCTGATTCCAGTCTTGAGTGACAACGTTGATCACAACGATGTGCCCTACTACAAGAACACCCTGGTTGAGCAAGCACCGAAGGCCTTCCCCTATGTGGGGATGCCGCAAGCTGGTCAGGTCCATTGGCACACGAATCCCTTCTTCAATGTCCTCGTGCCGTGGGTGCAAAATGCGCAATGGTTCATGGATCAACATCCGATCGGTGCCGCCGCACCCGCCCTGATCTTTGGCTTCCCACTGCTCTACTTCGTCCGTCGCCGTCTGCGCAATGGCCGCAGTGAAGACGAGGCCGCCAATGAGGTTGCCGTGGACTTCCCAGTCAAGTAGCGTTTGTAAAGGTAACTGTCACTACCCATTAGAAGCCTGTAATGGGAAAATCGATTGGGCAGTGACAGTCACCTCCCGGCAATCGCCAAGAAATTGCAGTCTATACCCACTGATAGTGTCGTACGTGAACGGAACTGCACCCCCGAACACCTAACTCTAACCCAGAGTTACAACCACACGCTATCAGCCTAACCGTAGGTTCAATTGCGACAGTTGCGTGAGAAGATGCAACCATTGACTTCAACCCGTCACTGACCATCGCTACTCATCACAAAATTGTTGCAATTTCCTTGGGTGATTTCAAAAACAACTATCTAAAGCGTTCATCGACCTTCTATACTTCGCAGCACATAATCGCATTGTTAGCCCTGTACAACAGGTTGGATTATGGCACTGCTCATAGTTAAAATCCTTAAAAGTCATACAGCTTCTCTCGTGTAAAAGCAATCCCGAAAGGTATGACCTTTAAATGATTAGTCTATCAGTATATAAAAACAGGGCACGCGCCATTGCAGAATATTGAATAGTCGTTTTTGCAATAACCTTATAGTAGAAAAGAGGAGTTACGCAGAACGCCGGTTGAGTAGGCTCTTCGCCATATCGAAACCAGAGGGTTGTGTAACGCCTAAGCAGTACCAACGTAAGTATATATGCTCAAAGGAGACAGTATGAGTACCAAGTCAGTACAACAACGTTCTATATCACAATGGATAGTACGCTGTGGTCTTGTGCTGGCCTTTGTCTTGTCACCAATGTTGCTGGCAACAGCGTCATTGATGACGGACCAAGGGACAGCCGAAGCCTCCAGCCATCGTGAAGCACCACTGATTTCGATGGACCAATTTGCCGACAACACCGACACCTATGCCTTCATCTCGCCGACCAATCCAGACAACATCGTCCTGGTGGCCAGCTGGATTCCTTTTGAAGGACCCGAAGGTGGCCCGAACTACTGGCAATTTGATCCCAATGCCCACTATGCCATCTATGTTGATAACAATGGCGATGCAATGCCCGATCACACCTTTGTTTTGGAAGCAACCGAAGAGATTCAAAATCCTTTGACCTTCCTCTATAACACGGGGCCCATTGGTGCCGACGGCACCAACTGGAATCGCCAACAGCGCTACACCCTCTTTGCGCTCGATGGGGACGGTAACCGCACTGACCTGCTAACCAATGTGTTGGCACCACCGGTCAATATTGGCAGCAAGTCCACGCCAGATTATATGAGCCTGGTCGACAACTTCAACTATGACCTACCGGGCGGTGGCAAGGCCTTTGCCGGGCAGACCGATGATGCCTTCTGGGTCGATCTCCAGGTCTTTGATCTGCTCACCCTCCGTGGCCAAGAACCGCCAATCGGCTATAGCGAGGGTAATAACACCCCAGTTGATTCCGTTTCCGGTTTTAACAACCACAGCATCGTGCTCGAAATTCCGATTAGTCAGTTGACCCAAGGGGACGAACCAGTCCTTGGTGTCTGGGCCGGTGCCGCACGCAAATCGATGCGCGTGCTCAACGGTCTCGGTGGCGTCGTCAGTGGCGATGGCATCGAAACCCACAGCGGTGACTACGTTCAGGTCTCCCGCCTTGGGATGCCCCTGGTCAATGAAGTTGTCATTCCGTTGGCGCTGAAAGATGCTTTTAACACGCTGAAGCCGGCGCAGGATCTGACCATCTACACCGACCCAACCTTTGGACCTATCCTACAAAAGAGTGTCGAAGATCCGGAAATTGGTCGCTTGCTCTGTACGCTCTATGGCGTACCGTTGCCAGGGGACAGCGATGCCAATTGCTCGACCGACGTTACTGTGGGTACTCCCCGTTCCGGCCGTGGCGATATCTTTGATATCTTCCTGACTGGCATGAAGTTGGCAACGCCCTTTACGATTAAGACGGCGAATGGCGATGTAGAGCTACCAGCCGGTTTTAATGTCAATCAACCGGCCGGGGTTGTGCCCGCTGAAATGATCCGCATCAATACCGCCGTCAAGGGTGAACTCTGCTCGCCCACGCCCAGCCGCCTTGGCGTGCTTGGTGGTGATGCCTGTGGATTCCCGAATGGGCGCCGTCTGACTGATGATGTCGTAGAAATTGAATTGCTGGCCGTGGCCGGGGCCGCCTATGGCGTGCTCGATGGTCGTGACAGCAACTTCGTCTTCAATCCTGCGCTCATCGGCCTGCTCGATGATGGTATCAATGGCAACGATGTCCCCTTCCAAAATGAGTTCCCCTACATGGGCGTAGCGCAAAGTGGTCAAGAGCACATTCATCAGAATCCAACACCGGCGGGTACCGTTTGCCCACCCATAGCAGGCAATGTTCTGGGGAATGGTGGCTTTGAAGATGGCACGATGGCATGGGCCTTCTATACCAATGGCAGTGGCCAATTCAATGTAACCGATTCTGCCTATGAATGCGCCAAAGCCGCACAGATCCAAATCACGCAGCCTGGCAGCAATGTTCAACTCTACCAGCCTGGTCTGCACTTGGAAGCGAATACGCAATACCGCCTAAGCTTTGCTGCTCGTTCCTCAACAGGGCATGATTTGGCCCTCTATATCCATAATCATGTTGCCCCGTATCAGAATTATGGGTTGGCCGTGAATCAGGTAAACCTGAGCACCGACTGGGAAGTATACACAGTTGAATTTACGACCAGCGGCTTCTCTGGTACCGTCGACAATGCCCGTCTACGCTTCTGGCTGGCCCCCTTTGCTAAAGCTGGCGACACCTATGAGATTGACGACGTGAGCCTGGTCAAAGTTGGTGCCAGTGCCAGTGCCGCCGCGGTTGCAGGCAATTCACCGGTGATCAACACCAGCAATGGGATGCTCATCGGGCTCAGCGAAGCCGAATTCGATGCCAGCATTCTGGATATGGTCGATAATGGCAATGCCGTCGGTGGTAGTACAGCCGACACGCAACTATTCATCCCCTATGTTGGCAAGTAATGTTAGTATAGGAGTTAGGTAGCGCGCTGGTTGAGTAAGCACCTATTCGCCTTCAAAACCGAGCGCTGCGTACCTCTTAATGTGGACAAATGGAATTGTAAATGGTAAACGGTGAATTGCTAATGGTGAATTAAAGAGATCGACTTCCGTGAAGGCATTTTGCATTCATCATTCACGATTCACCGTTTACCATTTACAATTCAAAAGTTTCTTGCCCAAGTACCTGGAGAGACCCATGGCTTCTGCCACAAAGTTGCACCCAACTAATCATTCCTCATCCCCCTATCGGCGGCTGTTTTTGCTGCTCGCTGTTGCGCTGGTCATCTTTCTAATCGCCTTGCTGAGTCGTACTATCCACAATTGGGTAACACCACCGCCAACAGTAGCCGCGCCAGCACCGATTGAACGGAGTTCCGCAGACGCGATTGAACGTTTAGAGCGAAGGTTGCGCACCAATCCGGATGATGTGAGTGCCTATGCTGAGCTGGGCTTGGGCCTTCTCCAACAGGTGCGCGAAACAGGCGACATGAGCCTCTATGCTCGTGCCGGCAAGGCCTTTACCGAAGCGCTTCAACGTGATCCCCTGCAAGTTGATGCCCTCATGGGACAGGGCGTACTATCGCTCGCCCTGCACGATTTTCGTGGCGCGATTACATGGGGAGAGCAGGCGCGTGCGCTCAACCCATTTCGGGCCGGGATTCTTGGTATTATGGTCGATGGCTACGTCGAGCAAGGGCGTTATGATGAGGCTGTTACCACCTTGCAAAAGATGGTCGACCTGCGCCCCGATCTGCAATCCTACAGCCGGATCTCCTATCTGCGGGAACTCTATGGTGATGTTGATGGTGCGATCGAAGCGATGCACACGGCGGCAACGAGTGCCGCGGTTAGTAGCGAAGATTGGCGCTGGACGATGAGTCACCTGGGGAATCTCTATTTTAATAAAGGCGACCTGACGCAGGCGACCGCGATCTATCAAGAAGTGCTGGCCGCCCGCGCCGACTATCCCTATGCGCTCGAAGGGATGGCACGCGTGGCAGCGGCCAACGGCGATATGGCCACGGCGATTACACAATATCAGGCGTTGACCGAACGGCTACCGCTACCCCAATTTGTGATTGCACTGGGTGAGCTTTACGAAGCGACCGGCGATATGACGGCAGCACAGGAGCAATATGGCCTGGTCGATGTCATGCAACAGCTCAACAGCGCGGCCGGTATGAATGTCGATCTGGAGATGGCCCTCTTTAACGCCAACCACGGCACCGACCACACCGCTATCGTCGAACAAGCACGCGCGGCTTATGCTGATCGCCCCACGATTTATGGTGCGGACGCCCTGGCCTGGGCGCTCTATAAAAATGGCGATTACGACGAGGCATGGCAACAGAGCCAGGAAGCCTTGCGGCTGGAGACCAAAGATGCCACGCTGCATTTTCATGCGGGTATGATTGCCGCCAAACGCGGCGATGCTGCTGCCGCCCGCAGCCATCTGACGCAAGCGTTAGCGATTAACCCGTACTTTTCGCCGCTTGATGCACCTATGGCAAAGCGCACATTGGCCGGTCTGTAGTCCCTAAAATTCTATCAAGAGTGATGTGCTCAGGCGTTATGCGTTTCCCTTTGGCGTCGACAAGCTCAGCCGACGGGAAACGCATAACGCCTAATGCTTAAATACCCCTTTGCTATATTGACACCACACACAGTCGTGCTATGATCCATAGGGTAGCTAATTGAGTGGCAGCCTGTTCTCTTGGTGAGAACACTGCCACTATTTTTATGGCGTTTTTTTTGGATCAAATGGAGCAAAGAAGCAAGATGAAGGTAGAGAAATCACAGCCTCCCAGTAGTACCGGAAGCAATGGGAATCAGCATGGCAATGGGACTGGCAATCAGTCGGGCAATCAGTCGGGCAACCAGGGCGGCAACGGGGCCAATGGTGGCCAGAATGGGAAACAGAAACAGACCGACTGGTCAAAGTTTTTAGGGCCGGTCGAAGATTTGGAAAGTTATGTCAAGGCCGATTGGTGGCGGCAGATCTTTAACGCCAACTATCTGCGCACCGACGGCGATGTTGTTGAAGATCCCAATATTACGCGCAATGAAATTGACCTCTTTCTCGGTGCACTTGCGCCCAACAAAGAGAGTGCGATCCTTGATCTCTGCTGCGGTCAGGGACGCCATACCCTCGAACTTGCCCGCCGCGGCTACCAGAATCTCTTTGGGCTGGATCGTTCCCACTATTTGATCAACCGTGCCAAATCGATCGGCAAAAAAGAAGGGCTCAAGGTTACCTTTAAAGAAGGGGATGCCCGCAAATTGCCCTTCGCGGCCGACAAATTTGATGCCATTATGATCCCCGGCAACAGCTTTGGCTATTTTGAATCCTCGCACGATGATACCAAAGTGTTGGAGGAAGTGCGTCGTATTTTGAAGCCCAACGGCAAGCTACTGATCGACATCACCGATGGCGAATTTGTCCGCCACAATTTTCAGGCGCGCAGCTGGGAGTGGATCGACAAGAAGTACTTTGTCTGTCGCGAACGAGCGCTCTCCAAAGACCAACAGCGCCTCATCTCGCGCGAGGTGATCACGCATGTCTCCAATGGGGTGATCGCTGACCAATTTTACGCCGAACGCCTTTACAGCGAAGGCGGCATTCGCGAATTGCTCGCGGCGGTTGGCTTTACCAACATCGAAGTGCACACGCAGATCCAGACCGATTCACAACGCAATCAGGACCTGGGCATGATGGCGCAGCGCATTTTGGTGACGGCACAGAACAAAAAGGCCTGGACCCCTCAACGCAGCGCGCGCAAAGATGTGCGCACTGTGGCGGTGATCATGGGCGATCCACAGCGCAACGATATTATCAAACCAGATGCCAGCTTTGATGAGGATGATTTCAACACGATCAACGAACTCAAGCGCGGGCTTGGTGAGTTGCAGCAGTACAAATTTACCTATTTGAACAATCACAGCACCTTGCTCGCTGATCTGCAAAAGCTCAAGGGCAAGGTCGATTTTGTCTTCAATCTCTGTGACGAAGGCTACAACAACGAGGCGACCAAGGAATTGCATGTGCCGGCGCTGCTAGAGATCTTTGATATCCCTTACACCGGCGGCAACCCGCAATGTCTCGCCTACTGTTATGATAAATCCCTCGTCCGTGGCGTCGCGGGGGAGATGGATATTCCTGTGCCCGTTGGCTTCTTTATCAAGGCGGAGGATATTCATTTCATCGATCTGATGGTTGAATTTCCCGTCATCGTGAAGCCCAACTTTGGTGATTCGAGCTTTGGCATTACACGCAACAGCGTCTGCACCAATGTCATGGAGTTGGAAAACGCGCTTTTGCAGGTGCGGGAACAAGTAGGGTATGATAAGCCGGTCCTGGTTGAACAGTTCCTAACCGGCAAAGACATCAGTGTCGGCATCATTGGCAACTCCCCCGAATCCTATCAAGTCTTGCCGGTCATTGAAGAAGACTACTCGGTTCTCCCTGCCGACCTGCCCAAAATCTGTGGCTACGAAGCTAAGTGGGATCCCAATTCACCCTACTGGAAGTTGCGTTCAATCCCGGCCAATTTGCCCGAAGCGACCGAACGCTATCTCGTAGCGAGCTGTCTCAAGTTGGTGGAGCGGCTCGGCTGTCGCGACTATGTGCGGCTCGATTGGCGCCTTGATAACGAAGGCACACCACGCCTGCTCGAAGTCAATCCCAATCCTGGTTGGTGTTGGGATGGCCACCTGGCCAAGATGGCCAAACTAGCGGGGCTTTCCTATGCGCAAATGTTGGGGCAGATTTTGAAGGCGACAGAAGATCGCTTACCATTGGCAGAGAAGGGACGCGTTAGCGCGCCAACGATGAAGATTGATCCACTTCCTGGGCCGACAAACGGGCACAAGGTGCGGGAACTGGCATAGGAATATTATTATTGCCACAGAAAGATAAAAACCACATAAACTTCTTTTATGTGGTTTTTATCTTTCTGTGGCCAAACCAAAGGCAGTACAGATGAAAGAGCTCTCCACCCTCATCCAATCGGTCCCCGCTTCGCCCACCACGACCATGATGCAGAAGGGCCGCGAAAAGAAGGCTGCCGGCTTTGATGTGGTCAATCTAGCTGGTGGCGAGCCGGATTTTGACACGCCTGCTCACATCGTCGAAGCGGGCTTTGCTGCGATCAAGGCGGGCGATACCCATTACCCTCCCGCCTTTGGCACACCGCCGCTGCTCGACGCGATCAGCGCCAAGCTGGCCCGCGAGAACAATGTCCAGGGCATAAAACCCGATCAGATCATGGTGACGCCGGGAGCCAAGTGGGCGCTCTTTGCCGCCGTCGCCGCCATGACCAACCCTGGGGACGAAGTGCTCGTCTTTGACCCTTCGTGGGTCAGTTACACACCGATTGTACAACTCAACCACGCCACGCCGGTGCGTGTACCCCTCAGCTCGGCAGATAACTTCGCTATTACCAAGGAAGTGCTGCGCTCGTGCATCACCCCGAAGACCAAATTGCTCATGGTCAACAGCCCCAACAACCCGACGGGGCGCGTTCTCACACGCAGTGAGACCGATGCGATTGTCACCGTCGCCAAGGAATTTGATCTCTATGTGCTCAGCGATGAGATCTACGAGCATATTCTCTACGACGGTGCCGTCCACTATAGCCTCGCCGCCGAGCCAGGGATGGCGGAACGCACCGTGATCATCAACGGCTTTAGCAAGGCTTATGCAATGACCGGTTGGCGCTTGGGTTGGCTGGCTGGGCCGGCACCAGTTGTCAAGCTGGCACGCATTATGCAGACACACAGCGCGCAATCCGCCGCCGCCTTTACAATGGCAGCCGGTGTGGCTGCGCTCAACGGTCCACAGGATTGTGTCGGCCAGATGACGGCCGCCTATACAGAGCGGCGCCGCTTTGTGCTTGACGCCTTCGAAGAGATCCCGGGCATTGAGTGCGCACCGATCGAAGGAGCCTTCTACGTCTTCCCCAAGTTCACTAACACGAAGAAATCAAGCCTCGAAATTTCCGAGATTCTGATCGACAAAGCCTACATCGCCGCCACCCCTGGCATCGCCTTTGGCCAATCCGCCGAAGGGCACATCCGCTTCAGCATCGCCACCCACATGGATGACCTCGAAAAGATGGTCGACCGGCTGGCGAAGTTGGTGCCGGAGTTATAGGGGAATAGTACACAGGTAGATAGGTATACAGGTACACAGGTAACTTATCTACCTGTATACCTGTATACCTATCTACCTATCTACCTGTATACTTAGCTACAATCCCCCACAACCGAAATGGACCTCATGAACTCCATTGCCTGGTACATCTATCCCCTTGCCATTCTCGCCGGCATTGTGGCCGGCATCATTAACACGCTGGCCGGCAGCGGTTCGCTGGTGACACTGCCGATGTTGATCGCGCTTGGTTTGCCGTCGAATATTGCCAATGCAACCAACCGTGTCGGCGTGACCTTTCAAAATATTGTCGGCATTACCACCTTCTATCGCAGCGGCAAGTTTGATATGAGCGGCACCTGGTGGTTGGTTTTACCGGCCTTGCCCGGTGCGGTATTGGGCGCTTGGTTGGCTTCAACGCTGGGCAAGCAGCAGACCGATGTGGTGATCGGCACGGTCATGCTCATTATGCTCTTTGTGATTCTCTTTGATGCACAGAAGTGGCTTCGCCAACAGTCGGCGGTGCGTCCGGGGCGGCCATCGTGGATCACCCTGCTCTTCTTCTTTGGTGTTGGCGTCTATGGGGCCTTTATCCAAGCGGGTGTCGGCGTCTTTATCCTGGCCGCGATGGTGCTGGGCACCGGCTACAGTCTAATTCATGCCAACGCCGTCAAGCTCGTTCTGGTCTTAATCATCACCTTGGTGGCGCTGCCAATCTTTATGAGCCAGGGGCTGGTCAATTGGGGCATGGGGTTACTGATGGCGGTGGGGCAGAGCATCGGGGCGTGGATGGCAGCGCGCTTTGCCACCCAATACAAAGATGCCAATGTATGGGTACGTCGGCTGTTGATTGCCGTCATTGTGATTTCGATCATTCGCTTCTTTGGCGTCTGGGATCTCATCGTTTCGCTGCTTATACTCAAATCACAATGAAACCCCTAGTTTCGGCCAGCGTGCGTCGCACTGACGGAAGAATCTAGCGGACTGGAAGCAGTTGGCGGTCAGTGCGACGCACGCGATCCCGTTGGTCCGCAAAGCTCCGGTTCTCATTCTGAACGCAGTATAGTTGATACTTTGGTGGGTATGAAGCGGATCCAACCAATGGAAATCACAATGAAACCTTGGCGTGCTTTGCGCCTTTGCGAGAATTTGTTTTTGGCTTGCACCATGTGGTTAACTAAAGCCGTGCTGAATCGTTACCAGTAGTAAGGAATCTGCGATGAATCATGCCGATGCGCGCCAAGGTGCCATTCGCCGGGCGCAAGAGTTACTTGCACGAGAACCTATCTATCTAGATACGGAAACAACCGGCGTGCGGTCGAATGCCGAAATCGTCGAAATTTGCATCGTCGATCATGACAATACAATTCTTGTCGATTCACTCGTCCGTCCCCAAGGCCCCATCCCAGCCGACGCCGCCCGGATTCATGGAATTCACGATACAATGGTCGTAACCGCGCCACCGTGGGCGCAGCTCTGGCCACAGGTTGAATCTTTGTTGCTGAGCCGTCCGGTAGGTATTTTTAACGCCAGCTTTGATCTGCGCTTATTACAGCAATCGCACCGTTTCGCCGGCTTGATCTGGCCCACGGTGCCATTGGATGCCTTCTGTATCATGAAGCTCTACGCCCAATTTTACGGCGAATGGGATCCCTATCGGCAATCCTATCGCTGGCAAAGCCTCGACAAGGCGCAACGCTATTGCAACATTCCGTTGCAAAATAGCCATCGTGCCAAGGCCGATGCGTTGCTCGCCCGTGCTGTCCTCCATCACATGGCAGAGGCCAAGTAATAAACTGTACCCTATTTGATGTAGTATTTAGCCGACGTGGTAAAGGTCATATTCGGGATCACGAGCGAAAAGCTAGATTTGAACGGATAGGTGATTGCCACATTGATCCATGAGCCTCTGGTGCATCTGCCACAGTCGACGGCAATGTCACCGGGCTTTAGCTCGACTGCAATAGAAACCTGGATCGCCTTGGCGCGAATCCCATTGAAATCGGTTGGATGCGTCATGCCATAGCGTGCCCCTTCATATGCGGCATAGGCAACAGTATTTCTAATATAGATTGCGCGGAAACCTTCTACCCCGCCAATTGTCAGCGTCAGCAGCAAAGTCAGAACGAGGGCATATTCGACCGCCGCTTGCCCTGCTTCCCTCCTTCTCTGTCTATAACCCTGTTGCGCCACCGTGCGGTTTGGCACTTACCACCTGACCTCACCCAAACTCCCCTTAACTCTACCTCTTGCCAAAATTGTTACAAATTCATCATACATCAAATACGCATTTGATACATCGGCTATTCCGCCCTACTGCAATAGCCATAATTGTATTCTCCACAGATCCACCCAAGGGCAGGAAGTTGCCGAACAGAAAAAGCTTCGTCCCCATCGATGCGGTTGTGCGCAGTCGCGGGACGAAGCTTTTTACAAACTGACAAATCGTGCTTTTCTGCCATTAGAACACAGAGGAGTATTCTCTGTATTCTCTGTATTCTCTGTGTTCTCTGTGGCTCCAAATCAGCCGACCCTACCTAGCAAGCACTCAATGCCCACGGGTAACGCAGCGTTCCCTGGCCGTCAAATTCCAATGCATGTTCGCCCTTGATCGTTAGGCGCGGGTGCGCTTCTACCGCTTCCCGCAAATTGGGGCTGACCCAGATATTATCGAGGGTGAGCGTATCGTTGATAAAGACCATGCGCGCATCGGCCCACGGGCGGGCACAGCCGCGCAGCGCCACTTCCAGCGCGCTCTTATCGGTCGGCATTGTCAAGGGCATACTGGTGCGATACATGCCAAAGATGCCGGAGGTGATGGTGTTGGTGTAGGTGGCCACCCAATCGGTCTTGTTGACGACGCGCGCGGTCGTGATATTGGCCAAGCCAAAGCCACAGGCATTGCCATGGGTCTCCTCGGTTAGATCGAGCACGGCGATGACGGCAATGTCAATGTTGCCAAACTCCTCCGGTTGGCGGGGGATGAGCAAGCGGCTGATAATATTGGTATCCATGCCGGTGCCGCTAATATTCTTGCCCAGCGCCCGCACGACCAGCACATCAATCTCGGGGAAGGGAAGGCTAGCCATGAGGGACTTGGCCTCTTCAAGCAGCTTCACTTCTGGCTCCAGCCCCACTTTGTCAGCGGTCAACCCCACGATCTTGGCCGTGCCATCGTAGGCATTCTCGACAATGGAGACCGCGCCGACAAAGTTGGTACTGCGCTCATAGATGCGTGCCGCGGGAGCCAGATATTTCTGAAAGTTGGCCCCGCCGCCGCCATGCATGATCGCTGCGCCAAATTGTTTGCCCCAGCCAATCACACACATCTTTGAGGGACCCGATTCGAGATGGCTACGAAAGTCAGTGTGCGGCTTGATGCGGCTGACGAGAATACAGTGGTCTGCCCCCGCCGAAAGCAGATCTTGATAGAGCGGCGGCCCATCGGGGATTTGGCCGATCTGCTTGACCTCCATCGTCGCCTTGATCTCGCAGCCGACGCTCTCTTCGGTGACCCCCAAGTTGCGGAGCACCTCCTTTTGCCCTTCCGCCGTGGCACCGCCGTGGCTACCCATGGCCGGCAGCACGAACGGCTTCATGCCGGCGGCGCGCAGGCTATCAACGGTCGCCTTTACAATTTTGGGTAGGTTCGCAATGCCGCGGCTTCCCGCACCTACGGCAACCGTTGCCCCCGGTTTCATCCGGGCCAACAGGCCATCTTCTTTCAGCGCATAGCGCACCGCGGCATCGATATCATCCACTTCCGGTGCCTCAAAGGTCTGGTGCACATTGAGCAGCGTCTCCGGCAAGTCCGCTGGGAAATTGAGTTGTTTGATCTGTTCGAGCAATTGCATGGTGGGTTGGCCCTTTCTGGTTTGAAAACTTGCATGTTTGGGGAGAAATGAATCAGGACTTCTGCAGTTCGCCGGTTGAGTAGGATGCTGCTAGCCGTGTCGAAACCAGAGAGGTGCGTACGCCCTGTAGAATAGTATCAGTATACACAAAAAGAGAGTTGCACAGAAACGCCGTTTCTGTGCAACTCTCTTTTTGTGTACAATAGACCAATCCAGCAACTCTCCGTCGTCCCCTATTCAGCCGTTCACTATCTATCAACCCAAAGGAGCCAACCCATGCCCGCCATCACCTCGATTGAATTTCGTCAATTCTCCGCCGAGCATCACAATGCCTCGCGCAATTGGCTCGTCGTCAAACTCAACACCGATGATCCCAATCTTTACGGTTTGGGCGATGCCAGCCCCATGCAGCACGATGATGAAGTCAAGCTCATGGCAACCAGCTTTGTCGAAAAGTATCTTGCCGGCCAGGATCCGCTCGACAGCGAGGTGCTCTGGTCGGCGATGTACCATGACCCCCACGCCCGCGGTGGGCGCATTGCCACCACCGCGCTCTCCGGCATCGACATTGCGCTTTGGGATCTCAAAGGCAAGATCCTGGGGCAGCCGGTCTATAAGTTGCTGGGCGGTGCCTATCGGGACAAGATCCGCGTCTATGCCAATGGCTGGTACACCAACCCCGGCACGCCACAGCAGAATGCCGATGAAGCACGTCGGGTCGTCGACATGGGCTACACCGCACTCAAGTTTGACCCCTTTGGCCAGCGCAACTTCTACACCATTTCCCTGGCCGAGGCGCAATTGGCTGAAGATCGGGTGGCCGCGGTCCGCAACGCCGTTGGCCCCCATGTCGATATCCTCGTCGAAGCGCACGCCAAGTGGAATGTGATGAATGCGATCCAGCTAGGCAGACGCTTGGAGCAATATCGCCCGCTCTGGTATGAAGAGCCGGTCTCCGAAGAGAATATCGCCGAACTGCTGGAGGTGCGCCGCAAGGTCAATATCCCGATTGCCACCGGCGAACGGCTCTACACTAAGTTTCCCTTTGCCCAGATCGTCGAAGCGCACGCCGCCGATGTGCTCCAGCCCGACATTGCCAACGCTGGTGGTATCACCGAACTGAAGAAGATTGCGACCATCGCCGAAGCCAAGCATATCACAATGGCCCCACACAATGTCTGTTCGCCAGTGGGGGCGCAGGCCGAAATGCATCTCTGCGCCGCGATTCTCAACTTTGAGATCCAGGAGTACCACGCCGAGTTTTACACCGAGCACTACTTCACCGTCTTTGATGGCTTCCCGCGCCAGGAGGCCGGCTATGTCACCCTGCCCGATGCACCGGGGCTGGGGCTGGTGATGAATGAGGGTGAGATTGCGGCCCACCCCATGCGAGCCAAGGTCAATGCGCGAGGTGGCTTTGTCAAACGGATTTGATATCTAGATGGCGCGTTTTTACAAGCCACAGCCGAACCTTTGTGCTATAATGATAGTGTGGTTTACTGACATCCTCTGCCCAAAAATAAACAAGGAGCTTTCCCATGCAATCTCAACTTGGTCATCTGCAAATCAACATTAAGCGTGAAAATCTTGACTTTTACAAGCAGTTGTTGGCGTTTCTAGAGTGGCATGTGATCTATAGCACCGACGATTTCATCGGCGCGGTCGATAAAAATGGGGCCAGTGTCTGGTTTATGGGCTTTGCCAATGAGGCGAAAAATGATTACGACGGGGCCGGGATGAACCATCTCGCCTTTGGGGTGGCAGCGCAAGGGGATGTGGATGCCACTGTAGCCTATCTGCAAGAGAAAGGCGTTGACCTACTCTTCGAGACCCCGCGCCACCGCCCGGACTTTGCGCAAGGCCCCGATCAGACCTATTATCAGGTGATGTTTGAAAGCCCGGATCGGATTTTGCTGGAAGTGGTTTATACGGGGGTGAAAGAGTAGGGCGGTAGGACGGTAAGACAGTAGGATGCTGTTGGTCTGCCTCACTGTCTATGACCTCGCTAAATCCATCCTGGTGTCTGAATCGTGTCGGCAATTGGCAAAGCCTTGGCGACTTCCGCGGGGGTGAGGGGTGGCAGATCGGATGCCGCCGTGTTCTGCTCCACTTGTTGGCGATTCTTGGCACCGGCAATCACACAGGAGACGCCGGGGTGGTCTAGTACAAAACGTAGCGCGGCTTGGGTTAGATTGCGTTGCTCGGTAGCGAGAAAGTTTAGCTGTGGCAACTTTTGTAACCCATTGACCGTTTCCGGCCGCTGAAAGCGCGTATAGCGAATATCGCTCTTCTCCAGGGTCATGGGGTTGCCGCCGGAGTATTTTCCAGTCAACATCCCCTTGGCCAAGGGCACGCGGATCAAGGTACCGATCCCCTCGGCGTTGCACCACTGCAATAATTCGTCGGCGCTGCGCTCCAATAAGTTGTAGCCAATTTGCAGAAGGTGGATCGGTCCTAACGCCCGTAATTTCTCAATCGCCGTGCGATCATTGGTCGAAATACCAACCCAACGAATTTTGCCGGCGGCGCGCAGGTCGGCCAATGTCTGCATCACCGTGGGCATCGCCCAATCGGGTGGGATGGCGTGCAGCTGATAGAGGTCGATGGCATCAATCTGTAAGCGGCGCAGGCTCCCTTCACAGGCGTCGATAATGCGATGGCGGGCGGCAGCTTCGTCTGGCGTGTTGGGATCAAGACCCTGGTTCGGAGAAACTTTGGTAGCAATGATCCACTTGTCGCGGCGGCCTTGGAGTGCCCTACCGGTCAGCGTTTCGCTGTGGCCGTCACCGTACGCTTCGGCGGTGTCAATCAGGTTGACGCCTAACTCTTCACTACGATGGATTAGCGAAATCGATTCGTCATCAGTCGTGCCGGGCCAGCCAACTTCGCTGCCATCTGGGCGCATTTGAACACCAGAGATAGGAAAGGCCCCCAGGCCGATCTCCGAAACCTGCAATCCCGTCTGTCCCAATAGTCGATACTTCATGGTCTCCGCTTTCTCTCTTTTTAGTACCTGATATGTAAATAAGCTAGCGGCGGTTGAGTGGGCTGCGGCCCTTTGCAGCCGTATCGAAACCAAAGCGGATCGAGCCCCTTGTTATTTTCATCCTTATTGGTGCCGCAGGCATGTCGCCTCTTGGTGTGTCTTCGTGGACCATACCATGAACCGATGTTAGTCAAGTTGACGCAGGATTTCGGGGTCGGTAATGGTCTCTAGCTTGAAGTGCTTGAGTAGCTGTTCACCATTGCGAAAGATAAAATAGTAATCGCTCTGGCTGAGTTTGCGCAGAGCTTGCAAGCGATAGACAATCGCTTCGCGTTGAATGCCCTCGTAGTGAAACATATTGATCGTGGCCATGCGCCGCAATGCTTCGTATTGGGCGACCGCGGCGCGCGTAACCGTTGGTGGGATGTCCATGCGTAAGTTCTCAATCATTTTGTCAGTAATAGGACTTAGGCAGTGCTCTCTGGCTTCGACAAGCTCAGCCGCCGAGCACTGCCTAAGTCCTGAGTAATTCTGATTGGTAGCCGAGGTTGATCCTCTTCTGCTTTACAATAGTCGAATTTTGCGGAACGGTCAAGGACGACCCACATTCCGTATATGAATAGTACTACGGTACTATTCATATACATTATTTGACTGATGCTACCGTCGCGGTTTTAGCATAGCATAGCGAATACAAGTAATTACAGCTTATTTTACGATGGGGGGAGGCGAAACGATGGGCATTGAACATCTCGTATTGGTCCTATTGCTTGCCATTGTCTACGCCGGGCTAGCACTGATCAAATAAAGAAGCTGATAACTGTCCGCTGCAAGCGATAGGCTTTGTATACTCCGCCGCAGCACATAGGTACATTTTTACTCGTGTACAAAGTGTTACTTTATGGCGCAGCTTATAGACGAATCATTTAAAAGTCATACAGTTTCACTTGGGTAAAAGTCAGCGCAAACTATATGACTTTTAAGGATTTTATCTAGGAGTATAACAACAGCTAAGCCAGATGTCTGAGCGTTACTAAATCTGAAACCCTTACGCTCCCCCGCGCGACCGCATAATCTGGCCAGTAATCCACTGTGCTTCGGCTGACGCCAAGAATGTGATCAACCGTGCCGCATCCGCCGGCAAGCCGACGCGCCCCGCCGCCGACTGCGCCGCCAACTGCGCCTGCAATTCATCGCCCATCCAGCCACTATCAGTCGCCCCGGGATCGACGGCATTGATCGTGATGCCCCGCTTCATCAACGGCGGTGCCAGGCTGAAGGTGAGGGCTTCAATCGCGCCCTTACTAGCAACATAAGGTAGACTTTCCGGCATCGGCGTCACCCCTTGGCCAGAAGTCAGGTTGATAATGCGTCCGCCATCCTGCCCCTGGAAACGCTCGACAAACTCATGGCACAGTAGGAGCAGTCCCCGAACATTGACAGCGTAATGTTGATCAAGCGTAGTGGCCGTGATCGTGTCGATGTTGGCGGGCGTATCGCGCGTGGCGTTGTTGACCAGAATATCCACATGGCCAAAGGCCTTTTGCGCGGCGTTGAAGATCGTGGCTGGTGCCGCGGGATCGGATAGATCAACTTCCAGTCCCACCGCCTCTGCTCCATCACTGCGCAGATCGGCCAGGATGGCCGCAGCCTCATTCCCCTCTTTGGCCAAGGCAATTTCGACATCATAGGGCCGGTAGTAGGTCGTAAAGATCGTGGCACCGGCTTGGGCCAGCTGCTGCACAATGGCCGCGCCAATCCCTTGGCGACGGCTGACCCCAGTGACGAGCGCCACTTTGTCGGCTAAGTTGATATACATTGCGTTCTTTTTTCTCCTGCAATACGCTGGGCGGCGTGTGATTGACTGTGCCTAGGCTTCACGCGCGGCGAATCCACGGGTTGGCCTGCGCTAGTTGGCTGGTTGCATCAGCCAGATCAAAAATGTTGGATTGCTAAAACGAGCTTCAGTTGCCCTACCGGCGATGGCACAGCTGCCGGTGCCGGTGGCCCGATCCAAAGAGCCAGGCTGCAACGACGCGTGGATCATTTTCCACCAACGTTACAGCTTGTGCCAACAGACTGGCTCGTTCCTCATACCGCTGCGCTAAAAGGATTTTTGTTTCCATTCTCCTCCTTAGGGCCTGTCCAGAAATAACTTGGAGAATTTTTCCGTACCGACACGGTACACCGTGTCCGTACAATTGACTACTTTATTTCTGGACAGACCCTTACTCTCAACACTTATGTACGACAACTATTTGCCACAGAGGGCACAGAGAATTTTTGAAACATTCTCGCAGATCGCGCAAATCATTCCAGAGAAGAGGCACAGAAAAAGTTGCTCTCTGTGCTCTCTGTGCTCTCTGTGCTCTCTGTGCTCTCTGTGCTCTCTGTGCCCTCTGTGGCTCACTATAGCTACGCCATCGGCATCAAGTGCGACGGCTGCTTAGGGAAGAGTGTGTCAAGCAACAGATGCGCTTCCTCTTCACTAAAGAAATCGGGAAAGATCGTTTGCAACTCGGCCCGGCTGCGGTAACCCAAAATCAGTTGTAACAAGACCAGCGGCGGCGAACCGGCGGTCGCATTGTCGCCATAGGTCGGCGGTCGCCACTTGTCGGCGTTAACCAACTTGCCCCCTTCGAAGACGAGTTGCAGACCCCCACGGTAGAGATCGAATTTGATCTCGCCCGTGTAATTGCGCAACGGCGAGGCCGCTAGCCGTGCTTCCAAGACGGGCGCAACATGGCGCAAAAAGGCCGGCACATTGGGCATGCGAATATACCAGGCATAGGGCGGATCTACCTTCGGCGCGATGCGTTGCCCCATCAAGGTGTAGAGCGGATGGTCGCGCCCCAGGCCAAAGGTGAGTTCGCTCAGCGGTGGTGCATCGGCGCGAAAGGCGGGGGCTTGCAACGCGTAATCACGCAGGCCCCGCAACAGCGAGGGCATGATCGTCTGTAGATTGGCCTCTTCAGTTAATGCCACTTCAAAGGTGCCCAATGCCTTGCCCCAGCGATGGTGGCCAAAGGCGACAAAGCCCAGCACTGTGCCCGTCTGATCGACAATCATGTGGGGATAGGTATTGATCTGAACCATCATGCGATCCTCATAGCGACTTGCTGGATCATCCCAGTAGCTCACCACATAGCGCCAGTATGCTTCATCGACCTCTTGCCAGAGTAAATTGTCGCCGCGATTTTGCGTGTGTAAGGCAGTGATCTGCGGGACATCCGCCAGCGTTGCCGGGCGCAGGGCAAACGGTTCGCTCTCTCCGTCCTTTAGCTCGGGAATCCCAGCGAGCGGCGCGGTACGACTCCCGCCGAGGTCGAGCACCATCTCATAGCCGAACTGGCGATAGAAGTAGGGGATGCCAGTGATGCCCTGCATCAGATCGCCGCGGCTATCGCTGCGCTCATGGAGCAGGCTGAAGATCTGACGGATCAGCCCCCGGTTGCGATACTCCGGCAACGAGGCCACAAATTCGGGGCGGCCGGCGGTAAAGTCAATGCCCCCATAGCTCCAGCGGTGTTGCCAGAGCGAGGTGCAGGCGACCAAGGGACTATCCGCTTTGCTGGTGTCTTCGATCACGGCAAAGTCTTGCGGCGTCATAAAGGGATGATCACCACGCATGAGGACGCGCATCTGATCCATCATGCCCACATTGGCCGGCTCTTCTTCCTTAGCGCGGAAGATATGGCCGGTGAGGGCGGCGATCTTATCGGTATCATCCGATGTCGACCAACGCAGAATAAGGTCGTCGCCCAATGCTTTTACTGGACTATTGAGTGCATTCTTTGTAGAAGTCATATCTGATATTTCTCCGAGATTTGCGTAACCATTTTAGCGTTTGTACGTCTAGTGAATAAAGAATCCATTATCCTAAATCAGAATGAGTAAACACCTGTGAAACACTTGCACACTATCCCCCTCTGTGCTATGCCTTTCGGTATTATAAATGACCAGCAGCAAGATCTTGTTTCCTTGACACAACTTGGGCCGATAGCGCTTGTGAACGAAGAACAAGTTGCCGGCATACTGCTCTCACCAGCGCAATGGGCAGCCATCACCCAAACATTGGAAGCAGCCCAGCTATGTATGACCGCCTTGGATCTCTCGGTTGGTCGCAAGAAATAGTGGTACGACTGGCGTAAAGCGTGGAGCGTAAACTGTGTGAAGATCCGACGATTTACGCTTCACGTTTCACGATTTACGCTTCACGATTTACGCTTCACGTTTTGTGTTACACCTTGCCCCGTTGTCGACTCACTTCAAACAAGACCGCTGTCGTTGCGCAAGCCAAATTGAGCGACGAGGCAACGCCTTGCATGTGCATATAAGTCAAAGCATCGCACTGCTCCTTGAGCCAGGCGCTTAAGCCCACGGTTTCATTGCCCATACAGAGAATTGTTGGCCCCGTAAAGTCGCAGGCGGTGAGCGGTAGATCGCCTTGTGCGCTGGTGCCGATAATTTGCAGATCGGGCACTGTCTGCCGAGAGTCGGCAAACCATGTCGCCAAGCTCTCATTGCTGGTAAGCCGCGCCAATGGCACATGAAAGAAGGCCCCCGCCGTCGCTCGCACCGTCACCGGGTCAAAGGGGTCGGCGGCGTGGCCGGTGATGATCAGGCGATCCACCCCAAAGGCATCGCACGAGCGGATAATGCTTCCGAGATTGCCGGGATTGCTGGGACGGTCAAGCAAGACGATCACCGATTTCGCCGTCAGCGTGACCGGCACGTCGTCGATCACCGGCATGTTGACGATTGCCACCACTTCAGATGGCTCTTCCTTATCACTCAACTCGCCCATCAACTCGGCGGTCAGTTCCAGGTGATAGGGGCATGTAATCTCCTCTAGCAGATCCTGCGCCCAACCCGATAGCCGCTGGGCTGGATTATAGAGGAGCGCCTCGACCTGCCAGGTAGGATTGCGGCGCAACTGATTCATCGCGCGCACGCCTTCGACAAAGAATTGGCGATGTTCCCAGCGTTTTTTACGGTTGCGCTGGACTACCTCTGCGCGTTGGAACCAGTTATTTTTGGTGCTCACTTGAACTTTTTGCGCTTGCATTCGTTTCTACCTGTTTTCGTATCTATTGCGGAAATTCTCTATATCCTCGAGACTACAACATTGATCCTGGTTTCGTCCAGCCTTAGACCAATCCAAATTTAAACTATCCACAAAGTTTCACGAAGACACACGAAGCTTTGTCTTTTCTTCGTGCGTCTTCATGCGCTTCGTGGATAACTATTTCTGCGGAATGGAACACATCCCTGACTTTCGTATTCATAGGATCTGCGGTCAATTGTATGCTATAATGAACAGACGTTAATCCTATCAAAGGAGCAGTTGATGCGCTTTTTCAATACCGCAGGCCCAGTCAAGCCCACTATCCACTATACCGTTCCTCCCCTCTCGCGTTTTGATTTAGACGAGATGTTGTTGTTGATCCAGCAACAGAAATATTTCGTGCTTCATGCGCCACGCCAGGTGGGAAAAACCTCGTATCTGCTGGCCCTATCGGATTATCTGAACCAGCAGGGAACCTATCGCGCGCTCTACTTCAATGTGGAGGCGGCCCAGGCCATGCGCGAAGATGTCGATGCCGCCATGCAGGCAATTTTAGGACGTCTTGCTTCAGCCGCGCGCGATTTTCTCCATGATACATTTCCCGAAGAGAACATGATGCAAATGCTGTCAATGCATGGTGGCTCGAGCGCATTAGAAGAGCTGCTAACCCGCTGGGCTGAACAGAGTGACAAACCCCTTATCCTCTTGATCGATGAAATTGATTCGCTCATTGGTGATACCCTCATTGCAGTCTTGCGCCAATTGCGTTCCGGTTACTTTAAACGGCCCGAATTTTTTCCCCAGAGCATCATCCTCTGTGGTGTGCGCGATGTGCGGGACTATCGCATTCAATCCAGCACAGAAAAAGCGGTGATCACAGGGGGCAGTGCCTTTAACATTAAAGCAACTTCATTGCGTCTGGGTGACTTCACCCAATCCGAAGTGGAGCAACTCTATGCGCAGCACACCACAGAGACCGGTCAGCAATTTGGCAATGGTGTCCTTGCGCTGGTCTGGGAACTGACGCGGGGCCAACCCTGGCTGGTCAACGCACTCGCCTATGAGGTCTGCTTTGCCGTCAAAGCGAATCGGGATCGCAGCCGTACCATCACGGTCGCCATGATCCAGGCGGCCAAAGAAACGCTGATCCGGCGCCGCGAGACCCATCTCGATCAGTTGGCAGACAAATTGCAGGAGCCACGGGTCCGACGGGTCATCGAGCCAATCCTGGCTGGTGAATCGGATCCGGAATTGATACGCACCGATGATCTGCAATATGTGCGCGATCTCGGGCTGATTACCGCCCAAGGTCATGCGACGATTGCCAACAAAATTTATCAAGAAGTGATCCCACGCGAATTGACCTACTCCACGCA
The DNA here is from genome assembly GCA_034432375.1 of Caldilineaceae bacterium. GTDB lineage: Bacteria > Chloroflexota > Anaerolineae > Caldilineales > Caldilineaceae > JAHBVH01. Next base: position 74,264 of record DAOUCA010000136.1, read on the forward strand.
GTTGACGATCACGCACGAGACAAGCTGGTATGTGGCCGCCGATGGCAAACTGGAAATGACTAAACTCCTTACCGCCTTTCAAGGCTTTTTTCGCGAACATTCAGAACATTGGCTCGAACGCTTTTCTTACAAGGAAGCCGGTCCCCAACTGTTGTTGCAAGCCTTTCTCCAGCGCGTGTTGAATGGGGGCGGGCGCATTGAACGTGAGTATGGCCTTGGCCGCGAGCGCACTGATCTCCTGGTGGTCTGGCCCTATGACGAAGAGCGCGTCGTCCAACGGGTTGTCATCGAACTCAAGATTCGCTACCGGGATCTGGAAAAGACGATTCAGGCTGGTCTTGAGCAGACGTGGCGTTACATGGACAAAGCCGATACAACGGAAGGTCACCTGGTCATCTTTGATCGGACACCCAACAAGCCCTGGTCAGAAAAGGTCTTTCAGCGGACCGAAGCGTACAACGGCACAACCATCGAAGTTTGGGGCATGTAGTCGGCTCTTCATGTGATCAAGCCTGCCCAAAAGTCGAGTGCTTTTTCTTCCATCGCAAATGTTCGCTCCTTCCCACCGAGATTCAGCACCGTCTCACCTGCTTGCCAGAGCGCGCCAACCGGTGCCAACACCTGTTCAGCCAATACAACATAGCACCGAAATTTCTCATTACGATCTAACTCCGCCAGAAAGCGATTGAAGTAAGCGAGAAATGTCGGATCATGCTCCTGCAAATAGCGAATATGCTGCTTCTCGCTATCTGGTTGCAACCCACGCACGGCAAAATAATTCCAGAAGAGATCCTGCGGCCCAAAGAGCGCCATGCGCAGATCTGCCGCCATGAGATAGGCGGGGTCATCTGAGGTCAGCAATCGGCGCACTACCGCCAGGTTATAGTTGATCGTTTGCCAAGCACCATATCCCGCGCTCTCCTCAACCGGCGCAATCCATTGGCCACTGCGGATCTTCGCCTGCGCTGCCCCAAGTTTGCCATGACGGTCAAAATGCACCTGCCCCGTCTCCAACCACCCCACCAAGCGCCCCGTCCAATCCCAGAAATCGAATGGCTCTGTGGCGGCCAAGATCTGTTCAATCTGCTCAGTGGTGTGAAAGAGTAGATCGGTGAAACGTCCGTCGATATAGGTCACGCCGGTGTGCAGCGGCACAGGCATTGTTGCTAGCACGATCACCAAGTCGTAGTCACTGGCCGGCGTCAGCTGATCTGTGGCGGCGGAGCCAACGACAATGAGTCCGTCGATAATCTCCTGCCGTGCAAGTTTGTCGATTACTTCATCAATGGTGCGCTCATTGGTTTTTGCTTTTCGTGTTTCCACCATTGTTCCTAGTCTATTTGCTACATTCGTAAGTTGATTAACTCTATGTACTCTGTATATGCTGTATTATTCATTGTATTTATTCACCCATGACCGATTAGCAAATTATGCAAAATGAATTAGGACGCCGCGGCGAGCAATTGTTTGCCGTCATTATCACTAGATTCTATGGTCGTATTCAGCCAAGATTTCGTCCGCAATTTCTTGGTGATAAATGGCCCACATCGGATTTTCTAGTTGAATTGATTGGCAATGCACTTACCACAACTCCCTACTTTTTTGTACAGGTAAAAACGACTAGACTGGGCTACGATTCTCAAAATAGATTACGAATTCAGATCCCGATGACAGAGATGCAACAGTTGTCCTCATTACCGGCACCGACCTATGTAGTAGGCATTGACGATATCGCTGAACAAGGGTATATTATGTGTGCCAAAGTTGAACAGATCAAAGGCGTTTATGGTCTGAACACAGCGTATCCACTAACTGAGAAGAACCAGGATATTCTGTGGGAAGAAGTTAAGGCGTATTGGGATCGATTGGATGAATTGTCTGTCCATTCTCATTTTATTGTTCAAGATAGGAAGTAATCTTATGGAACAGACAGGACTATGGTACGTTGATCAACGGGCTGAACAGCTTGCCTTTGTCTATCTTTCACGCCGCGACGATCTGATCATTCGTCAACAGAGCAACGATGCCCTGGTCGATTATTTGGTGACAATTACTGAAAATGGTCTCTACACAGGGAAGATGTTCGGTGTTCAGGTCCATGCTCAATTGTCAATCCAGCCAGCGTATAGCGGATCAGCTTTGACCATCGATCTTGAAGCTCCACTGATTCCAGAAGATCTTCCCTTCCCGCTTTGCCTCTTTGTTTTTAGCATGGATACCGATATCGGCTACTATCGCTGGCTCAAAGCACCGACATTTACTCAAGCCGGCAAGGCGATGTTGACAGTGAATCGGAAGAACGAGTTTAAAGCGCTTACCAGAGACGAATTTGATCAGATGATCGACCAGATTAATCTGTGGTATGAACGGCAACCACATCAAGCGGCAGTCGCATAATTGGAGTGGCGCTCTCAGCGTTGCCTTGCTTGCCACTCGTCCGCCAACAGCGCATAAAAATACTCATCCCACCACTCGTCGCCACCGCGATGGATGCATTGCCGAAAATGCCCCTCGCGCCGCATCCCGATCTTCTCCATCACCCCATAGCTCGCCGGATTTTCCGGCTGACAGGTAGCGATGATGCGGTGTAGGTCCATCTCGTCAAAGCCATACCGCAACAGCGCCAACGCCGCCTCACTCGCATAGCGCTGCCGCTGATAGTCAGGGTGGATGATCCAGCCAATCTCATAGGTGCGCGGCGCAAACCAGGGGTGAAAGACCATGTGGCCGATCAGTTGGTTATCGGCTTGGCAGATCAAGGCATAGTCGGTGGCATCATCGGCCATCTGTTTTTTGATGAACAGTTTGGTATCCGCCTCGGTCATCGCACTCTTGGCCATGTACAACATGACCGCGGGCTGTGCTGTGTAGGCATAGACCGCCGGCCAATCCTGCTCGGTGAAGCGGCGGATCTGTAACCGTTCGGTGGTGATTGGTGTTGTAAACATCGGTTGCCTCACAATTCCAGCCGCATGACCAACTCACCATCCTCTTCCTCGCCCGTATGCACAAAGCCCAGCTTTTCATAAAAGCCGCGGGGACCGCTCTCTTTGGGCACATAGCTCAGGAACAGTTCGGTGGCGTTGGGGCGCGTCTTAACATGTTCGATGAGCAGTTGAAGCGCCTGCCGGCCAAAGCCCAGCTTTTGGTAGCGCGCATCGATCATGTAACGCCAAAGATAATACTCCGATTTTTCCGGCTGGTCATCTAACATTACAAAGCCAACCGGCGTTTCATCCGCATAGATGGCACGAAACCAGGCGTGGTCAGAAAAATGGGCCTGGGCAATCGAGACGGCATTGGGTGCCACCAGCCCATCCTGGTCCGGTCCGACCTTTAATTCGAGAATGCTGCGCAACGTCTCTGCGGTGATTTCGCGCAGGGTGACGGTGGCGTTGCGGGTGGGTGATGTCGTCATTTCGGTCATGAGTAGTTCCTTTAGTTTCACAGCGTTTTTATAAACTTATAGCTTCCCGGCTGGGGTTCGTAGCCCAGTTTGCGATTAATGGCCAACATCGGCGCGTTCTCCGAATTATTGTTGGTGCGGATGTAATCGGCCCCATACGCCTTGGCCCAGCGGATCGCCTGCACCTTGAGTGCCTGCGCGATCCCGCGCCCGCGATAGGCCTCGTCGACGCCGGTCATCATGTTGTACATCGAGTTGGATTCCTCAAAATAGCCAACGGCACACATACCAATGATGTGGTCACCATCGGCGGCCAGCCACTGGCCAGCGGGACGATACCAAGGGGCGGCAAAGACCTCTTTCTCGAACTGCTCGAACGCGGGGAATGCACCATCCGCACCAGGATCCTGCAAGGTCATCTGCTGGTTGATCGCGTACAACGCGCACCGTGCCGTCGGCGTATCCGCCACATCGGCCATGGAGTAGAGCCGAATGCCTTGGGCTTGCACGCTATCAACGGTGGCGCTGAAGGCGCTTTCATCAAATTGGCGAAGATCCAATTTGGATTGAAAGGTATGCTTCTGTTGCACAAAGCCTTGGCGCTGCGCGAAATGCAGACCGGCCGCCTGATCTTCGCCCACTTCCGATCCGAGCGTGGTACCATCAAGCGATCGAATCGTGGTCAAAGCATAGTCATAGAGCGCCTGTCCCATGCCTTGACGGCGTTTTGCGGCAGCCACCCCAATCCAGAGATAAAATTCGTGCGGCTGGTTCCACGGGCCGTGATGGACCACGCCATAGCCGATGACGTCACCCCCATCGTCACGCACAATGCTGCGCCGGACGATATGCCCTTCACTGCGCCGATCCCACTCGCGAATATCCGCCGCCGCGATGGGATCCGGCTCAAAGTGGTTGAGAAAGCGGGCTAGGGCGTCGTAGTGTTGCTCGGGGTTGGCTTGCTCAATGGTAAATTTCATCAAAGTCCTCCCTGTTCTCTCTTTGGATGGTCCTTAGAGCGTAAAATTTTGGCGGCATAAGAGATTGACAATCAACCAAAACGGACCTACAATGTAATTACAACCTAGTGCAATCAATAGATAGGGCAAACAAATGGCTACCTCTCTGACCACACGGATCGTCCGTATCGGCAACTCGCAAGGGATTCGGATCCCTAAAACTCTATTGCAACAACTTGGCCTGGCGGACGAAGTTGTATTGGAAGTACAAGAGAATCAGTTGGTCATTCGTCCGCTGCAACAGCGTCGTCAACATTGGGATGCGCACTTCCAACAGATGGCGCTGGCCGGTGATGATCAATTGATTGATAACGCGCCCACATCGACCGAGTGGGACAAACAGGAATGGTCCTGGTAAAACAGCACGGCCCGTAATGGGCCAGTGCGAACTATAGAAGTAGAAGTGAATTTAGTATGAAGCACCCAAACGCCAAGCGTTTTGATATTTTTCTGGTCAATCTTGACCCAACTATTGGCTCTGAAATGCAAAAGAGCCGCCCCTGTGTAATCGTTTCCCCGGATGAGATGAATCGTCATATTGCGACGGTGATCATTGCTCCGTTAACCTCCCAAGGCAAAGCATACCCCACCCGCGTTCCTTGTCACTTTCAAGAGAAAGATGGCCTGATTGTGTTGGACCAACTGCGTACCGTTGATAAAGCTCGCTTGGGCAAACGGCTTGGGCGACTGCAAGACGACGAGCAGCAGGCTGTGTTACAGACGCTGGCCGAACTATTTGCGCCTTAACTATTTTATCTCCCTTTACGCCATCACCATGTGAATATCGTTTGGCTCCAGCGCAAAGAGCACGGGATGGGGTTCATCGGTTGTCCGAAACCCTTGGCTAAGGTAAAAGTTTACCGCCGAAGTCGATTCGGCTGCCGAGACATAGAGCGCCTGTGCCCCTTGGGCTTTGACTAGACGGATCACCTCCTGGACCAAGGCCGTTGCCACCCCTTGCCGCCGGTATGCGCGGCTGACGTGTAACGTCGTTAGTTGGGCCATCGTAGCGGTCAGCTGATAACGCAGCGAAGCGAGACCAGCCAGATGTTCATCGATATTCTTATTGGTCCTCTTGTCGCAATTCTGTACAACAGTGGCGAAGCTGCCGCAACAACCGGCGTTGTGCTGTCGTTAGAATAACTTGTCCGTCTGTTAGAGTTGCCAATTCCTCTGCCAAGAAATCGACGCCACTTTCTAAACAGTGCAGTACAGACCGCGTTTCCCCCTGTGGCAACATGGCCATCAACCTTTGTTGGAGAGAGGGTGCAGCATCTGCTTCAAAACTTTGGATGGCGCGCTCGTGGCCATGTGTAATGGCAAAAAGTTCCATGAGCAATGTGCGCATTCGATGCAACAACTCGACCGCCAACCAGAGCCGATGCCGCCGCACTTCGATGCTGACACCCAGCCCGAAGCGCAGGGTTCGATTAATGAGTACTTCCGCTTTCGTTGTTGGCGCGCATCTTCGATTGGCTTCACCGGCCATAACGATGGTTGCTTTATCAATATCACCGTGCAGCAACTGCAACGAGTCGATGATTTTCCAGTTGGTGGTTGCCAATGAATGGTAGCGGATCGAAAATTGCACCAGTGATGCCAGCACGACATCACCGCTATCGGGTCCGTCTACAAGTGTAATCAGCACTTCCTCGCCCATGTTATGCAAGTAGCAGCACAAGTCGGTGAGCTCCGCCTGAACATTAATCTGCACCCCATCGTGTATAACGACGTCCAAATCCAGATCGGAGAATTCATCCCAGTTGCCCCGCACTAGTGAGCCAAAGAGACCGACAGCTAGAATCCGCGGCTCATCAGCATAATAACTGCCAATCAGGTCGAGAATATGTTGGTGCTCTATCGTCCCTGGATAACCATTCATGTCAGTACCTTGATCATGTGAATATCGAGCGGCTGCAACGCAAAGAGGTGCGGATCCGGCTCACTAGTCACCTCGAAGCCCTGGCGACTGTAAAAGCCAACTGCCGGGATTGACGGCTTGGACGAGACGTAGATGGCCTGCGCGCCATGCTCCCTGCTCAGCCGAAAAACCTCTTGCACAAGTTGGTGGGCAACCCCCTGTCGCCGGTGATTGATATCGATATAGAGCGAGGTCAGTTGTGCCATCGTCGGTGTCAACTGATAGCGCAACCCTGCAATGCCAACCATCCGCGCGTCGACATAAGCTGCGACATAGCGATCCGGCTTTAGCTTTTCCGCCCAATTTGCCACGCGACGCGGCCACGCTTCGGCATCCCAATGCTCCCGTTGCCACGCTTGTTCAATGATTTGCAATTGCCCATCAACAAATTGATAGCGGCGGTCCCCGCTTTCGGAAACATCAATAGCGGTAATCTCGTTGAGGTCGGGTGTGCGTACTGCGCGCAGTTGGATCATTGTGCAATTTCCTTCTCCACTTGGATAATTTCCCCAGATTTGTCAGAATTTGATAGAAAATGTCAGAAACTTAGTAGATCAATGACACACATCGGCCGATTTTCCATGTTACAATTGGCTTAGCAATCACAAGCGCAGCAGAACCCGAAACAACCCTCGGCTCGTGGAAACTGTAAATATATCATAAATTCTCTGTCCCTTTGGGCTACAACCGAATTTATGATAGGCTACGTCGCTGTCATTGCTGAAACGGGCAGTCAGTCCCGTCCTTGGCCGCAATCCCCCGATGTGGTCAACGGACTGATTGCCACGCTATGTACTTTGTTGCGTACCACATGGGGAGATTGCATCGGACGATTCAGTTTGTCCTTCTTTGCAATCCCCCGAATGGGACGCAACAGACACAACTGTACGAGTTGACCGCCCCTGCGTGCACGCGGGGAACGGCACCACGACAGCCAGTGTAGCTGTAAACCGCGGGTGTAGCGCCAATCGGATTGCCATCTACCGACCTACATCGGCAACAAGCATTTATCCAACGACGAAGGGCTGGTCATGCCGACTGGCCCTTTCGCGTTTTTTACGCTGGCTTGCGCGCCTCAATGATGTATTTCTTGGCGGCAAAGACGAGCTTGCCCTCTGCCTCCAACCGCCGTTGCAGCGCCAGCAGATTTTCTAAATGTGTCGCCACCGAAAAACCCGGCACTAGCCATGGCACGGCCTTCAAGTAGTAGACAAGTGCGCCCACATCGGTAAAGGCCAATTCGCCTTCCCAATCTTCGTGCATCACAATCTCCATCCCTGCCCGTTCCAGCCCGGGTAGATAGCGATCAGGCGTCGCATCGGGCCACTGCGGCGTTGCCCCAAAGGCGGCCAGCAGATCATGTGCCCACAGGCCATGCACCTGTTGTGTTAAAAAGGTGCCGCCGGGCGTCAACATCCGCGCTACCTCATCCGTATTAATCGCGGCGTGGCGATTGAGCACCAAGCCAAACTCGGCGTCGGCAAAGGGCAGGGGCTTGGTCTCGTTATTTTCCACATCGAGCACCGTGACCCCCAGCGGTTCCAGCCGTGCGCGCGCCAGCTTGAAATTGGGCGGATAGCCCTCGGTGGCGACGACCTTGGCCGGCCACGCCGCTTGCATTGCCAACAACTGTTCCCCTCCGCCGGTATCCAGATCGATGAGCGCGGCGGCTTGTGCCATCAGCTCTTTGGCACGGGTGGTATAGGACCAGGAGGGCTGCTCTTCGATCATGCGCCCATCCAGATAGGAAAAGTCCCAGCCGGCGAAAGGTGCTTGTTCTTCCTGCTGCCAGAATTCAATTTGATCATTCATCGGTTTATCCTCAAAATATTGCCTATAGCGTAGAAAACCATTGCTTCAGATCAACCCAGCCATGCAAGCTCTCACACGCCTTTTGCATCGCCTTGAAGTAACCATCCGCCACTGCCGTAGCAAATTGCAAGCTACCCGTCTGCATCGGATCGCCATTCCACTTGCCCCAGCGACAGAGGCGGATGAGATAGTAGAAATGGTTCATGGCCAAGATGGCTTGAAAGTCCTGTTCAGTCAAAATGCGTTGGCTGGTTGCCTGGTAGCCTTGCAGAAAACTAGGCCACACCAGCCACTCTTCTGTATGCCAATGGGGCTGAATGAGATCGACGACCACACCAAGTTGCATTGCCTCGGTGCCGATGCGCACCATCTCTAGATCATAGAAGCCTTGAAATTGTCCCCGGTACACGCTAAAGTTCGAGATGTCTTCGTGAAAGAGCAGACGCGGCTGTTGCGCCACATAGTCGATCTGCGCTTCAACGAGATCCAGCGACGCCGTGAAAAAGTCGGTCTGATAGAGCGGTAGCTGGCTTTGGATCTGCCGACAGAGCGCAACGCAGTGGCGTGCAATCTCATCGATATCGGTTCGCCACGCAAATTGCTCGAATTCCGACGTGGCTGCCGGCTGCTCTGCTGCCGTGGGCATGGGCCATTGTACAAGGGTGGCCACGGCGCGCCCGAGTTGTTCGCTGAGCTCCGCGCGCTGCGTCCCATCGAGCGCCGGCTGATCGGCGCTGTCATCGGGCCAACGGCTCATGACGATGAGCGCTTGGGGGACCGTGGCCAAGATTTGCGGTACAACGCCGCTCCCGGCAAAGTGACGTAGGCAGAACGCTTCATGATCACATCGGTAGGGGCGAATAAAAGATTTGAAGAGGATCGGCTGCCCCCCCCGATGGCCAAGCGTTATATAGTTGGTGCCGCCGCGGTAGGCCGGTTGCGCATCATCAATCGAAAATTGCGAATGTGCGTCCACAAATTGGGCTAGCCTAGCTGTCGCTTGCTCGACAAAGAGGTCACGTTCACTCATTAGATATCCCTGCTTCCGCTGCCGTCAGCCGCAAATCGTAGCAAAGCTGTGCCTTTGCGCCCGGCGGTTGAGGCAATTCAATATTGACTGCCGGCTAAGTAAACGGTGTGCTTGCGTAGTTGCATGGCGCGTTTCTCCTCGCATGTTTACCAGTATCGGTAGACCGCGACCCTCGGGCGGGATTTGGCAATCCTCGCAGAGCAGTGGCTGCGATCTACTCATTTTGGTCTCGTGCGTAGGGTCATGGCATGCCATGACCCATGTGTATCAAGCTAAGCATTTCAGGAACACTACAGCGGATTTTGGTAGTACGGATTTGTGATTTCGTCGATTAAATTGCTGTTTCTTTACAAACTTGTCGATTCAAGCGGCATTTTCCCTAGCATTCAGGGCGCGCGGCGGAAAATCAGATGCTTCCTTCATCCGTTGTAGTGTTGGTTACCGCCCTTATCCCTTACCTTGATACCAGTGGGTCATGGCATGCCATGACCCTACGCACGACACATCTCCTTGCTTCAACCACCGCGATTAAAGCGTTTCGGCACGTGTGCGCCCACTATCTTGCCCGCCTTGACCTGCTGTTTCCATCCCTTTGGCTGCTGTTTTTGCTTGGCCAGTAGAGATGCCCGCAGTTCTTGTGCAGCCGTCGGCTTAGTTACAAGGAGTGATTCACGCTCAGCTTCTGCTTCAGCATCAACAGCAGTTTCGATGTCAACGGCAATTTCAAGCTCAAGTTCAGTTTGCGCCTCATCTACGGTTTTTGCTTCCACGGCCTTTGCTTCATGCAGCGCAGTCTCCAATAAATCGGAAATGGCTGGCAGTGATTCAGGAGGTACAAGCGTTCCTTCGACTTGCTTTTGCTCTCCACGTCGCTGTTTGGTTTTGTTCTTCTTGTTTTTTTGCTTAGAAGATTTAGGCATATGATCTCCTTTCAACGTTATTCCAGAGAAATGATTGTCCACGAAGCAGCTAAAGGGCGGTGCCCTATTTCATACTGAAGAAACAGTAGCGGACGCCATGTTTCTTGAGAGTTTCACGAAGACACACGAAGCTTCGTGTGTCTTCGTGAAACTACGTGGATCGTTTAAATTTTGGATTAGTCTAAAATTCCCACTGTTTGGTTGGGATCGATTCCTTGCTCAATGCGAAAGCCAAGCCGCCGCATGAGATTTATCGAATTCATGTTACTTGCCATGACTCCTTGTTGAGTTTGCACACAAAGAGACTCGCCCCTTCCTCAGCCGTCGGCAACGTGCCAAACCAGTCGGTGTAACAAACGATAACTTCAAAGCCATTGTAATGAAGTAACGCCTCTACATCCTGCGGCAAGGTGTAACGCAAGGTCAGCTCCCACGGTTCAGCAATTGGTTCACCGTCAGCATCGTTCAACCGATACCAGCCTCGTTGAAACCAGAGCTGCTGACTATAGTCGTAATGTGAGGAGCCACCGGCACAGATTTGGCGTCCCTGCTTATCCATCAGAGTCAACCAGGCCGAGTCTGCATTGTTGACCATTTCGCTGAAACGATAATCGCAGATGTCAAATGCAAAGATGCCGTCTTCCGTTAAGTGTTCACGTACCTGCCTCAGCATCGCCTCCTGATCAATGCGCGTGAGCATAAAGTCGAAGACGCCACCTCTTGCAAAGACAAAGGGAAACTTTTGGCCCAACTGAAAGGAACGGGCATCGCCTTCCACCCACTGAATGGGCAGGTTGCCACCTTTGCGGCGTGCGGCAGCAAGCGATGGCCCACAGAGCTCCACACCAACGAGCGCATAACCGCGTTCAGCCAGCGGAATCGTGATCCGCCCATAGCCACAACCGATTTCGAGGAGTGTTCCCCCAGCGTTTTGGGCCAGATCGAGCAGGATGCTCTTCTCCAATTGCGGTACGCCACTGACTAACTCATCAAGCACCGGTTCTGCATAAAATGACAAATTGATGGGATTAAACATTGTCAATTTTCTCCTATCTATTATTTTCATCCTGCCAGAGCCGCCGCATCTCCGCACAGCGCATCAGCAATTCATCGAGCGTCCCCACATCCTCAATCCGCCCATCCTTCAGCACGATAATCTGATCCGCCCGGCGCAATGCCGGCCGGCGATGTGAAACAACGAGGAAGGTTTGTGAAGGGTAGCTATCTCTGGCTTCGACAAGCTCAGCCGCCGATACCTGCTCAGCCGCCGAAGAATCTCCACTAGCAAACAGCCGCTCCCACAACACCTGCTCCGTCTTGACATCGAGCGCGCTTGACAGATCATCGACGACAATCAGCGCCGGCTGCTGCACAAACATGCGCGCTGCCGCCGTACGCTGCACCTGGCCACCGGAGAGGCGTACGCCCTTGGGACCAACCAAGGTGGCCAACCCCTCGGGCATCCCCGCCAAGTCCTCTTCGAGCACGGCCTGATGGAGCGCTCGTTGCAACGTGCCATCATCCAGCGGCTGCCCCAGCGTGAGATTGTCGCGCAGGGTGGTGCTCATCAACTGTGGTGCCTGGGGCGTGTAGGCGCTGCGACCGGGCACGAAGAAGTTCGCCGGATCAGTAACGGGTTGACCGTTCCAACAGATCGCGCCGCTTTGTTTTGGTAGCAAGCCCAGCAGCGCGCGCAACAATGTTGTCTTGCCTGCGCCAATCCGCCCGGTGATCACCGTGAAGCTGCCGCGCTCCAGTTGAAAGCTGATCTTCTCGATGCCCCGAACGGGCGCTTCGCCACTGCCATTGCTCTGCGTCGGAGCCGTCTTGCCGTAGCGATAGGTCAGATCGACCACTTCCAATCGCTGCAACGGCTCATTGGGCGCGACGGGCGCGGGAACCGCGGCCTCGCCGCCAAGGTTGAGCGGCTGATGGGCCACCAACGTTGCTGCCGGCGCGCCCTGCAACAGCTTGACCATGCGTCCCATCGAAACCCCTGCCTGCTGATAGTGCGCCAGGAAGTTACCAAAGCCGCGCATAAACTCGGTGAGCATGCCCAGGTTATAGACAAAGAGCGCAAAGTCGCCAACGCTAAAGCTCTGATCCTGCAAGACGCCGGCGGTGAGCAGTAGGATGATGCCCGTGCCCAGCGCACCGATATTACTGTAAAATGAGTCGAGCACCCGCTCAAAGACATGGTCACGCACCATCGCCTGCTGCCGTTCGGCGTTGAGGCGACGGAAGTGATCAAGCACATGTGCTTCGGCACCGGCAACCTGGATCGCCTGCACCGCGCCAAAGACTTCGCCCATCGCGCCGGTCACCTTTTCGGTGGTCCGACGGCTGGCGACGCGGTAGCGCTCGATGCGCCGCGACGCTGTGCGCGCCACCAGCACAATCCCGGCCAACGGCAGCAGCGTCAAGAGCGCAATGCGCGAGTTGATCGTCAACATCGTCCCAATCGCGGCCACGACAAAGACAAAGATCGAGACCTGATCGACGATCCAGCTAATCGTATTTTCGACACTTTCGGCATCATCACGAAAGGTGTTGATCACCTCGCCCACGGCACCGGGCAACGCATCCGCGCCCGGCCGTTTAAGCAGGGTATCGAGCAGGTTGTGGCGCAGCAGCGCGCCCATCGTAAAGCGATGGCGGATATCGGTCATCGCACCACAAAAGATCGCCGCCATATAGAGCAGCGCCGCCCCACCCACCAGCCCCACCACGCTCCAGACGTTAAGCCCAAAGGGCGCTTGATCACTCAACGCATCAAAAAACGCCTTGGCCAACAGCCCCGGAATCAACTCCGAAAGACTAATCGAAATCCAGGCCAGGATATTCATCAGATAAAGCCAAGGCCGATAACGAATCAAGCGCCAGAGAAAGGGCGCGATTGAGATTGTTTCGGTTGTGATACTCATGATTGGTTCCTTTGGTAGATAGGTAGATAGGGAAACAAGTAGACAAGTAGACAAGTAGACAAGTAGACAAGTAGACAAGTAGGTTCGCTGTTTCCGTGTATACTTTTCTACCTATCTCCCTGTCTGTATACCTGCCTCCCTTCTCTCACGCCAACACCGCTTCCATCCCCGTGCGCAGCAAGCCGTAGAAGCGCGAATCCGGCGTGGCGGCGAGGACGATGCGGTCACCGTGCTCGACGACTTGGCCCTCTTCGAGGATCAGGATCTCGTCGGCCCGTTGGACGGTGCCCAGCCGGTGCGCGATCAGGATGGCGGTGCGATTTTGCAAGAGTTTATCGATGGCGCGCTCCAACAACTGTTCCGTCGCTGGGTCGAGCCGGGACGACGCCTCGTCGAGAATCACCAGCCCTGGGTCGAGCAGAAAGATGCGCGCAAAGGCGAGCAACTGCGCCTGCCCCGCCGAAAGGCCACTGCCCCCGGCGGCCAACTCACTCTCCAATCCATGCGGCAGCGTGTTAAGCCACTGTGTCAGCCCCAGTTCCTGCACCACTGCTGCAATGGCGTCGTCGTCAATGTGTGGGTTGAAAAAGGTCAGGTTGTCGCGCACGCTGGCCTGAAAGAGTTGCACATCCTGCGTCACAATCGCGACCCGCCGGCGGTAATGATCCAGCGGCACCGCGGTTGGCTCCACGCCGCCAATGCGCAGCGTCCCGCTTGTCGGGTCATAGAGGCGCAGCAGCAGGCGCGCCAAGGTACTTTTGCCACTGCCGGTGCGTCCCAACAACCCCAGCACTTTGCCCGGTTGCAGGTGCAGATTGATCGCCTGCAAGACCCGTTCATCAGGTTCGTCGGCGTAACTAAAGCCAACTGCGTCCAGGTCAACCGCCAGCGGGCCGTCCGGGAGCGTCCGTTGACCGCCATCAGCCAACCGAGACTTAGTCGCCAGCAACGCTTCGATGCGCTTGATGCCCGCCTCGGCCTGTTGCAATTCGGTCAGTTGTTGGCGCAATTGGGCAATCGGGTCGCGCAGCAGTTCGGTGTAGTGATAGATCAGATAGACGGTGCCCAATGTAATGATGCCACGCTGCCAGAGCGACGCGCCCATGCCAAAGGCGACCATCGTGCCGACGGCAAAGACGCCGGCGTTGGTCATCCACATCGAATAGCCGGCCAGGTTGGCCTTGAGGCGGATCGGCAGCCATTTGCGCAACACGCCATGAAAGCGGCGCAACACGTAGCCGGCCGCGCCATTGGCGCGCAGATCCTCGGTCGCCGAAAGATGCTCGCCGAGAAAGCCATAGAATTCGGCGTTGACCGCCCGCTCTTTTTCCCAGAAGGGGGTGGCAAAGGCGCGGATGCGCACCAGGATCGCCAACCCGACCAGCGCAAAGAGCGTCAACGCCAAGCCCACCCGCCAATCCTCGCGATAGAGCAGCACGAGCACGCCGATCATCATCAACAGGCTGCCGAGAATGTTCACCGTGAAGCGCGAGAAGAAGTTGGCCAGTTTGTTGACATCGCCGTCAATGCGTTCGATCAACTCGCCAGGAGTATGCTGCTTGTGAAACGAGAGATCCAGGTGTAATACATGGGCGACCAGGTCGAGACGCAGCGCATTGGTCGCGGTCCACGCCACCTGTTCGCTGAAGTAGGTCGCGCCGACGGCGAGCCCTTGCCCGGCGATGGCCACCACAAAGAAGAGGCCGGCCGCGGTCAGCAGCGCATTGAATTCGCCGCCACCGAGCGCGGTGTCGATGAAGTAGCGCATGATCTGCGGGTTGATCAGCCGCAGCGTGATACTGGCCAGCAGGAGCAGCGTCATCCAGAGGACGCGGCGACCTTGGGGCCGTAGATAGTTTGCCAGCAGGCGATAGTACGCACGTAAGGGGAGTTTCATGAGTTGCTCCAGAATTTCAACTAGGTAGTAAGATTACTTGCCACCGATGAACACAGATAAACACAGATGGTTTAGCCGCAAATCGTGGCCTGGAAAACAAAAACGGCCACGGATTCAGGATCCGTGGCCGTTTCTCATCGAGGCCGGCTACGCATGGGCGCAGTGGGCGTGATGAAAGGGTTACCGTTTTTTGAAATAAAAAACGGCCACGGGCAGAAGTGCGCCGTGGCCGTTGATGGGTCAACTCAGTTGAGCATCAAAGTTCGTGGGCGCGCTTCCATAGGGTCTTACCGATTGGGGTACCGCTATTTCGTTGCATCTTCTTGGTAATCTCTTTTGTCATAACCATTGATAAACGCCTCCTGCAAAGTTAGCTACTCATCGTTGTGTTTGTCTGCTTACGTTCTGTCCAAAAATTCGGTTGTAGCCTAGCAGGAACAGAGAATTTTTGGATATGTTATTAGAATAGAGCCAACTTTGCGCGAACTTTTGATAACGAGGGGAGTCTAGCATACAACAAAACCATCTGTCAAATTGCGTAGGTGATTGTGTAAGCAATGTTCCGTTATTCTACCAACCTGGGTAGCATCAGGTAAATTTTGCTCGGCTTGAATGGATGTTTTGTGGCAGGTTTGTTGGGGTGAGACGGATTGATCCGCAACCGAGGCAGGAGCTAAGCGATCAAGAGTTGGACCGGTGCATGGAGTATCAGGGTGTAGCCGGTGTTGGCAACATTATCAATTTGCAGCGGGCCATGGGGACCCGCATGGAGTTTGGTACGCAAGCGGCTGATCAGCGTGCGCAGCGAACCGCTATCCGCCGGATTGCTCCAGCCCCACACCTTCTCGATGAGTTGGTCTGTCGTGAGCAACTGACCGGCATGGGTATACAAAAGATAAAAGATCTGAAATTCGCGGGCGGTGAGCGAGACTGCGCTCGCATGATCGAGGTTGACGGTGCGCGTTAAAGGGTCGATCTGAAAATCGCCGATCTGCATCTTCGGCAAATGGGTCAACGGCAGGGCGCGTCCCCTTTGGACTAGATTCTGGGCATAGGCTAGTAATACCCGATTGCTATAAGGGCGCATGACTACCTGGTCCACCCCCATTCTCAAAAGGGCAACATGCTGATCTTCATCCACGTGATCCACGATGAGGATGAATGGTGCGGCGGTGACTGCGCGTACTTGTTCCACAACCGCCGACAACGCACTCTCTTTGAGCGCGGCGATCATTAGATCGGCCGGCTGTGTGGGCCACTGCGCCAAAAGCTCTGTCAATCGACCTTCACGTTGGATCCGCATCCCTGCTCGTTGGAACATGGCGATGAGAATGGCGCGCTCATCATCATCGTATGTATGTATGTATGTATGTATGTATGGTAGGACCTATATAGGGTGGGTGAGACAATTGAAGCCTGAAATAGCGTGGATTGCAGCGATGTTGTGTAGCAAGCCGCCGGAACACCAACGGTAAGTATATTAGGAAACAGAGGCAGTATAGCAAAATATATTTATTCCCCCAATTTTGAAACCCCTTGTTTACTGGGTTCTGGGACGTGTCTATTACCTTTTTGCGAAGCTCGATTGGATCGATTTTGGGTGTTACAAAACTGAAGCGCGAATGAGGATCGCTTTGTAACAGCGGTGTGTCATGATTAGTGTGACTCGGGTTTTGAAACCCACTGGGATCTTCTTCTGCGTGCATTGCTGCCGCTGAATTGAGAAGCTTTCTTGTGTGAAAATCATGTTTCTCACTCAGAGCGCAGTCCAAAGTGAAATCGGTCATGGAATTTGATATCAGCAACAATCGGAGGGGATTATGCGAATACTGCGCAGTACTTTGATAGTAATTGTTATTATTGCAATGACGTCGTCAAGTTCTGTTTGGGGACAGAGCGGTACATCGGCATACAACACAGAATTCACAACTGCGATCACCTATCAAAATACAGGAACTTCAACAGCCAATATTCAGTTTAAGTTTTTTAACCAATCAGGCACCTCAATCAATCCATGGTCAACAACTTTGGCGGCTGGTGCTGGCACCTCTCTTACGGTAGATGGACTCTTAACTCTTTTTACCGGTGGAACGGTGGTGACAGCGGATCAAGATCTTATCTCTACGATTGTATGTCAAGGTCAAGTACTCAAATAACCAGGAAGAGACGAAGACGATCACTGCAGGAGGAAAACAAAGCTTTAACGGCTGTGCCGTGAACTCAGCAAATTTTAGCGGAGCAGCAACAATTACTAGTACTGGTGGTGATATCATTGCTGTCGGCAAGGTCTTCAAAGAAGCTACAAATTCTAACGGCACCCCACCGCCGTATAGTACAGCCTTTATGGGTGAAGGGTTCGGTGCACCAAAGTTGGCCTTGCCTTACGTTCGGTGGACAAGCGACACGAATTATTCAGCTGGTGTACGTCAACGGGTCTATATCGCTATTCAAAATGTTGGCGCATCGAGTGCTACAGGCATTACCGTAAAATATCTCAATAAAAGTGGGACGGTTGTGGGTACACACTCAATTGGGACACTTGCATCCAATGCAAAAGCCAATTCTACCCCTACTAATGCTACGCTTGCATCCGGTGCGCCGGCTAATGCACTAATTGAATTTGGTACACCGGATGTCAATCCTGGCGGTGGTTTTGGCGGTGCAGCCTTAATCGAAGGAGTTGGCGAATTAGTCGCCATCGCTCGTGTTACCACTTGGGATGGCAGCGTAGGATCGGATGCCGCGGAGGATTATAACGGGATTCGACTGCCATAGTTCTTTGCGAAGCAAGGGCGTATTCATTTGGAAAATCATATATCTACGAGAAGACAGATAGTGTAAAAGACAAGGAGCTACCCATGAAAATTTTATTCAGTCGTACGTTGGGGGGAATTGTGTTACTCCTACTCTTGGCTTTTGTTTGGGTAAGTTGGCGCAACTATGGGGAGCAAGCAACAACCGATGCAACCATGCCCGTAGAGCAGATCGCCGTTGGTGTACCGGGGGCAGTAGCCGCACAACAAGAATCGCCGCTACCAACAGCGACGCCAACACCGATTCCGACATTGGCAGTTTGGGCCACGCCTGAATTGCCGCCGATTGCTTGGTCGGCACCGCCTGCTTGCGAGAACCATCCCCAATCCGTTGCCGAATGGCAAGAGAAGGTGCGCTCTGAGTCGATGACCCTCTCTTTCCAACGGCTGCAAAGACTGAGCCCCGCGTTGCAAAAATTGGGTTCCGCATCTGAATTGGCCGATCGCTTTTTGCAAGATCCCGGCACCGATGAAGCACAAGGGTTGACGCAGGATCTATTGGGGTTGTGGCTCAATGTCATCAATGGGCAAATCAATCGTGCCACCGAAATTGGGGTAGAGGGGTTGCCGGATGCCAAGACAGTCGGAATGTTGATCGATCGTGCGGAGCAGGATGGTCTTGAGCCAGAGATGCAGAAAACGGTACGTCTGGCAATCGATGATGTGCTGACAGGCAAAGCAATTGTGAATCCGGTTTGCGCCAATCGCTTGATCATGCAATTGAATGGAGAGGATTTGCAGTCACAGCTTTGGTCCAAGCGTGGCGTAGCCAATAGCACCATTGAGGTAAAGAAACAGATTACAGCGGATGGCTGGGTGCCTGGTTTATTCCAAATTTCACCAGATTATCAGAAGCTAGCAATTGAATCGTACTCCAATGAAGGGGGCGGACCCATATATTTGTTAGATTTGAAATCTCGTTCATTAATCAATCTAAACTCAGCACTAGATGCCGGTATGGCTAACAGCAGTAATGTATTACCCTTTAGGCAGCGCGACCTATGGCAAATTATCGGTTGGCATCCAGATAGCCATCACTTATTGTTGGGAATCCAAGGTCAAACCAGTGTAATTTGGGTTGATACGAATGCTTTGACCTTTGAACAGATCGATCTTTATTCGGAATCACTGATTGTTGATGCTGATGATTCCTACATTGCTTTGTTGCCAAGTGGTGATGGGTTTGTTTATGCAGGCATCGCTAATGACGGGTTTTCCGAAGCAGGTCTAGTAAACCCAAAGATTCAGTTAGTAAGGGTTGATTTCGCTTCTAAATCATCTCAGGTCCTCTTTCAAAGTGAACAGCAAAATGCAAGCATCCATTATCCTCGCATCTCACCAACTGGTGCGTCGATTGCATTCCTTGTTGAACAAGGGGTATCTGCCGCGACAATGTCCTATTCTCTTCAACTGCTTGACATAGCAACAGGAGCCGTTACGGTTCTTGTGAAGAGTGATTATCTGGGGCGTTCAGAGCCAGTTTGGTCCCCATCAGGGAATCAAATCGCGTTTACATGGTCTACCGAAAAGCTCCATGGCTATTATCCGCTTTTCCCAGAGCTTGAAGGTTGGATTGGGAATCTATGGGTTATCTCTGTGCAAGATCGACAACTCCAACAAGTCACCTTTCTCGAAGGTGCCGCCAAACGACCAGCCTGGTCACTTGATGGCGCAACATTGATGTTTTTTACCCATAATGGTCAGTATGGCGCAACAAAACTTAATGGTGATCGAACTATCTGGTCTATCACAGAAAGTTCAGATGCCCCCATCTATTATGGGTCACTGGTCGAACTACCATAATCGTCCTATACGTTTACTTCTATTGAGAGCGTGAATGAATAGCTATTGCTCAGTGGTAGATATGTAAGCATTCACGTTCTCAACAATCGCAGGCGGTAGTATATGGGTGAATTCCACAGTAAGTAGACGATTATTCTGTTTATCTTCGAGCTATAGCGATTAACCATTGAGGGAGAAAAAGATGATGAAACACTCTGTATCATTTTCTATCTATAAATACGTCGTTTCAACTATTATAATCCTGTCATGCTCGTTACTATTAACTCTTTTTGTTAATGATGATTACGGCCCTACGGTTGCGTATGCACAGGCAACAGCTACACCCATCGCTCTGACACCGGTGATTCAATTTCCGGTTGTGCCAGATGCTCCAATTTCTGGCTATGTCGATCATAAAGACTCGGCTGCTAGCTTGATCCAGTACTATGATGGTAGAGCAAATCCCAATACGAATGCAGGCTTTGCATTTACTTGCTCAAGCCCTTCCATGAACGATTGGGTGGGTTGTACCGATAATGTAAATGGAGAAAGCAGTTGCCCCGATTCCAAAGAGCTATGGTATGATGCACACCCAGGTACGGATTTTGAATATTTCCCTGATTGGCATACCGGCAATACCTGCAACGTGAGTTTACATCCAAGTAACACCTACAATATTCCTATTTTTGCTGCGGTTGGTGGCTTTATTCTTGACATAAATGCTACCACTTTTAATGGTTATTTCTACAAAATTACCAGTGATGCCAATGGTAGTACTTCGAACACAGATGATGTTGAAACATGGTATCTGCATTTGCGCTCTAACACGGGAGTATTACCAATCGGTGGTGTATCGGCAGGTGATTTCATTGCGTACGGTGATCAAACGGGATATGCATCAACCCCACATCTACACCTACATGTAAAACGTAGAATCAATGGCTCAATGCAGGTTGTTGACCCATTCGGCTGGATCGGTTCAGGAAATGATCCATATCCCTACAAGAATCAATCTTTATGGTCGTACAGAAACTATACGCCATATACCATACAAACCTGTACCAGTGGATGTGATGTCACGCAGTAATAGATGAGTGGTGGCTATAAAGGTTACCATTCCAGCAAAGCGACAGCCTGAGTAGCCACCAATGTCTCGGTATATTTGTGAGTATAAAATGAACCGCCCCAAACAATTCACCAACAACGCATTGCGGGTAGTCTCTCTGATTACATTCTGCTTTGGCTTACTGCTCGCCGCCTGTTCCGCCACGGGAACAAGCTCCGCTGGTGCCTCTGTCGTATCATCCGCCCAGCGACAAGTTTCGGATGGCAGCGAGCAAATGGTTAGCGCCAGCGGCGGAACCCCACCCTTGGGCGTTGTGGTTGACGAACAGCTAGTGGTTCTCGCCGTCGAACCGGGCAGTACGGCCGAGCAAGCCGGCGTGCAACTGGGTGATCGGCTGGTATCGCTTGGCGATCTGCCGATTGCCGACAATCGCGACAAAGTCAAGGAAATGATTTATGGCTTTGTTGCTGGGGATAAGCCGTTGGCGCTGAAAGTGAGCCGCGACAACAAGGAAATGACCTTGGCGATCGACCCATCACTTGCCCGCCCCGTCATCCCGGTCGCCAGGGATGGTCCACCGCCAACCGCAACCCCAGTAATGCCACCGAATGATTACTTTTAGAGCTTGTCCAGAAATAAAGTCTTGACAAGAATTCTTCGTGTCGGGTGCCCGTTTGGACATGTGTATCTTCGTGGATCGGTTTGTAAAAACTTCTGTGTTTTACTTCGCATTTTCCCGACTTTTTCAAATCGAAATTTTCGCGTATCATGCAGCGATGAAAACAATCTCTGCACGTACTCAAACGATCCTTGGCCTCATCGGCTATCTTTTCATTGGCACCGCCGCGGTGTTGCTGCCGTCGGTGATGCCTTCCATTACCAAAGAATTTACCGCGGCTGGTCTCACCCTGGCCG
Organism: Caldilineaceae bacterium; assembly: GCA_034432375.1. GTDB lineage: Bacteria > Chloroflexota > Anaerolineae > Caldilineales > Caldilineaceae > JAHBVH01. The sequence goes on from DAOUCA010000136.1 coordinate 95,769, forward strand.
CCATCAGCCTGATCTTTCCGGCGCGCGCCATTGGTGGGTTGTTCGGCAATCTGCTCGCCGGCATCGGGTCGGATCGGCTGGGGCGGGGGCGGCTGGTCTGGCTGGCGGCGCTGCTGCTGGCGACCATGTTGCTGTTGGCGGCGTGGACGGGGCAGTGGTGGCCGTTGCTTGTGGCGATTGCAGCTATTAGCGGCACACAGGGCGCGCTCTCCACGGGGATCAATGCGCTCGTCGCCGATGCCAACCCAGAGACGCGTGCCCGTGCGCTCAATTCGTTGCATGGCGTCTATGGCATTGGCGCGGCGATTTCTCCGCTGGTCATCGGCGCGCTGTTGCAAGATGGCCTGCCCTGGCGCTGGGCACTGGGCGGCAGCGGGCTAATCTGGCTGCTTTACGCCGGGGTTGCCTGGTGGTTTAGCGGGGACAGTACCCCACACGAAACCAAAGCCAAGGTGGCGACCCCCTTCTGGCGCATGTTGCGCCACGGTCCCTTTCTGGCGCTCTTCTTTATCGCCTTTGCCTACAATGGCGTGGCGTGGAGCCTGCTGGGCTGGATCGCACTCTTTATGCAGCAGAGTGCCGGCTTCTCGACGATTCTCTCGCTCTCGATGATCTCGGTCTTTTATGTGGCGTTGACCGTCGGACGCTTTCTCTGCGCGGCCTTTGCCGAACGCGCCGGCTATGGCCGTACCTTGCTGGTGCTGGCGCTTGGCATTGCCGTCACCTATCCCCTTGTTGTGCTCAGCGCCAACCCGCTGGTCGTTGCGGTCGGGGTCTTTCTCACCGGCCTCAGTCTCTCCGGCCTCTTTCCCATGGCGCTCGCCTTTGGCACGCGGCTCTATCCGGCGCAAGCGGGTGCGGTTAGCGGCGTGCTCAGCGTGGCAATGACCGTTGGCTCGATGGTCCCGCCGCTCTGGACCGGGATCATCGCCGAGCGCTGGAGCTTTCAGACGGCGTTGGGGGTGAACTATGTGATGGTGCTGCCGTTGATCTTTATTGCGCTTTATCTGGTGCGCGGAGAACGGTTGACCTATTCCGCGGGATATTCATTGTAGTAGATGTGGTTCAACTCGTCGTGGAACCCCCAGCCAATCCCAGATGTCTGGCGCACAATTTGATACATCCTGGGGCGAAACCCTTCAATTAATTCAGCATCCGCGGTATTGGTCAGCAACTCAGCTGCGTTGGCGTAAACAGACTCCAGGCTGTTGTAGAAGCGTTCGTCGATATCGCCATACTTGTTGGTACAGATCACCCCCTGCTCAACGTAGTAGATCATCAGATCGGCAACGGCGGCCGGATCTTTGCAGGCTTTTTTAAAATCGTTCAACGCCTTACGTGCTGCGCGCAAACTTAAATTGGGGTAGCCTCGGCGCGGATTGAATTCGTCTCTGATCGATTCCCGATAAGGCTCGGCTAGTTCATCTAGATCCATCTCTACCAAGCGCGCGGTGAGAAAGAGTTTGTTATCGGCGTTCAGCTTATAGAGTTCCTGAAGCAGGCGCAGCAATTCAGGCTTTTCATAGTCGCTCAAGACGCTCTTGAGTTCTGACCAGGTGGCTGATTTGGGCATAGCTATTCTCGCTTGTTCTCCCATGTTATGGCGTTGGTCTTGTCACGCTGTAAGCGTCTTCATGTTGCCGAACTTGGAGATTTTTTCAGAATGACAGACCAGTCATTACTGAGTAATACGACAATGATAACTTTGACAGGATTCACAGGATTCACATGATTTGTTACTACTGTATCAATCATGTGAATCCTGTGAATCCTGTCAATTATTGGAATTTAACGTTACCCTCGCTTGGGCGACAACACATTGTGGAACTGCGTGAATGTGGTAATCTTGCCCGGCGTGTAAGTCTGCCCATTCTTCACCGCTTCATACAGCGCAGTAAAGTCATCACTGCCATCGTCGGCCACCACTGTCAGGCTGGATCCGGCTTCGCAGACCGGCTGAGCATCGCCGGGGTAGGCCCACTGTAGCTCCTCTTTGGTGCAGGCATACAGGCGGGTTGTGCCGTTGGCGCGACTGTATTGATAGAGATGGCGCGGCGGTTCGACAAAGCTGTAGTCGACGCGGTAACGGGCCAGTGCTTCTTCGTCAATCGTCACGCCCAAGCCCGCTCCTTCCGGCACACGGAGAAAACCGCCTTGCACGGCCAACGGTGTTTTCAGCAATTGTGACTCCCAGATATTCATGCAGGTGATCGCCGGCCAGCGCGCTTGCGTCAACACCGCCCCCCAATGCGCCGCCCACGCCGTGGTGATGCCAGTGCCAACCAATTGCAGCCAGAAAGGTTTGTTGTGCTCTCCGCAGAGGTGCGCCTGTTTGCGCAACGCGGCTGCGCCGGCACAGAGCACGAAACCATCGGCCACATCTTCACGTAATGTAGTCATGATCGGCGGGTTGCCGTAGTGCATGGCGACGGGGCGGTTGATGCGGGCGCGGATCTGCTTATTCCCAGCCACATCCTGTTGCGGGATCGGGCTTTCGATCATCGTGACCTGCTCGTATGCTTCGAGCGTGCTGAGGAACTTCACAGCGTTGGCGGCGTTGTCAAGCGTGCCATTGAAATCGAGGTCGAGGATAAACTGTTCCGGCGTCACCGCAAAGACCGCTTGTAGCGCGGCGTGGAGATCATGCCAGGTGCGCGCCTTGAGCTTGGCGGACATATAGCCGGCGGCGACGGCATCCTGACATTGTTGTGCCCAATCCTCCGGTTGCATATCCATTGCCCACCAGGAGATCGGGCACCAATCGCGCACCTTGGTGCCGAGCAACTGATAGATAGGTACACCAAGTGTTTGCGCTACGGCATCAAAGAGCGCCATCTGCACACCGGCACCGAGCTCATCCTGCCAAAGGAATGCTGCCGCCGGTTGGCCGATGAGCCGTTCGGTTATAGCATCTGGCACGGTGGCCCAAGTGTAGTTGGGAATCGTCTCGCCCCAGCCGGCCACGCCATTTTCCAGCGTGATCTTGCAGAGTTGGGTAATGCGCCAATGGGGCAGCCAATATTGCATCTGCTGGTTGGTGTGGGCAGTAAAGGGAACATCAAGCGTGAAAAATTCGATTTTTGTAATTTTCATGGTATGGTGGGTAGGGATATAGGTAGATAGGTAGACAAGGAAACAGGTAGACAAGGAAACAGGTAGACAAGGAAACAGGTAGATAGGTGCGGACTTCCCTGTGTACCCGTGTACCCGTGTACCCGTGTACCTGTGTACCTGTGTACCTGTGTACCTGTCTACGATTGACTTTTTACAGGGGGATCAATGGAACTACTATTAAGTGTCGCTTTAGGGATTGGGTTGAGCGCGGCGTGCGGGATGCGCGTCTTTGCGCCCTTTGCGGTGATGAGCGCGGCGGCGTTGACCGGCCAATTGGGTCTGTCCGATAGCTTTAGTTGGATCGGGAGCTATCCGGCGTTGGTGCTCTTTAGTGTGGCCACGCTGATCGAAGTACTCTCCTACTATATTCCTTGGGTAGATAATCTGCTCGATACGATTGCGACACCCGCTGCGATTTTAGCGGGGGCAATCGTGACCGCGTCGGTGGTTACCGACATGTCGCCCATGATGCGCTGGACGTTGGCGATCATCGCCGGCGGCGGCACGGCGGGCATCATTCAACTGGGCACAACGTGGGTGCGCGGCGTCTCCAGTGTCACGACCGGCGGCTTTGGCAACTTTCTCGTTTCGACCGGCGAGTGGATGGGTTCGCTGACGGTGGCGACGCTCTCCGTATTCTTTCCGTTTCTTGTCCTGATCTTTGTTGTGATTTTGCTGGCTGCCCTTGTCCGTTGGTTTAACCGCCGCAACCGTGTCCAACTCTATACGCCGACACCTTCCTAACTTTGGTACATAAAGCGAGCCTTCGACAGGCTCTGGCTTCGACAGGCTCAGCCTATGGTAGGCTCTGGCTTCGACAGGCGCAGGGCCGTTTTATCCCCCCGCCTTCTTTGCCTGATAGCCCAACTCCTTCAGCAAGTCGACGATCTTATCACGGTGATCGCCCTGGATTTCGACATCGTCATCTTTGACCGCGCCACCGGTGCCCAGCTTGTTTTTGAGCAGCTTGACGAGCGCCTCTTTGCCGTGGGGCGGACTCATGACCCCTTTGAGCACCGAGACAGTCTTGCCGCCGCGGCCTTTGCGTTCAATGTGGACGCGTACCGGATTGTTCTGTTGGCGCGTGGGAAAGGGCGCGGCGAGATTACGCGGCGCGGCTTCGGCTTTCGGCGCGGCGGTTGGTTCTGGATCGGTCGAGAAGACGGTCTGTTTCGTGTTGGCCATTGGGCAAGTTCCTTCCGTTGCTAGCGTGCTGCCATGTGAGGCTTATGATACACGATTCATGAGGAAGCGAAAAGTGTCGCTAAGCAATTGCGGATAGTACGATGCACTAGAGGCTCGTCTATACCTGAGTTGTTACAAGATACTGCTGACGAATTCCGAAATTGAGCGTAGGCTGAGCTTGTCGAAGCCGCAGCGACTTTGGCTTCGACAAGCTCAGCCGCCGCCTTCGGAATTCGTCAGCAGTATCATAGAAGCCAAAAAGGGGAGCCAGCCGGCTCCCCTTTTTGGCTCTTGGCAAATTAGTGAGGGGAAGTGCCGGTTGCGTAGCGTGCGGCACTTTGCACGCGTGGCGAAACCAAACGGGGCGACCCGGGGCCTTGGTTTTGCGCCTAGAAGGCAACCGGCAAACGACCGCCTACCGGGTGCCCCCAGGGCGCGGCGTTCGCTTACGCTCTTCGCTTTACACCACACTACTTCGCCAAGAACCACATTTTTTGCTTGTATAAACTCTCTGCTAATTTAACCTAACGAGAGACTACGGTTCTTCAGTTTCCTCTTCTTCCACCCCGTTGCGCTTCTTGCGTCGGTTACGCCGGAAGAGGTCGGCCACCAGCACCAGCCCCAGCGGCAGGGTAATATTATTGCAAAGGCCATTGGAGAGGTCACCAAGGGGCATAGTGACGGCATTGTTGTCACTCCCGCTACCGTTCGTCGTTGTGATGCCATTGCTGTTCTTTGGGCCAACGGTTGCCGAGGATGTCCCGGCAATTTCGGCATCATCGGTCACCACAAAGACATTGGTCAACGTGGTTGGCTGGGTAAGGCCACCGACCGATGTTGTCACTGCCGCGGTGTCCGTTGCGATCTGGCCGGTATTGAGGTTGGCCGGCGGGGTGCCGGCAGTATCACTCGTAGCGGCTTGGATCTGCCCATCCCCCTGGTAATCTCCCACGAGGGTAAAGGCTGCCCAATAGTAAGGCGATGCCGTCTCCGGGTTTGCGAGCATTTCGACCTGCGCCAACCGCAGTGCTTCGGCGGTGGTGCGCTTTTCGCCTAAATGGCGATAGAAGGATTCAAAGAAGGGGACAATCGTGGCATCATCAACGCGCCAGTTACTGGTCAACACCGCTGGGCTGCCGGCATATTGAAATGCCCAAGTCAGTGCCTTGAGGGCTGTGCCATCGACCATTTCATCACTTTGTACTTCGCGATTGCCCGTCAGGACAACTAGATTGGCATTGCTTAGATCCAGCTTGCTAAAGATCTCGTAGGCTTCTAACTGCCCATCATTTTCCCCATCGTCCGCCAATGTCAACCCGCTAAAGAGCGGCTCACGCGGTTGATAGGTGCCGACTGCTGCCAGGTGCAGAATATCAAGCTGGCGCGCCTGCGCATAGAGCGCTGATTCCGAGGCATCAATGCCGGTCAAGGGAGCCGTCTCAAAGAGATCGCCAATCGCCCGTGCTTCTTGGCGGGCAAAGGGAAGTTGATCATCGCCATTGCTCATCACCAACACACGCCCGCCATTGGCGTTGCGCTTGTCAAGAAGATATTTATAGAGCGTGGCACTTGGTGCATAGCTAATGGCGTAATTCTGCGCCAGATATTGCTGATTTTGCGCATCATAGAAGGCTGCAAAGGGTGCATAAGATAAGACACTGTGCGGCACAATTAGCAGATTGCTGTTGCGTACAAAGGAGCGAATCGGTGTGAAAAGACGGGCATAGAGACTGCTTGCTTCTGGCTTGCTATCCGCTTGCTCGTCAATCTTCTTGTAAAAATCACCAATCTGGTTGACCAATTCGGTATAGGTAATATCAAGTGGTACGAGTACCGCACGCTCTTTGTCGATGACCCAAGCGACCGCCTGCTTGCGTAGGATGAAGTATTGGATCAAGGTTGTATCGGCATCAATGACGTTGTTGCGGATCTCATCCAGCCCCAGCGTATTCATGCCGAGGAAGGAGCTATATTCGGGATCTTGCGCCCGCAGCCGTTCGAGTACATCCTGATAGTCGGTGTTGCTTGCATCGAGCTTGGTCAAAAGCTCGGTGAGCAGCGTCTCATTGCGCTGCGCCAATGGCTTCTTATTTTCCGTATCTAATGCCTGTTCCAGCCCAACAATCTCCAATCGCAATGTTTGCTCGCGCTCGGCCAACTCGGGGGCTAGCTTAGCGTGTAGATCGATCCATGGGTTGCCCTGCGGATCGAGAAAGCTATCAGCCAGCGCCTGCTCCATATACATAAAGACATCACCCAGGTTGCCCGTATCCCAGAGGAGCTTTATCAACCGCTGATAGGTCTCCAACTCAACGGGGCGGCCACGACTGGCGGCGATGGCATTCCGGTAATTGGTAATCGCTTGATCCAAGTCCCCTTCGTTCTCATAGGCCTCGGCCAAACCAGCCAGGATCTCGGCAGCCAAGGTCGGGTTGTGGACCGCCTGTGCCGCGGCCAACCCGCGCTGATAAGGCTCGATCGCCCGCTCCGGCTGGAAGAGATTGAGGTAGATGCTCCCCAAATTATTCAAGGTCGCCGCTTCGCTCGCCTGATCCCCCAAGCTTTGTTGAAGGATGAGCGCTTGCTGCAAAACATCCAACGCCAGTTCGTATTGCGAGGAACCGCGATAGACGCGCCCCAGATAGGTGAGCGCTTCGGCCTGCAATGCATCATCACTTTGCTCTTGCGCAATGGTCTGTGCCGCCTCAAAATTCGTGACAGCTTCTTCGATCTGTCCGAGATCGGCATGGGCTGTGCCAACGTTGAGTAGCTGTTTTGCAGCGGCGGTTGGATCAGCCATGGTCTGGGCCACGGTTAACGCTTGCTGATAATTCTCCAACGCCAGGTCACGGTTTTGTAACGCACGTTGCACCTTGGCAATCGCGGTCAGGGTTTCGATCGTAAGGGCCGGATCGGTGGTGGTCGTCAGCAGCCCTTGCGCATCGGTATAGATCACCAACGCACGGTTATAATCGCCCATGAGACGATAGGCCGTGCCAATATCGTTGAGCAGCACAACCGTATTGGCGAGATCATTTTGGCTCTGATAATAGGCCAGGGCGTCATTATAGAAAGGTAGGGCCTGATCATATTGCCCCAACTCGCGATAGGCATCCCCAATTGCCAGTTGGACCAACGTCGCTGCCGCGTTATCCTGCCGATCTTCTAGAATCGTCAGCGCCTCGCCATATTGCTCCAGCAGACCGGTATAGTCACCGCTGACTTTACGCAGATCACCCAGCGCAATCATAAAGTTGGCTTCTTGCACCCGATCATCGTTGGCCCGCGCCGCTTCAAGCAGTGTTTCATAAAGCGTAGTCGCCTCGGCATAGCTCCCCATCTTTGCATACGTTTTGGCCAGATTAACCCTCGTCTGATCGGCCAACGTGCTATTATCATCGGCTTCTGCCCGCTCCAGAATCGACTGATAGGTGGTGAGCGCCTCGGCCAAGTTGCCGCCATCGCGGTTGATACGGGCAAGATTATCAAGTGCGACCAATTCGCCGGCAGGATCATCGGCACTTTGGGCCCGTTCCAGTAGCTGCTGATAGATGCCCAGCGCTTCGGTAGTTTGACCGCCATCGCGATAAAAGCGGCCCAGATTTTCCATGGCCCGTGTTTCAAGTTCCGGGCGGCCACTGGCCTGGGCCAGAGTCAAGGCCTCTTGATAGGTCTGGACAGCATCTTCAGTCTTGCCCTGATCGCGTTGCAGCCGGGCGATATTGTCGAGGGCCTGCGCTTCCAGATCTTGATCGTCCAACGTGCGCGCCAATTCCAACCCTTGCTGATAGAAGGTGAGGGCATCGTCTGTGCGACCTTGGTCGCGATAGAGCTGACCTAGGTTAATCAGCGCCTCGCTTTCCAATGGTTGATCACCGACCTCCTGCGCCAGGCTCAACATCGTTTGGAAAGGCTCCTGCGCCGCCTCATACTGCTGTTGCGCCTGATGGGCCTTGCCAACCCCCTCCAGCGCGCTGATCCGCAACTTGGCATCACCCACCTCATTTGCCAGGGTCTGCGCTTGCTCATAGGCGGCCAACGCTTTGGTGCCATCACCCAAGGCGAGTTGTGTGCTGCCCAACTCGCTGTTGATGCTGCTGAGCAACGCCTGGTCATCCAGATCCTTGGCCATCGTTAGCGCTTGGGTGTAATAGTCAAGCGCCTTGTCGTATGCTGCTTGATTCCGATAGACTTTGCCGATCTGGCTGAGCGCTTGTGCCTCTAGACGGGGCAAATTGGCTGGTTTGGCGACTTCCAGCACGGCGTTGTACGAAGAGAGCGCCTCATCATATTGGCCCAACTCTTGATAGGTTTTGGCCAAGCCATCGAGGGCGTTGCTCTGTAGTGTGCTGTCGTCGAGTTCGCGCGCAATTGTCAACGCATCCTGATACGCGGTGAGCGCCTCTTCCGGTTGCGTCATGGCACGGTGAATCTTACCGAGGTCGATCAGTGTTTGGGCTTCGCCGGCGCGGTTGCCTTGGTCACGAGCCAGAGCCAAGGCTTGCTCATAGGGAGCCAATGCTTGGTCAAATTGTCCCAAATCGCGGTAGAGCTTGCCAAGATCGGTCAATGTATCTTCTTTGACACCCAGCGCCCCGATCTGTTGTAGAGTCTGCATGGCCTCGTCGGCGCGCCCGAGTGCGGTGTAAATGCGTCCAAGATTGGCCAGAATCTTAGCTTGGCCTTCCTGATCCCCAGTGCTGGCAGCCAAGGTATTTGCCTTGGTGTAGGCATCCAGCGCTGCGGCGTATTGCTGTTGCCCCATTTCAAGCGCGCCAATGCTTTCTAGGGCAACACGTTCAATACCGCTGTCATTCCGTTCCTGGGCAATCGGTAGTACTTGTTTGAAGGTACTCAGGGCCTCGTCTTCGCGCCCCAAGGTCCGGTAGATCTTGCCAAGATCGACTAAGATCCGGCTTTCCAATTCGCGATCGTTGGCTTGACGAACGAGCGTCAACGCGGCGGCATAATTTTCTTGGGCGGAATCATACTCTTCCAGTGCGCGGAAGACGCGCCCCAAGTTGGCCAACGCGCGACCCTCCGCCGCAACATCTTTGACCTCGCGCGCCCGATCCAGCGCCTGTTCATAGGGTTCCAGCGCCAGATCGAGCTGCCCCGAATCGCGCATCAAGCGCCCCATTTCATTGAGGATCTTATCTTCCAGCGCAAAGTCGCCCAACTCTTGGGCCAAGGCCAGCGCTTCGTCATAGTGCCCCTGTAGGCGGTAGAGATTGCTGATGGCCGATGACATTTCCTTGTAGAGCGTGGTGTTGTCTTGTTGCGTTGCCAAGGTACGGGCCGCCTCATAGGCGGTCATACTCTGATCCAGTTGCCCCAGCGCTTGATAAACTTTGCCGATATTTTTGTAGATCGTGGCACTCCAGCTTTGATCAACGGGCTTGACGCAACCAGCCCCGGTTTGTGTCAGCTGTTGCGCAAGGGGCAGCGCTTTTTGAAAGTTGGTAAGCGCTGGGCCATATTGTTGACTATCGCGATAGAGGCGACCTAGTTGATCAAAAACCTCACCCTGCAATGGTAGATTGTTGGTTGCATTGGCAATCGCCTGGGCCGCCTCATAACTTTGAATCCCCTCGGCAAATTGGCTTTGCGCGCTGTAGATCGCGCCCATCCCTAACAGAATCTCGCCTTCCCAACCACTACGACCGGACCAATCGCCGCTGCTGCGCACCAAAACCAGCGCTTCATTGTATTGCTGTAGCGCCTCAGGATACTGCTGCAAATCAACATACGTTTTGGCCAACTCGACCAGAATCGGCGTACGCACTTCCGGCTGTTGCGTGGTGCTGATCAAGGCCAATGCCTCTTGCAGACGATCATGCGCCGCGTCGGGTTGATTGGCGAGTTGCAGAACTTTGGCCAGATCGGCGAGCAACTGGGCCTGGACAACGAGATCGGGTTGAGGCTGGTTGCGGGCCAGGGCCAGGGTCTCTTCATAGCTCTGCTGCGCCTGATCGTTCTGCCCCAAATCGCGATAGGCACGGCCGATTTCGCCGCGTGCCCAGATTTGCTGCTTGATATCACCGGACGAACGGGCCGCCGCAAAGACCTCCTGTAAGATCCACAACGCGTCTTCGCTGGCGTTGCTGTCACGGTAGTAGCGGGCAAGCGCCGATCCGGCATCGCTCTGCAAGGCGGCTAATGCCGGCGCGGTGCCCGGCGCATCTTTGGCCAAATTCCATGCGCTTTGGTAGGCATCCACGGCTTGATCACACTGATTTAGCGCCAGATAGGCGCGCCCGCGACCCAGCAGCGCCTGGCCCTCGGCAACCGTATCGCCCTCTTCCTGGGCAACAAGCCGAGCTTCACCATAGCTCTCCAATGCCTGGGCCGGATCGCCCAAAGACTCCTGTAAGGCAGCGATATCATCCAACGCCACCTTGCGTAGGGCGGTATCACCAGATAGTTGGGCCACCGCCATGGCATCTTGATAAAACATCAGGGCACGATCCAGCTCATTGTATTCGCGGTAGACATTGGCAATTTCAAAGAGCGACTTGGCTTCCAATTGTTGATCACCAGAGGCACGGGCCAAGGCAAGCACCTCTTGATGGGTCTGCAATGCCAGATCGGTTTGGCCCGTTTCCAAATAGAGCTGCGCAATCTGTGCTAAAATCGAGCGCGCACGGTCGGCGTCTCCTAGCTTCTCTAAACTCGCCAACCCTTGACGGTAGAGGGTCAACGCCTGCTCATACTCCCGCTGGTCACGGTAGACAGCCGCACGTTCAACCAGAAGCGCACTTTCCAGGCTCGCATCGTCCAACGTTTGAATCAGCACATGCGCGCTGTCAAATGCTGCCAAGGCACGGTTATAGGTTTGTTCTTCGCGATAGAGTTTGCCGATCTCTAATTGAACGGACGCTTGCAGGCGTGGGTTGTTGGACTGTTGCCCCATCGTCAGCGCCTGGTTATACGATTTGAGCGCTTCATCCAGCTTGTGTAACGAGCGATAGACTTTGCCGATTTCGGTTAGTGTGTCCCCTTGGAGGGAGAGATCCTGCATCTCTTTGGCGACACCCAGCGTCTCCTGAAAAAGAGCGAGCGCCTTTTCGTAGTCGCCGTTGTCCCGATAAAATTTGGCGATGTCAAGGAGGATATCATCTTTCAGCTGTAGATTCCCTACCTCTTCAGCCAGGGCGAGCGCTTCATCCAGTTGGCCGAGATCTTGATAGACTTTGGCAAGCTGTACCAACAATTGCGCTTCGGTGTCGCCATCATTTTGAGCACGGGCAAGGGCGAGTGCTTCCTGGTAGGCGGTGAGCGCTTCTTCATTGTTGCCGGCGGCGCGATAGACATCGGCAAGGCCATTGTAGGCCCGCAACTTCAAAATTGGTTGACCCGCAGCCTCGGCAGTGAGGATCGCTTCTTTATAGGTGTCGATTGCTTGGGGATATTGCTCTTGGTCGCGGTAGGTGCGGCCAATCGCCAGTTGGGCGGCCCCCGTCAACTCGCGATCTTTCCGTTCTTGGGCAACCGCGAGCGCTTGGCGATAGAAATCGAGCGCTTTGGCATCTTCGCCCAAATCGCGGTGGACCTCGCCCAGATCAAGATAGGTGTTGCCCAACACTTCCAGATTTTCTTCTTCTTTGGCCAGGTCGACCGCTTCCTGATAGGCGACAATCGATTGGTTAAAGTTGCGCAGGTCGCGATAGACCTTGCCCAGATCGACATAGACGCGTCCAGCTAGCTCGGCATCGGGGATCTCTTTGGTGGCATCCAATGCCTGTTGGAAGTAATCAATCGAGCGCTCGTAAAATTGTTCGTCGCGGTAGACGCGCGCCGTGTCGGCCAGGATGCGGCCGGGCAACTGAAAGTCGTCAATGGTACGACAGCTTGGCCCGCTGCCAGCGAGGTGGCGTAGATACCGTTGGATCAATTCCAGCGACCGTTGATAAGCGCTGATCGAATCGGCATATTCGGTCGTAATCCGCAGCACCTCACCGGTGCCACTTTCGGCCAAGCTCTCTAACTCCAGATCGACCAGTTGTTTCGCCAGTGCTTTTACGGCCACGTATTGGGTTAGCGCATTGTCGAATTCCCCAAGGTCGCGGTAGGAGCGCCCCATACCCAGAATAATTTCGCCCTGTAGCCGCGTTTGGCCATTGCGTTGCGCCAATGCAAGCGCCTGCCGATAAGGAGTTAATGACTGTCCATATTGGCCCGACTCGCGATAGGCCCCCCCGATGCCTGAGAGGATCTCGCTTTGCAGATTATAGAGAAAGAGCCGTTCCGCGATGGTGAGTGCCTGATCATAGGCATCCAATGCTTCCTCGAAACGACCGGCCCCGCGCAAAGCATCTCCCTGATTGGTGAGTACCTCTGCTTCCAGGCTGGCATCGTTCAGTTCACGGACCAGCGTCAGCGCTTCGTCAAAGGCATCAAGGGCATCGGCAAAGTGCCCTTCGGTATCGTTGATACGCCCAATTGCCATGAGATACTTCACGACTTTGTAGTTATCGTTTAAGACGCGTGCCAGATTGATGGCACGGTCATAGGCATTTGCCGATTGCACACATTGCCCCAAGCCCCAGTAAAGGTCAGCCAGATCGCCAAGCAGGTTGCCTTGAAGCTCCTGGTCACCCCGCCGCTCCGCGATGGTGAGCGCTTGTTGATAGGAAGTTAGCGCCCGATCGGTCTGCCCCAGCGCCTGATAGATATTGGCGATCTGATTTTGCAGCCGGGCCAGCTGTGCCACATCACCGCGCGTCTCCATAAGCGCCATTGCTTCTTCGTAGACATCAAGCGCCTGTGCATTTTGGCCGGCATCGGCAGTCAGCTCGCCAATTTCAACGAGTAATGTCGATTCTAGTTCGACATCACCCAATTCTTTGCTGAGGCGCAATGCCTCTTGATAGGTCTTGAGTGCTTGGTCCACCTGGCCAAGATCGCGGTACGTTTTGGCGAGATCAGCCAGCGTACTCTTTTCGCGCTGACGATTGCCCAAGGATTGGGCGAGTTTGAGGGCCCGTTCAAAGTAGGGCAGGGACTGTTTCGCCTGCCCCAGCGAACGATAGATGCTGCCGAGACCGGCGAGCGCTTTGGCCTGTAGTTCGCCATCGTTGGTGGTGTCGCCCTGGGCCAGCGCATAGCGGTAGAGGGTCAGTGCTTCGTCGGTGTTACCCAAGTCCCGATAATTGGCGGCGAGGTCGGCGCGGATCTGTCCAAGCAGCGCGTCCTGGCCATAGAGTTCGGCCAGGGTTAAGGCCTGCTTCAAGGTCTCTTCCGCCACTTGATGATCACCGTTGCCACGTTGAATCCGCCCAATCGCAGCCAGGGCTTTCGCTTCTAGCGTTGGTTCATCTTGGGTCTGGATCAATTCCAGGGCCTGCTGAAAGGCGTCGAGGGCTTTGTCGCTTTGCCCCAGATCGTCATAGGCATCGCCAATATTTAAGAGCGTTTTCGCCGCCATATCAAGGTTGCCGGCACTATAGGCCGCGCGCAAGGCATTTTGATAGACAAAGAGCCCCTGTTGTGGCTCGCCCAACTTTTGATAGAGATTGGCAATATTATCGAGCGCTTGGCTCTCGGTCGTTGGATCGTCAAAGGCCTGGGCGATGGTCAACGATTGCTGATAGGGGGCAATCGCCAGCTCATACTGTTTGAGATCCTCATAGACATTGCCAACACCACTCAACGATTGGGCGACAAGCGCTTGATTGCTCAACAAGCGGGCGATCTGTAGCGCTTCCTGATAGGCATTGAGTGCGTCATTGGGCTGGCCTTGTGCCAATAAAATGCGGCCACCAATCAAGAGTGTTTTGCTCAACAATTCTTGATCGCCAAGCGATTGGGCAAGGGCCAACGCGGCCTGTTGCATGTCGCCGGCTTCGTCGTAGCGCCCTAAATCGTAATAAGTCCGTGCCAGCGAGAGTTGCAGCTTGCCCTGGTGGCTCGGATCACCGACCCGTTGTGCCAGCGTTAAGCTCTGCAAATAGGCATCCACCGCACCGGCTAAATCTTGCAGCGCCACCTTGGTATGGCCGATATATTCCCAAGCCTGGCTATCGCGTTTGATATTGTTGTAGTAGGCGTAAACCTTTTCTACTTCTTCTAACTTTGTTAACGCGGCCTGCCATTGGCCGGCCTGGTAGAGCGCAATCCCTTGGTTAAAGGCAACATCGGTTGGATTTTGGGCGGTCACCTGGCTGACCGGCGCGGCCAGCGCCATGTTGGGGAGAAGCAGCGCCACAACGATGAATACCCTGAGGAGGATTACAACTTGGGTAAGTGAGCGTGAGATGATACTTGAACGTGCAGTGATACGTGATCGTGCAACGAACAGCTTATGCATAGTGGTCTCCTGGGACATCCGAACTCTCTCGTCGGACTTAGGCAGCTCTCGGTTTTGCGACGCGGAGAGCGCTTGTGACTCAACCAGCCCGCTGCAAAGTCCTATTGCTATTTTGGGCTCTGACACAAACTCTCTTGCGCCTAGCGCGCGAAGAGCAGCTTCTAGCTGGGCAAGCAAAGATACGGTCGTCTTATCTGTACAAATCGCAAAGGGTTTTCTTGAGCCGCTCGTGTGGTGCCACGGAACGACCGGTTCCCTCTATTCACTGCCAACACGCTCGCTAGGTTGAGCCCACAGGCGTGTCAGCGCAAAGTAATGTCGCACCCGATCAAAATAGGAGAGCCCGGGGCGCGGTACATCACCCGAATACCAGGCATCGGTGTAACGAATGTTCTCTTGATTGTTTTGGAAGATATTATCAGCGATCAGTTCATCGGGGGCGGTCTTCAAATAAATACCGGTCTTACTACCGCTAAGCTGATTGCGGGCAATCTGATTGCCGGACGCTTCTTGGGTCAGATAGATCCCGCTTTCGCCCCCACTGATGGCATTATCAAAAATGTAGTTGTTCAGCGAGCGAATGTAAAGCCCAATGCGATTGTCTTGGATCGTATTGTTGAAGAACCAGTTGGTACGCGATTCTGTGTACAGGTAGACACCATACTGCTCCGAATGGAGAATCTGGTTGTCATAGACAACGTTGTCGGCCGCTTGGTGATTGAGCCGTATGCCCCGTTGATTGCCCACAGTTTGGTTGTTGTAGATTGCATTGAAATCTGAGCGCCAAAGGGCAATCCCATCCACATTGCCTTCGATGTAATTATTGTATATCGAATTGTTGTTGCTCTCGCGGTCGAGCATGATCCCATGCAATGCGTTGCCATAGGTTCGGTTGTTACGAATAATATTATTAACACAGCGGCGAGAAAAGATAATTCCATGGTTGCCATTGGCAAAAACTTCATTGTTCTCCACAATAAAGTTATTGGAATCATCATGGGGATCCAGACCATATTGCAGGTTGTTGTGCACACGGTTGTTGCGGATCGTTATGCCAGTCGCGCCAAACGAATAGAAGCCCATGTAATTGTCATGGATCTCATTGTTCTCAAAACTACCGGTGGTCAGCTCATGTCCAAAGCGGCTGCTATTTTCCACCCGCCATGAGATACCATAGACACCACCACCGCTGTTGCGTAGTTTGCGCTGGCCTAAGTAGGCAATTTCGCTGTCAATGATATCCATGCGCCCATTGTTGACGCGGATGTGGGCACGGCCATCATCCGCGTCGTTATCATAGTCATTTAGCTCCGGATCCCACGAGGTAATCTTGGTCTTACTGATCCCGATATTGGCCGAATCCCCAAAGATGCGGACAACGCCCCGTTGGTTGCTACGCAATTTGAGCCAGGTAACCTGGGGCCCTTCAACGAGCAGCACCGCGTGACGCTTTAGCTCTAAATTGACTTTGAGCAAATAGACGCCGTTGCCTTCATCAGCCAAGACATTCTCATCGTTGATCACATTGTAGATCGTCGGGATATCGACCACAGCCATATTGCCGGAGACCGTAATCGCGTTGATCTCGGGGCGATAGACAATCTGCGCGCCAGAGCCTGTTGTGGACATGGGTGGGAGCCCCTGGCGATACTCTTGATAGCTTTTAAAGGGGAGTTGGATCTCGATCCGTTCCCCAATCTTCCAGGTGTCCGATTCAAGGGTAATAGCATCTTCGGCGATACCGTACTTTTGGGCAAGCAGCGCAATCGTATCGCCTACACCAATCTCATAACGGGTTGTTCCTTCCGCTACCCCTTTGGCACCGACATTGTCAAGATTGGGGGGTGTCGTGACCAGATCTTCTTTGGCCGCAGCTGCATCATAGCCGGGCAATTGTTCTTCTGAGACAATCAGATTGGGGTCTGTGATGTTGGCCAACAACATCCGTTGGTTATAGGCAATATTAATGGCCAACACCACAAAAATCACCATGATGCCCGTGGCTGCATAACTGAGAAATGAGCGTATAAAGCCCAGGTGGCGTACACGCGTCTGATCCCAACGTGTCACCCAACTTTGATGATTCATGGTAAAGAAGGCATAGATGCGTAGCAGAGCGTTGAGATAAATAAAGAAAATATAAAAGGGGAGGATAATGATGCTGGAACGGCGGCGGCGCAGATGCATCCAGATTTTGATCGTACGCGAAACTAACCACCAGAGTAAAATCACCAGCGTAGCAAACCAATCCTGATGGATAATCGACAACACCAGATAGGTAGGGGCGACGAGAGAGGTCAGTGGCTGGAAGAGGCGATCAATCGAGTAAAAGGCGAGCACCGGATGTTTCCAAAGCCAGGCGCTGAAGATGGCACGCAGGTCCGCACGCCAGCTATTGCGCGCCCAGCGAATCCGTTGGCGCACAAATTGACCCAATTTAGGAAACCCGGGCGTATAGACGCGAGCATTTTCCTGATAGCGCACTTTCCAGCCTTGGGCTTGGAGCAGATGGGTCAGTCGCTTATCATCACCGGCGATGACCTTCTGTCCCCAAAAGGTTTCGTTGGCCAGATCATCTAAGAGCGGCATGATCGCCGTGCGACGATAGCCGGCTGTGCGACCGGAAAGGCAGGTCAATGCGTCGCCGGCCGCGGCCAGAAAGCGAATCTCTTCCAAGTACCGAATATCCAGGTAGAGATCGAAGAGGCGCTGCGAAATTGTTTGCGGATTTAGCACATTTTGTCGGGTAGTCACGCCCCCCACTTCTGGATCTTCAAAGGGAGCAATGGCACGGGTCAGGACCTCTTTTTCCCAGATGGTATCACTATCCACCAAAAAGACCAGCTCGCCATTCGCCACTTGAATGCCTTCAACCAGCGCGGCACGTTTGCCCGGTTTGCGGGTAACGATCAAGCGTGTGGTAACGGCACCGGTAGCCGCACAAGCTTCTTCAAATTTTCGAAACTCCTGAATACAGACCTCGTCGGTATAGTCGATCACTGCGACGATCTCATTGGGGCCATTGGCGAGCCAGGAATCCAGCGCGGCACGAAAGACGGGAGGCTCTTCATTATAAACAGGGGTCACAATCGTCGTTGAGGTTGTATAGCCACTGGGCAGTAATGGTTTGTAGCGCAGGCCCACTATTTTTCGTACCAGCCAAAGCCCCCAGCGCCAAAAGCCAATAATGCCGACTGGAATAAGCAGAACAAGCAAATTACCTAGGTTTTGTAATTGGGTTAATAGTTGAATCAATAAATTAAAGAGGTCACGAAATTCTGAAAAGAATTGGTCAGACGGCATAAAATTTTTGCTCCAGGGTAACGTCTGCTATGTGCATCATAGTCATCTGAAAATATACATATTTTTTGGTCAACACGTAAGGGATTGTTGTTTACAATTGACTGACAATTATTACAATTTCCCTGTATCGTTTAGTGCTATCTCCGTTGAGCTGAGCAATAAACTCGCTGTTTCACAGATAGCTAAAACAAAAGAGTATACAATTTACTAGTTTCGCCGTGCATATAGTAGCGTCATCATCCTACGTATATTTGACTACAAAGGGACGATTTCCATCCATTGTACATACGTAAATTTGCGTCATTTAGCTGAATTTGTTAGCGGGTTACCTCATGGCTTGCTTCCTTATAGACTAATTAATTTAAAAGTCATCTATAGTAGCATTACTTTTACACGAGAGCGGCTGTATGACTTTTAAGGATTTTATCGATTAGGGTCTGTTGACATTTGCCAAAACGACCAATAAATTGAAATGTCAACAGACCCTAGTAGAACATCATGTACCGCAGCAGGGGATGTTACCTGGATTTAGGGAACCGATTGCGCGAATGGTACACCCCAAATCTGTTCCATAGGCTACCCCGAACGGAATTTGGCAAAGTGATTCGCTCAATTCGTTTTCGTCAAAGTACCCTACCCCAATCGCACTGTAGTCGTAAGTCAATCAACCAGCGGACGGACTGTTTCTGCACGCTTTTTTGGGTATAGTGTCAGCATAGTAAGGGAAAGTTCCCTTTTCACGCGAATGAATATTTTCCCCACCTTGGGAGCAGAATAGTATGACAACCTTCGCCCTGGTTTGGCTTTCCCTCGCCCTTACCGTTGGCTACTATCAGAATGAGTGGGCCAGAACAGTCGGTTTGGCAACAACAACCTTGCGTCTTTCTACAATTGCGCAGAACCCTACAAACAACATATCCGCTTGGTCCCCAACTGTTGGAGAAGGGATAGAACCATGTGATACGCAACAAACGATGCCGGAGGCGATCGTCCTATCTACCGAAGATCCCTGGCAGGCGGCGCTGACCGATAGCACGCAGCCGGGGGCAGCGTTTCTGCTGCATGGCGGTCTGTACCAAGCCACCGATAAACTCTGGCTGAAAGCCGGCACACCCGATGCACCTGTTGTTATAAAACCATACAACTGTGAGGCGGTCACGATACAGGGCAGCATACGTCCCAATTCATATACCACCATTGCCGGGATCACGATCAAAGCCCTCGGCATTGATGATCTCAAATGGGCGATCCGCTTTGATGGCAAAAATGGGGGGGCAATCACCAATACCACCCTCCGCAACAACACGATTCTTGGTGGCACCGTTGACGCCATCCGCCTTTCTGATGATGTGCATCAGATCCGGATCGAAGGAAATCGGATCGATGGAGGAGAAAGTGGACATGATATCTTTGTTACCGCAGAGACAATTGGCCTTCAACCCAGCGCGATTACAATCACGCAGAATCGTCTTACTAAAGAGTATTTCAACCAAGCCTCGGAAGATATGATTCAGCTGCGCGATACAGGAACCGTCACGATCACCGGCAATACCTGCACAGATGGGTTGAACATGGAACAATGCATTGACATCAAAAGCACCACTGCCCCCTTATGGATCGCCTATAACATATTTGACGGTGATAATTTACATCTGCTGGGGAAAGGGGAGGATCTCTCCGGTGGGTGCATGGTGATCCATGAAAGTGATGGTCATCCCGAACAGCATATCATCGAACATAATATCTTTCGTCATTGCAAAGGGACTTCCATTCGGTTTGCCTCTGGTCTACGTGATGAACAGAGCAGCGCGCTGCTGCGCTACAACCTTTTTCTCCAATCGACGATCACCGACGGCACCATTCTCGTCGAAGAAGCGACCGATCTGCACTTTATCAGCAACAGCGTGATTCTGGGTGAACTAAAATTGGGCAATAGCAGCCAAACACGGTTGCCGCAAAACACCGTTGTTCAGAACAACATCTTTTACCAGACAGCGATTGACGACAATCTACTGCCTTCTGCGGCCGCCTACGAATGTGCCTACAATCTGCTCTATCAACTCGCCGGGGATGGCTTTTCTACCGTCCCCTGTAGCCATACGGTTGATGCCAATCCCCAATTCCTCGATCTCGTAACGCTCGATTTTTATCTACAGCCAGGTAGCCCCGCTCTTGGCAGCGGTGAAAATGGCAGCGATATGGGCGCACTCCCCATGAAATACCCTGCAGAGGGACTCATCTACTCGGTTTACTTGCCCTTTGTTCTGCCCTAACATTCTCTCCTAACATCTTCTATTTATTCTGCAATAACTAATCGATAAAATCCTAAAAAGTCATACAGCCTCTCTCTTGTAAAAGTAACGCTATTATGGATGACTTTTAAATAATTAGTCTATTGCCTCGACAACTGTGCCACCTCAAACGAATTTTAGGTAAATTTACCGATTGATCAGGCGTCGCTTTGCCCTACAATCGTAGAGCAAAGTGGGCATGAATCTTTGCCATTTCCGCTCAATACCTCATTGCATCTTGGTTCATCGACACTCAGATCATGCTCATGGTATACAGGTACCCCATCGCATCAATGGGGGAGTGTCAGAGGAAGAACTGAAGGATCTGAGGCTTTATGAGAACGTTTCCGCAACGAATATCTATTTTACAATTTTGGCCCTTTTCGCTTCGCATGCTTGCCGCCCAACTGACTGTCTGTGCAATGTTTGGGCTATTGCTTGGTCTCACGATAGTCGGCAAAGTGGCCAATGCTGCGCCGGCCCAGCCAATCTCCACCACCATTGATACAACGGAAGATCCCAAAGCGATGGGCTATCCTGATGGCCGGAAAGTTGCACGCGATGCAGAGGGCAATCTATATGTTGCTTATCGAAAGAAATACAAACAGGATCTGCGCACTGCCTATCATATTTTTGTGGCGAAATCAATTGACAATGGCCACTCTTGGTCGGTGTTGAACCAGGGACGCCCCGTAGAGACGAGCGGTGATCAAAATCAACGGGTTCCTTCGATCGCGATCGATAGCCAGGGCACGATTCATATTGTCTGGTATGGCAAGGATGGCAACAACTACGCCAACGAGGAAAACCAGATCAAATATGTATCTTCTGCCGATCAGGGGCGCACTTGGTCCCAATGGCGGAATCTAGCCTACGTCCAAGGGTATGTCGACCAACCGTTTTGGCAAGAACATCCCACCATCTATATTGACGACGATGATATCCTCTATGTCGCGTGGGAAGGGCGCGATGCCTGGTATCAGGATAGTGCGCAGATCAAGTTCATCCGTTCGCAGGATGGTGGAAAGCGCTGGTCACTTTGGAAAAATATTGCCCCCGCACCGGCCTCCCATAGCCGCCCCACGATTGCCGGCAATGGCCGCGATTCACTCTATATGCTCGCCTATGGACGGGTGGCAACACAACAACAGATCATCTACAGCCGCTCAACCGATGGGGGCACTACGTGGAGTCATTGGGCACCCATCGCCCCCTCTATTACAGAACAGCGTCACGTATCCGCCGTGACGGATAGCCAAGGCCACCTGCATGTCGTCTGGCGCCAAGCCTCCCTATCACTCCTTGCCCAATTTGGCCTTGGTAAGCAAGACGCAAAGACCGAGATCAACTATACCACCTTTAATGGCAGCTCGTGGAACCAGCCCACGCGCCTACAATCGGGACAAAACGGCGCCCAGACCTTCCCTAGCATTGGGTTGGTCACTTCTACAAGTACTGCTACCGACATTGCTGACGAAAGCACACTCAATCCTACGATTGGGGATGATATCATCTGGATCGTCTGGTCGGAAACAATGGAAAGCTATGACTACCCAAACGATACGCTGGCCAGCGGTCAGATCTATGCGATCACCAAGCGTGGAGCAGAATGGAGCACGCCCTTTGCACTGGCAAGCGGTGATCACAATATTTATGCGTCCTTGGCGCGCAGTGGTGGGAGCCCGGCAGGAGCCACCATGGATGCAAGTGATGACGCCTACCCCCTTGGCACCGCCATTACGAACGCGACCATTGATGTCGTCTGGCTCGATAATCAGCAGAACCGCAAAGAGATCCGCTTTGCGCAACTGACCACTGCTCCCCCCAATACGCTGCTCTCTGCCACGCCAAAAACAAGATCACTTGGCCTCCTCAGCATCCAACCACAACAGACGTCCGTTGTCATCAGTGGGATAGGCGTACCGTACTGGATCGATTGGGGATTTACCCATTTGCTGTGGAATCGCCAGTTGGGGCGCGAGTTGCAAGCACTGATTTTGATTGGCATCGCTGTAGCCGGCTACGTTTTGCTCAAATTTATCATTGCGCGTTGGGTTTCCCCCCTTCTTGCACGCACAGTCGAGCGATAATCTTACCCGAGGACTCGTCTTCGCGCTCAACCTCGGTCTCGACGGATGACCTCGCGTACCCCTAGCTTCTTGGTAACTATACCAACGAGCGCCAGAAAGTAACACTTTTTACAGGAGTAATGAGTTACTATCTGTGCTGCTCGTGAGTATACTTAGCGAAGCGTTGC
Organism: Caldilineaceae bacterium; assembly: GCA_034432375.1. Lineage (GTDB taxonomy): Bacteria > Chloroflexota > Anaerolineae > Caldilineales > Caldilineaceae > JAHBVH01. The sequence goes on from DAOUCA010000136.1 coordinate 118,228, forward strand.
CTCAATCCGTGTCCACAACGAAACTGTTGCTCTGTTTGCATAGAATTTCGGTTCCCAAAGGAAGGCCATGGGAGCTGAATCATTTGGGGGCAACTCGTGTGCGACGCACACTCAAGTTTCGATACCGCCGTCTTATTCTCAGGCGATTTTAATCGCCTGCTGTACTGAAGTCAAGTTGAGAAGTGAAGTTTTATCGTAGGGGTAGCAGGTTGCGGGTACCCACTTTGGGCAGGTACAAGGCACTGCCCCTACAATTTCAAAACTCCGGTTCCCATTCTGAACTCAGTATAACACCGAGAAGCCGGTTACCTCCTGAGTGCAGCAGCTAGAGGGATTTTGCTCCTCTGTTAATTAGACGGCGCTATCGAAACTAAAACGCACTCGGGTGCGTCCCATTTTGGGGGATTACACAGAAGGGCAAAATAGATCGTCCGGCGTAATCCCCCCAATGTGGTACGCACCCAACGCACTGGGTGCGTACCATTTTGGGGGATTACACAGAAGGACAAAATTGATCGTCCGGCGTAATTCCCCAAATGTGGTACGCACCCAACGCACTCGATGGTAGCCACATTGTTTTACAAATGTGATATACTGTTAGTTGCAGGAATGGGGGGACGGTTGCGCAGTCAAAGGAGAATAGCTGTCATGAGCCAACAAGCAACGCTGCTGCCAGAACGCCTGGCTGAACCCACTTGGGAAATTGCCAAGCTCTTTCCTGATCAGGGTTCCTGGAGCGAAGAAGACTATCTGGCACTGGAAACAAGTCATCTTGTCGAATTTTCCCACGGCCATGTGGAGGTCTTGCCCATGCCAACACAAAGTCACCAATTTATTGTTTTCTTTTTGGCACGGCTTCTACAGGATTTCTTGGTGGCGCAACGTGGCGGCACGCTCCTACAAGCACCCTTCCGGGTGCGTCTGTGGCCCGGTAAATATCGGGAACCTGATATTTTATTGATGTTGCCGGAACACGATCACCGGCGCTACGAAGAATTTTGGGATGGTGCCGATTTGGTCATCGAAGTGATCAGTGGTACGGCCAAAGATCGCGAACGCAATCTCGTTACAAAACGTCGTGAATATGCGACAGCCGGTATTCCTGAGTATTGGTTGATCGACCCCAGGTTAGAAACCGTGACTGTATTACAACTAGCTGGTGAAGTCTACACAGAACATGGTGTCTTCGCTCGCAATGAACAAGTCACATCACCTTTGCTTCCTACCCTAACGATCCCCGCGCAACGCATTCTCGAAGGTCGATAACGCAGCTGTTATGGCGATTCTCAATACCCATCTACTACCCCCATCTACTACCCCCATCTACTACCCACCATCTACTACCCAAGGAGTAAGTTCATGGCTCACGATTACCTCAAAGGTGTCTATAATATTACCCCGACCCCTTTTCACCCCGATGGCACGCTGGATGTGGCGAGCTTGCATACACTCACGCGTTTCAATATTGATAAAGGCGTTGACGGGATGACGATCCTCGGCGTCATGGGAGAGACCGGCAAGGTGACGGACGCGGAGCGGGATCAGATTATCACCGGTGTGTTGGAAGCGGCCAACGGCGAGTTGCCAATTTGTGTGGGGACCACCCACGGTGGCACCGATGGCTGTGTCGCCTATAGTAAACGTGCCCAGGAATTGGGCGCAAAGGCGGTGATGGTGGCCCCACCGCAACTGGCGCGCTCGAACGAAGAGGCCATGCGTCGTCACTATCTCACCGTTGCCGAAGCGATCGACATCCCCGTTATTGTCCAGGATCATCCAGCCAGTTCGCGCGTCTATATGAGCGTCGAATTGATCACACGTCTGGCCGAAGAAGCGCCGCAGTGCAACTTTCTAAAACTAGAAGATGTGCCCTGTCCACCGAAAGTCGCCAAGGTGCGCGCTGCCAAGCCCGATATGGTGATCTTTGGCGGGCTCGGCGGCATGATGTTTCTCGAAGAGCTCAAAAATGGTGCCGATGGGACGATGACCGGCTTTGGCTTCCCCGACATTCTGGTCGACATCCACCGCAAATATCTGCGCGGCGACATCAATGGTGCCACAGAAACATTCTATTACTACTGCCCCCTGATTCGCTTTGAAGCACAGGATGGCATTAGCATGACCTTGCGCAAAGAGATCTACGCCCGCCGTGGTGCCATCGCCTCGGCCCAAGCGCGCCGGCCCTATGCCACGTTGGATGAAGGCACCTTGCGCGATTTGGATGATCTGCTCACGCGCCTTGGGTTGCAGGGCAAGTAGCATTGCTACCTCGAAAATAGATTCATGAGAACTTACGTACGTCTCACATTCGATCTGGCTAAGAATCACGCAGGCCGTTGGTTGAGGAGGCCGCCTTTTGCCAGATCGAACCCACGGTCTGAGCGAGCCCCCGCTAGCAACAATTACCTGGCCATCGCTTGGCATCATCTGTGTCGCTTGTTTGTCCGTCCGCTCTTTGTTGGACTGCTCTTTGTTGGTCTGCTCTTTGTTGGTCTGCTCATTACCGGGTGTGGACCGCGCATTGGTGGTGGCGAAACAGCGGCACAGCTGCGTCAGTCACCCCTTGTGATTGATCTACCGGCGCTCTACATCGATTATGACCGTAGTGGGCACGCGTCCATCGGTAGCGTACCGGTAGACGCCATAGGCGATGCGTTGACCGTTGATCTGTCACGTCTCAATCTTAAGACGGAGCAGATCAACACGATCATGGATGCCAATATCCAACATCTGCAAGTGACAAACACGCCTGATCGCCTCTTGCTTTTGGTCAACGGCCAACTCCTCCCTGCCCTTGTCTGGCATACTGAACGTGCAACCACAGCCGGCGAGGGGCAAATGTTGGCGGCTGGGCTGGCGCAGATCACCCCATTGCTTTCGACCGTCGTGGCAATGGGCGGTGGAGTCGTATTGCGCTTTCCCATCTCCGCCGGCACCGTCCCGATTCCACTCACAATGGTGGAGAGTGACAGTGTGGCGTTAGAGGCGGCACAAGATGAGTACCTGGCGATCATTGGTACACCACCGCACATGGTCATCGATGTTTTCTACCAAGCCGACGGCTCGTGGAGGGTCTCCGATCTTGATGCAACAGCTTGGCGTGCGGTATTGCCTTTGCCGTGGGATCGGCTCAACCTGGGTGCCGAACAGATTCAAAGTCTACGTGCCGGTGGCATTGAGGATTTAATCCTGCAAAGTAATCGAGAAGGGCTCTTTGTCCAAGTGAACCAACAGCCGCTGCCCCATCTTTCATGGGCCAAGGGCGAATTGAATAGCATGATTGTACTTGCAGCCGAAGGAGGGCTCTTCCGCCAACTCCTTGGCGATACGCCTACCGCCTATTCGCTCGCCGCAACGCTGGAGCATCTTCTCCCCATGCTTCAAGTGACCGAGATTGAGTTACGTATTCATTTTGCAGCGGAGAGCAACGCTACCGCTGAGGAGTGAGCAAAAACCTTCTCAATCCGAAAATTTGATCGTTCGTTTAGCCTGTTTCGCGTGCAATGTCACCAAGGTAAGTTGCTTTGTCATTCCTGTGTAGGCAGGAATCTAAGTGAATAGACCCTTGCCCACGCGGGGTGACAATAGTGAAAAATTGTAACTACCAACCCCACTCCCAGCCCCACCCCGACATCAGGGAGGAGAGCAAGGCTCCTCGCCTCGGGAGCCCCCTGGGCGCGGGGGCGGCTGGGAGTCGGTAACACGAGTACAGCCCGACGTAAGTAAACCAGTCGTGAGGCAGTAGGTCAGTCACTGTCCCGCTGTCCTACTGCCCCACTGAGCTATCGTGGCTAATCGTAATAGTGTGGGTTGAGAAAACGAGTCAGGGCAAAGATGACCGCCGTTTCCAAGGCATCTTGCCTGGTCAGGATCCCATTGGTGAAGATCCCAATGGCGCCCTGTCGTTGCCGGGTATTGTGCTCGTTGGTAAGCACATCCATGAGCGGGCCCAACTCGCCGCCTTGCCGCAGCGCCTGAGCAACCCGCGCTGGCAACAGAAAACGTCCACTGCCGCCAATACCGAGGGTTCCCACATGGTTGAGCGCCACAGCCCAGCCGGTACCAAACATGCCGTGCACTGTCTCATGCGTATTCCCTTCAAGGCCAATAGCTACCTCTGCCCGCGTGAGAGCCAGGGCCTGACGGGCACGATTAGTGGCACCGAGGATCGCTTCATCATCGCTCAGCGGCTGGGCACGGATTCCAGAATCAGCAGGTACGGCACGAAACGTAGCTTGTGGCCAAATCCGTTGTACTGCGGCCGTAACCGCACCTACTTTGACTGGGTTAGTCGAACCAATCGCAACAGTTGTTATATCCATGAGCATCTTTCACGGGCCTAATCCACAAATAGTAACGGTTGCAGACCAACTGCGGGAAATCGGTCTCTTAGCCCGTCTACGCGCCGACCAACCGGTGGATCTGCTTTTGGCGGTGGGAGATGCACTGTTAGCGATCCCGCTGACCGCGGTGGAGATCCCCAGCGAACACCCTGAGTCACTGGCACTGTTGGAGGCATTTCAGGCACGCTTTGGTGCACATCTGCTGATGGGTGTCGGCACGATTGAAACGGTAAAAGAAGGCACACTGGCGCTAGCCGCCGGTGCCGATTTTTTGATTGACAGCCGCTACCGTACAGAACTGCACCAGTGGTCGGCGCGTTGTGGGGCGCTCTATCTGCCACCGCTCACCGCACCTGCCGCCGCGCCGGCGTTACAGGCGATGGGGGTGCTCATGGCCACGGTGAGTGCACAACTGCTGCTCTCCACAACGCTCAGCCCTGCCCACCCAATTCCGGCATTGCTGGCGACAGAAGTTGGTCCAGCGGATTTGGCGGCATGTGCCAACGCCGGTGTCGCGGCCATCGCGGTAGGCAAGCAGCTCTTTCCAACAGCAGCTTGGTCGATGCCGGCGCTGATCCGGATGGGGCGGGCACTACGCCGACAGTGGCTCGCTCTTCAGCGTTGATTATCCAAAGAGCAGCCAGAGCCTTGGTCCAAAGATAATGGCTGCGACCAGCACGCTACCCACGACAGCAAAGACCAATGCCCCGGCGGCGGCATCCTTGGCAATCTTGGCCAAGGGATGATACTCTGGCGAGACCAGGTCAATCGCCGCTTCGACCGCGGTATTGACCGCTTCCAATGCTAGGATCAGGCTAAAGATCAGGAGCAGGGCCACCCATTCCCAGCGCGCCACGGCAAACCACCAGCCGGCAGCAGTGACAACCAGGATTGCGGTTGCTTCGATCCAGGCATTGGGCTGCGAGTACAAGGTGTGCACAGCACCGGCCACTGCCGCACGCAGGCTAAACCAGCGTCCCCACAAGAAGCCCCGATCGCGCCCTGCCAGCGCCATCTGTGCCGTGGTACGCTGCACCGAAGGCTCGGCATTGCGTCGTGGGGCAGGAAAAGGGCTACTCATGAAATTGATCCGCACGATAGACCCGCGTGGCAAGCGCAGCATCGCCAAAGAGAGTTAGAATTTGACGCTGCATTGCCCACATCGTCGCCTCATCTTCGGCACTCTCGTGATTATATCCTAACAAGTGCAATGTGCCGTGGACCGCCAATAGACGCAACTCGGCCAGCACGCTATTTTGATATTCCACTGCTTGCTGGGCAGCATAAGGATAGGCAATGATAATATCGCCGAGATAGAGTGTCAACTCATCTGCCAATTCGGGCGGTAGGTCAGTGGTAAATGAATGTTCATCTGCCGCCTCATCCTCATACTCTTCTTCCTCTTCACTGAACTCTTCTTCATCTGGTTCTTCTTCGGCTGAATTGGCCGAACCGTCTATCCATCCGTGCGATGCGTTGACCGTAGCCGGATCAGTCGGTGGGGCATCGTGATTGGCAAAACTTAGCACATCGGTTGGCATATCGACGCCGCGGTAATCGCGATTGAGTTGCTGAATGGTCGCATCGTCGGTAATTACTAGACTGAGCATACCGCTGGGTTCGTTGCAACTCGCCAATGCTCTTTCAATAGCTTGCCGTAGGGCAGCTTGATCGATCAGATCAACAAACTCATCGTCAATCTGGATATTGATGGTATAGCGCATAGAATCTATCATGGGAATTAGCTAGCCGCCGGTAGATCTTCCTCGACACCAGGGATCTCTTTCACAGGCGATGGCTCACCTGTTGGCGGTGGTTTATGGCCATTGGCAGCAGGTGTCGCCGGCTTTTGTTGCTCAACGCGCTGCACTGGCTCGGGATAGGAGATACGCGGATGGTGAACGCCTTGCAATACTTGAATAAAGACTTCACGGATCATCTGCAAATCTTTAAAGGTCAGATCGCAATTATTTAAAGCGCCTTCGGCAACCCGATCATCGATCAACTTATTGACCAACTGTTCCAACTCTTCGCGCGTGCCGGGGCGCATCGAGCGCACCGCCGCCTCGCAGGTGTCAGCCAGCAACAAAATCGCCGTCTCTTTACTACGGGGATAGGGACCCGGATAGCGAAAATCTTCGGGATCGACCGTCTCGCCCTCTTCGGCATCGCGCTGGGCATGGCGGTAAAAGTATTGCATCAGCGAGTGCCCATGATGCTCTAAAATAAAATCCCGAATGCGCGGGGGCAGATGATATTTCTGTGCCAGATCCATGCCATCGGTCACATGGCTGATGATAATCTGGGCGCTCGTTGTGGGATCGAGTTTATCGTGTGGCGAGGTGCCTTCCAAGATATTTTCAGTGAAAAAGTAGGGGCGTACCGTCTTGCCGATATCATGGTAATAGGCCCCAACCCGGGCCAACAACGCATCGACACCGATGGCGGCGGCGGCACGTTCGGCCAGGTTGCTCACAATGATCGTGTGATGATAGGTACCCGGCGCTTTGAGCAACAGTTGGCGCAACAGCGGATGCGCCGGACGGCTCAATTCGCTCAACTGTAGGCTGGTGGTGAGATTAAAAAGATTGCCCAAGACAAAGTAGCCAATCAGCGCCACACTGGCCGATAAGCCACCATTGAGGATAATGCTAAAATAAAGCGGGGCATTGTGTGATATGCTGGATGTAGTCAGTTCGATCGAGGTGGTCCGAAAGGCCATATAGGTCAACAGATTGCTCAGCGCGACACCAAAACCAGCCCAAAGGAATGTACTTAGCCGTTCGGCGCGGCCCAAAATAATGGCCCCGGACAGCGCGCCCAACGCCGTATAGGCGACCATTAAGAAGTTGTTGTTGCTCAGGTAATGCACCGTCAACGAGAAGGCAATGATCAGCACAACCGCAATCCGTAAATCAATGAGGACTGTGATCAGCATACTCATTGCAGCGAGTGGATAGAGATAGGGCACCCAATCGTGCGGAAGGATCATCAATTTAGCGGCCAGCAGCCAGATGACCACAATCGCCGCAAGCGCCGCTAACTCCTGATAGTTGAGCAGAGTAGAGGGGCGCAGCCGATAGATTGCGCCAATCGTCGTGGTGATGATTAAGAGGCTCATAATGGCGGCCCGCAGGAAGACCCACCAATCCCAATCACTCTGTAATAAGCCCAGTTGGGTCAGTGCTTCGACATCATCCTCGGTGGCAACATCACCGGCGCGAATAATCGTCTCACCTCTCGCAAAAGAGTGAAGTTGAACGGGAACGGCACTACGCGCCGCTTCGCGCAGCTCTTCGGTACGTGTGGCATTAAAAATACTATTAGGACGGATCAGCGCGCCAGCCAGGCGAATCGTCAAATTGCTCACTTCATCACTGAGATCAGTATCGATCAACGAGGGGAGGCGACGCCGTGCGCTGGTAACGGTGCTCTCGCGGATCTCCTCGGCCATGATGCGATCAAGGGCTAACGGTGTCTCATCGACAATCGAAGCCCACTCCCCATCATCCAATTCTTGAATTTGGAAGGCCTCTTCTGCGCTCAACTTCAAATCATCAATGGCACGCAGATAATCTGTCTGCAATTCGCTAGTTGCATAGGGATCACGGCGTACAATGGTCATGAAATCAAAGATTTCACGCGCTCGATTCTTTTGTTGTCGGCGCACGCGGCCTTCACTGCTATCATACTGATCAGGTACACTTTGCGCAGCGCGTTCGCGCGCGCGCTCAGTCAACAGCGCGCTCTCATAGGAGATTGGTACAGGGGCGACAATATCATCGAGAGCAACCTGCCCCACGGAGAGCTGGATCTGTTGTGTAATCGGAATCTGCCATGCCAATAGTGCCGTCATTAAAATGCTGATCGAGCCCACCATGACAAGAACCATTGCATTGTTCAGCCATTGTGAGCGCCGTATTGCAAAAAATGCAGCCATACGTCCAAACCCTCTCCTGCGTCTATCCTACTGTAGCGCGCCTCTATTGCCATTGCGATGGGTCATCTATACTTCAGCAGCAGCACTTCAGCAGCAGCACATTTCACCATTTGGTACACGTTCATCTGTGAAAAGTGTGAAAACTGATGATTTTGTGACTAAAATTATTGTATTTCACACTTTCGGCTGATGGGCGTTAATACATGCGTAAACATGTATTTTTATGGCGCTGCTTGATCTATCCCAAAGTCACACATCAAACCAAGGTTCTTTAGCGATTAAGTAATTTTTCAAAACCTTCTGCATTTTACGTCAGCAAGCGGCGGACGATCTGGCTGACGAGTTTGCCGTCGGCCACCCCTTGTACACGTGGCATCGTTGCCGACATCACCTTGCCTAGTTCGCGCATCGAGGTAGCCCCCGTCTCTGCGATGACCTCACGCACAATTTCTTCAACTGCTGCTTCATCCAACTGTTGCGGCAGATACTTTTCGAGGATGGCGACTTCGGCAAGCTCTGCCACGGCGCGCTCTTCGGCCCCCAGCTTGCTATATTCGGCAGCACTATCGCGGCGGCGCTTAACCTCTTTGTGGATTGTCGACTGGATCTGTTCTTCGGATATAGTATGATCGGCACCGGCTTTGCGTGCTTCGGTCAGAGCAGTTTTTACGGCGCGCAATGCAATTTTGGCGACATCGTTACGATCCCGCATCGCCTGTTTCAAATCGGCGTCGAGTTGGCTTTCAAGTGTAGAAGTTGCTTCTGTCATGATTCTCCCTGCGATTCATTCATGGTTTGGCTGGTGTGATCTGTGCTGTCCGCGCTGTACCGTTGCGTCAGCTTTTTCAATAGACAGTCCGTCCAGGCGACGAGAAATTCTTTGTACTGTAAGAGGATAAATGCAAAGAGCCCCACAGAGATGAGAATCAACGTAAATTGCCACCAGGTCAAGACGACTGTACCCGCCCCAACCGCAGCGGCAACAAAGACGCTGGGAACTCGGATCAACAGGGTGATCAGCGCGATGTGCACAAAGCGCACCTGCGACAGGCCGGCTAGATAGTAGGGTGCATCGCCAGTTGGCCCCAGCAACAGAATAAACCAGACAAAGATACTCTCGCTGTGGATGATATCCTCCCAATGATGCAACCGGTTTGCGCCAATGACTCGCTCAACAAGCGGTCGGCCATAGACCCGAGCCAGCCACATTGCCGTCATCGAGCCAATAAAGAGCCCCACTGTGCTCCACAGGCCACCCCACCAGAAACCATAGAGAAAGCCCGCCGCAAGTTGGACAACATAACCCGGCACAGGGGCCACAATAATTTGCAGCGCATTAAAGAAGATCAAGACAATCGGTCCAAACCAGCCAAGAGCATCGACAAAGGCCTGAAAGCGGGCCCGATCAGCAACGACTTCTTTGATCGCTGGGCCATATTGCCAGAAGATAAGCACCCCAAGCAAGAGGAGTAGTGCCAATACCAGCAACGAGCGATAATCTCCGAGAAAGCCGCTTTTCGCCTCTGTCTCACGCTCCTCAGCCAGGTTTTGCTCCTCTATCTTTCGCTCTTTATGTACCAAGAATAAGTCTGTTTTCATGCGCTCATTATACCCTCTGCAACCATAGTGTCAATAGTAGACGCCTTCCACATCGGGGCAATCGCCTGCTTCGGGCAAAGAGCGATCGATGAGCTTTACTTGTATTGTAGCGTCAGGTAGGTAGCTCAATTGGTTGGTAGCGCCAACTCGGCTAGGACGGGGCGGTGATCAGAGGCTTCGGTGCCAGGTTGCTCTTGCCAAATAGCGCAGGATTGCGCTTGTGGGGCAAGGGCGGCACTGGCAAAAATGTAATCAATACGCAGGTTGTTATCGGTCACGGGGATAAAACTCTGCGCGCCAGGTCGGCCATGCTCGCGCAGCAGATCCACATAGCCCTGCTTTTCCATTTGACGGATCACTTGGGGACCTTGGTTGCCATCAATAAGATTTTGGCCTTTGGTGTGGCCAGAAAGCTGGGCGTAGGCCTCAGGCCGGTCGTCAAAATCCCAAGGGCTGATGGCATTAAAATCACCCATGACAATATGTGGGCGGTTTCGATCGCGTACGAGCCACTGACGGGCCACCCGTAACTGTAAGAGGCGCGCCGCTTCGTCGGTATGATCAAGGTGGGTGACATAGACGGTAAAGCTGTTCTTATTAGGAAAGAGCAAGCGCGCCTCCAGCAACCCGCGTTGCTCTTTGTCGGTGAGCAGCGCTTGCTGATCCTCATCTTTGGGCGTCAGGTGGTGAGCGGCACTGGCAATAATTGGCCAGCGGCTGAGCAACGCATTGCCGTAGCCGTCAGCCGGCACCGTCTCTTGCGCGGGCCAACGTAGACATGGGCCAAAGACATAGTACATTTGCAATTGTTGTGCCAACAGCGTCAACGCCGCTTCCGTGCTGCCTGGCAATGCACGGGGGTAAAAAACTTCGTTTAAGCCAACGATATCCGCCCCGGTGGCGGCAATCACCTTGCCCACTGCCTCGATGTTGGGTTGGCCATCTTGGGTGCGCCAACCATGAATATTATAAGTAAGAATTCGCATGGCTCGTTAATTTCGTTAGAAGTGAGAGTATGGTTAGAAGCAAGGGCAATTGCGCAACTGTATAGAAAGTATCGATACAACTTTACGCATGTTACGCACTACCAGAGAAACTGAGTTTTTAACAACGGAAGAATTTAGCAACATCTGCTCTGGGAAACTCAAGTATCTGTCAGCAGCCTGCGTAATATGGGAACTTTAGTATAGTGAGAGCTACGCGTACTGTCAACAACAAGGATGAATAGGGGTGCGTACCACATTTGGGGATTACGCCGGACTATCAATTTTGTCCTTCTGTGTAATCCCCCAAAATGGGACGCACCCGATGAATAGGAGGATAGCTTATTTGGGGGAAAGATGTACCCACTTGAAATTAGCCCAAGTATCTAACAAACTGTCCTATATCCATGGGTTGATGGTATACTGAACCTTATTGATGGAGCCCCTCTTGGGCCAGGTGCTCAGCGAACCAGAATCCTACGGCATACGGTTTGCATGTTTGTAGAGAGTGAAAGGGAAGATTACCATGGCGCGAAGTACGCCGGAATTGATCAATGCGTTGCGGGTCAGTGTGCAGCAATTGGACGCCGGTGCGCACTATGAATGGGGGCACATGGGGCGCTGTAACTGTGGTCATTTGGTACAAGCCATTACCAGTATGAGTTCGCGTGAAATTGTCGAAACGGTTGATTTTGCCATGGACGAGTGGAGCGAACACGCCAAAGATTACTGCACCGGCACCGGCCAAAAAGTTGACCAGATCTTCCTCACATTGCAACAGTTTGGCTTTGACTACCAGGATGTGATTCATCTGGAAAATTTGACCGATCCACGCGTTCTCTCCCGCGTGGGCACCCACTTACGGCGAAATTGTGTCACTGACGTCACCCGCTATATGTCAACATTAGCCGATCTATTGGAGGAAGAAGTAGCGGGAGCCTCGTTACAGCTACTGGTGCTACAGCCATTGTCGCCACAACCATCGGCGCGCTTTCCAGTAACAGCGCTTTCAAGGCAGCGGAACGCGGCTACAGCGTAAGTAACCTCTGTAGCTATTGCCAATTTCATGAGCACAAATAAAATAAACACAACTGCTTCCGAATCGAATGGAATATTATTCAGTGTATCTGCCGACACACTGATAGATGAGAACCCTCTAAGCGAACGCGAAATGGATGTTGCGCGCCTGCTGGCAACGGGCGCAACCAATGCAGAGATCGCGCGCGAATTGGTTATTAGCCCGCACACTGTTAAAGTCCACCTACGCAACATCTTTGAAAAGCTCCAAGTAAACAGCCGCACCGAAGCCTCCATGGTATTGGTGCAACGCAGTTGGCTTACCTTCCCCGGCGTTGAAGTGGGCACACCGGAAGTAGCGGCTGCATCACCTCCGCCTGTGCCAGAACCGGCCGCGCTAGCCCACCTTGCCATGCGACCAGTCAGCTGGCAGATCATCTACCTGATCGGTGCGCTTTTTCTCTGTTTGCTGGCGCTTGTATTGCCTAATTTGCGCATCCAAAGTGCGGCAATGCCCCAATTGCTCAGCGACAGTCGCAGCACGGTGTTGGGACAGCCGCTCCCAGCGTCAATGTTGCGTTGGGAACCACGAACCCCTCTTGCCATCCCACGTAGCCGGCTAGCCGTGGTGCGCGTCGACAATCGACTCTATGCCATCGGTGGAGAAACAACCGCAGGACACAGTGTCGCCAACATGGATGCCTATGATCTTCAGGTCAACGAATGGCGCACACGCAAGCCTCTGCCTCAAGGGACCGCCAATTTAGCCGCTGCGGCATTGGGTCAGTACATTTATGTGGCCGGTGGCTCCAGCAAGGCAAGTGGCAACGATGCCAACACAGTGACAGATCAGTTCCTGGTCTATGATACGGCAACCGATCGTTGGCAATCTATTGGCCGCCTGCCCTATCCGCTTGCTGGTGCCGAACTGTTAACGATTGATAATGCGATCTATCTGTTGGGTGGTTGGAATGGCCAAGCCGCGCAGAGTGAGGTATGGCGCTACAATCCATCGGCGTCGGCTGCAACGGCACCGGCTGATGGCGCAACAGCGGAGTGGGCCCTGATCACACGAATGCCAACGGCGCACGCCTTTTTTGGTGCCGCCTTTGCCAAAGGGGAACTCTATGTTGTGGGTGGGTATGATGGACAGCAAGAGCAGAGCGCGGCGGAAGTATACACATTGGCCACCAACACGTGGCGCAAATTGCCGCCTTTGCCCACACCGCGCGGTGGTCTACGCCTCATCTATGATGGGCTGGACATTGTGGCCCTCGGTGGTGGCTGGCTTCATGCGCTGGATACTCATGAGCGATTTGATCTCAATACCAATGTTTGGAGTAACTTCCCCTCGCCCCTCACTGGCGAATGGCGTAACTTTGGTGCCGCCGAATATAATGGCCGTATCTACTTTGTCGGTGGCTGGAGCGGGGATTATCTCGATCTCCATCTCCAATACCAAAGCTCCTTTAGCCTAATGTTGCCGGTCATCAATAACGATTAGGATCCCGCACCAACGCGCAATTGTTATCGGCTCATCTATATGGTTGAAAAAGCATCCTATTTTCACCGGCTGCCCAGTGGGCGCGGCTGATGAGTGTTGTCACCGAACAGCGTTGACAATTACCGCCCATAAATTTGCTGGGGAAGGAGAGAGTGTGCTATCCTCGTCACACAAACTTCTACTATATTTTGCTGCACTGCTTTGGGTGTTGAGTAGGGTACGCCCCTACGACATCTATCAGAATGAAGTGGTAGGATCGTTGTCCGGCACCAGAGCATGCGCTGCAAACAAAGAACAGAGAAAGCTATGCGAAGACTACTGCTCCTTTTTCTCATTGCGCTGATGCCATTGGCGATTTCGTGTCAACCGATTGCCAATTCCAGCGGGAGTGTGGTTGCCGTAACACCAGTGGCAGGTGGCGAGTTCAATCGATTCTTCCCCAAAGATGATGGCGATTACAACGTTATTTACACACAAGAAAAAGAGGGCTTTGCTCAAGCCCAACTTAATTTTCAGGGCAATGAAGTAGCGACCCTCTCCGTCTCTGACACCGCCAATAATCCTGCTGCCTCAGAAAAGTTTCAATCCGCTGCTAGTGAGATCGCCGGCTATCCGATGGCTACGGTGGGTGCGTTGGGCACAGCAATTTTGGTTGCTGAACGCTTTCAAGTACAAGTCCGTGCCAAAGATGCCTCCTTTGGTAGCGATCAGCGGACAGCTTGGATTGAACAATTTGATCTGGACGGACTCTCCACATTGGCACCTGCTGATAGATAAAATCCTTAAAAGTCATCCAGCTTCTCTCATGAAAAAGTACCTACAACCTGGATGACTTTTAAGTGATTCGTCTATGAGCAACCCTTGGGTAGAGAGCCTCTTTTGCGAGCAGGATAAGGAAGAGCGCCGCAGCGCCAACCGCATCACTACATTACACGAAAACTCTCATAGGAGATCTAATGAGTAAGTCGATTCCTGAATATGTAAACAGCCTGCGCAAACGCAGCGTAACCGTTTACGTCTTACGTTCGCTCGATTTTCTGGTGCCAGGGGAATGGGAAAATATTACGGACTTTGAAGAGATGGTGATCAAGGTCACCGGTGAAAGAGATCCGGCCATTATCAAGGCGGTGACCAATCGGGCGGATACGCTCTTTCGCGATCGGTCAGAGCGCTATCGTCGTGCCTGGAATCTATACGGCACTGCGGATAGCACCGATCGTTTGCTTGCCACCGCCGCCTTGGCCAACAAAATTGGCGAACGAGTACGCTTTCTTGCCTTTTTAGAGCGCATTACCCCCAAAGCAGATAAGGCGCAGACGATCGATTTTAGTATGAAATTGACCATTGAACTGCTCAATTTTTGCCTGATCAACGGCATTCCAGGGGACAGCATTGGCGATTTCGTCGCTGCGTTGGGCACCTATAGCAAAGATGAGTTGATGCGTATGTCCGCGCTCGTCTGTCTCGATGGGATTATGCCATTGGGGCCAGACTTTAGCCGGGCCGTCCTCAACACGCTTGATAAGCTCTCGCCCGCCGAGCTAGAAGACAACCGTACCTTCCGCCAAATCCGTAAAGATATTCCTGGCCAAGATACGCCCAGCAAATTACAATTTGTCTTGAAAGGTGTGGACGGAGTCAAGGGATGGCTACAGGAGTTTGTCACCAAGCATGATCTGACGTCGGAAAAGGTCTATAGCAGTGTCCAACACTTTATTGACATCAATGATAACCGACTCGATTATTGGTCGGCTTTCCTCGACATGACGACGAATTATTATACCCACACCGGTACACAGACCGTTGCCCGGCGAATTATTGAGCGAGCAGTCAATGAAATTTAATTTAAAAAGGTAAAAGCAAAAGGGGCGTGTCACAGTTGCGACACACCCCTTTTGCTTTGTACGGGCGAGCCCTAGCTGAATACCCTCTCAACTCAATACCACTTCAATCGGCTGTAGATGGGCAAGAAGTTCGGCCAATGCAATTCGCAACATTGTTCGGTCATCACCACCGCCACCATAAACTGTCCCCCCAAAGCGTGCCGCCGCGGCCACAACCGAGGCATCGATCAGAATTGGCAATCGGGTTTTGTGCCCGATGGGGGGCACACCACCCGCGGGGTAACCAAGCAATGCCAGAACAACCTCTGCCGAAGCCAATTTGGCTTTTTTGCTGCCTACGCCAAAATAGCGCGCTAACAACTTTTTATCGACCCGCCGCTCACCGTGGCTGATCACCACGACCGCAGTCGGTTCGCTTTGCGTTGGCTGATCCACCAGAAAGAGCAGGGTTTTGATAATCTGATCAGCCTTTACCCCAAGCGCATCCGCCGCCGCCGGTACGGTTGGCGTGTCACCAATATTGTGGAGCAATTCCGCCCTTATCTCTTGCTCTAGCAGAAACTGTTGCAAGTCGAACGGTGTTCGTGCTGCGGTCATTTGACTCTCCTCTTCGGATATCAACAAGGCTCTAGGTTCTGTTGACATTTCAATTGTGCAGGGTTGAAACCCGCTGCTATACTCGTGTCAGAATGAGAAGCGGAGTTTCTATTGTCAACAAATTAGCCTCGAATGTCATTCCGGCGAAGGCCGGAATCCATCTTCTGTCGAATGGACCCCTGCCAGAGTTTACCCTCACGGAGGTGGGGGCAG